>NZ_JAAQWL010000003.1:0-801441 GCF_012985495.1 Pseudomonas sp. WS 5146
GCATGCCCGCAATCCGCCAGTGATTTGGGGGGCCGCCGCGATGGGCCATCCTTGGCCCAGCGCGGCTAAACCGGCATCCCTGCCGGTTTACCCCCCAAATCCCTGTCAGATTCCGGCCATCGTGTTTGACGGGGCGATTTCAGATCAAGATCAAAAGCGCAGATCAAAAGACCGCTGACTTCGTCATCGAAAAGGATGTAAGGGCCGGAGCAACTGCAACAGCAACAGCAACAGCAACAGCAACAGCAACAGCAGAGCCATACTCTGTCAAAGGTGGGAGCTGGCTTGCCTGCGATGGCATCAACTCGGTGTGCCTGATGTACCCAGGTGTCTGCATCGCAGGCAAGCCAGCTCCCACAGAAAAGCAGTTCTTCAGTGTATTCAGATAGGCTTTTGCCTTGCACTTGATCTGGCTCTTGCTTCAACCACTCAGGTCGGCTTTCAGGCCGCCGTGCTGTAGATCTTGATCTTGATCTGAGACGCCCCGTTAACCACGATGGCCGAACGCAGGCTTGAATCCGTGGGTAACCCGGCAGGACGCCGGGTTAGCCGCGCTGGGCCAAGGATGGCCCATCGCGGCGGCCCACGGATTCAAGCCGGAGTGAGGGCACACCGAGCCTAAGCGAGGTGCCGAGTGGTGGGGCACAGACCTTTTGGTTACTTTTGGGGCGTTTGCCAAAAGTGACCCGCTGTAAGAGCGGAACCAATAGAAGCCGTTACCGCAGAAATGGATATGTACACCGACAAACCGCTATCGCAGGCAAGCCAGCTCCCACAGTTGACCGTGTGCAGCTTGCCTGATCATGGCCGCTTTGGCTGTGCTTTTGCTTCAACCACTCAGGAGATATATTCCCGCTACAGACACACAAACCTTCATTTTTCGCACGTTACCCCATCCAATAAGTCGTTTGCCCGCCCCCCTAACAACGACAAAACTGCATGTCACTCGCAAAACAACAACGTTGGGCAAACCACATGCAATTCGAGCGCAATTTCTATAACGGTCAGTTCGTCGAACCCGCCAGCGACGCCCTGATCGCGGTCTACAACCCTGCCAATGAATCCCTGGTCGGCCATGTCAGCGCCGCCACCGCCGGTGAGGCCATCGCCGCCGTCGACGCCGCCGCCCGCGCCCAGAAAACCTGGGGCACGCTCACCAGCATCGAACGCGCCGAGCACCTGCGTGCCTTCGCTGATGCCCTGGACAGCCACGCCGAAGCCATCGGTACGGCTTTGGCCAGCGAGTCCGGCAAGAGCGTCACTGACGCCAGCAACGAAGCCCGCTACGCCGCGCAAATTACCCGTTACCACGCCGAATGGGCGCGCCGCATCGAAGGCGAAATCATCCCCAGCGATACCTCGGACGAAAACCTGTTCCTGCACCGCGAGCCGATTGGTGTGGTGGCCTGTCTGATCCCGTTCAACTACCCGGTCTACACGCTGTTGCGCAAGATCGCCCCGGCGCTGATCGCGGGTAATACCGTGGTGGTGCGGCCCAGCAACAACACGCCACTGTCGGCGTTTGAAATTGCCAAGGCAGTGGTGACAGCCGGTATTCCAGCCGGTGTGATCAACATCCTGACCATGAACCACGCCACCGCCGCCAGCGTCTGCACGCACAAGGCCGTCGGCCTGATCACCCTCACCGGCAGCGTGAACGCCGGGCGTATCGTGCTGGATTACTGCAAGGCCAATATCGCCAAACCATCCCTGGAATTGGGCGGCAAGACCCCGGCAATCATCGAACCGGATGCCGACCTGGAAACAGCCGCCAGCGCTATCGTTGCGTCCAAGATCACCCACTGCGGTCAGCTGTGTACGGCGGTGGAACGCGTGTATGTGCACGAAAGTATTTATGAGCCATTCCTCGCTTTGCTGAAAGCCAAGATCAGCGCGGTGAAGTTCGGTGACCGTTCCACGGACGAAAGCCTGATGGGCCCGTTGGTCAACGCCAGCTCGCAAAAGAATATCCACGCCATGGTCGAGCGCGCCGTCGCTGCCGGTGCTGTACTGGAAACAGGTGGTGTGCTGCCAGCCGGGCCGGGCCATTTCTATCCGCCGACCTTGCTCAGCGGTTGCCGCCAGGACATGGAAATCATTCAGGAAGAAATCTTCGGCCCGGTGTTGCCGGTGCTCAAGTACCGCGACATCGACGAAGCGCTGGCCATGGCCAACGACCATCAGTTCGGCCTGTCATCGGTGCTCTACACCGAGAACTACCGCACGGCAATGAAAGTGGCGAATGCCATCGAAGCCGGAGAGTTGTACGTCAATCGCACGCCGGCAGACCCGTATCAGGGTTTCCACGCCGGCTGGAAACGCTCAGGGCTGGGCGGCGATGACGGTAAGCACGGGATGCTTGAGTTTACCCAGACCCGCCTGGTGGTCATGAAGTACTGATCCACGCGCACCTGTTGCACCTTTAATAAAAACAATTATCAGGGCGCCCGCGCAGCGGGTGCCTGAGGTCCACATGATGTCCAAGCCTGCACCCGTTGCCCAGGTTTCCGTTGCCGTGCCCGCGGCAAACGACACTGCCAGCCGTTATTTCCAATTGCTGTTGCTGGTACTCGCCGCCGGCGCGATCTACCCGATCCTCTACCTGCGCCAGGTCTACCAGACCACCATGCTCGACGTGTTCCAGATCAACCACAGTCAACTGGGCTACCTGTACTCCATGCTCGGCACGATCTTTTTGCTTAGCTACCTGCCCAGCGGATGGCTGGCCGACCGTTTGCCGCCACGCTTTTTGATCTTCTTCTCGCTGGTCGCCACCGGCGCACTGGGCCTGTGGTACGCCAGCGTGCCGTCAATGACCGGCCTGATGATCATTTTCGGTTGCTGGGGCCTGACCACTGGCCTGACGTTCTGGGCCTCGGTGCTCAAGCGCGTGAAGATGATTGCTCATCAGAGTGAGCAGGGGCGGTTCTTCGGCATTCTCGATGGCGGTCGCGGGCTGGTGGAAGCCTTGCTGGCGACCGTGGCCCTGGGCCTGTTTGCCTATGCCACCGAAACTCAAAGCCAGTCGGCGGCCCAAGGCTTCAAGCACGTGGTGTACCTGTACTCGTTTATCTGTATAGCCATTGGCTGCGGGCTGGTACTGCTCAAAGATCCCAAGTCTCTGGCCGAGACGCCAGCGGTAGAGAAGGGCAAGTTCAACCTGATCGCCGACCTGACCACCCTGGTGAAAATCCCCGAGCTGTGGCTGGTGACCGCCATTGTGTTCTGCGGTTATCACATGTTCTGGGCTACCTACAGCTTCTCCGACTACTTGCAAGGCAGCGGCATGACTGCGGTGATGGCCGGCACCATCACCACCATCAAACTGTGGATGCGCCCCATCGGCGGCATCGGCGGCGGCTGGCTGGGCGACAAGTTCTCGAACATCTCGGTGCTGATCGTCGCGCTGGTGCTGGTGACCCTGGCGATGGTCGGGCTGATCGTGTTCCCGGCGCTCAACAGCCTCGGCCTGCTGATCGGCACGGTGATCTTTATCGGCCTGATGACCTATGCGATTCGCGGTCTGTACTGGGCGATTCTCGACAGCTGCGACATTCCGCTGCGAATCACCGGCCTGGCCATCGGCATCGTCTCGGTGGTGGGTTACCTGCCCGACACCTTTATCCCGCTGATCAATGGCTACCTGACCGATACCTACCCAGGCAAGGCCGGTTACAACCTGTATTTCGGCTACATCGCCTTTATCGGCGTGCTCGGGACGCTTGCGGCCCTGACGCTGCGCGCTCGAATCAACCGTAAAAAATTCAACCAGACAGGTGCCTGAGATGAAAATCGTCGCCCTTGAAACCCATATCGTTGCCGTCCCACCACCGCATATCGGTGGCATGTATTGGCTGTTCGTCAAACTCAAGACCGACTGCGGCATTGAAGGTGTCGGTGAGATTTACGCCGCCACCTTTGGTCCCAAGGCCATGCTGCCGATCATCGAGGATGTGTTCGAGCGCTACCTGCTCAACCACGACCCGCACCACATCGAGCGGTTTTTCCGCCAGGCTTATTCGAGCGGTTTCACCCAGCGCCCGGACCTGACCATGATGGGCGTGGTCAGCGGCCTGGAAATGGCGTGCTGGGACATCATCGGCAAAGCCGCCAACAAGCCGGTCTATGAGCTGCTGGGTGGCAAGGTCAACGAGCGCCTGCGTTCCTACACCTACCTGTACCCGGTCAACAGCAAGGGCGAGTACGACTACGACGACCCGGACCTGGCCGCCGAGTGCGCCATCGAGAATATGAACAAAGGCTTCACTGCCGTGAAGTTCGACCCGGCCGGCCCGTACACCGCGTACTCCGGCCACCAGATTTCGCTGGAAGTGCTGGAGCGTTGCGAGACTTTCTGCCGCAAGATCCGCGAGGCGGTGGGCGACAAGTGCGACCTGTTGTTCGGCACCCATGGGCAGATGGTGCCGTCATCGGCGATCCGCCTGGCCAAGCGTCTGGAGAAATACGACCCGCTGTGGTTCGAAGAACCGGTGCCGCCTGGCCAGGAAGACGCGATGGCCCAGGTCGCGGCCAAGACCAGCATCCCGATTGCCACCGGCGAGCGCCTGACCACCAAGTACGAGTTTTTCAAACTGCTGCAGGCCGGCGGCGCGTCGATCCTGCAAATGAACGTGGCGCGTTGCGGCGGGCTGCTGGAGGCGAAGAAGATCGCCAGCATGGCAGAAGCCTATTACGCGCAAATCGCGCCGCACTTGTACAACGGGCCGATCGGCGCGGCGGCGAGTTTCCAGCTGGCCACGTGCACGCCGAACTTCCTGATCCAGGAAAGCATCATGACCTGGGGCGGTTTCCACGCCGAAGTGCTGACCAAGCCGCTGCAATGGGAGGACGGCTACATCATCCCGTCCACCGAACCGGGCCTGGGCGTGGAGCTGAACATGGACGTGGTGCGCAAACACACGCCGTACACCGGCGAGCGTTTGCACCTGCAGATGGCGCCGACGCCAGCTGACGTCAAAGACACTTCGCCCGCCAAGGGCTGATAAAAACGACTTACGCGGTAACCGTGAATGACATATGACTACATCATCGCCGGCGCGGGTGCTGCCGGCTGCGTTCTGGCCAACCGGCTTTCCGCTTCGGGCGAATACTCGGTGTTGCTGCTGGAAGCCGGTGGCAAAGACAGTTCCTGGTGGTTCAAGATCCCGGTCGGATTCGCCAAGATGTATTACAACCCGACCTTTAACTGGATGTACTACAGCCAGCCGCAAAAACACTTGGCTGGCCGGGAAATCTATGCGCCGCGCGGCAAGGTGCAGGGCGGTTCGGGTTCGATCAACGCCATGATCTACGTGCGCGGTCAGGCCCATGACTTCAATGACTGGGCGGCCAACGGTAACGACGGTTGGGGTTTCAAGGATGTACTGCCGTACTTCCGCAAACTGGAAAATCACCCGCTGGGCGACACCGAGTACCACGGCGGCAGCGGCCCCATCAGCATCACACCGATGAAGGGCCAGACCCACCCGATTTGTGACGTGTTCCTCAAGGGCTGCGAACAGCTCGGCTACGGCCTCAGTGATGACTTCAATGGCCCCCATTTCGAAGGCGCGGGCTTGTATGACGTCAACACCCGCAATGGCGAGCGCTGCTCAAGCAGCTTTGCGCATTTGCATCCGGCGCTCAGTCGCACGAACCTGACCGTGGAGTTGCATGCACTGGTTGATCGTGTGCTGTTTGATGACCAGCAACGCGCCAGCGGGATTCGCGTGTCCCAAAAGGGCGTGGTGCGCACCTTTAAGGCACGCAAGGAAGTGATCCTTTGCGCGGGTGCCGTCGACACGCCGAAGATCCTGCAACTGTCCGGCGTGGCCGATCAGCAACTGCTGGCTGAACACGGCATCCCACTGGTCAAGCACCTGCCGGCCGTAGGTGAAAACCTGCAGGACCACTTGTGCGCCAGCTACTACTACAAGGCCAATATTCCCACCCTCAATGACGAACTCAGCTCTTTGTTCGGCCAGCTGAAACTGGGCCTGAAATACCTGTTCACTCGCAAGGGCGCGTTGGCGATGAGCGTCAACCAGGCCGGTGGTTTCTTTCGCGGCAACGACCAGCAGGCGGACCCGAACCTGCAGTTGTACTTTAACCCGCTGTCGTACCAGATTCCGAAAAACAACAAGGCCAGCCTCAAGCCCGAGCCGTATTCCGGTTTCCTGCTGTGCTTCAACCCGTGCCGGCCGACCAGTCGTGGCACCATCCGCATCGCCTCGAACAACCCGCGGGATGCGGCGTTGATCGATCCGAACTATCTGAGTACGCAAAAGGACATTGACGAAGTCATCCAGGGCAGCCGCTTGATGCGCAAGATCATGCAGGCACCTGCGCTCAAAGGCATCACGGTGGCCGAGGTGTTGCCCGGCGCGGCCGTGCAGAGCGACGAGCAGATGCTGCAATACTTCCGCGAAAACAGCGGCTCGATCTACCACCTGTGCGGCTCCTGTGCGATGGGCTCGGACCCGCAGGTGTCGGTGGTGGACAAGCGCTTGAAGGTGCACGGGTTGCACGGCTTGCGCATTGTGGACGCGTCGATTTTCCCGAATGTGACCTCGGGTAACACCCATGCAGCGGTATTGATGGTGGCGGAGAAGGGCGCCGACCTCATACTTGAGGATGCCTGAATGTGGGAGCTGGCTTGCCTGCGATAGCGAAGGTCAGCTGGCCCATTTATTACTGGAAGACCGCCATCGCAGGCAAGCCAGCTCCCACAAGGTCTGTGGCAGCCGCGTCGAGCTTGATTTGAAATACAGCCAGAATTGTGGGAGTTGGCTTGCCTGCGATAGCGTCGGGTCAGTTGGCCCATTTGCTACTGGGAGACCGCCATCGCAGGCAAGCCAGCTCCCACAGTGTCTGTGGCAGCCTCGCAGAGTTTGAATTGAAATACAGCCAGCTCCTACAGGGTCTGTGACAGCCGCGTCGAGCTTGATTTGAAATACAGCCAGAATTGTGGGAGCTGGCTTGCCTGCGATAGCGTCGGGTCAGTTGGCCCATTTGCTACTGGGAGACCGCCATCGCAGGCAAGCCAGCTCCCACAGGGTCTGTGGCAGCCTCGCAGAGTTTGAATTGAAATACAGCCAGCTCCTACAGGGTCTGTGACAGCCGCGTCGAGCTTGATTTGAAATACAGCCAGCTCCCACAGGGGCTATAGCAGCCCTTGAAAGGTCGACTACCAGCCGCGCAAGCGTTCCCAGCGTTGCACTTCACCGTTGTGCAACACGGCGTTATAGTTGCCGAACTGCGCCCCCGTGGCGCAGGCATGATTGGGCAGAATACGCAGGCGCGTACCGAGCGGAAATTGCGTCACCACATCCACGCCGCCCGCTTCGAACCGCGCCACGCCATGTTCCTGGTTGGCGCTGCTCAACAGCAAGCCGTCGATCAACTCCCCGTGCTCATTGCACACCTGGCCATAACCAAAGTCGCGTTTTTGCGCTTGCGTGCCGCGATCCCGGCTCATGGCCATCCAGCCGGCATCGGTGATGATCCAGCCTTTTTCCGCTTGATGGCCGATCACTGTGGTCAGCACGCTCAAGGCCAGTTCCTCGGTGCGGCATACGCCGATGTTGTGCATCACCAGGTCAAAAAACGCATACACACCCGCGCGCAGTTCGGTCACGCCTTCAAGGCTTACGGCCGACAACGCGGTAGGCGTGGAGCCGACACTGACCTGATCGCAGGCCATCCCGGCGGTACGGATACGTTGCGCCGCTTCAACGCAGCGTGCGCGTTCCTGTTCGGCGATGGCCTGCAACGCTTCAGGCGTATCCAGGCCGTAGCTTTCCCCTGCGTGGGTCAATACGCCGACGAGGCTGTCACCGAGCAGTCGGGCGATGTCGAGCAATAACGCGTCCTGCGGCTTGACCCCGGAACGGTGGCCGTCGCAATCAATCTCGATCATCACGGCAAAGGTTTCACCCTGCTCGCCGCCGAAATCGACGATGGCCCGGGCGCCGGCGAGGCTGTCGGTGATCAGCGTCAGCGCGCAACCCCGGCGGCGCAGCGCCAGGGCCTGGGGCAGTTTGTGCGGGGCCATGGCGACGGCGTAGAGGATGTCCTGGATGCCCAGCTCAAAGAAATATTCGGCTTCCTTGAGCGTCGATACGGTGATGCCACGGGCACCGGCCGCTATCTGCGCGGCCACCACTTCGGCGCACTTGTGGGTTTTGACATGGGGGCGCAAATGCACACCCAGGCTGTCGGCACGCTGTTGCATGCGCTGGATGTTGCGCTGCATTTTCACGCTGTCTAGCAATGCTGCTGGGGTGTCCATGGTTAACGCTCCACAAGGGCGGACAGCGTCCAAATTGACGGCCTGTCCAGGACTGGATATGTTGTCTTGCATGAAAAAGACCTCTCCCGAAGAAACCACCCTGATCAGCCAGCTCGAACAGATTGCCGAAGGCTTGAGCAAAACCTTCAGCCCGTTCTGTGAGGTCGTGCTGCACGATTTGCGCGACCCGCAGCAGGCGATCCTGGCGATCCATAACAACCTCTCCGGGCGCTCGCCGGGCGACCCGACCACCGAGTTGGGCCTGGCGCGGATTGCCGACCCCGACTACCCGCAGATCATTGCCAACTACCGCAACCAATTCAGCGATGGGCGCCAGGTCAAAAGCACCTCGATCGGCATCAAGGACACCAGTGGCAAGTACGTCGCGGCCTTGTGCATGAACGTCGATCTCTCATTGTTTCGTGGCCTGCAGGGCATGCTTGAGCAATTTGGCTCGGTCACTGGCGACACCCTTATTGAATCCCTGGAGCCGTCCGGCGCCGATGTGATTCGCACCCGCATCGACCAGTTCGCCGCACGCCTGGCCACCACCCCGCGCGCGCTCAAGGCGGCGGATCGACGGCTGTTGCTGCAAGAGCTCAAGGACTCGGGCTGCATGGACATTCGCCGGGCCATGGAGACCGTGGCCGCGCACCTGGGCGTTTCACGGGCGGCGGTCTACACCTACGCCAAGTAGCGCGCCACAGCTTCAATCTCCACCAGATAACCGTGGTGCAACTCGGGCACCGGCACCACCGCGCGGGCAGGGCGGTGCTCGCCCAGCGCGGCGGCGTAAATACGGTCGAATTGCGGCCAATGCTGAACCCCGGCCACATACACCGTGACCTTCACCAGATCCTGGGGCGAGCCGCCGGCGGCTTTCAAGATGGCCAGCAGGTTAGCCAGCGCCAACTGGGCCTGTTCGGCAAACGATGCTTCAAGGTTGTGGCGCCCCTGCGGGCTCACCGGTAATTGCCCGGAGATATACAGCGTGTCGCCGTGGCTGACGGCCTGGGAGTAATGCCCGGCGGGCGCCGAGGCGGCCTCGGTGTGGATGATGTTCATGACGCCTCGCTGAGCAACGCGGCGTAGCGCGCGATGTCGACATTGCCACCAGTGACGATAATGCCCACGCGCTGGCCCTTGAACCGCTCGCCCAGCTGGCGCAACGCCGCCAGGCCCAGGCAGCCGGTGGGTTCGACCACCATTTTCATGCGTTGCATAAAGAACTTCATCGAGGCCACCAATTGCGCGTCGGAGACGGTGAGGATGTCGGTCACCTTGTCGCGGATGATCGGGAAGGTGTAGTTGCCCAGGTGTTGGGTTTGCGCACCGTCGGCGATGGTCGCCGGGGTGTCGATGTGCACGATGCTGCCGGTCTGGAATGAACGCTGGCCGTCATTGCCTGCTTCGGGCTCAACGCCAAACAGTTGGCAATCGGGTGCCAGCGCACGGGTCGACAACGCGGTGCCCGAGAGCATGCCGCCACCGCCCAGGCCGACGAACAGGGCGTCCAGAGGGCCGGTGAATTCCAACAGTTCCTTGGCGGCCGTGCCTTGGCCGGCGAGGATGTGTGGATGGTCATACGGTGGGATCAATGTCATGCCGTGCTCAACTGCCAGGGTGCGGCCTATCTGCTCACGGTCTTCGGTGAAGCGGTCATACAGCACCACGCTGGCGCCATATTCCCGGGTCGCGGCCACTTTGGCGGCCGGCGCGTCGGTGGGCATCACGATGGTCGCCGGCATGCCGAGCAATTGGGCGGCCAGCGCAATACCCTGGGCATGGTTGCCGGAAGAGAACGCCACCACCCCGGCCTTGCGCTGGTGTGCGTCAAACTGCGACAGGGCATTAAACGCACCGCGAAACTTGAACGAGCCAGCGCGTTGCAGGTTTTCACACTTGATGAATACCTGGGCACCGGTTTCAGCGTCGAGGGTGCGTGAGGTAAACACCGGCGTTTGATGGGCAAAGCCTTGCAGGCGTTGGGCGGCGGCGACGACATCTGAATAGTCAGGCAATTGCATGGGCGTACCTCGTGGGCGGAGTTGGATAAAATATCCATATCAAGACAAATAGTAAAGACCGGCTTGTCACCCAGTGCATAAACGCAATGTTGAAAAGAGCGTGGTGATCAGCAGCGATATTAAATAGAATGAATCTCATTTGAGACTCACTCGCGCTGCGCAGGTTGCTTTTCATGACTGATGCTGTTGCCCCGACCCACACTGGCGAAATGACCCTGTCGCGTTTGTACCGCGACCATCGCAGCTGGCTCGAAAGCTGGTTGCGGCGGCGCCTGGGCAATGCCTGGGATGCGGCGGACCTGAGCCAGGACACCTTTGTGCGGGTGCTGGCCAGTGCCCAGCCGATTGCGCAGATGCAGGAGCCACGGGCGTATCTGGTGACGGTCGGCAAGCGTTTGCTGGCCAACTTTCATCAGCGCCGCAGCCTTGAGCAAGCCTATCTGAAGGCGCTGGCGAATTTGCCCGAAACCTGCGTGCCGTCGCCCGAGCAACGCTGGCTGGTGCTGGAGACCTTGCACGCTCTGGATGAGTTGCTCGACGGTTTGCCGCGGGTGGTGCGGCGCGCGTTTCTGTGGAGCCAGTTGGAAGGCCTGGGTTATCGCGAAATTGCCGAGCGGCTCGACGTCTCTGAGCGCACGGTCAAGCGCTACATGGCCCAGGCCTATGAACATTGCCTGTTGGTGGCCCTATGAGTCACGAGGTTGCGCGTGCTGCGGCGCAGTGGTTGGCGTTGTTGGAGTCCGAAGCGGCCACCGAGCGTGACCACGCCAATTTGCAGGCTTGGCGCGACAGCCACCCTCAGCACGAACAGACCTGGCAGAAAGCCCAATCGCTGCGCCAGCGCTTGCGTGACTTGCCCCAGGCCGTGGCGATGGCCAGCCTCGACCGCCCGCAACCGGGGCGACGTGCGTTGCTCAAGCGGGCCTTGGGCGTAGCGGCGCTGGTGCCGACCGCCTGGCTGATCAGCCGTCAGTTGCCCATCGAGGCATGGCGGGCTGATTTGCACACCGCCACCGGCGAGCGCAAACGCCTGCCGTTGGCCGATGGCAGCAGCTTGCAACTCAACACGGCGACGGCGGTGGATGTTGACCTGGCACAGCGGCGCATCACGCTGGTGGACGGCGAGTTGGCGCTGACGGTGCCGGTCGCGGCAGCGATCAGTGTGCACACGCGCTACGGCCAGGTAGAGGTGAGCCAGGCTGAAGTGTGCGTACGGCAATTGGCGTCCGGCTGCCGCGTGTCGGTGTTCAAGGGCGCGGTGCAGGTGCGTGATCTGGCCGGGCAATTGACGACGTTGGACAGCGGTCAGCAAGCCTCGTTAAAGCCTCGCGGGCTAAGTGCCAGGGCGGCGTTTGATGTGCAGCAACTGGGCTGGCGTGACGGTGTATTGACCGCACAGAACCAACCCTTTGGGGATTTCCTGCGTGAGCTGGAACGTTACCGCCCTGGCGTGTTGCGCTGGGACCCGAGCCTGGAAACGCTGCGGGTCACCGGCAGCTTTCGCCTGGATGACACCGACCGCATCCTCACACTGCTGGCCCAGACCCTGGGGTTTGAGGTGCGAGCGCGCACGCGGTATTGGGTGACACTCAGCCGAACCCTGGCTTGACGCTTCACGCTGGCCATCAGGCTCCTAGTGGCAGAGGCTCGCCACAACAGGTGGGCTTGGCATAACAGTCCTGCTTGCCACAGGAAGTTAATCCATTTCCAGGGACCTAAATCACATGCGCGCGCTGCAATTCGGTCAAAGACTGTGCCTTGAGCTGCGCCAGCGCCGGGTCACGCCGGTCCCTTGGGTGTGGCAGGTCGACTGCCAGTTCCCGGCGAATACTGCTCGGCCGGTTGTCCATCACCAGCACCCGGTCACTCAAGTACAGCGCCTCGTCGACATCGTGGGTCACCAGCAGCAAGGCAATCCCATGGTGCTCGGCCAGTTGCAGCAGCAAGTCCTGCAGTTTCATGCGGGTAAAGGCATCCACTGCGCTGAACGGCTCATCGAGCAATAACACCTGCGGGCGTGAATACAGCCCGCGTGCAATGGCCACGCGTTGCGCCATTCCGCCGGACAAGGCTTTGGGCAGCGCCTGGGCGAAGCCGGTGAGGCCGACTTCTGCGATCAACTGGGTAACCCAGGCCTTGTCATAGTGGTTGTCATCGCGCAAACCGATGTTCTGTTCCACCGTCAGCCAGGGCATCAGCCGTGGTTCCTGGAACACAAAGGCAACTTCGCCTTCGGGGCTGCGCAGTTCGCCCTGGAAGTCGGTCTCCAGGCCGGCGACGATGCGCAACAACGTGCTTTTGCCACAACCGCTGGGCCCGAGCAGGCTGACGGTTTCGCGCGGTTGCAGCGCCAACTGCACGTTGTTCAGCACCGTAATGCCGGCAAAGCTTTTGCGCGCCACGCGAAGCTCCAATAACGCTTGCATACTCATTGCTCCGCGCCTTCGCCTGTGAAGGTGTCGCGCCAGGCCAGGCAGCGTTTCTCCAAGGCTGCGAGCAGGCCATCGCTGAGCTTGCCCAGCAGTGCCAACACGGTAATGGCGGCCAGCACGATGTCTGGCCGTGAGGTTTCCCGACCATCGCTGAGCAAGTAACCGAGACCCTTGGTGGCCGCGATCAGTTCGGCCGCCACCAAGAACATCCACGCCAGGCTCAAGCCGCTGCGCAGCCCCGTGAACAGGCCGGGCAGGGCGGCGGGCAGCAGAATCCGGCGCACCAGGCGTGCTCGGCTGAAACCGTACATTTGCCCGACTTCCACCAGCTTGCGGTCAATATTGCGAATCGCCGCGACACCGCTGAGGTACACCGGAAAGAACGCGCCAATCGCGATCAGCACGACCTTGGAGGTTTCATCGATACCCAGCCACAGCAGCAACAGCGGCACCCAGGCCAGGCTCGGAATCGAGCGCAGCCCGGCGAAGGTCGGTTCCAGATACGCTTCGGCTTCACGGCTCAACCCCACCCAGGCGGAAAACACCAGGGCCAGGCTGGCACCGATGGCAAACCCCGCCAGTACCCGCAGCAGGCTGGCGCTGATGTGTTTCCACAACGCGCCTTCGGCCAGGTCGGTGAGGGTCACTGCGATGTCGCTGGGGGCCGGCATCTGGTAGGACGGCAGCCAGCCGATGCGTACCACGCCCTCCAGTACCAGCAGGATCAGTACCGGCAGCACCAGGCCCTTGAGCCGTTTTGGCCAGGCGCTTCGGTTGATCACCACGGGTGCCGGTAGCGGCAGTGATTGGCTTTTATCGGTCATCACGCCTCCCTTAAGGCTTGGGCAGGGTTTGGCCAAACGAAGTGTCGATCAACTGATCGATCACGGGGTCGACATCCACGCCACGACGGACTAATTCCTCGGACACCAGGATCGGCGCGGCGGCCTTGGATGACGCCACGTCCCTGGCGCTCAGCAGCGGGTTGCTCAAGTCGGTGCGCGACAATTGCAGCTTGGCCACTTCCAGCGGCAAGCCGGCTTCGTCTGCGAGCAATTTAGCGAATTCATCCGGGTGCTTCACGGCCCAATCACGCGCCTTCTCATAGGCCCCGAGGACCTTGGTGATGGTCTGCGGGTGCTGTTTGGCGTATTGCTCGGTGACGCTGATTACGCCGTAGCTGTTGAAGTCTTTATTGCGATACAGCAAGCGCGAACCGGCCTGGATTTCACTCGCAGCCATGTGTGGATCAAGGCCGGCCCAGGCGTCTACGTCGCCTTTCTCCAAGGCGGTGCGGCCGTCGGGATGTTGCAAATGCACCAGCTCCACATCATCCTTTTTCAGCCCCGCCAGTTGCAGGCTGCGCAGGGTGAACAGGTACGGGTCGGTGCCTTTGGTGGCGGCGATTTTTTTGCCTTTGAGGTCTGTGACGGTGTTGAGCGGCGAGTCTTTGCGCACCACCAGTGCGGTCCATTCAGCACGACTGTAGACGTACACCGATTTGATCGGGCTGCCATTGGCGCGGCTCAACACCGCCGACAAGCTGGCAGACGAGGCAAAGTCGATGCCGCCACTGTTGAGGTATTCCAGCGAGCGGTTGCTGCCTTGGCTCAGCACCCAGCCGACCTTGGTGTGGGGAAGCGCCTGTTCGAGCCAGCCAAAATGCTTGAGCACCAGGCTCACGGGCGAATAGTAGGCGTAATCGAGGTTGACCTGGGCGGGGTCGGTTTCGGCGGCAAAGGCCTGGGGTTGCAGGCACAGGGCGAGGGCGCAGGCACTCAATAAAGCAAAGGGTTTCATGGAACAGCTCCAGACAAGGCGTTGAGAGAAGGCTTTTCTTATATTCAGAAAATTGAAATGGCATGTTCCATCATGCTTTAAAGGAATATGCAGTCTCTGTGCCACCTTGTGCGCAGCGTCTTTACGCGGGTTTCTATGGATGCGGCTGTAGCGGGAGAGGGCAAAGTGTTGAATGGCTGTTGGCAGGCGAACACCTCATATATACCTTTATCGTATAAATAAAGACTTATATATTCCTTTTAATGTTGGTGCCGATAACGCATTTTGAGGGCCTGCGCATTCGTGCGGATTGACCCAACAGCCAAAAGGAAAGCCGACATGACCATTAAAGCGATCAACGTGCGCAACCAGTTCAAGGGCGTGATCAAGGAAATTCTGCTGGGGGAAGTGGTGTCCGAAATTGATGTGCAAACCGCGTCCGGCATCGTCACATCAGTGATCACCACCCGCTCGGTGCGTGACCTGGAATTGAAAGTGGGCAGTGAAGTGATTGCCTTTGTGAAGTCGACTGAAGTGTCGATTGCCAAGCTGTAAATGTGTTCGCAAGTGTGAGAGCTGGGGTGCCTGTGATGGGGGGCTTTTGGCGGGGTACATATCCGTTGTTGCGGTAACGGCTGCCTATGGTTCAGCTCTTACAGCGGGTCACTTTTGCAAGGACCGGAATGCCGGCCCAGTCAAAAGTAACCAAAAAGTCTTCGCCCCAACACTCGGTGCCTCGCTATGGCTCGGCATGCCCGCAATCCGCCAGTGATTTGGGGGGGGCGATTTCAGATCAAGATCAAAAGCACAGATCAAAAGACCGCTGACTTCGTCATCGAAAAGGATGTAAGGGCCACTGCAACAGCAAAGCCATACTCGGACTAATGTGGGAGCTGGCTTGTCGAATCGTCGCACCGCTGCGATGCCATCAACTCTGTGTACCTGACACACCGAGGTGTCTGCATCGCAGGCAAGCCAGCTCCCACATTAACCAGCTCCCACATCGATGTGTGGGAGCCTGCCCAATGCATCAGTTGATGTGCGGCCCACCACCGCCCGGCGGGTGCGGCTGCGGTTTGTCCGGTGGCGCATCGCTGGGCAGGTTCTTTGGCGGTGTGTTTGGGTCTTCGTAGTGCTTGTGCAAATCCCCATCCAGCCGATTGCTCGAGGAGCCGCCTTTGCTCGGCGTCTCCTCAAAGTGCTGCCATTCCGATTGCTGGAAGCGAAAGATGCTGTCATCGGTCGGCGTGTCGCGGCCGTGATAGTGGTGGATTTCGTAGTGGGCGTACTCGACTTTTTCCGCCCAGTCGTTTTGCAATAGACCGTCGTTGGCCAAGCCGCGATACCAATCGTTTTCCGCGTTGGTGGCCTTCTGCTTTTTGTTGTGGTCGACAAAGTAGCCGATGATCCCGCCCACCACCGCCAGCACCACGCCGACCAGAAACAGCGGCCCGGTCAATGCCGCTGCGGTGCCTGCGCCAAACAGTGCCGCCGCCCCGAGGACCCCGGCCGAGGCACCGAACGCGCCCCCGGCTACTTGCAGGCCACCGGCGGCCTGAGCCAGCGGGTCTTTGCTGTCGACGCCGCTCTTGATCGCCAAGGCGCCGAGCACGATATCGGCAAACCCTCCGACGATGTCCGTGGCCGGGCCGAGCACCTTGATCACGGAACCGGCGATTTTCGCAGACTTGGACGCGCCCAACTTGGCCGCACCGGCGGCAGCCAGGCCGTCGTCCAGGTGCGTGGCCAGGCCATCGGTGGCTTGCTTGACCGCCGTATCGCCTTCGCCAAACAACTTGCCGATGCCGTCGTACTGACTGTCAGGCACCGCATCCAGCGCCGCGGAGATTTCCTTGCTGACCTTGGCGTCGATCTCGCCGCCGGGGCCAAAATCCAGCATTTTGCCGGTCACGCCTTCCTTGCCCCAGATTTCCGGCAAGGTTTTGTCCAGGCCCAGGAAGTCCACCAGGCCGCCCTTGCCCAGGGTCTCGCCGATCTTGTCACCCAGGCGCACGAAGTGGCTGGAGCCACCGGCAAAACTCAGGAAGTCCTTGGCGATGCTCATGCGCTGCGCCGGGGTTTCGCCGAGTTTGCCGCCTTTGCCCACCAGTTGGTAAATCGCCGAAAACAGCGTCACACCCGCGCCAAGGGAGCCCAGGATGCCTTTGCTGTTAAGGGTGTTGAACACCTCACCGAGCATGCCGCGATCCGCTACCGCAATATAGGGTTTGCTCAGGGCCTTTTTGACGTCGGCTTCGCTGATGGTGCCGCTGTTCTTGTAGACCTCGCCGAGTTCTTCCAGGGCCTTGGTGACACCGGCCGATTTCTCCTTGCCTTGCAGCCCCTCGTTGAGGAACTTCTCCAGGGTTTCCTGGGTGCGGCGCGGCAGGTCGAGCAGGTTGCCCTTGAGCACGCCCTTGAGCAGGCCGAACAAGTCTTTGGTCGCCAGCTCCTTGTTGTCGTCGGAGATTTTGCTCGGGTCCGAGAGGATCGCATTAAGGTCGGTGGTCAAGCCGTCGGCCTGGATATTTTGCGCGGCCTTGCTGGCGGCTTCGGGGTCGAACAGCGACAGCGAGGTGAGGGTGTCACTCAAGTCCTTTTGTGCGTCGCTGGCCTTGCCCTGGTTTTGCAGGTCTTTGAGGTACAGCACGTAGTCGGGGTTGGCGGTGAGATCGAGCAGCTTCTGCTTGACCTCATCCTTGTTGGGCAACTTGTTGAGCGCGTCGTCCATTTTCGACTTGTAGTCAGCCTGGATGGTCGGGTCGTTGAACAGCTCGCCGATCTGCTTTTGCACGGCCTTGCCGTCGATGATGTCGTGCATGTCGGCCGCGCTCAGCTCGGTTTGCTTGTCATCCGACTCGCGCCAGGTGGTGTTGAACGGGCGTTTGGCTTCTTCATAGCCGGTGATGCCATGGCCATTCTGGTACGCGGCCTGGGCTTCCAGGGCGCGCACCAGCTTGGCCCGTGGGTCATCCTTGGGAATCGAGCCGTCCTTGACGCCAGCGCGGTAGGTGTCGATCAGTTGGGTGGTGGCCAACTCACTGACGCTCATGGTCGGCGACTTGTCGTCCTTGGGGTCCGAATGCACGCCGGTGTCCATGTTCAACACATCCAGGTCATCAGCCTTGGGCAGGTTGTGCTTGGTGCGGGTGTCGTCGATGGAACTGGCGCTGAAGGCTTCCCATTTGGCCAGCACGTCATCATAGAGCTGTGGGCTCAGTTCCTTGGAGACGATGACCTTGCCTTCGCTGGTTTCATAGCGGATCAGGCCGTCGCCCAGTTCATCGGGAGAGCCGAAGGTGATGTCGGTGTTTTTCAGGAAGTCATTCGGCCCGGCCAGCTTATAGCCGGCGTCTTCACTGGTGTGGATCTTGGCCCAGGTGTCGTTGGCCGTGGCCACGCTTTTGAACAGCTCGGGGCTGACGTCGGCAGACACCACCACCTTGGTGCCGTCCTGCAATTCGTAGGTGAGGACGCTGTCTTTCTGGTCGTTGTTCCAGCTGAAGTTCTTGTAGTCGTTGAGCCCGGGCACGGGCGTGTTGGCGTCGGCCAGTGCTGCACCGTTGTTCAGTTCGCCTTCAATCACGGCTTTTTTGCCGGGGTCGGAGTACACCGTATTAAGGCCCGCCAGGTAGTCGAACAACTTGGGGTTGTCTTCACGGGCGACGACGACTTTTTCGCCGTTGCTTTCGTAGCGGATCAGCCCGGGACCCACTTCGTCAACCGGGCCTACCGCAGTGCCGCCGTAGGGTGGCCATACTTCGTTGTCGGTGGCGCGACGGTAACCGGCATCTTCACTGCTGGAGAGGCCGGAGAAACTTTCATAAGCTTCCTTGGCCTTTTGGAAAGCCTCGGGGTTGTCACGCTGGCTGATCACGAACTTGCTGCCGTCCTGGGTCTCGTAGCGGATCACGCCAGGGCCGGTTTCATCGGGCGGGCCGAGGGCTTTGTAATCGGCCAATGCACCCGGCGCAGTGCCTTCGGCGCCCAGGCTCTGATAACCGGCGTTCTGGCTGGCGACCACGCCAGAGAGCGACTTGAAGTCCTGGCTGACCTGCTTGAACAGCTCCGGGCTGTCGTGCTCGCTGACGATGATCTTCTTGCCGTCCTGGGTTTCATAACGAATCAGCCCAGGACCCACTTCATCGGGCGGGCCGATGGCCTTGTAGTCGGCCAGGGCAGCAGGCGGCGTGGCGTCTTTGGCCGCGAGTTCATAACCGTCTTTTTTGCTCGCATCGAGCCCCGATGGCGACTTGTCATGGGGTTCGACTTTTTTATGGGCGCTGTTCTTGAGCAGCACAGCAAATGCTTCGCCCGATGTTGATAGAGTGCGCGGAAGGCTTTTGGGCTCGGACGAGCGATCAAGCGGCTGGGTCGACATGCCATGGAACTCCTGCTGTTGCCGGTGGGACGGGTCGGCAAAAACAGTAACAGCAGGGGTTCGGCACTCGTTGCGAAACGTTGTGAAATGCGTTTTAGCGGTGACGCAGTGCACGTTCCATGCGCTGCAAACCCTCTTCGAGCATCGATCGTGGGCAACCGAAGTTCAGGCGCACGAATTGCTGGCTGTCATCGCCGAATTCGATGCCTGCGCTCAGGCCGACCCTGGCCTGCTCCAGGAAGAACTGCTGCGGGTCGGCAAGGCCCAGGGCGCTGCAATCCAGCCAGGCCAGGTAGGTGCCTTGTGGCGCGTGCATCACCACGCCGGGCAAACGGGTTTGCACGGCGTGCAGCAGGTAGTCGCGGTTGGCTTGCAGGTACTGCACCAGCGCATCCAGCCATTCGCTGCACTGGCTGTAGGCGGCGCGGGTGGCTTCCAGGCCCAACGGGCTGACGCTGTCGACCATGCCGCAGCGGGCATTGTTGAAGCGCTCGCGCACCTCGGCATTTTGCACCACGGCAAAGCAAGTCTTCAGGCCGGCGACGTTATAGGCCTTGCTCGCCGACATCAGGGTGATGGTGCGTTGGGCGATCTCGGGGCTGAGGCTGGCGGTGGGAATATGGCGACGGCCGTCAAAGCACAGCTCGGCGTGGATTTCGTCACTGATGATCAGTGCACCGTTCTCCACGCAGGCGTTGGCCACGGCCAACAGTTCTTCACGCGCAAAGACCTTGCCCACTGGGTTGTGCGGGTTGCTCAGCAGCAGCGCACCGGCACCCTTCAGCGCCTGGCGCATGGCGGGCATGGGCGTCATGTACTCGCCGTTGATCAACTCGAACGGCACTTCGATACGCGGCAGGTTCCAGTGGCCCGGTGCCAGGCGAATCGGCCGGTAGTTGGGGGTTTGCAGCACCACGGGCTGGCCCGGCTGTACGAACGCATGCAGGGCCATATTGAAACCAGGCTCGACACCGGGCAGGAACAGCAACTCTTCAGGCTGTACGCGCCAGGCGTACTTGGCCCACAGGTCCGCGATGATGGCTTCGCGCACATCCGCGCCAGCCACGCTGTAGCCGAGCACCTGCTGGTCGAGGCGTGCGTGCAGGGCTTGCAGGACGGCGGGTGGCGCGGCGATATCCATGTCGGCGATCCACATCGGCAGAACGTCTTGCGGGTAACGGTTCCACTTGGTGCTGCCGGTGCCTTGGCGGGGGTGGATCGTGTCGAAATCAAAGCTCATGGGTGGCTCGTATCAGGGAGGCAGGTGCAGGAATGGCGCTGATTCTAGCGCCATTAATTTTATAGGCCAGTGCTGATTGCCGCCGATAGCTGCAGGTGTGCCTGTTCCACGGCCCGAGCGACCGCTTCTTCACCGCGCACCATGGCGCCCAGGTAGACGAAATCCACCGAGTGGATGCCCACCGTAGACAGGATGGTGGTCATGTAAGGCGTGAGAAAGTCCGGTTCATGCCCCTTGCGCGCATTGCCGCTGCTGACCAGCACGAAGGTGCGGCGGTCCTTGAGCAGGCCGACTTTTTCGAACTGCGCATTGATGGTAAAGCTGCGATGGATGCGCACCACATGGTCGATCCAGACCTTGAGCGCCGCCGGTACGGTGAAGTTGTGCACCGGCGTGCAGAGGATCAACAGGTCGCAGGCTTCCAGTTCGACGATCAGCTGTTCCGACAACGCCGTGGCGCTGCCACTCAAGCCGCCAGGCGTAGTGAGTGCATTCGCGTATTCACGGGTCAGCGGCGCCAGCGCCTGGCTGCCGTAGTCGCGTTCGATGACCTCTGCGCCAGGCACCAGGTCGTTGAGCAAGGCACGGGCCAGCTTGAAGGTCTGCGCGGCCTTGCCGTGGGGGCTGAAGCTAAGGAGCAGGGCGCGGGTCATTGGCTCAGGTCCTGGGAAAAGTGCATGCCTCGCGGCAGCAGGCCTTGGCGGAAATAGAAACGCTGGGCCAGGGCCATATGCAGGCCGGTGTCCAGCACCAGGTAACGATAACCGCGTGCGCGGGTTTCTTCGCGGACGCGGTCGAGCAACTGCTCGCCCAGGCGTCGGCGCTGCAAGGTGGCTTCTACCACCAGGTCATCGACGTAGATGAACTTGCCGTACAGGGTGTTTTCCGTCAGGCGGTAGCCGGCCAGGCCAATGACTTTGCCGTGTTCGCGTGCGGCCAGCAGATGATAGCCGTTCTGGCGCTGGCGTTGAACCTGCGCGGCGAAACTGGCGGCGTCGGTCAGGTGCGGGCGCAGTTGCTGCATCACGGCGAAGCTTGCGAGGCAGTCGGTCTCGGTTTCCACCAGGGCGAACTCAATGGGCTCATTGCTCATCAAGGTTCTCCAGATGGGCCTTGATCGCCTCCGGTACTTTACGAAAACTGATGGCCACGCGGTTCAAGGCGTTCATCAAGGAAATGGCCAGGGTCAGGTCGGCGACTGCCTTCTCGTTGAACACCGCTGCCACGGCGGCGTAGTCGGCATCCGGCACGTGGGTTTGCGCCACCTGGGTGACCACTTCGGCCCAGGCCAGGGCGGCTTGTTCACGCACAGTGAACAACGGCAAGGCTTCACGCCAGGCGGCCAGCAGCATGATCTTTTCCAGGCTTGCGCCTTGCTTGAGCAGGCCGCGGGAATGGGAATCCAGGCAATAGGCGCAGCCGTTGAGCTGCGAAACCCGCAGGTACACCAGTTCAATCAGTTCTTTCTCCAGGCCACAGCCATGCACATAGCTGTGCACGGTGCCCAGGGCCTTGTAACCAGCAGGGGCGGCGTTGCCGTAATCGAGACGGTGTTTCATGGGTAATCCTTGGGTTGCGTTAAGAGATGCGCCATTTTCGGTGGTGGCCGGGTTGCTCGACAGGGGCATGATTGGACAAGTGGGTTGGGACATGATCAGACTCCACCTTGTCGTCCTGCCGAGCCCCCTTGTGATGTCGTCATTGCCCAAATATCAGGAAATCTACCGCCGCTTCCGGCTGGCCATCGACCAGGGCCAACTCGGCCCCGGTGATCGGGTGCCGTCGGTGCGCAGCCTGGCGCTGGAACTCAAGATCGCCCGCGGGACCGTGGAGGCGGCTTACCAGTTGCTGGTCAGTGAGGGGTTTTTTGAGGCGCGTGGGCAGGCGGGCACCGTGATTGCGCGGACATTGCCGCAGGTGGCGATGAAGCCCCAGCCCGTCGCACCACCGCCGACATCGGCGCCGCCAGCCTTGCAAATGGGCCAGCCGGCGCTGGATGCCTTCCCGCGCAAGCTATGGGCACGGCTGGTCACCCAGCAAGTGCGCCGCACCGACGCCGACAGCCTGGCCATGGGCGATGTGCGCGGCGCCCAGGCGTTACGCGTGGCGATTGCCAGCTATCTCGCGTTGTACCGAGGCGTGGAGTGTACGCCCCAGCAGGTATTTATCTGTTCGGGGTATGCCGGCTCCCTGACGCTGTTGTGCGATGCACTGCAAATGGCCGGGCAACGTTGCTGGTACGAAGACCCGGGCTATGTGCATGCGCGGCAGTTATTGAGGCATCAAGGGGTTGAGCTGGTGCCGGTACCGGTCGACCGTGAAGGGCTGGATGTTGAGCAGGGCATCCAGCGTGATCGGCAAGCACGGCTGGCGATTGTGACGCCGGCCCACCAGAGCCCGCTGGGTGTGGCGTTGAGCCTGACGCGCCGCCAGGCCTTGCTGGCCTGGGCGCAGAAGCAGGGCAGTTGGGTGCTGGAGGATGATTACGACAGCGAGTTTCGCTACCAGGGCCAGCCATTGGCGGCGCTCAAGAGCCAGGATGTGCACGACCGAGTGATCCATGCCGGGAGCTTCAGCAAAATGCTGTTTCCGGGCTTGCGCCTGGGCTATCTGGTGGTGCCGGCAGCCTTGGTGGAGGTGTTTGGGCGCAGCGCCGAGGCCTTGCAGCAGCGCGGTGCGCAGTTGTTGCAACTGACCGCGGCGGATTTTCTCGAGCAGGGCCATTTCACCCGGCACTTGAAAAAGATGCGTCAGTTGTATGCGCTGCGAAGGGGCTTTTTGGTCGCCGCGTTACAGGCCCATTGCGCGGATTTTTTACGCGTGGATGAACAGGCCGGGGGGATTAACCTGTTGGCGCGGTTGCGGGTGCCTGTTCCGGATCAGGTAGTTGCCATGGCAGCCAATGAGGCGGGGTTGGCGGTTAACGCATTGTCAGCGTGGACTCTTGAGTCGGGAGGTGGGCAGGGGTTGTTGATGGGCTTTACCAATGTGGCGACGGCCGCACAGGCCAATGAACTGGCATTGAGGCTGCTGCAGATACTGCGGGCATGTCACCCGTAAAGTGTGGGAGCCGGCTTTTTTGGGGGCGCTTCGCACCCCAGCGCAAGCAAGCTTGCTCGCCACGGCAAGCCCGCCCACACATTTAGATCGTGTTCAGCTTTAAAACGTCAGGGTTTTACGGGGGTTGGCAAGGTTACAAGGTTGACGTAGCCATCCCAGAACTTCTGCTGATCGACACCAAACACCACCTTGGCTTTTTGCGTGCCCACCGGCGCGCCTTTTTTGTAGCCCAGCGCCCGGCCGTAGTCGGCGCCAAACGTGGCGTCCACATCCACCCACAGGTCGCGAGACTCAGTGACAATCTCCGGGCTCACCAGAAACAGCGCCGGCAAGCTGTCCCAGGTAAAGCTGTGGTAGCTCGGGTCTTTGTCGAACAGCGGCCCGAACTCGTGCTTGTAGAGATCGGCAATCGCACCTTTGTGGGCTATCACGCGCTGGTACACCGACTTGTCGAAGGTGACTTTCTCACACACATCGTTGGGGAAAATCACGTGTTCGATGGGTGAGCGCAACACAATCTTCGCGGCCTCCGGGTCGAACCACCAGTTGAATTCCGCCGCCGGCGTGGTGTTGCCCGGAATCTCCAGGGCACCGCCCATGTACACGATGCGCTTGATCAGCGGCACGATATCCGGCGCCGAGCGAATCGCCAGGGCGATGTTGGTCAGCGGGCCGACGGCCAGAATGGTCACCTGGTGCGGGTTGGCCCGCACGCTTTGCACAATGAACTGCGCGGCGGTTTCACTGCGCAGCTGGGTGTGGGTGGCCAGGCCATCCGGTGGCGCGACCAGCTGCGCGGGTGAAGTCGGGCGCGGGTTTTTGAACGCGCCCGGCCAGCCTGAACCAAACAGGGCTTTTTCTGCCTCGTAGGTGGCGTAGTCATGCAGCAACGGGTAGGCGGCGCCGGAGTAGACGCCGACCTGTTTTTCCACACCCATGCGCTCTACGGCCTTGAGGGCGTCGACCTGTTCCTGGTCGACCCAGGCATTGCCGCTGACCAGGGTCATGCCCAGCAGGTCGATGCGTTTTTGCGCGTGCAACTGCGCGAGCATGATAAAGGCCTGGCCGTCATCATTGAGCACGTTGAAGTCGGTGTCGAAGATGACTTTTTCAGGCGCGGTTTGCGCTGCCTGTGCCGTGCCGGCACACAGGCCGACGGCGACAAGCAACGCGCAGCTTTTAAGAAAACCTTGCATGGTGATTCATCCGCAAAAAATTGTTGTTATTAACGGTTCACCAGTTTCGCCGGCAAGGCGATGACCAGGAAGCTGCTGAGGATCAGGCAGCCGGCGAAAAACCACAACGCACCCGCACTGCTGCCGGTGACGTCGATGGCAACTCCCATCAACGAGTTGCTCACTAAGCCTGCGATATTCGCCACCGAACAGGCCAGGGCAAAGCCGGTCGCCGCTGCGGTGCCTTTGAGGAAGGTTGCCGGCAGGCTGAAAAACACCGGCACGGCGCCGATGATCGCGGCTGAGGCAATGGCGAACAGCAACACGGTGGCGACCACGCTGTGGGTAAAGAACGTGCTGGTGGCCATGGCCGCCGCACCGATGAAGAACGGCACGATGATGTGCCAGCGGCGTTCGCGGTGTTTGTCGGAGCTGGCGCCGATCAGCAGCATGCCCAGCAGCGCCGCAACGCTGGGCAATGCAGTCAGCACGCCGATATGGAAGGTGTCGGTCACTCCGGCATTGCGGATGAAGGTCGGCATCCAGAACCCCATGGCATAGGCGCTGAGCAGGATCGAGAAGTCGATACCGCCGAGCATCCACACTTTGAGGTTGAAGAAGCCGTCACGGAAGCTGTGCTTGCTGCCGGTGGCGCCGGCTTCGTCCTTGCGCAGTTCGCTTTCCAGCAAGGCCTTTTCTTCGTCCGACAGCCATTTGGCCTGTTGGAAGGTGTTGGGCAGCGCCCAGAAAGTCAGCACGCCGAGCAAGACGCTGGGCACCGCTTCGATCAGGAACAGCCACTGCCAGCCACGCAGGCCGCCCATGTTGTCGAAGTGGCCCATGATCCAGCCTGACAGCGGGCCGCCGATGACGCTCGACAGCGGCAGGCCGATCATGAACAGCGCGATGATGCGCCCGCGTCGGTGCGTCGGGAACCAAGTGGTCAGGTAATACAAAACCCCCGGCAAAAACCCGGCTTCGGCGGCGCCAAGCAGAAAGCGCAGGATGTAGAACTGGGTGGTGGAAGTGACCAGCATGGTGCAGGCCGAGAGCAGGCCCCAGGTGATCATGATGCGCGCGATCCAGATCTTCGCGCCCACTCGTTCGAGTACCAGGTTGCTGGGCACTTCAAAGATGATATAGCCGACGAAAAACAAGCCGGCACCCAGGCCGAACGCGGTTTCGCTGAAGTGCAACTGGTCGAGCATCTGCAACTTGGCGAAACCTATGTTGATGCGGTCCAGGTAGGCGGCCAGGTAGCAGAAACACAGGAACGGAATCAGCTTCCAGGTGATCTTGTGGTAGAGCGTGGTAACGGGGTCGGCGACCGTGGTCGCGGGCGCTGCATTCGCAATGGGCATTGGGGTGTCTCCTGGCGGTGACTTATGGTTTTTATACAGCCGCTTTTTTCCAGCACTTCGGAGTGCTGTAAAAGCGACATCCAAAGGCAGTGTCAGAAGACTGAAAGCTGCACCGGCTTTTTAATGTGGGAGCTGGCTTGCCTGCGATAGCGGTGGATCAGCAACAATTATGCTGCATGACACTCCGTCATCGCAGGCAAGCCAGCTCCCACCGTTGGGCGGGGGCGGCTCACAGTTTTGTGCAAGACCGCGCTCTATGGCGCAGTTCTTCGTAACCTTTATTGCTCCCTGAACTTGCTCATCGCCTCCTGCTTGCTCACGACATCGCCATACTTGCTGTCGATGTCGAACAGGTTGGCTGCATGGGGCGCCGGGTGTCGGTCGCCGACGCATTCGCGCACGACAATGGTGCGAAACCCATGCTGCACCGCATCCACGGCCGTGGCGCGGATGCAGCCGCTGGTGGAACAGCCGGCCAGCACCACAGTGTCGATGCCCTGGGCGTGCAGCATCGGGGCCAGGCTGCTGCCGAAGAAGGCGCTGGCGTACTGTTTGGTGATCACCACTTCATCCGCCTGGGGCAATACCTCGAGGCAGAACGCTGCGAGCGGGTTGCCCTCGACCATGTCTTTCATCACCGGGGCTTTCTTAACCCAGATACCACCATCGGCGAAATGGCCGGGATGGTAGCGGATATTAGTGTGCACCACCGTAATTGCGTGCCGGCGAGCGGTGGCCAGCAATTCGACACTTTCAGCTACGGCCACCACTACTTCGGGGGCATACAGCGGCGCGCCTTCGGTGGTGTAACCCTGCATAAAGTCGATCATCAGCAGCGCAGATTTTTTGCCGAAGCCGATGCGATTGCCCCAGACGCCCTGGTAGTTGGCGTCGGCGGATTGGTTGTTCATCTTCTCAATCCCTCATTTTTGTGTGGCGAGCGAGCGTGTTGTGGTGAGCAAGCTTGTTGTGGCGAGCGAGCTTGCTCGCGCTGGGCTGCGAAGCGGCCCCAAAAAAGCGGGAGCGCTGCGCACTCCAGCGCGAGCAAGCTCGCTCGCCACAACAAGCTCATTCACTACATAAGCTCGCTCACTACATAAGCTCATTCACCACGAGTGTCAGTAAGCGCCGGACAGCAAGGCACCGGCACCGGGCACGATAGGTTCCAGGTCCAAGGCCTTGAGCATCGCGTAGGTGGTGGCGATGGCGGCGGTGAGCACCGGTTTGCCGGTTTGCGCTTCAACCTTGGCCACCACCGGCAGCGACTGCATCTGCACGCAGGCAGAGAGCACGATCACGTCCACCCCTTCCAGGTTCATGCCGGCGACGATGGCCGGCAGGTTGGCCGGGTCGTGGCGCGCCACTTCGAGGTTGTCGGGGATCTCCAGGGCGCGCCAATCCACCACGTCAAAGCCTTCTTCGCGGATGTAGTTCACCACCAGTTCGGTCAGCGGCTTCATGTACGGCGCGACGATGGCAATGCGCTTGGCGCCCATCACTTTCAAGCCTTCGATCAAGGCGCCGGCGCTGGTGATCACCGGCGCGTTGGCGTCGTTATCGGCGGTGGCTTGACGCAGGCGCTGTTCGGAGTTGCGGTGATAACCCAGGCCCATGGCCATGATCGCCACCAGGCAGGCATAACCCAGCACGTCGACCTTGGCGTCGGACAGCTCGATGGCGCAGCGGTCGGACTCGCCGTCCATGGCCGCCAGTTCTTCCTTGCGCACCTGCTTCATGCGCATGCGGCTGGAGTGAAAGGTAAAGCGTTCGGGGCGGATCGCCTGGCGCGCGTTAAGCATCGCCGGGATCTCGGTTTCCATGGTGGTGTTCGAACTCGGCACGATCTGGCCGATACGGTAAGGCTTGAGCATGGTGGTCCCCTTATTGTTGTGTGAGGAAGCCGTCGAGGGCGGCAAAAAAGCCTTCAAGGTCATCCCACGGAATCATGTGCCCGGCGTTCGGTACACGGGCGACCTGGATAGCGGGCTGCAGGTCCTGGATTTCGGCGATGTCTTCATCCAGGATCACGCCGCCGCGCCCGGCCACCATCAACAGGGCAGGGGCCTTGAGCTTGGGCAGGTGCTGGTGGAAGTCGACCGTGTGGAAGTCATTGAAAGCACGCACGATGGCGGGCTCATAACAGGTGTGCAGCCATTCGGCGCGCAGCTGCAGTTGCTCGACGGTCCAGGTGGCGCAGAAGGCGCGCATCGCGTCAGCGTCCATGCCGACCCGCGATTGGCGGATCGAGTCGACGTACCATGGCAACTTGCTCGGGTATTCACGGCGGCCAGGCCCGGACACTGGCGGGTCGATCAGCACCACGCGGTTGACGCCCTGTGGATGCTTGGCTGCACTGTGCACGGCAAATCGCGCGCCCATGGAGTGGCCGACCAGGTGGTAGCTATCCAGCTCAAGCGCATCGGCAAACGCGCAAATGTCCTCGGCGCAGGTGTCTGCGCTGTAGTCCAATTGCGTCCCTGTGGACGACAAGCCGCGCCCGCGCACATCCAGCACGTAAGTGTCGAACCGGGTGCCAAGACGCTCAGCCACAAAACCCCAGGTAATCGCCGGGCTGGTGATGCCCGGGATCAAAATCAGCGCCGGGCCTTTGCCGCCGTAGCGCAGGTAGTGCTGGCGAATACCATTGGCTTGCACATTGGCGCCATACAGGAAGGTACTCACGCGGCCACCCCCGATTTCAGTTCCTGGGCGTACAGGTCATAACCGTAGACCCAGGCCGGGTCTTCCTGGGTGCGCAGCCAGGTGTTGGCGTTGGACACCGCTTGTACGCGGGACGCACGTTCCTTGCGGTTGGCTTCGTAGAGCTGGAAGGCGGTGCGGTAGTCGCTGATACCGGTTTCCTGCAAGCAGCGGGTGAGCATGGCCGCGTCTTCGATGGCCATGCCGGCACCCTGGGCCATATGCGGTTTCATCGGGTGGCAGGCGTCACCCAGCAACACCAGGCGGCCACGGCTCCACAGCGGCAACGGGTTACGGTTGCGCAGCGGCCATTTGGTCACGCTTTCGGTGGACTCGATCAGCGCCTGCACGGTGGGGTGGTAGCCTTTGAAGGCGTCAAACATCTCTTCGCGGCTGCTGTCGACAAACGCGCCCTGGAAGTCCCATTCGGCATGGGGCACGCCGGTCACGTAGTAGTACTCGTCACGCTTGCCGGTGGTGTAGTAGACCATCATGTGGCGGTCCTCGGTCCACCACTTGATGCAGTCTTCGAACTTCAAGTCGTACTTGGCCAACTGGTCGCCACGGATCAGCGCACGGTGCGCGACCCAGCCGCTGTACAGCGGTTTTTCCACGCCGAGCAGCTCTTCACGGATCCTGGAGTTGATGCCATCGGCGCCGATCACGATATCGGCGTAGGTCACTTCGCCGTCGGCAAAGGTCAGGCGCACTTGGGTATCGGTTTCTTCCAGGGTTTCCAGGCGCTTGTTGAAGTGCAGGGTGCCGGGTTTGAGGGTCGACATCTGCAATGCATGCAAGTCGCCACGGTGCACGGTGATGTAGGAAGCGCCGTAGCCGGTGAGTGGAATACGCGAGAGGTAGTCACCGCTTTCGCCGCAACGGCTGAACCAGTGCTCGGGGTGCGAGCCCATCAGGTCCAGCTGTTTTTCAATGCCCATGCGGCGGAAGATTTTCATGATGTTAGGCCCCATGTGGATGCCTGCACCCAAGCGGGAAAACTCCGGCGCCTGTTCATAGATATCGACATCGAAACCGGCTTGCTGCAGCAGTGTGGCCGCCGCCGCGCCGCCCAGGCCGGCACCGACGATGGCGATTTTTTGTGTGCTTCCCATGGGGCGTGAACCTCTCTCTTTTTGATTTTTGGCGGCATCTGTCCGCAAGGTTTTTAAAGTGTATACGCTCATTTTTTGAAATGGGAAGCCCACGTTCACAATTTTATTTTTTGGCCGTATTTATCCTGTGTAACGGGTTTAGGCCTTTATCTGTAGTGGTTGTGTGGTTTGGTAACGTTTTGGTGCGCTACTTGCAGTTCGTCTTCAATTCGGGTCTTATCGTTATTAATTGGCGTATACGCTATAAAAATGCACTGGAGTGAAGCGCGGTGCTTGAACTTGGTGCAGCCCCACAGGAGACAGGAAAATGCCGGTAAGCGATTGCGAACTGACCCAGATGTTTGAGCACGTGTTGAAACTCTCGAAGGTCGACCCGACCCAGAGCGTCGCCGTGCTCAAGAGCCATTACTCGGACCCGCGCACTGTGCGTGCTGCGATGGACGCGGCGCAGCGCCTGGGGGCCAAGGTGTATGCGGTGGAACTGCCGTCGTTCAACCATCCCAAAGCCATGGGCAACGACATGACCGCCTACTGCGGCGACACCGCGCTCACCGGCAATATCGCCGCCCAGCGCGCGTTGGAGGCCGCCGACCTGATCGTCGACACCATGATGCTGCTGCACTCGCCGGAGCAGGAGCAGATCCTCAAGACCGGCACGCGTATCCTGCTGGCGGTGGAACCGCCGGAAGTGCTGGCGCGCATGCTGCCCACCGAAGCCGACAAGGGGCGTGTGCTGGCGGCCGAGCAGTTGCTGAAGAAGGCGCGCTCGATCCACGTCAAGTCCCGCGCGGGCAGTGATTTCCGTGCAGCGCTGGGCCAATACCCGTCGGTCACCGAGTACGGTTTTGCCGACGAGCCTGGGCGCTGGGACCACTGGCCGAGTGGTTTCCTGTTCTCCTGGCCCAACGAAGAAACCGCCGAAGGTGTGCTGGTGCTGGATATCGGTGACATCCTGCTGCCGTTCAAGACCTACACCCGCGAGAAGATCACCCTGGAGATCGAGAAGGGCTTTATCACCAAGATCCACGGCGGTTTCGAGGCCGAGTACCTGCGCGATTACATGAAGTATTTCAATGACCCGGAGGTGTACGGCATCTCCCATATCGGCTGGGGCTTGCAGCCAAAGGCGCAGTGGACGGCCATGGGCTTGCACGACAAAAACGATGGCATGTGCATGGATGCGCGGGCGTTCTACGGCAACTTCCTGTTCTCCACCGGGCCGAATACCGAAGTGGGCGGCACGCGCAAGACGCCATGCCATATGGATATTCCGCTGCGTAATTGTGATGTGTACCTGGATGATGAGGCGGTGGTGATCGGCGGCGATGTCGTTGCACCGCAAGCGTCCCTGGCACGCTGAGTTTTCAAGTGTGGGAGCTGGCTTGCCTGCGATAACGGTCTGGCAGGCACATCACGGCTGGCTGATCCGGCGCTATCGCAGGCAAGCCAGCTCCCACAGTTTGAGCGTGCACCTTTAGTTTGAGGCTTGAGTCCGTTCACTATCCCCGCCATCATGCCGACCATCGCTAATCACTCACCGAGCCACGCCGTGCCTGATTCCTACGTTTTCTCTGAACAAGTTGGCCACCTGCTGCGCAAGGCCTACCAGCGCCACCTGGCGATTTTTCAGCAGAATGTCGGCGACTCACAACTCACCGCCGTGCAGTTCGTCACCCTGTGTGCGCTGCGCGATCACGGTGCAAGTTCCCTCACCGAACTGGTCAAGGCCACGGCCGTCGACCAGGCGACCATTCGCGGTATCGTCGAGCGGCTCAAGGCCAAGGCGCTGATTACCCTGGAACCAGACCCCCAGGACAAGCGCAAGGTGGTGGTTGACCTGTCGCCAGCCGGCGCCGAACTGGTCGCGCAAACCGCGCCGCGCGCCGCGCAGATCAGCGAGCTGACCATGAGCAACCTCAACCCCGCCGAGCGCGTGGCGGTGCTGTTTCTGCTGCGCAAGATGATCGACGACCCGCAGGAATAAACCGGCGCTGGCATCGTTTTTGCTCTGAGTTCATGTAGTAGTCACTTCACGTGCCAAGTGTGTCGCGAGGCCCCAACTCCGCGGCGCTTTTTTTTGGCTGTTTCGTGTAGTGATTGCTTCATCAACTGATACAGGCGAAGCGAATGATCAGCCCACCCATCACCGTTACCCTCAAGGTCAACGGCCACATCCGCGAAGTCAGTGCGATGGCGGATACGCCGCTGCTGCTGGTGTTGCGCAATGACTTGCAGCTTAACGGCCCCAAGTACGGCTGCGGCCTGGGCGAGTGCGGTGCGTGCACCGTGATCATCGATGGTGTGGCGGCGCGCTCGTGCGTGTTTCCGCTGGCGGGTGCAACCGGGCGCGAGATTGTCACCCTTGAAGGGCTCGGCACACGCCAGGCGCCGCACCCCGTGCAGCAAGCCTTTATCGAGGAGCAGGCGGCACAATGCGGTTATTGCCTCAACGGCATGATCATGACGGCCAAGGCGTTGCTCGACCGCAACCCCAACCCCAGCGAAGCCCAGGTGCGCAATGAGTTGTCGGGCAACCTGTGCCGCTGCGGCACCCATATCGAAATCCTGCGCGCCGTACTGCGTGCAGCGCACCTCTTGAGCGTGGAAGGCCGACCATGACTGATAATTCCCGTGACCAATGGCTGGCCAAGTCTGGCGTCTTATTGATTGTCGATGATGTACTGCCACCTTCAGGCCCGGTGGCCAAGGGCGGCACACCGACCGTGAAACCCAAGGAACTGGGGTTGTTCATTGCGGTAAACGATGACGGCCTGGTGTATGCCTTTAACGGCCATGTGGACCTGGGCACCGGCATTCGCACGTCGCTGGCGCAGATTGTGGCCGAAGAGCTGGACCTGAGCACGGAGCAGGTCAAGATGGTTCTGGGCGATACCGAGCGTGCGCCCAACCAGGGTGCAACCATCGCCAGCGCGACCTTGCAGATTTCGGCGATCCCGCTGCGCAACGCGGCCGCCGAAGCACGGCGCTTTTTGCTCGCGCGCGCAGCGGGACGCTGGGGCGTGAGCACGGGCAGCCTCAAGGTTGAAGCCGGGGTTGTCCACACTGCCGATGGGCGCACCACGACCTACGCAGAGTTGGTCAGCGGCCAGCATGACCAGTTGCGCATCAGCGGTGACGCGCCGTTAAAACCTGTTGCGGATTATCGGCTGGTCGGCAAGGGCGCCGCGCGCGTGGATATTCCCGGCAAGGCCACCGGCGAGTTGACCTATGTGCACGACATGCGCGTGCCGGACATGCTCCATGGTCGCGTGGTACGCCCGCCGTATGCGGGGCTCGACTGCGGTGAGTTTGTCGGCAACAGTTTGTTGAGTGTGGATGAAGCGTCCATCGCGCATATCCCCGGCATTGTCGCGGTGGTGGTGATTCGCGATTTTGTCGGTGTAGTGGCGATGCGCGAAGAACAGGCGATCAAGGCCGCCCACGAACTCCAGGTGCACTGGAAACCGTGGAACAACGCCTTGCCGGACATGAGCGATGTCGAGCAGGCCATTCGCGACAACCCACGGGTACGCCGCACGGTGCTCGATCAGGGCAACGTCGACGAAGCCTTGGCGGGCGCCAGCCAGCGCATGCCGCGCAGCTATTTGTGGCCGTACCAGATGCATGGTTCGATCGGGCCTTCGTGCGGCGTGGCGGACTATCAAGCAACCGGCAGCCGCGTGTGGTCGGGCAGCCAGAACCCGCACCTGCTGCGCGCAGACCTTGCGTGGTTGCTGGAATGCGACGAAGCGCTGATCGACGTGATCCGCATGGAAGCCGCCGGCTGTTACGGGCGCAACTGTGCGGACGATGTGTGCGCCGATGCCTTGCTGCTGTCGCGCGCGGTGGGCAAGCCGGTGCGCGTGCAACTGACCCGCGAACAGGAACACCTGTGGGAACCCAAGGGCACCGCGCAGTTGATGGATGTTGACGGCGGGCTCAATGCCGACGGCAGCATTGCCGCCTATGACTTTGAAACCAGCTACCCGTCCAACGGCGCGCCGACCCTGGCGCTGTTGCTGACTGGCCGCGTGGAGCCGGTGGCGGCGATGTTCGAGATGGGCGACCGCACCTCGATCCCGCCCTATGCCATCGACGATATGCGCGTGACCATCAACGACATGGCACCCATCGTGCGCGCCTCGTGGATGCGCGGCGTATCGGCGTTGCCCAACACCTTTGCGCATGAATCCTACATCGACGAACTCGCGTTTGCCGCAGGCGTCGACCCGGTGGAATACCGCCTGCGTTACCTCAAGGACGAGCGCGCCATCGAGCTGGTCAAATCCACCGCCGAACGTGCCAACTGGTCACCGCGCACGGCGCCGATGCAAACCGCCAACCAAGACCACCTGTTGCGCGGTCGCGGCTTTGCCTATGCGCGCTATATCCACAGCAAATTCCCCGGTTTCGGCGCGGCGTGGGCGGCGTGGGTGGCGGACGTGGCGATCGACAAGCACACCGGTGATGTGTCGGTGACGCGGGTGGTGATCGGCCATGACTCGGGAATGATGATCAACCCGGCGGGCGTGCAGCATCAGATCCACGGCAATGTGATCCAGTCCACCAGCCGTGTGCTCAAGGAGCGGGTGACCTTTGAGGAGTCGACGGTGGCGAGCAAGGAGTGGGGCGGCTACCCGATCTTGACCTTCCCCGAAGTGCCCAGGATCGACGTGCTGATGATGCCGCGCCAGGACCAGCCGCCCATGGGCGCCGGCGAGTCGGCTTCGGTGCCGAGTGCGGCGGCGATTGCCAATGCGATCTATGACGCCACCGGCATTCGTTTTCGCGAGCTGCCGATAACGCCCGAACGGGTATTGGCGGCGCTGAATGCAGGCAGCCTTGGCGAACCTGCCAAGTCGCCGGAAAAACGCAGGAAGTGGTGGTTCGGTGCGCTGTTTGCCACCTTGGGCGCAGTGCTGGCCACCGCTTGGCCGTTTCACCCTGAAATCGCACCGATTGCGCCGCCCGGCGCGGGCACCTGGTCCAAGGCCACCCTGGAACGCGGGCGCTTGCTGGCGGCTGTCGGCGATTGCGCGGTGTGCCATACCGCGCCGGGTGGCGCGACCAATGCCGGCGGCCTGGCGATGCAAACGCCGTTCGGCACGCTGTACAGCAGCAATATCACCCCGGACGTGAAAACCGGCATCGGCGCCTGGTCCTACCCGGCATTCGAGCGGGCGATGCGTGACGGCATTGGCCGTGACGGACGCAACCTGTACCCGGCGTTTCCCTACACGGCGTTTCGCAATATCAATGATGCCGACCTGCAGGCGTTGTATGCCTACCTGATGTCCCAGGCGCCGGTCAGCCAGGCGCCGACGCCGAATGCCATGCGCTTTCCGTTCAATATCCGACCATTGATGGCCGGCTGGAATGCACTGAATCTGCGGCGTGGTGAAATCACCCCGCAGCCTGAGCGCAGCGAGCAATGGAATCGCGGCAATTACTTGGTCAATGGCCTCGGGCACTGCGCCGCGTGCCACTCGCCGCGCAACCTGATGGGTGCGCAGAAGGGCGGCAAATCCTTTCTGGCCGGGGGCATGGTCGATGGCTGGGAGGCGCCCGCATTGACGGGCTTGTCCAAGGCACCGACGCCGTGGACCGAGGACCAGTTGTTCAACTACCTGAGCACTGGCTATTCCGATGCCCATGGCGTGGCGGCGGGCCCGATGGGGCCGGTGGTGAGTGAGTTGTCAAAGCTGCCCAAGGCCGATATTCGTGCGATGGCGGTGTACCTGGCGTCACTTAATGGCGAGGCCACTGCCGAGGTGCAAACGGTGGCGACGGCGCCGCTGCCCAACCCCAATGGCCGACGTGTATTCGAAGGCTCATGCAAAGCCTGTCATGCCGATGGCCTGGGGCCGAAGCTGTTCGGGGTGAGCCCGTCATTGGCGACCAATACCAATGTGTTCAGCGACCAGCCGGATAATTTGATCAAGGTGATTTTGCAAGGTATCAGCAGCCCGGCGACCCGGGACTTGGGGTATATGCCGGGCTTCAAGGACAGCCTGTCGAATGGCCAGGTGGCGGATCTGGTCGACTACCTGCGCGGGCAATTTGCGCCGAATGCGCCGGCGTGGAAAGGCCTGGAACAAAAGGTAGCGCACTTGCGCGCTAACCCCGGCACGCACTGACAGAACGCGGTTAAAACTGTGGGAGCTGGCTCTGCTGTTGCTGTTGATCTGGCCCTTGCATCCTTTTCGCCGGCGAAGTCAGCGGTCTCTTGATCTGCGTTTTTGATCTTGATCTGAAATCGTCCCCCCAAATCACTAAAAATAACCAGGCAAAAAAAAGCCCGCGGGAGAGCGGGCAGAAGGGATACTTCTTAAAAATGAGCCTGCCGACTATAGGTGCCAGGCGCCCCTTTTACAGTGAAACAAAATTCATGCACGCATCAGACAATCACCGGAGAGTGGTAGAGTCGCATTTTTTTCAAGGAAGCGATGGCATGCGAAAGCTGGTAATTGGCGCATTGACAGTGGCCGCACTGTCTGGCTGTGCGGGCTCGAAGATGAAGGACGCGCGCAGCGGCCAGCCCTACAAGACCCTTGCGTCGGACAAGGCCACATTGGTGGTTGCCCAATGCATCCAGTTCGGCTGGCAGGACGAGGCCGTGTTCGGCGTGGATGCCGGTGGTTTCAAAGAGCCGCTCGAAACAGGCGGTTTTACCGTCTACACCACGGGCGGTGACTACTTTGCCGATGTGCGCGTAGCCGGTGGCGGCTCCAGCGTCAAATACTATGCCGCCCAGGACACGATGCCGGCCAAGCGGCGGTTGGCCGCACTGGCCACCTGTCTGTAGGCTGTCTCCTTAGCATTTTTCGGAAATGCCCGGCGGGACAGCCGCCGGACATTGGCTTATTATTCCTCCCGCTCGCTCGACGCGATGGCTCTTTACCAGTACACGGACGTCGAGGCCTGATCGTCGAGCGGGCCTCGTTTCCTTCCTATCGCGGCATGTAGCCCAAGTGCCAGCGCCGGGGAATCTTCAGTGACACCAGCCCCAGCACGGCGGCCAATGCGCCACTCACCAGCAGCGCCTTGAGCCCGAGCTGGTGCTCCAGCACCGCGCCGATCACGGCGCCCACGAACATGCCGACCCACGGCACCAGTTGCACCCGCCAACCGTTACGCCGCTCCCCCAGTATCCAGCGCCCCAACCCGCGACCAAAACGTGAGAGCGCGCCGGTCACATAGGTCAGGCCCACCGGCAACCCGTTGACCTCTTCCACGGCCGCATTGAGCATGCCCATGGCCAGGATCGCCGCCAGCAGCGCCGGCAACGTATCGTCGAAGGGCCACAGCGCCGCGCCGCACAACAAGGCGGCGATGCACAGCAGCAAAGGCAGCGCATGCCGGCGGCTGAAGCGGCTGACCACCACCCCCAAGGCGTTGCCCAGCACAAATACCGCCACCAGCAACAGCAGGCGCCCGGTCAGGCCCAGGTCACCGGCGCTGATTGCCACCGCCAGGCGCGTGGTGTTGCCGCTCATGAATGAAACAAAATCCCCGCTGGCCATAAAGCCAATCGCATCGGTCATGCCCGCCAGCACCGACAGGCTGGCCACCAGCATCAATCCGACCCGCCCGCGCCAGCGTTGGCGATGGGCAAGCGCTGCATTGGCATAAAGCCTTTGGGACGTAGGCAACATAGGATCGGGCTCCGCGGTGAGATTATTCGGCCACTACCGTAGGACGCTTTGGCGGTGCATGCAATGACCTCAGACACTTTCCAGTCGCCAGCCGGTGTGCTGCCAGATCAAGTGGTGGGTCGGCCGGATCGCGTTAATGAACGCCTCGTCATGGGACACCGCAACAATGGCCCCGCTAAACCCGCGCAGCGCCTGTTCAAAGGCCAGTACCGATTCCAGGTCCAGATGGTTGGTGGGCTCGTCCAGCAATAGCAGTTGCGCCGGGGCATCGCGCCACAAGGCGATCGCCATGGCGGCTTTCAAGCGTTCGCCACCGCTCAGTTGGCCGGTGGGCTGGGTGACGCGCAGGGCGTCCAGTTGCAACAAGGCCAGGCGCGTGCGCAGCTCGGCTTCGGCCAGGGGCGTGTCGAGCAGGTTGAGTTGTTCGACGATGGAGCGCTCATCCATCAGCAGCGCCAGGTGCTGATCGATATACGCGGCGGGTATCGACACCGTGCAGGCGCCGCTGACCGCTTGCCATTGGCCGGCCAGCAGCTTGAGCAGCGTGGACTTGCCGCAACCGTTTGGCCCACGCACGGCCACGCGTACCGGGCCGTTCAAGTTGAGCGTCAGGTAAGTGGCTGGCTGGTGTGGGTCGAGCCACGGCAGTTGGGCATTTTCCAGGGTGAGTACGTGGCGGCCGTTGGGCAAGGCCGAGCCGGGCAGGGCGAGCAACGTGGGGGTTTCATCGACGACACGCGCATAGGCTTGGCGCACCTGCCCATCCAGCTCATTTTTATAGGCGTGGTGAGCGCTGCGCACCGTGCTGACGATTTCCGTGGCTGCGCCTTTCCAGCGGGCTTTGGTAAAGCGATCAACGTTGGCGGTTTCGGCATGCTTGCGTGAGCGTGCGGCATTGCGTTGCAGGCTGTCGTGATCCTTTTGCAGGCGCTTGCGCTCGCGGCTGCGTTGCAGGCGAGCATGCTCAAGTGCCATGGCGGCAGCGTGTTGTTCGGTATCGCGCTGCTGGCGATAGGCAGCGTAATTGCCGCCATACACACGCATGCCAAGGGGCGACAGTTCGACGATACGCGCCAGGGTATTGAGCAGCTGTCGATCATGGCTGACCACCACCAAGCCGCCGCGCCAGTTGCTCAAAACCCGCAGCAGCCACTCGCGCCCATGGCTGTCGAGGTGGTTGGTGGGCTCATCCAGTACCAGCAGATCCGGCGCGGCCAATAGCGCACCGATTACGACAACCCTGGCCAGTTGGCCGCCACTCAGTTGAGTGGCTGGGGCTTCAAAACCGAGTGCGTGTAAACCCGCGTCATCAAGTGCGGCACGCAAGCGTTCGGCAAGGTCCCAGCGATCGTCAATCAGCTCAAGGTCACCGGCCCAGGCCTCGCCTCGGGCCATGCGCTCAAGCGCGGCCAATGCCTGGGCAGTACCGGTGATCTGCGCAAGGCTTGCTCCCGGTTGCAGCGTCAGGCTCTGTGCGACGTAGGCTACGCGGGCCTTGCCATCGAGCGTCCCGCAAGAGGGCGCAAGTACGCCGGCCAGCAAGCGCGCCAGGATACTTTTGCCGCGACCATTACGGCCGACAATCCCGGTGGGTGTGTAATCAATGGACAGGGTGAGGTCGTCCAGCAAGGTTTCGCCATTGGCGAACTGGAACGACACGTGTTGCAGGGAAACCAATACGGGCAGGCGTTTGACGTCAGTCATCAGCACCTCCAAAAAAATGTCGAACAGGCCAACAAGCGCGCCAGGCGGCTCGTTGCAAATACATTTCGGAAGGCTTAGTTGTTCACGTCGGCGCTCATCCCGTGAGTCAGAAGGGACCCGCAGGCTAACTCAGCTAGGCGTGCTTGGGCAAGTCGGCGGCCAATTGCTCCAGGAACATCGCCAGCGCGACTTCTTCGGCTTTAAGGCCTTTGCGCATCCGTGGCTTGGGCAGCTTGGACAGCTCGCCCAGGCTGAAATGCTCCAACACCGCCGGGTGGATATAGCACTTGCGGCACACTGCTGGCGTATTGCCCAACTGCTTGGCAACATCCTTGACCATCGCCACCACATGCCGCTTGGCATCGGATTCGGGCTGCCATTCCAATTCGCGCAACACCGCCAGGGCCATCGCCGTGCCGGCCCAGGTACGGTAGTCCTTGGCGGTAAAATCGGCGCCGGTGAGGCTGTGCAAATAGGCATTCACGTCGTGGGAACTGACGGTGTGGCGCTCGCCGTCTTCGTCCAGGTACTGAAACAGATTCTGGCCCGGGAGTTCAAGGCAACGCTTGACCACCGTGGCCAGGCGCCGGTCCTTGACGCTGACCTGGTGCTCGACGCCACTCTTGCCGCGAAACTGGAACTGGATTTCGCTGCCCTTGATGTCCACATGGCGGTTGCGCAGGGTGGTCAGCCCGTAGGATTTGTTGTCGCGGGCATATTGGGTGTTGCCGACGCGGATCAATGTGGCGTCCAGCAGCATCACCACGGTGGCCAGGACTTTTTCACGGGTGAACCCAGGCGCGGCGATTTGCGCTTCCAATTGTTTGCGTAATTTGGGCAAGGCCTTGCCGAACTCTTGCAGGCGCGAGTATTTATCGGTGTCGCGCACTTCGCGCCAGCGGCTGTGATAGCGGTACTGCTTGCGGCCCCGCGCATCACGGCCGGTGGCTTGCAGGTGGCCGCGCGGGTCGGCGCAGATCCACACGTCGGTGTAGGCCGGTGGCACGGCCAACGCATTCAGGCGCTTGATTTCATCGGCATCGGTGATGCGCTGGCCTTTGGGGTCGACATACTGAAACGTGCCGCGCAGTTTTTTACGGCGGATGCCGGGTTGGGTGTCGTCAACATAATGCAGGTCGCGGGGCAGGTCGGCAGGCAGCGCAGAGTCGGGCATGGTGCAAGTTCCTTGGCAACAGATCAGGCCGGTATACCTGATTGACCACAGGGTTTTGCGCGCGTGCCAAATACTTACGCCAGTACCGCCACCGCCTTGATTTGCGCCCACAACACCTGGCCCGGATGCAGGTGCAGTTGGTCGCGGGAAAATCGGGTAATCCTCGCCAGCAGTGGCGTACCGCCGGCATCCAGGCGCACCAGCACGTGGGCGCTGTTGTCCGCCGCTATTTCCTGGGTGACCGTCACCGGCAAGCGGTTGAGGATGCTGCTGGCTTCTTCGGCGTGCAGGCTGAGGCTGACGTCGCGTGCTTGCACCTTGACCCGCAACGGTTTGCCCAACGCCAGCGGTGCATGAGCCACACGCATTTGCAACGGGCTGTCGGGCAATTGCAGGGTGAGCAGTTGATAGTGTTCATCGTAGGCAATCACGCTGCCATTGATGACCACGCCGGCGTCATCGCCGAGTGCCATCGGCAAGTCCAGGCGAGCCAGGGTTTCGCCAATGGGGCCGCTGGCCAGCGCCTTGCCGTCGCTTAATAGCACGATGTGATCGGCCAGGCGCGCCACTTCATCCTGGGCATGGCTGACGTACAGCACCGGAATATCCAACTCATCGTGCAGGCGTTCGAGGTAGGGCAGGATCTCGCTTTTGCGCTTGCTGTCCAGGGCCGCGAGCGGCTCATCCATCAACAACAACTGCGGGCTGGTGAGCAATGCGCGGGCGATGCCGACGCGCTGGCGTTCGCCGCCGGACAAGTGCTGCGGGTGGCGTTCAAGCAAGTGGCCGATGCCCAGCAGTTCGGCGGCCTGGGCCATGTCCACACGGCGAAGCGGGCGGGCAATACGCTTGAGGCCGAACTCCAGGTTGGCACGCACCGACAGGTGGGGAAACAGACTCGCTTCCTGGAATACATACCCCAGTGCGCGCTTATGCGGCGGCACAAACACGCCGTTACGGCTGTCTTGCCAGACCTCTTCGTTGACCTGGATAAACCCGTCTTCAGCGCGCTCAAGCCCGGCGATACAGCGCAGGCAAGTGGTCTTGCCTGAGCCGGAATGCCCGTAGAGCGCGGTCACGCCACGGCCGGGCAGGTGCAGGTCCACGTCCAGGGCGAAGCCTGGGTACTTCACGTTCAGGCGTACATCAATCATGGCGGTCAGCTCCAGCCCATCTTGGTTTTACGGCTGGAATAGAGCGCCAGCAATACGAGAAAAGCGAACACCACCATGGAGCCGGCCAGCCAGTGCGCCTGGGCATATTCCATGGCTTCGACGTGATCGTAGATCTGCACTGAGACCACGCGGGTTTTGTTGGGGATATTGCCGCCGATCATCAGCACCACGCCGAACTCACCGACGGTGTGGGCAAAGCCAAGAATCGAGGCGGTGATAAAGCCGGGGCGGGCCAGGGGCAGGATCACCGTGAAAAACGTGTCCCATGGGTTGGCACGCAGCGTCGCCGCCACTTCCAATGGGCGCGTGCCGATAGCGGAGAAGGCATTTTGCAACGGCTGCACCACAAACGGCATGGAATAGATCACCGAGCCGATCACCAGCCCGGCGAAGCTGAAGGTCAGGGTGCCCAGGCCCAGCCATTGGGTCAACTGGCCGAAGTAGCCGTTGGGACCCATGGTCAACAACAGGTAAAAGCCGATGACCGTCGGTGGCAACACCAACGGCAACGCGACAATCGCGCCTATGGGGCCGCGCCACCAGGAGTGGGTGCGCGACAGCCACAGGGCGATCGGAGTGCCGATGATCAGCAGGATCACAGTCGTCAGTGACGCCAGTTTGATGGTCAACCAGATGGCGGAAAAATCGGCACTCGACAGCGGCATATTCAGTTAGCCAGCTCGTAACCGTAGGACTTGATCACCGCAGCGGCTTTTGGCCCCTTGAGGTATTCAACCAAGGCTTTGGCGGCAGCGCTGTCCTTGCCTTTATTGAGGATGACCGCGTCTTGTTTGATCGGGTCGTGCATGGCCGCCGGCACGATCCACGCCGAACCGCTGGTGACCTTGCCGTCCTTGTAGATCTGCGACAGCGCCACAAAACCCAACTCAGCGTTGCCGGTGGACACGAACTGGTAGGCCTGGGTGATGTTCTGGCCTTCGACCAGCTTGTCCTTGACCTTCTCGGTGAGGCCTTCTTTAGCCAGCACTTGAGTGGCCGCCAGGCCGTAAGGCGCCGCTTTCGGGTTGGCGATGGACAGGTGTTTGAAGTCGTTTTTCTTCAGCACCTCGCCTTTGGCATCCACGTAACCTTCTTTGGCCGACCACAGCGCCAGGGTGCCGACCGCGTAGGTGAAGCGCGAACCTTTGACCGTATCGCCTTCGGTTTCAAGTTTTTGCGGGGTGGTGTCATCGGCGCTGAGGAACACTTCGAACGGCGCACCGTTCTTGATCTGGGTATAGAACTGGCCGGTAGCGCCGTAGGCGGCTACCAATTTGTGGCCGGTGTCTTTTTCGAAATCGGCAGCAATCGCCTGGATCGGCGCGGTGAAGTTGGCGGCGACAGCCACCTGGACTTCATCGGCGTGGGCTGAGCCAAAAGTAAAAGCGGCAATCAGGGTGGCCAGGGCAGTAGGGGCCAGGCGTGAGGCGCGGATCGTCATGAAGCAGCTCCTTGGGGGTTGTACGGCTTGTTATAGGTAGAAGGCTTTACCGCTATGTATGGGAATATATAGCGGTTGGCCATTGCCGGTACAGTGCAAAGTTGCCCCAAGTGTCAGTGGCGCTTGAGCTTGGCCAGCACCTGTTCGGCCAACTGGCGGGTCAAGTCACACGTAGAAATATCTCTACCCAGACGCAGCGCCTGGCCTGCCCACAGGTTGCTGAAGCCGGCTTCATCCTTGGCCTTGAGCGGCATCAAGGCGCCGCCGGCAGTGGGGAATGCGGGGGCAGACGGGTTGATCGCACCGAGTTCGCGCATCACCCGGTTGACGATGCCGCGCGCCGGGCGGCCGGTGAACAGGTTGGTCAGCGCGGTTTCGCTGGCCTGGGCATGGCGCAAGGCATAGTGGTGGGACACGCTGACATTGGCTTCGGGAGTAAACAGGTACGCAGTGCCGATTTGCACGGCCGAGGCACCCAGGGCCAATGCCGCGACGATGCCGCGTGCATCGCCAACGCCGCCTGCGGCGATCACCGGCACCTTCACCGCGTCGACAATTTGCGGCACCAGCGCCATCAAGCCGATTTGGGTGTCGAGGTCGTCACTGAGGAAAATCCCTCGGTGCCCACCGGCTTCAATGCCCATCGCGATGATTGCATCGCAGCCATGCTGTTCGAGCCAAATGGCTTCTTCAACGGTGGTGGCCGAGGACAGCACCTTGGCGCCGGTGGCTTTTACCCGGTCGAGCAAGGCTTTTTCCGGTAGCCCAAAGTGAAAACTCACCACCTCGGGGCGAAACTCTTCGACGACTTTGCAGGCGGCCTCGTCGAACGGCGCACGGTTGGACACCGGTGTTGGTGCATCAAAATCAGCGCCCAGCTCGCGGTAGTAGGGCTCCAGCAACGTTTTCCAACGGTGGTCACGCGCGTTATCAGCTGCTGGCGGTTGATGGCAGAAGAAATTGACGTTGATCGGGCTCGCGCTGGCCTGGCGAATGGTGTTCAAGGCATCGCGCAGTTGCTCGATGCTCAGCGCTGCGGCGGGCATCGAGCCCAAGGCGCCGGCTTGATTGGCGGCGATGACCATCGCTGTGGTGGTGGCGCCGGCCATCGGGGCCTGGATGATAGGCACGTCGATGCCCAGCAGGTCGAGAATTCGGGTGTCTGGCCAGGTGCTCATGGGATGCGTCTCCAGCGTGAATAAGACTTTGCGCTGTTTTAACAGGGCCATTGGCACCCGGCCAGTCTGTTTTATTCACTGGACGAGGGAGTAATTTCGTGCGCTGCCATGCGTCGATGGCGTGCCCCAACACCGCATGGATGCGCCCGGCGTTCGCGTTGTCGCCTGCGTGGCCTTGAAAAAACGCCTGGAACGCCGGGTACGGCGTGAGGCTGTCTTTGTGACTGACATTCGAAATGTATCAGGCTAACGATGTGGCGCTGGTGTGTATCGGTGTTCGCTAGCGTTTCACCGACTGTTCGCGCTCCAGCAGTTGCCGCTTGCGTTCTACGCCCCAGCGGTAGCCCGACAACGCCCCGTCACTGCGCACCACGCGGTGGCAGGGAATCGCCACCGCCAGGCTGTTGGCGCCACAGGCCTGGGCCACCGCGCGAAACGATTTGGGTGCGCCGATCTGCACAGCAATCTGCGCGTAGCTGGCGGTGCTGCCCACCGGGATGTCGCGCAGCGCCTGCCACACCCGTTCCTGAAAGGCGGTGCCGCGCAGGTCCAGGGGTAAATTCAACCCCAGGGCAGGGGCTTCGATAAAACCCACGACCTGGGCGATCAACTGTTCGAACTCATGATCTGCGCCGACCAGTTCGGCTTTGGGGAACTGGTCTTGCAGGTCGCGCAGTAAGGTGTCCGGGTCATCGCCCAATAAAATCGCACACACGCCGCGTTGGCTTTGCGCCACCAGAATCGCCCCAAGTGAACATTGGCCCACGGCAAACAAAATCGTGCTGTTGGTGCCGCCGGCTTTGTAGTCGCTGGGCTTCATGCCGAGCAGTCGGTTGGCTGATTCATAAAAGCGGCTGTTGGAATTAAAGCCCGCGTCATACAACGCATCGGTCACTGAATGCTCGCCCTTGAGGCCGTGGCGAACTTTGCGCGAACGCAGGGCGCTGGCATATCCCTTGGGCGTCAGGCCGGTCACCGCTTTGAATATGCGATGAAAATGGAATGAACTCAGCCCGGCGCCACTGGCGAGTGCTTCCAGGCTGGGCGCGGTTTCGGCCTGCTCGATCTGCCGGCACGCCTCGGCCACCCGTTGGGCGTGGAGGGCCGCCAATTGAGTCTGGTCGCCGGCCGCGCGTTTGCTTGGGCGATAACCCGCCGCTTCAGCCTGGGCAGGGGTGTCGAAGAATTCGATGTTCTCCGGGCGTGGCAATCGCGAGGCGCTGCTGGGGCGGCAATACACGCCGGTGGTTTTAACGCCGTAGACAAACACGGCGTCAGCCTTGGCATCACGGGCGACGATGGCGGCCCAGCGGGGGTCTTGTTCGGTGGTCATGGCCTGCACTCTTGACGGATCACGGCCAGATTAACCGCGTTGCAGATGGCCGGCACTCTGAAGCTTGCGGTCAAATTAGCCAGCGGTGCGAAAGGTCAGGTTGATGCGCTGCGGGCCCATGACCGGATGCACGCCCTCTTTAATCGGCATCACCCCATGAAAACGCAAGCGATCAACGCCGCCCCAGACCACCACGTCGCCGTGGAACAGTGAAACTTTTTGAGTTTTGCTGCTGCGCTCATGGCCGCCAAACAGGAAGATCGCCGGCAGGCCCAGAGAGACTGAAACCACAGGGGCGCTATAGGCGCGTTCGTTTTTATCCTGATGCAGGGACATCTTGGCGCCCGGCACATAGCGGTTGATCAGGCAGGCATCCGGGGCAAATGCGCTGAAGCCAGCTTCGGCTGCGGCAAGCGTGGCCAGTTCACGCAACGTTTCGGGCATAGCCGGCCAGGGCTGCTGATTGCGGGGGTCAATCGGGCTGTAGCGGTAGCCGGTGCTGTCGGTGGTCCAACCCAATGTGCCGCAACTGCTGAGTGCGGCCGACATGGTGAAGCCGCCGGGTGTGACCATTTGTCGAAACGGCGATTGGGCCAACACCCGTCGCAGTTCAGGCAGCAGGCGTTCAATCCATGGCAGGGCGAAGCCCCTGAGTACGTAGGACTCTTCGCCAATCTGCTCGCGCCCCGCCGGTTGCTGCAAGGCATCCTCAGCGAACAGATCAGCCGTCGGGCCTGGCATGGGTTACAGGGCCTTGCTCACGGTGATGTCGGTGATTTCATCGGTGGCATCGTGGATTTTTGCCAGGGCTTCTTTGGCTTCTTCAACGCTTCCCGATTGCAGCAGGGCGAATTCAAAGCGACGTTCGCCATTGAGCTTGTACTTCATAACGTATTTAGTCACAGCGGTTTTCCTGTCGAGGGTTCGGCTCAGCTCAGTTTGGTGCTGGTGCGGCGAACAATGCGAATCTTGTGGGACAACGCAGGTTTGCGGGTCACGCTGATGGCGCGGCGCGTGACCACATCCAGGGTAATGTTCCAGAACCCGGTGCTGGGTGCGGTGATTTTTGCCGGGAATTTGTCGAACGCGCCGCCGTGGTAAGTGTGGCGGCCACCGTTCTTGAAACTGCGGAAATTGGCATCGCTCATCAGGCGAATGTTGCAGGTCTGCGAGCATTCGATGACAACGATGTCGCCCTCGTTGAGGTGCTCGCGCTGGTGGATGAATTTCATGGGGGTGTCTCCAGAAGGGCTTTTTCTGAAAAATCAGAATGATACGTAGGTTAAGATAGAGTTTATCAGCCCTGACGCGATTATTATCGGGTCGTCGTCGACGACTTCGACAATTTAAAACAGTTATTTCCCAAGTTTTCAGAGATAAATCCCACATGGGCGGGAGAAATTTCCTCTCTTCGCGGTCGTAGGGTCTTTATCGGAGGTTTAAGTATGAAGTGGAGTGTGTTGGTTCTGGCCTTGGCGTTAGGTGGATGTGCTTCGGTTGCAGATATCAAGCAGACCCCGCCAACCCTGGTGGTTATTTCAGGCAAAAAACCGCCTGAATATGCTGCCTGTGTGGTCCGAAAACTGGAGGCGACGCGTCGGCCGCCGCAGATTGAGCCGCATAAGGACGGTGTACAGGTGATTGTTCCGCAGAAATTCTCGGCCGACCCATCGGCGATCTTCGAGATCGAAGAGCGCTCCAGCGGCAGCAGTATCAAGCTCTATGAAAGCATGTCAAATGTGCCGATTCGCCCAGGCGACATCAAGAAAGCCGGGGAGGATTGCATCTCCGGCTGAGCCTTTGGTTTATCCGCGTACTGAACCCGATAAAAAAGCCTGACCCTGCGGTTGCAGCGTCAGGCTTTTTTTTGCGTTTATTCGGGTGTTGTCGCTTGTAGAGGGAGTGCTGATCGGGCAGGGCATCCGTTAAACTGTCGGCCATTCAATGCAAAGATGCCGCTCAAACTTTGAGTTTGCGCGGCATTAGTCCTTCCTGGAAAGCCCGTCATGAAACGAGAACACGTCAAAGCCCGACATGCCGAAGGCCAAATATCGGCCACCCATGTTATCCAGAACCCCGCCGACCTGGGCGAGTGGATCGTATTTTTCAAGAAGAGCGGCGGCCGCAGTTACTTTCTGGTCGACGATCAGGATGAGGTTGAGTCATTCCCGCGCCTGGATGACCTGATCGAGACCTTGCGTGGCCTGGGGCTCAAGTTCGCCGAGGTTCATCTGTAGTACGCAGTATTACTTGCACACCACGACGACGCTGCGGCTCTTGAAGTTGCCTACGTCTTTGCCCAGGGTCTTGTCGCTCTCCTTGAGTGCCGGCGTACCTTCGGTGCCGACGATGCGGTAACCGGTGCCCGCACACGAAGCGTCAGCTTTTTCGTAGCAACTGGCCCATGAATTGGCCTCGCCCGAGCAGTCGATGGTCAGGCCTTGCTCGCCGTTTTTCAGGTAAGTGTCGGACGTGGTGGTGCAGCCGGTCATCAGCGCCAGGGCCGCAGTCAGTGCCAGAATCTTGTTCATGTGTTGGGTCGTCGTCGAGGGTGTAGGAGGGGCGCAGACACTGTCGTGGGGCGTTCGTAGCAAGATTATAGCGAACGGCCATCAAGGTACAGACAAACACAAAAAAGCCCCGTTGACCGGGGCTTTGTGCGCAAGCAATGACGCTTACTTTTTGTCCTTGGGGCGCTTGCTCGATGCGTGGCCGGCTTCGTCCACAAACACTTCAGCCACCGCAACGGCCATGCTTTCGCTCGCGAATACCCCGGCGACGCTGTCGCCGTGGAAGTTGATCAGGTGCCAGCCGTCCGCACGCTTGGTGATCAGGTAGCCGTTTACGCCTTTTGGTTCTGACATCTATCAATCTCGTAGTCTGGTTCAAGCCAGTAATGATAGCGCCAATTGGCCCCGAGGCGCGCAAGTTGTTGCAGGTCAGTGCCCTGCCGCGAAAAGCGTGCTAAAACCATTGAGGCGCTCGTAAGCAAAGGGGCGATGGCTGGTTATGTCGCGCCCTGAGTGAATGCTCTTCGTAGGATCAGCGGAACTTACGCGCACATTTTTTCTCTATGTTGACATCGCAACGCCAGCAGGACCCATTGTAAGGTGACTGCGGCCTGATTAGACTGCGCCGAATTCCGTACGCACAGCCCTTTGTAAGGACTTATATGATCAAGAAATGCTTGTTCCCAGCAGCCGGTTACGGCACTCGCTTCTTGCCAGCGACCAAAGCCATGCCCAAAGAGATGCTGCCGGTGGTGAACAAGCCACTGATTCAGTACGGCGTCGAAGAGGCACTGGATGCCGGCTTGAACGAAATTTCCATTGTTACCGGCCGCGGTAAGCGCGCGCTGGAAGACCACTTCGATATCAGCTACGAGCTGGAAAACCAGATCAAGGGCACCGACAAGGAAAAATACCTGGTCGGCATCCGTAAACTGCTCGACGAGTGCTCGTTCTCCTACACCCGTCAAACCCAGATGAAAGGCCTTGGCCACGCCATCCTCACTGGCCGCCCGCTGATCGGTGACGAACCGTTCGCCGTGGTGCTGGCTGATGACCTGTGCGTCAACCTGGAAGGCGACGGCGTACTGACCCAGATGGTCAAGCTGTACCAGAAATACCGCTGCACCATCGTTGCGGTTCAAGAGGTCGACCCTCAGGAAACCAACAAGTACGGCGTGATCGCCGGCGACGATATTGGTGATGGCCTGATTCGCGTGCGTGACATGGTTGAAAAACCAGCGCCGGAAGATGCGCCGTCGAACCTGGCGATTATCGGTCGTTACATCCTGACGCCGGACATCTTCAAGCTGATCGAAGAAACCGAGCCAGGCAAAGGCGGCGAGATTCAAATCACTGACGCGCTGCTCAAGCAAGCCAAAGATGGCTGCGTGATCGCCTACAAATTCAAAGGCCGTCGCTTCGACTGTGGTGGCGCTGAAGGCTACATTGAGGCCACCAACTTCTGCTACGAGCACTTCTACAAGACCGGTAAGGCTTACTGATTCACGGTAGCCCGCCCAAAAAGCCACCTTCGGGTGGCTTTTTCGTTTTTCAGCCCCATGTAAGTCGGTATGCTGGTGCCCTGCCGAGGAGAGTGAAATGGCCTACGATTTTGATCTGTATGTAATTGGCGCCGGTTCCGGCGGTGTTCGCGCGGCGCGCTTTGCCGCAGGCTTTGGCGCTAAAGTGGCGGTAGCTGAAAGCCGTTACCTGGGCGGTACCTGCGTGAACGTTGGCTGCGTGCCGAAAAAACTGCTGGTGTACGGCGCGCATTTCGCCGAAGACTTTGAGCAGGCCAGCGGTTTCGGCTGGTCGTTGGGTGAAGCGAACTTTGACTGGGCGACCCTGATCGCCAACAAAGACCGCGAAATCAACCGCCTCAATGGCATCTACCGCAACCTGCTGGTTAACAGTGGCGTGACCCTGCACGAAGGGCACGCGCGTTTGGTTGATCCGCACCAGGTGGAGATCAATGGCGAGCGCTTTACGGCCAGGCACATCCTGATCGCGACGGGCGGCTGGCCGCAGATCCCGGAAATCCCGGGCCGTGAGCACGCCATAGGCTCCAACGAGGCGTTCTTCCTCAAAGAGCTGCCCAAGCGCGTGCTGGTAGTGGGCGGCGGCTACATCGCTGTCGAGTTTGCGGGCATCTTCCATGGCTTGGGCGCGCGCACAACCTTGCTGTATCGCGGCGACCTGTTTCTGCGCGGGTTTGACGGCGCAGTGCGCACGCACCTGAAGGAAGAGCTGACCAAGCGCGGCCTCGACCTGCAATTCAATGCCGATATCGAGCGCATCGACAAACAGGCTGACGGCAGCCTCAAGGCCACCCTCAAAGACGGCCGCGTGCTCGAAGCCGATTGCGTGTTCTACGCCACCGGCCGCCGCCCGATGCTCGACAACCTGGGGCTGGAAAATACCGGCGTCAAATTGGATGAGCGCGGCTTTGTCGAAGTCGACGACCTGTACCAGACCGCCGAAGCCTCGATCCTGGCGATTGGCGATGTGATCGGGCGGGTGCAATTGACGCCCGTCGCGCTGGCCGAAGGCATGGCGGTTGCGCGTCGGCTGTTCAAGCCTGAGCAATACCGCCCGGTGGATTACGCGATGATCCCGACCGCGGTGTTCAGCCTGCCGAATATCGGCACCGTGGGCCTGAGCGAAGAAGATGCGAAGCAAAACGGCCATAACGTGCAGATCTTCGAAAGCCGCTTCCGGCCGATGAAGCTGACGTTGACCGATTGCCAGGAAAAAACCCTGATGAAGCTGGTGGTCGACGCCGACACCGACAAGGTCCTGGGCTGCCACATGGTCGGGCCGGATGCGGGTGAGATCGTCCAGGGCCTGGCGATCGCGCTCAAGGCCGGCGCGACCAAGCAACATTTCGATGAAACCATCGGCGTGCACCCTACGGCGGCGGAAGAGTTCGTCACCATGCGCACGCCTGTAGCGGGCTGATCAGGCGTCGGCGGTTGCCTCTGGCGGCGTTGCAACGACGGCCGCCAGGCGCAATGCCTCGATACTGGCCTGGGCCTTGATCAGGTCCAGTTCCAGGGTTTTGCTCACCTGCTGTTGCTCACTCAGCGCTGCCTGGCGCGCTTGACTTTCCTCTACCGCAACCCGCAAGCGCTCCTGAAGCAGGGTGCGTTCGCTTTCCATGCGGCCCAGCTGTTCGCTGAGTGTTTGCTGCTGCGCCTGTTCCTTGCGTGATTGCTCCTGCAGGGCGGTCAGTTCCTTGCTGGTCACGCGGTGCTCGATCAGTAGCCGCTCATTATCGCGATGCAGCTGGGTGATCTCATCCTGGCGCACCATCGCGCTTTGTTGCGCCTGGCGCAGCTCGGCCTGCACCTGCTGCAGCTGGCCTTCATGGCGCCGTTGCTCTTGCTCGCGTTGCTCCTTCACCGCATTGCGGTAGTGCTCAAGCGCGTCGCGGGCGTGCAAGTGTTTGTCTTCCAGCGAGCGAATCTGCTCGTCCTTGTCATTCATGCGCAACTCGTAATCGCTGCACGCCTGGCTGAGCCCCGCATTGCGAGTTTGTTCGGTTTGCAGGCTGGTGCTGGCGGTCTGCAAGGCGGCGCTTTCTTCGGCCAGTGCGGCGGCCTGGATATCCAATTGCTGCTTGAGCTGGCCGTGGGCTTCTTCAAGCGTTTGCACCTGGGCGAGCAGGGCGGCTTTTTGCTGCTCGAACTGCGCCAGTGCCGCGTCAATCGGCTCCTGGGCCTTGTCTTTAAGGCGTTGAGCCAGCCGTGCTACCAACTCGCCCAGTTCATCGTCGATGGGTGCCTGGGTGATGGTCAGCCGGGTTTCGCTGTCATCGAGTTCCTTCAAATAGCGATGAATCGTGGTTTTCGAGCCGGTATTGCCCATCTCGATGCGCACCGCGTCGATGCTCGGGTTTTCGCCACGGGCCAGGATCGCCAGGCGTGCCGTTTGAACCACTGCTTTGTTTATGCCGCCGCGCGCCATGAAGTCTCCGTCGATTTAGTACTGTGGTACATGGTATGTAGATACATACTTTATCACGAATAAAAACCCGTTTAAATTCATCATTTAACAGATGGGATATTGGCGTATTATCCCGTGTCAGAGCCGTTTTAACCGTTAATACACCCGCCAGCAGTACGAATAGGCCTTTCATGAGCGACCTGGACCGTTACCTCAACGCCGCCACCCGCGACAACACGCGGCGCAGCTATCGCGCAGCCCTCGAGCATTTCGAAGTGAGTTGGGGCGGGTTCCTGCCAGCCACCAGCGACAGCGTGGCGCGCTACCTGGTGGCCCATGCCGGGGTGCTGGCGGTCAACACCTTGAAGCTGCGGCTCTCGGCGCTGGCGCAGTGGCACACCAGCCAGGGTTTCCCGGACCCGACCAAGGCGCCGGTGGTGCGCAAGGTGCTCAAGGGCATTCGGGCGGTGCACCCGGCACGGGAGAAGCAGGCCGAACCTTTGCAGCTCAAGCACCTTGAACAGGTGGTGGCATCACTTGAGGTTGAAGCCAGGCAGGCCATTGAAGCGCGGGATCAGCCGCGCTTGCTGCGCGCCAAGCGCGACACTGCGTTGATCCTGCTGGGCTTCTGGCGCGGCTTTCGCAGCGACGAGTTATGTCGCCTGAGCATCGAACACGTGCAAGCGGTGCCCGGCGCCGGCATCAGTCTGTACCTGCCGCGCAGCAAAAGTGACCGCGACAACCTCGGCAAAACCTACCAGACGCCGGCGCTGCTGCGCTTGTGCCCGGTGCAGGCCTACAGCGACTGGCTAAGCGCCTCGGCCCTGGTGCGGGGGCCGGTGTTTCGGGGGATTGATCGCTGGGGCAACCTGGGCGAGGAGGGGCTGCACCCCAACAGCGTGATCCCTCTGCTGCGCCAGGCTCTGGAGCGCGCGGGCATTCCGGCTGATCAATACACCAGTCACTCGCTGCGCCGCGGTTTCGCCACCTGGGCCCATCGCAGTGGCTGGGACATCAAGTCGCTGATGAGTTACGTCGGCTGGAGCGACATGAAATCCGCCATGCGCTATGTTGAAGCGACACCCTTTTTGGGCATGACCTTGGCGACTCCACCGCTGCTTTGAGATTTCTTCTATTAATACAGATACCTGATAGGGAAAACCAATCGTCAGCATCAGGTTTGCCAATGAGCCACCGACGGAAAGAGTGAGTAGGATTCATCTCATCAACTTTTCAACCACTGACGGAGAGTCACCGATGCCTATCATCAACAGCCAAGTAAAACCGTTCAAAGCGACCGCCTACAAAAACGGCAACTTCGTAGACGTGTCGGACGCTGACCTGAAAGGCAAATGGTCCGTAGTCTTCTTCTACCCAGCCGACTTCACCTTCGTTTGCCCAACCGAACTGGAAGACCTGGCTGACAACTACGCCGAATTCCAGAAACTGGGCGTCGAAATCTACAGCGTGTCCACCGATACCCACTTTGCCCACGCTGCCTGGCACAACACTTCGCCAGCCATCGGCAAAATCCAGTACACCATGATCGGCGACCCAACCCTGACCATCTCGCGCAACTTCGACGTGCTGATCGAAGAAGCTGGCCTGGCAGACCGCGGCACCTTCGTGATCAACCCGGAAGGTCAGATCAAGATCGTTGAACTGAACGACGGCGGTGTTGGCCGTGACGCTTCCGAGCTGCTGCGCAAAATCAAGGCCGCTCAGTACGTCGCTGCTCACCCGGGCGAAGTCTGCCCAGCCAAGTGGAAAGAAGGCGAGGCTACTCTGGCTCCGTCCCTGGACCTGGTCGGCAAGATCTAAGTCTGTGAAACATCAAGGGCGGGTTGCCGCACCTTAAGTAAGCTGCACCGCCCTCAAAACGCCCGGGCGAGATTCGCTCGGGCGTTTTTTTGTCTGCAATAAACCGAATTAACAGGAAATCGCCCGTATGTTGGACGCCAATCTTAAAGCTCAGTTGAAGTCATACCTGGAACGGGTCACCCAGCCGATCGAGATCGTCGCCTCCCTCGACGACGGTGCGAAATCCCAGGAAATGCTTGCCCTATTGCAGGACGTAACCAGCCTCACCACGCTGATTACCCTCAAAACCGATGGCAATGATGCGCGCAAGCCGTCGTTCTCCATCAACCGCCCAGGTGCCGATATCAGCCTGCGTTTTGCCGGCATCCCCATGGGCCATGAATTCACTTCGCTGGTGCTGGCCCTGCTGCAAGTCGGTGGCCACCCGTCGAAAGCCAGTGTCGAAGTGATTGAACAGATTCGTGCCTTGAAAGGCGAGTTCAGCTTCGAGACCTACTTCTCGCTGTCGTGCCAGAACTGCCCTGACGTGGTTCAGGCGCTGAACCTGATGGCCGTGCTTAACCCGAACATCCACCACGTCGCCATCGACGGCGCGCTGTTCCAGGCTGAGGTCGATGAACGCCAGGTCATGGCAGTGCCCAGCGTGTACCTCAATGGTGTGAACTTCGGCCAGGGCCGCATGGGCCTGGAAGAGATCCTCGCCAAGCTCGACACCAGCGGTATCGAAAAGGCCGCCGAGAAAATCAGCGCCAAACAGGCCTTTGATGTGTTGGTGGTCGGTGGTGGCCCAGCCGGTTCTGCCGCAGCTATCTACGCCGCACGCAAAGGTATTCGCACCGGCGTGGCAGCTGAGCGTTTCGGCGGCCAGGTGCTGGACACTATGTCCATCGAGAACTTCATCTCCGTGCAGGAGACCGAAGGGCCGAAACTGGCCAGCGCCCTGGAGGCGCATGTGCGTCAGTACGACGTAGACATCATGAACCTGCAGCGTGCCAGCCGCCTGATCCCGGCAAAAAATGCCGGTGACTTGCACGAAATTCGCTTTGAAAGCGGTGCGACCCTCAAGTCCAAAACCGTGATTCTGGCCACCGGTGCCCGCTGGCGCGAGATGGGTGTGCCGGGCGAGCAGGAATACAAGGCCCGCGGCGTGTGCTTCTGCCCGCATTGCGACGGCCCGTTGTTCAAAGGCAAGCGTGTGGCAGTGATCGGCGGTGGTAACTCCGGCGTTGAAGCAGCCATTGACCTGGCCGGTATCGTCAGCCACGTGACCTTGCTCGAGTTCGACAGCAAGTTGCGCGCCGATGCCGTGTTGCAGCGCAAGCTCTACAGCCTGCCGAACGTGGACGTGATCACCAGCGCATTGACCAGTGAAGTCAAAGGCGATGGCCAGAAGGTCACCGGTCTGGCGTACAAGGATCGTGACAGCGGCGAGTTCAAGACCATCGACCTGGAAGGCATCTTTGTTCAGATCGGCTTGTTGCCCAACACCGACTGGCTCAAGGGCACGGTGGAATTGACCCCGCGCGGCGAGATCATCGTCGATGCGCGTGGCGAAACTTCACTGCCGGGCGTGTTTGCTGCCGGTGACGTGACGACCGTGCCGTACAAGCAGATCGTGATTGCGGTAGGCGAGGGCGCGAAGGCTTCGCTGAGTGCTTTTGATCACCTGATCCGTACCTCGGCACCCGCTTAAATCCGGCTGCGAAAATAAAAAACCCCATGAGTGATCATGGGGTTTTCTCGTTCCCACGTTCTACGTGGGAATGCATCCGGTGACGCTCCGCGTCACGCAGAACGCTTACAGCGGCGCCGGCTGAATAATCTCAACCCAGTAAGCATCCGGGTCTTTGATGAACGCCAGGCTTTTCATGCGGCCATCGCTCAGGCGCTTCTGGAAATCACAGCCCAAGGCTTCAAAACGCTCGCAAGCGGCGACAATATCCGGCACCGAAATGCAGATATGGCCAAAGCCACGCGGGTCAGTATTGCCGTTGTGGTAAGCAAAGTCGGCGTCGTTTTCGGTGCCGTGGTTGTGGGTCAGTTCGAGGATGCCAGGGATCGACTTCATCCACTGCGTGCGCGCGGCGGCGTCGGCTGGAATCTGGGCCTTGTCCACCAGGGCCAGAAAGTAGAGGCTGAATTTGGCTTCCGGGAAGTCACGCTTTTCAACCAGGGAAAAGCCCAATACGCGGGTGTAGAAGTCCAGCGATTTGGTGATGTCCTTGACCCGCAGCATGGTGTGGTTGAACACGAAGTTCGACGTGGCGGTGTCAGGTTGGGCGGTGACGCCCGGGAAAGTGTTCAGATCGTGCAGGCTCATGGGCCCTCCAGAAAAAATGGGGCAAACGCGACTCGTGACTTGAGTGGTCCCTTGGCTTGCGGCCGGCATCCGTGCCGCACCGCCATGATACGCAAGCGTTACCGGCCGAGCCAAATGAAAAAGGTTACTCAGCCCTTGCGAGCCAAGGGTGTCAGGCTCAAACTTCGACGCTTGAACCTTGGGTGTTTTCTTGATGATTGAATTTCGTAAGCCGTTGTTGAGCGCTGTATGTGTGTTGCTGGGCAGCCCCTTTGTGTTGGCGGCCGACCCGGAAATTCATTGGCCCAGCGGCTGGCAAGTCGAGGAAGTAGTGCCCGACGACGAAGCGCCGGTAAAACCTCAGGCGGTGTCCCGCCAACGCGCAATCAAGAATGATGAAAACGGCAACACCTTGATGGTCATGGAGTTGACCGGTACACCGATTGAGGCGGGCCATAAAGTTAATCTTCAAGGCGTACTGCTGGAAATGCGCAAATCCATCCAGAAGGATTTTGCCGGCAGCGGTTATCAAAGCGTGTGCACCAAAATGCACACCAGCACATTGAGCCGTCTTGAAGCGCTGGAAACTACTTGCGTGATTACCGAGAACGGTCGGCACATATTGTCACAAACATTGGTCGGCGCAGTTGATAGCGATAAAGCCTATGTCTTTTCCTTCGCCGGTCAGGCCGAGGCCTATGAAGCCAGTAAGGCTGAAGTCAGTTCAGTGCGTGATAGCCTTAAACTTTGAACGGGTTATCTCACTCGTTTTTGAACAAAGTGAACACTTGATTAAGTTCGTTTTCGAAGCAAAAAAAAACCCCGCATCAGCGGGGTTTTTGCAGCGTCTTTTGATCAGCCGCGCAACCAGGAATCTACTGTGGCAGCGCCATACTGTTCTTTCCAGGCTTTCAGGCCGCGGTGGTTGCCGCCTTTGGTTTCGATCAGTTCGCCGGTGTGTGGGTTGTGGTAAACCTTGACCACACGTGCGCGGCGCTGTTTTGGTGCGGCGGCAGCAGCGCTGGCTTTGCCAGGGTTAGGATCAAGGATCGAGATGATGTCGCGCAGGCTTTTGCCGTAGTGCTTCATCAGCCCTTGCAGCTTTTCTTCGAATTCGATTTCTTTTTTCAGGCCGGCGTCGTTCTTCAAGGATTCCAGCTGAGCCAGCTGTTCTTGAAGGGCTTTTTCTGCTGCGCGAAATTCGGCGAGTCTGGACAAAATCTGTACTCCAATAGTGTAGTTGGCTGATATCAACTGCAGATAAAGCGTGTAAGCCAGGAGCTTTAAGGTAACTCAAAGAAAGAGGCCTTTCTGCGAGTTCAGCACAGGCAGGAAAAATTGTAGTAGTTAATGCCGCGCGAGTAAATCACGGCGTTACCTAAATAAGATTATTTCATCCAGCGCACTAGATGGCTATTCAATGGCTGCTCAGCGACTTAATGAATTCCTCACAGGGCAACGGCCGGCCGAACAGGTAGCCCTGCAGGAAATCCACACCTTGGGCCGCCAGGTATTCGCATTGCTCTGCTGTTTCCACGCCCTCGGCGACAATACCCAGGTCCAGCTTGCCGCTGAGTTCTATGATGCTGTCCAGAATATGCCGTGAGAGTGCATCGGCGCCAATCATGGCGACAAAACTTTGATCGATTTTCAAGTAGTCGACGTTGAAGTTGCGTAAGTAACCCAGGCTGGAGTGGCCGGTTCCGAAGTCATCAATCGCGATCATCACCCCCAGTTGATGCAGGGCGTCGAACAGGCGGGCGGTGGTGTCGGTAGGCTGAATCAGTTCACGTTCGGTCAACTCCAGTACCAGCGTCACCTGGCCGGGGGCGAACGCAGCGAGAAACTCCCGGCAGTCCTGCACCAGGTCGAGGTCCTGGCAGTGACTGGCGGTGATGTTCACGCCGATATGGAAGCCCGGGGTGAAGCGCCCGGCATGCGGGGCCAGTTGCGCAGCGGTCTGGCGTAGCAACGAGCGGGTCATCGGCACGATCAGGCCAGAATGTTCGGCCAACGGTATAAACAGGTCAGGGCGAACCAAGCCTTCCTTCGGGTGCCGCCAGCGCATCAATACTTCACAGCCGGCCCATTCGCGGGTGTCGCCACGCACCACTGGCTGGAAATACGGAATGAATTCATTGGCCCCCAATGCCCGCTGCAACTCATGGGTCGGCGCGGACGAGCGCTTTTGCAGCCAGTGCGCCAACACGCCCGCCAGCACACCAAAGAACACCAGCAGACTGAACAGCGCCGGGTAGCGCGCCTCCATGTACCGCCAGACCTCACCGACAGGCATGCCGGCATCGACGCTGTACGGGTAACGCTCGGAGTTCAGGTGCTGATGGGCCACTGCAAACTGCGGCATTGCAGTGGTGTGCACCTTGCCGTCAGCGTCCAGCCAGTTGGCTCCCACTTGCAGGATCAGGTGTGCGTAGCGGCTGATCAGGCGCAAGGCGTTGGTCAGGTGATAGCCGTCAACCGAGGCAAACGCGGCTTTATCGCCATCGACCAGGCGGTAAACCAACAACGCGGTATCGGGCGTTACCGGGTTGCCGTTCATCAACCACAGCGTGCCCGCTACGTAATCGTCCGGGTTGACCGGTGACTGGTAGCTGCCGCCGAACAACGAGCTGCAATAGATGTTTTTTTGCCAGGACAAGGTCGTTGCCCGCACAAAGGGGCGCCGCGTGACCTGTTCGCGCAGTGCCAGTTGCGCGCCGTTGTCGCACGGTTGGCCGGCCAGCGGCAGCAATGCCTGGGCGGCGAGGGCGGTGTTGTCGAGCATTAAATCGAATTGGCGCACAGCCTCCAGCGCGGTTTGGGCGGTGCTTTGCTCAAGGGTGCGTTCGGCTTGCCAATGAAGAATCACAACCCCCAATAAAACGGGTACCAGGCCGCAGACACTGCTGATGAGCGCGCGTGCAGTTCGGCTTCGGGGGCCTTTGGCAGTGAGGGGCATAGAGGCAGCCAATAACAGAATAAAAAGACGGGTGTGTGCCGATGATAGTTGGCATTGCGCAGTGCCGCTCACTTGTTTGGCGCGAATTGACCTAGCCGTTCGGTCAGTTGTTGCGATTGTCTCAACTTGGCAAGATAAACATCGTTGCAAAAAGTAAGAGACTTCGGAGCACCGACCCTTCCAGCCTCTCTCTCAGCCGTTTCAGCCCACTTCTGGCGGGACGGTCGACCCTCGTCTTTCAATTGTTGAAATTCGTTTCGTAACCCGTTAACGCTACTTGATAAGGAATTACCTGCAATGAACAACATCCGATTGGCCGCTGCTTTCCTGGCTGCTACCGGCGTCGCCGCGCTGCCTGCTTTTGCCGCAGACGGTACCATCAGCCTGACCGGTGAAATCACCGGCACCACCTGCAGTATCAGTGGCGGGGCAGGCTCCGCGCCTGGCGCCAGCCCGAACTTCGCCGTTGTGCTCAACAAGGTCCAGGCCAGCGCGCTCAAGGCAAAAGGCCAGACGGCCGGCACCACCCCATTTGTTGTGCGTGTGGGTGCGTGCCCCAAGGATACGACGGTGGCGGTGTTGTTCGAGAGCAGCAGCCCGGCGATCAACCCGGCTACCGGCAACTTGAAGAATCAAGCGCCGGCCAAACCAGTGCCTGCCAGCCTGGTTGAGGTGCAGATTGTCGACGGCACTACCCAAAAGCCTATGGACCTGCGCCTGGCACTCAATTCGAGCAGCGCAAAAGTCCCCGACAACGGTGAGGTGTCGCTGCCGTTCGCCGCGCAGTACTTCGCCACCGGCGCCGCAACCCCAGGCCCGGTAAGTACGCAGGTGCTGTATTCCGTCACGTTTCCCTGATCAAGGCCCGGAGCCTGGCGGTTCGCCAGGCACTGGACAGCGCCTTGGAGGACCGCCCCATGCTTGCCCGACTCATGTTCGCAATTGCCTTGCTGCTCGCCATTTCGATGGTTAGCGGATGGCCATCCGTTGCCCATGCCGGTGTAGTGATCGATGGCACGCGGCACATTTACCCGCAACAGCGTCGCGAAATCACCTTGCGCCTGACCAACGACGACGAACGGGCTCCGCGCCTGGTCCAGGTATGGCTGGATCAGGGTGACCCGGCGTCAGACCCTTCTAACAGCGAGGTGCCTTTCAGCCTTTCGCCGCCGGTGTTTCGCCTGAACCCGCAGAAAAGCCAGGCCGTGCGCCTGGTCTACACCCAAGAGCCACTGCCGGCTGATCGGGAATCGTTGTTTTGGCTGAATGCGCTGGAGATCCCGCCCAAGGTCAACACCGAGGCCGATGCAGAGGTTGGCCCGGCGAATCACCTGCAATTCGCCTTTCGTATCCGTACCAAAGTGTTTTTTCGCCCCGCCGATCTGCCTGGCAGCCCGAACGAAGCGCACACGCAATTACGCTGGTCCTTGCGCCGCAGTACCCAGGGGACGCTGCTGGACGTGCACAACCCATCGGCCTATCACGTGACATTCAACGAGGTGGCGTTGGCCATGGGCCCGCAGCAAGACGCGCCGCTGCTGCCGGCGGAAGAGGGCATGGTGCCGCCAGGCGGCAACCTGACCCTGAGGGTGCACAAGGCCGTGCGGCCCATCCCTGCGGATGCCCGGGTGCATTTCAAATACATCAATGACTACGGCACGTTTTCCGCGCCGCAGCGTGCTCCTCTGAAGTTCTGACTATGCCTGCCTTGTTGCCATTCACGTTTTGCCAAGGCGCTGCCTGGCTGTTTTCCCACCCTCGGCTGGTGCTGTTGTTCGGCCTGCTGAGCACGCTTGTGTTATCGGCCGAGGCTGCCCCGTTGTTGTTTGACCTGGAGGCCTTTACCAGCGGTGTGTCCAGCCCGGCGGATCTCTCACGCTTCAATACCAGCAATGTGTTGACGCCAGGGGTTTATCGCGTTGACGTGATACTCAACGGCCAATCGCTGGGCCGTCGCCCGATCACCTTCGTAAACCTGGACAAACAGGACGCTGCGCAACCCTGTGTGAGCGCGCAACAACTGGCCGAACTCGGAGTAGTACTGCGCAAGTTCGAGGCAGGCGCCGAGGGGGATTGTCGCGATTTCGCCGCATGGATGCCCATGGCCAGCAGCCATGTCGATGTCGAGTCCCTGACCCTGGATGTCAGCATCCCGCAGGTCTACATCAATGGCTCCGCACGCGACTACATTGACCCCGCCCAATGGGACGCGGGCGTTGATGCCGCACTGCTCAATTACACCTACAGCGCCGCTGCGGTGACATCAGGTGCGGGTGAAGACCGCAGTTATCTTGGCCTCGACGGCGGGGTCAACCTGGGTGACTGGCGGTTGCGCCACCAGGGCGGGCAAGCCTGGGCTTCGCGAAGCAGCCACTTGCCTTATCAAGCCACGGCCACCTACTTGCAACGCGCCGTTTCAGCCTGGCAGTCGCAACTGACCGTAGGTGACAGTTTCAGCAGCGGTCAGATCCTTGATGGCGTGCGCGTGCGTGGCGTTACGCTGGCCACGGATAACCGTATGCTTGCGCCGTCGCAACAAGGCTATGCGCCTCAGGTGCGCGGCGTTGCCGACAGCAATGCCACGGTGACGGTGCGCCAGAACGGCTACACCCTTTACGAAACCACTGTGGCGCCTGGGCCTTTTGTGATCGATGATCTCTACCCCACGGGCTACGGAGGCGACCTCGACGTCAGTGTCACCGAGGTAGACGGGCGACGCAGCACCTTTGTCGTGCCTTATTCGGTGGCCCCGCAACTGTTGCGTTACCGCGCCACACACTACAGCGCAACGGTGGGCCGGGTGCAGCAGCATGGTGTGAGTGATGCCAACGCTTCAGTGTTTCAAGGCACGCTGCAACATGGGCTAGTCGATAACCTCACCGTTTATGGCGGCGCCACGCTTTCCCAGGGCTATAGCCAAGGCAAGGCGGGCCTGGCGATGAGTACGCCTGTTGGTGCATTCGCCTTGGACACTACCCACTCGCGCACACAGGTGCAGGGGCAAGCCCTGGCCCACGGACAAAGCCTTGGCCTGGCCTACAACAAGAATGTGCCGTTTTCGGGAACGCATTTTGCACTCGGCGCCTATCGCTTCTCGACCGATGGCTACCTGAACCTGCCGGACGCATTGAATGTGCGCGACCTGGGCCGTCATGGTGGGAACCTGGACAGCTATGCCCGGCAAAAGAGCCGCCTGGACCTGACGATCAGCCAGCAGCTGGGGGAGGGCACCCTGAGTTTGTATGGCAGCTCCACTGACTACTGGGCCGGGCAGCAAGGGCGCCAGACGTCGTTCACCGCCAGTTATGGGGCCAGTTGGAAGTCGCTGAGTTGGAACCTCTCGGCGCAGCGTTCGAGAGTCAGCGAGCTGTATCGGGCGAGCGACCGCGAACGCGGTGAGGATATTTTCTTCGGCCGCTCGACGCGAACCGAACGCGTTGAGAATCACTGGGTGCTGAGCCTCTCCATGCCATTGGGCGAGGGCACGCGCGCACCGACCCTGAGCAGTTCACTGTCGCGGGATGCAGGTGAGTCGCGCGGCAGTCAGCAACAAGTCGGCATCAATGGTTTGTTGGGGGATACGGCGCACACCCATTACGGGTTGGTCGGCAGTCGCGGCACCGGCGATCACGGCGGCTCAAGCTTCAACGCTTACGCGGGCTATCGCAGTAACGCAGCCAACCTGCGCGGCGGTTATGGCCAGCGCCAGGGCAATGCGCAAGTGTCCATGAGCGTCGACGGCGGCCTGATCGCCCACAGCGATGGCGTCACCCTGGCGCAAAACCTCGGTGAAGCTTCGGCGCTGGTGTATGCGCCGGATGCCCAGGGAGCGCAGCTCGGCGGTTCCGGGGTGCGTATCGACAAGCAGGGTTATGGGGTCATGCCTTCTTTGCGGGCGTACCAGCCCAACGCCGTGGACATCGACCCGCAAGGCATGCCCATGGACGTGGAATTAAAGGAGTCGAACCGCTCCGTGGTACCGACCCTGGGCGCAATATCGCTGGTCAAATTCGAGACCGTCAGCGGCCGGGCGGTAGTGATCAAAGCCACCCACCCGAACGGCAGACCCCTGCCGTTCGCAGCCCAGGTATTTGACGAGCAGGGCAACGAAGTCGGGGTGGTTGGCCAGGCGGGCAAGGCTTTTGTACGCGGGGTTGCCGACCACGGCAGGCTGACCGTGCAGTGGGCTGAGGCGGCGGGCGAGCGGTGTTTCATTCGTTACCATCTACCTGCCCGTGAACCCGGTCGCCGCCAGGAAAATACAGATCAATTGGTCAGCCAGTGTCGCTACGAGGAGAACACCTGATGAATCACACGATGAACGGTGTTCAACGCTTCACGGTCAGGTTTTCCGGCGTCGTCGCACTGCTGAGCGGCTGGGCTTTCGCAACGCCTGCCCAAGCGCACTTTGGTAATGCTGGCGATTGTTCGCCCCAGGCAAACCTGAATGTCTCGATTGCGCCCATCACCTTGCAGGGCCACGTACAGATCGGGCAGGCCCTGGGCGCGGTAAACGGCTATGACTTCGACAGCCGCAATGCTTATGTGATGCGCTGTCAATACAAGGATTGGCCTATCGAGCAACCCGTGACAGCGAACATAAGCGTAGTCAATTCGCCGGCTACGGGTATCACGTTCAGTGCGTCCGGGTTCTCGATGCCGGTCTACGCCACCAACCTGCCCGGAGTGGGATTCGCGGTGATGGCCAGGGACCCCGGCCAGCCTTTTCACCCACTCCATCACGGCACCACGGCGTTATTAACCGTCAAACACAACAAGCCCAATGGGTGGGGGCTCCAGGGGCGGATCTACCTGGTGGCTACCGGCCCTGTCTCGGCCGGCACGATCACTGCGCGCACGTTTGCCAACTACACGCTGACCAATGTCACGACCTCAGGCCCGGGCTACGCTTCGGTAAGCCTGAGCAACGCGGTCATAGCGCCGCCGCTGCGGCCTACCTGCCATGTCTCGACACCCTCGGTTGTCATGCCGATGGGGCCTGTGGCCAGCCGTGATTTCAGGGGTGTAGGCAGCTACGCTGCAAGCGTGAGCCATAACATCAGGCTGGACTGTGCCGGGGGAACCGGTGGCAGCCTGGATATCTGGGTCACGGTGACCGACCAGACTAACCCCGCAAATCGCGGCAATCAGTTGTCGCTGACGCGCACTTCGACAGCCAAGGGTGTGGCAATACAGCTGTTGAGTGGCCCCTCAGTGCTCAACTATGGCGCCGACTCTTCGGCCGTCGACAACCTGAACCAATGGCGGGTGACAAGCACGAGCAACGGCACCATCACGATCCCCTTGACTGCTCGTTATGTGCAAACCGAAAAAATGATCCGACCCGGTACGGCCAACGGGTTGGCTTCGTTCACCATGAGTTATCGGTGAGTGCCGGTGTGTTGCAGCCCTTGCGCGAGTGTGAGGAACGCAAGGGCAGCAGGTGAGGCCTGGCGCCGGTCCAACACCGCCAGGCCGATCCGGCGCGGCACCGGCGGTGATAATGGCCGTGCCACATAACGACTGTCGACACGTTCGGGCAACGATGCCTGCGCCACGATGCTCAGCCCGTCGCCACGGCTGACGGCTTCCAGCGTACTGAGCAATTGGGCACAGCGATACCGCACGTTGGGCCGCAAACGCGCGTCGCTGAACAAGCGCATCACCAGCTCCGATGAGCCGGCTTCGGTGAGAATGAACGGATCGTCACACAGCGCTTGCAAAGGTACTGATGTGCTGGCAACCAGCGCATGGGTGGCCGGCAACAACACGACAAGCTGATCCTCGAACAATGCCACGGTGTCGAAACGCTCACTGTCCGTTGGCGTGTCGGCGAGCACCACAAAACCCACGTCGACACGCCGCTCGTCCAGCCACTGGATGACTTGCCGGTCTGGCCCCTCGTCCACATGCACTTCAATGCCCGGGTAGGCCTGCCGAAAATGGCTGAGGATTGTTGGCAACAAGCGCACCGACGCAGTGGGGCCGAAGGAGCCGATGCGCAAGGTGCCGCGCTTCATGCCACGGGCGTCGGCGGCTTCCTGCTGTAAGGTCGCGGCCAGGCCGAGCATGGCACGGGCGCGCCCGAGTAATTGCGCGCCGATATCGCTCAGCTCCACCAACGTCTGGTGGCGCCGAAACAATTCCACACCCAGCTCCTGCTCCAAGGCCTTGACCGCATGGGACACCGCCGACTGGCTGATGCCCAGGCGGTGCGCCGCACTGGTGAAACCTTGCAGCTCGGCCACCAGTGAAAAAATTTCCAGTTGGGTCAAGGTCATGAGTAAAGGCTCATTTTACGATTACTGAACATTAGTCGAAAAATATGCCAACCCTGCCACCTGTCGAGCAACTGCTAATGCATCATTCGTCTGATCGCCTCACCTACCTGAAGCTCGCCGCTGTGACCATGATCTGGGGTGGCACCTTTGTCGCCGGGCGCTACCTGGCCCATCAAGTAGACCCGCTGCTGGCCGCCAGCCTGCGGTTTATCCTGGCCAGCCTGGCGCTGCTGCTGTTTATGCTGTGTGCACGCATCCCGCTGGCGCGGCCACGTCCCCGGCAACTGCTACGTCTGGCAGTGCTGGGTTTTTTCGGGATCTTTTTCTACAACCTGTGTTTTTTCTACGGCCTGCAGTACATCAATGCCTCGCGCGCTTCATTGATCGTGGCGTTGAATCCGGCCGTGATCGGCCTGGCTTCCTGGTGGTTGTTCAAAGAGCGCCTCGGCGCTGCCAAGGTGCTGGGCATGGCGTTGTGCCTGGCTGGCGCTGCGGCGGTGATCGTCAGTCGTAACCCGCAACTGCTGCAAGGTGCATCGAGTACCTGGCAGGGCGACGTGCTGGTGTTTGGCTGTGTGCTGGGGTGGGGGATTTACTCGTTGTTTTCCCGCGCGTTGAATCAAAGCCTGGGGCCATTGCAAACCGTCACGTGGTCAGTATTGCTCGGCACCCTGATGCTGACACTGGCCACCGCGCTCACCAGACGCTTCACCGTACAAGGGGTCGTCAGCCTGCACTGGCCGCAGGTTGTGAGCCTGTTGTATTTGGGTGTGCTCGGCTCCGCGCTGGCGTACATCGGCTATTACGATGGCATCCGGCGTATCGGCGCGACCCGCGCGGGCGTGTTCATCGCGCTTAACCCGCTGACGGCGGTGATCTGCGGCGCGCTGCTGCTCGGCGAACAACTGACGTTACCCATGGCGCTGGGTGGCGCGGTGATCCTGTTGGGCATCTATCTGTGCAACAAACCCCTTGCGCAGCCCAGGGCAATAGGGATTTGATGAGAGTGCGGACAAATACTGTTACGCTGTGTAGAATCGATTTACGCATACAAGAATATGGACTTGCGCTCACGCAAGCCTCGGCCGTCAGAGACTGATGTAATCATGAAGCTACTCGGCTCCCCCCTGATCTTTGGTGACTTCCTCGCCCGCAGCGTGCGGGGTCTCTCGTGCGCGCCACCCTGCAACCTCATCCTTGCCTGTATTTGACTGCTTGCTACTTACAAGAATGATGAGGTGCCGAAATGGCCGACCAATACGAAAACCCGATGGGCCTGATGGGCTTTGAATTTATTGAATTCGCATCGCCGACTCCAGGCACCCTGGAGCCGATCTTCGAGATCATGGGCTTCACCAAAGTCGCGACCCACCGCTCCAAGAATGTGCACCTGTATCGCCAGGGCGAGATCAATCTGATCCTCAACAACCAGCCCGACAGCCTGGCGTCGTACTTTGCCGCCGAACACGGCCCGTCGGTGTGTGGCATGGCGTTCCGCGTCAAAGACTCGCAGCAAGCCTACAACCGCGCGCTGGAACTGGGCGCCCAGCCGATTCATATCGAAACCGGCCCGATGGAACTCAACCTGCCAGCCATTAAAGGCATTGGCGGTGCGCCGCTGTACCTGATCGACCGTTTCGGTGAAGGTAGCTCGATTTATGACATCGACTTCGTGTACCTCGAAGGTGTCGACCGCAATCCGGTAGGAGCAGGCCTCAAGGTCATCGACCACCTGACCCACAACGTGTATCGCGGCCGCATGGTCTACTGGGCCAACTTCTACGAGAAACTGTTCAACTTCCGTGAAGCACGCTACTTCGATATCAAGGGTGAATACACCGGCCTCACGTCCAAGGCCATGAGTGCCCCGGACGGCATGATCCGCATCCCGCTGAACGAGGAATCGTCCAAAGGCGCCGGCCAGATCGAAGAGTTCCTGATGCAGTTCAACGGCGAGGGCATCCAGCACGTGGCGTTCCTCACCGAAGACCTGGTCAAGACCTGGGATGCGCTGAAGAAGATCGGCATGCGCTTCATGACTGCGCCGCCGGACACCTACTACGAAATGCTCGAAGGCCGCCTGCCAAACCACGGCGAGCCGGTGGACCAACTGCAGGCGCGCGGTATTCTGCTGGACGGCTCCTCGATCGAGGGCGACAAACGTCTGCTGCTACAGATTTTCTCGGAAACCCTGATGGGGCCGGTGTTCTTCGAATTCATCCAGCGCAAAGGCGACGATGGGTTTGGCGAGGGCAACTTCAAGGCACTGTTCGAGTCGATCGAGCGTGACCAGGTGCGTCGTGGTGTACTGACCACCGACTAAGCACAAAAAAGCCCGGCCGAGGTTAACCCCCGGCCGGGCTTTTTATTGCCTGCGCATCAGGCTTTGCGCTGACGCAGCAGATGCTTGAAACCTTCATACACCAGCACCATCACCGCCAGCCAGATCGGGATATACGTCAGCCACTGGCCGCCCTTGATGCCTTCGCCCAGCAACAAGGCCACGAACAGTAGCAACACAGGCTCCACATAGCTGAGCAAGCCGAACAGGCTGAAGGCCAATAAGCGGCTGGCGATGATGTAGCTCACCAGCGCCGAGGCACTGATCAAACCCAGCATTGGAATCAACGCATAGAGCTTGGGGTGCAGCTCGAGCACGGCAAAACCTTGTTCGCCATGCTGCACAAACCACCAGGCCACCGGCAGCATCAGCGCCATGTCCAGCCACAAGCCACCCAGGTGATCGGTGCTCAGGTATTTGCGTACCACGAAGTAGATCGGGTACCCAATGATTACCACCAGCGTGGCCCAGGAAAAACCACCGGCCTGGTACAACTCATTAAGCACCCCGAGCGCGGCAAAAAATACCGCGATCTGCTGCAAGCGCGACAAGCGTTCGCCGTAGACCAGGCGCCCGGTCAGCACCATGGTCAGTGGCAGCAGGAAATACCCCACCGACACATCCAGGCTGCGCCCGTTCAACGGTGCCCACATAAACAGCCATAACTGTACGCCCAGCAGGGCGGACGACAGCACCACGCCGCCGATCAGCCGCGGCCTGGCCGCCAGCATTCGCAGCAACTCCCACACGCGCCGCCATTCACCGCTGACGATCATGAACACCGTCATGCACGGCACGGTCAGCAGCATGCGCCAACCAAAAATCTCCAGGCCGCTCAAGGGCGTGAGCAGCGAGGTGAAGTAATACATCACGGCAAACAACACCGAGGCCAAGACCGATAAAACAACACCTTTAGACACACTGTCCTCGCGAAAGCTGATTTTTACAGAAGAAGGGGAACTTAGGTGGGGAATATAGGGTTCGTGACACTCTTTGTCACGCCGATTACAACATTTTAATGGAACACCTTCCTACCCCCGTGCCACACAAGTATGACTTTTCGCGGCTAGCATGACTGCGCTTGGTTTTGCATGGAAAGTTTTGCATGGCTTATTAATGCTCTGCAAAAAACATCAACTAATGGAAATAAGTTAGTAAGTGCGACTTTGGTGGGCGTCATCATTGCGTGATGATAACCATGGCTCTGGCAAGGAGTGGTTCAGAGGGTTGCAGACTAAGACATTAGATAATGAGGTCCACTCTATGCATGGCATTTCCCCCTATTATGGCTCTTCACCTGCTACCTTCAACGGTTTGCCCGGCATTATAGGCAGGTTCGGCGAAAGCGTTGCGTTTCCGAAAGGTGACACACCGTCCTGGAAAAAACTTGAAACCTATAAGACTTTTTTCGAGTCGGTCGCCAGAGATAACAACAGCGGCGTACTCACGGCGGACGGTAAGGAATTACTGGACGCGGTTGCCTCTCCAGATACTTCTAAACAACCTCGCGTCAGTGCTTATTGCTTCAACGTGGGTCCTTATTCGGCCAGGGACAGTTTTATTGTCAAACGCGAACCGATCGTGCAGGGCGCCGTGAATTTTGTATTGTGGATGCCGGAGAAGGACTTTAAATCAAGTTATGAGTTTAACAGTTATCAGGCAATCGACGATTTTCTGAAAAGTTTACCGAAAAAGACTGACGCCTTTAACGCGTTTCTTGCCCATTTTGTCGACAAGACAGCGACTTCCCCTGTCAGAACAGCAGTACAGGCGCGTGCATCCGCAACGCAAGGCAGCGCACCCAATATGCTGATAGGACCAGGCCAGCAGATCGTAGGGAATGTGTTTGAGCACTTGGATCGAACCAGTGAAAACCCTACGACAATCAGGTTTGTCAACGGGCTTGTCAATCAGCAATTGGAATCGGTCGATCACGGCAGGCCGACCTTTAGCGGCGTGCGGCCCAATGGAGAGAAAGTGGTCTATCGGTACGACTTTCACGGCAACTTGCTGGGTTCGGGTGACAAGGGGAATTTTTACTTCCTTAAAAATGGCGCCCATAGTCAATTGCCACTGGTTCCCATCACATTGCCACAACTGCGAGAACTCGTCTTCAGGGGCAATGGTGATCTGAACTCTGTGGTCAACGCCTTCGCCAATTTTCTAGAAAGTCCATTTTCCGGGGTCTCAACGCTCCTGCAAGCGCTTGGAGTCGACAAAGCAACTGCCGATACCGTCGAACGCGGCCTGGATAACCCCGTCAATGCCGTGTTGCTTTTCTTGAATAAGAACAACGATATCGGCAGGGTATTCGGTCTGCCAAAAAGTGAAATGAACGCGATACTTACCAACTTTGCGACTGCCGCTCAGGGGTTTGTGCCTGGCTATGGTACTTACAGATCTGTCGCCGCCGTGCTGGCGAAGATATTAAAACAACAACCTGTGACACAAGAAGAGGCCAGGGAAGCCGCCCATGGGTTAGGTGTAAAAGCGGATATAAAACTATAACTCGGCAACCAACAAACCCGCCCACACTGGCGACGGTGGGCGGGGTATGACTACCGACTAATACGCCCTGACACAAAATGGCTCACGTCATTAAACCCCGGCGTAGACGAATGCCCTGGCGTCACCAGCGAGTCAATAAACGCCTCATCTTCTGCCGTGATCTTCACCGCCAGCGCCCCGGTATACGCATCCCACTGCGCCTCGGTACGCGGCCCGACAATCGCCGAACTGACCGCGGAGTTGTTCAGCACCCAGGCAATTGCAAACTCGACCATTCCCACACTCCGTCCTTGGGTGTATTGCTGAATCTGCTGGGCAATGCGCAATGACTCCACCCGCCATTCGGTTTCCAGGATACGCTTGTCCTGGCGCGCCGCACGGCTGCCGGCTTCGGGCGTCACGTCGGGGGCGTATTTGCCACTGAGTACGCCACGGGCCAGTGGGCTATAAGGCACCACACCCAAGCCATAGGCGGCTGCAGCGGTAAGTTGCTCGACCTCGGCCTGGCGGTTGACGATGTTGTACAGCGGCTGGCTGATGATCGGCTGGTCGACCCCCAGACGCTCGGCCACGCGAATCACTTCGGCGATACGCCAACCACGGTAGTTGGACAGGCCCCAATAGCGGATCTTGCCTTGGCGGATCAGGTCGCCAATCGCCGACACGGTGACTTCCAGCGGCGTGTCGTGGTCCTCGCGGTGCAGGTAATAAATGTCCAGGTAGTCGGTGTCCAGGCGCTTCAGGCTGGCTTCCAGTGCATTGAACATGCGCTTGCGGCTCAAGCCGCTGCGGTTGGGCAGGCCGTCCACCGGGCCAAAGCCGACTTTGGTGGCCAGCACCCAATCCGAACGGTGGCGGGCAATGGCCTCGCCGACGATTTCCTCGGAGCGCCCACCGGTGTAGACGTCGGCCGTGTCAATGAAATTGATGCCCTGGTCCCAGGCCTTGTCGATGATGCGCAGCGAGTCTTCCGTGTTGGTCTGCTCGCCAAACATCATGGTGCCCAGGGTTAGTGCGCTGACCTTCAACCCGGACTGGCCCAATGTGCGGTAAATCATGCAAAGCTCCTCATGGCAGGGAAACGTTACCCATGCAATACCAGACTCGACGGCTCTGGAACAAGCCCTGCGCGCGTTTCTTCATACACTCAGCAAGGTCTGGCAGCGCTGCTGTAAAAAACCATGCAGCACTTTCACCCGTTCCGACACTTGCAGGCGATGTGGGCACATCAGGTTGAACGGCGTGGGCTCGCCTTGCCAGTCGGGCAGCAGCGGCACCAACCGCCCAGCCTTGATATCGCCGGCAATATCCAGGTTGGCCTTATAGGCGATGCCGTGGCCCGCCAGCGCCCAGCGCCGCACGATTTCACCGTCATCGCTCAGGTAGTCACCCGACACCTCGACCTCCTGCAGCAAGGCGCCTTGGCGAAAGTACCAGGTGCTGTTTGCCTGCCCACGGCGCATGTAGCGCAATGTACTGTGCTGCGCCAGGTCGGCCGGCGTGCGCGGTGTGCCATGGCGCGCCAGGTAGTCGGGGCTGGCGCAGGGGATACGATGGTGGCCGGGTACCACGGGCAGCGCCACCAGGCTGGAATCCCTCGGCACACCAAAGCGCAGGGCAATGTCGACGGTGTCGCGGAACAGATCCGCGTTACTGTCGTTGAGCAGTAGCTGCAGGCGGATCGTCGGGTGCGCAAGCTTGAACTCATCCAGCCAGCCGAGCAGTACATTGCGGCCGAAGTCCGAAGGTGCTGCCAGTTGCAATAACCCACTCAAGCTCTGGCCTTGTTGCTTGATCGCCTGCTCGCCTTCGGCCAGCGCTTCGAGGGCTACGCGCACGCTGTCGAGGTAGCGCCGGCCTTCTTCGGTCAGGCGCATGCTACGCGTCGAGCGGGCGAGCAAGCGGATGCCCAGCCGGGTTTCCAGGCGCTTGAGCGCAATACTTGCCGCCGCCGGGGTGAGGTTGAGGCTGCGCGCCGCCGCCGACAGGCTGCCGGTGTCGGCGGTGCGCACGAACACTTCAAGGTCCAGGGTCGAGCTCATTTGTAAAAATCCTTTAAAGATCTTGTCGTTTTACCGGGATTTTTCGCCGATTGCCAAGCTGAGAAGATCAACGCTCACTTTTTTAGCCAGGTAGTAACCCCATGACATCTTCCCTCAGCGGTAAAACCGTTATCGTGATCGGCGGCAGCAGCGGCATCGGTGCCGCCGTGGCCAAGGCCGCCAGCGCCCGTGGCGCACACGTGGTGCTGGCCGGGCGGCGTTTGACGTCGGGTGTCGAAAACGCTGTGCGCAGCGAACCGGTCGACGTCACCGACAGCGCCTCCTTGCAACGTTTGTTCGAGACGGTCGGGCGTTTTGACCACTTGGTGTTTACCTCCGGCCCGTCAGTGCGGGCAAAACCGCTGGTCGAGACCGATCTGGACGAGGCCCAGGACAATTTCAGCGTGAAACTCTGGGGTGCATTGCGTGCGATTCAGCAAGCGCTGCCATTTTTGGCAGAGCACGGCAGCATCAGCCTGACCTCGGGCCAACTGGGCCGTAAGTTGATGGCGGGGCAGTTCATCAAGACGGGTATCAATGCTGCGACTGAAGCGCTGGGCAAGCAGCTCGCAAAAGAGTTGGCACCACGGCGCGTCAACGTGATCAGCCCAGGTGTGATCGACACGCCGGCGTATGCGGGGCTGGCAGACGAGCAACGCCTGGCGATGTTCGCCAAGGCCGGCACCGCGTTGCCAGTGGGGCGAGTCGGGCAGGCGGATGAAGTGGCGGCGGGTTATGTGCTGGCCATGGAAAATGGCTTTGTCACCGGCGCGGTAATTGATATCGACGGCGGAGGCCTGCTGTAAACACTGAGCAAAAGTGTAGGGCTGGTTCGCAAAGGGCGCAGGCAGTGCAAAAAGGTATGGCGGCACAGGCCGCCATGCCAGCCTAGCCGCAAGTCAACGCGTTGAGGCTCGGGTTTCCAGGGAGAACCTGAACGTCGCGCCATGCCCAGGGCGCTCCACCAGTTCGATACTGCGCCCATGCAGTTGCAGAATGCGGTGCACGATGCGCAAGCCCAGGCCGCCATCGCGGCGCGCGCCGCCGATGGTGAAGGCGCGCAGGAACAAGCCTTCGCGCAATTGGGCATCGATTCCGGGGCCGCTGTCGCTGACCATGACTGCTACGGCACCGGCCTCGGGCGCCAGGATCACCTCGACTTCTCCATTCACCGGTGTATGGCGCAACGCGTTGTCCAGCAGGTTGGTGAGCACCCGTTCGATCAGGCCCAGGTCGGCCATCACCGTCGGCACCTGGGGCGGCAGGGTGGCGATGAGGGTGATGGCACGGGCTTCAGCGGTCAGTTCGAATTTCTGAAAGATATCTTGCACCAGGTCCGGCAGCGAGAAGCCTTCTATCACCGGCTGCACAAAACCGTGCTCCAGGCGCACCAGTTCCAGCAGGGACTGGGCCAGGCCGCCGACTTTACGGCTCTGGTCCAGCGCAATGCCCAGGTAGCGCCGGCGTTCTTCGGGGCTCAGGCTCGCATCCTTGAGCGACAGGGTTTCCAGGTAGCCATGCAACGACGCCAATGGCGTGCGCAGGTCGTGGGAAATATTGGCGACCATCTCCCGACGTTCCTGGTCTTGATGGGTGATGGCGCGCCATTGCTCGCCCAAACGGTTTTCCATCTGCACGAAGGCGTGGTCGAGCACGGCGATTTCATCGCCGCTGTTGAGTTCGGGAACAGCCGTTTCGGCGGCTTTCGGCGCGCCGTTAATGTCGAACTGGCCGACCTTGTCGGTCAGTTGGCGCAGTGGCCGGGTGATCCAGGCAAAGGCGATCAGGCCCGCCATCAGGCAGAGCAGGGCGACCAGGCCGATGGACCACAGGGCGATCTTCAAGGCCATGCCGGTGGCGTCCTTGGCGTCGTACACATCATGGGCTTCGCCCAGCAGCACCACATACAGAAAGCCGGTTTGCTGGCCGTTGGCCTTGAGCGGCGCAGCACTGAATACTTTGCGCCCGTCGACGCTGCGCGGGTCATCGCCAAGGATCGGCAGCATGGCCCCGCTGAGAAAGCGCCGAACCGGCGCGAGGTCCACATGGTCACGCAGCAAATGCCCGCTGGGTGCGGCGTTACCCACCACACGGCCGTCAATATCGAGCAGGTACACCTCGACACTCGGGTTAACCAGCATCAGTTGGTTGAACAGGTTGCGCACGGCATCGGGCTTGAGGCCGTCGGCGTCCATCAGTTGGGTATCGCGGGCAATGTGCGCCGCCAAGTCGCGGGACAGGCCTTGCACCACTTCCAGTTCATGCATGTGGTTGGAACGCACCTGCAGCCAGGCCGACGTGCCGCTGCAGATCACCAGCAACACGGCAAACACCACCGACAGGCGTTGGGTCAGGGTCAACTTCATGCGGCGCTCTCGGCGAATTTGTAGCCACGGCCCCACACCGTGAGGATGCGCGCCGGGTTGGCCGGGTCGACCTCGACCTTGGCGCGCAGCCGGTTGATATGGGTGTTCACGGTGTGCTCGTAGCCCTCGTGGCTGTAGCCCCACACGGCGTTGAGCAGGTCCATGCGCGAGAAGACTTTACCCGGCTGACGGGCAAAGAAGTACAGCAGGTCAAATTCGCGCGGCGTGAGGTCCAGGCGCTGGCCTTGCAGGGTGGCGTCACGGGTCAGCGGGTTGATGAACAACGCGCCCAGCTCAAGGCTGCCGGCGTCCATCTTCAGGTTGCGCGCCATCGCGTCCACCCGGCGCAACAGTGCCTTGACCCGCGCCACCAACTCCGGCATCGAGAACGGCTTGGCCAAATAGTCGTCAGCACCCAACTCCAGGCCAAGGATGCGGTGCAGTTCGCTGGAACGCGCGCTGGTGATGATGATCGGTGTGTAGCGCGCCATGGCACGGGCACGGCGGCAGATCTCCAGGCCGTCGACGCCGGGCAGCATCAGGTCGAGGATCAGTGCATCCCAGCCACCTTGTTCGAGCAGGCCCAGGCCCTCGGTGCCATCGGCGCTGTGCACCACCTCGAACTGCTCGTCGCGCAGGTGCAGGCAGATCAAGTCGGCAATATGGGCATCGTCCTCGACCACCAGGACGCGTTTGGGCTGATCCATATAAGAAAACCTTCGCTTGTAGTCCGCGCATTGTGCGGCTTTTGCCACAGTGTAGTTATCACGAATTGTTTAACTCTGCGTGAGGATTTCGCGACCGCCCAAGGCTCAGGATGGCGACATTGTTGCTGCGGATGGGTTTTATGTGGCGAGCGGGCTTGCCCCGCGTTGGGCTGCGTAGCGGCCCCAAAAAAGCGGGAGCGCTGCGCACTCCAACGCGGGGCAAGCCCGCTCGCCACAACAAGCACGCTCGCCATGAATGCCTATGGGTTGAGGAGAATCGTATGTACTCACGTCGACAAATGCTGCTGGCCGGTGGTGGCCTGGGTGTCGCCGTCCTGGCCGGTGGCCTGCTGAAACAGCTCAACATGGTCACCGAAGTCGAAGCGGCCGAGGCCTTTGAGGTCAGCCATACCGAGGCTCAGTGGCGCAGCCTGCTGACGGCTGAGCAATTTGACGTGCTGCGCGAGGAGGGCACCGAACGCCCCTACAGCAGCACACTCAATGATGAACACCGTGCTGGCACCTTTGCCTGTGCCGGTTGCGCATTGCCGCTGTTCTCCTCGACCACCAAGTTTGACAGCCACACCGGCTGGCCAAGCTTCTGGCAGCCGCTGGACAACGCGGTCGCCAGCCACGTCGACACTTCGTATGGCGTGGTACGCAAGGAAATTCATTGTCGCCGTTGCGGTGGCCACCAAGGGCACGTTTTTGACGATGGCCCGGCGCCCACAGGCCTGCGCTACTGCATGAATGGCGTCGCCATGACGTTCACGGCGGCTTAAGCCGATGTCCATTTTTAATTCGTATAAGGGTCGATTCCATGTGGCTGCTGGTTCTCGCGTATCTGGGCGGCGTGCTGACAATTGTCAGCCCGTGCATCCTGCCTGTTCTGCCTTTTGTCTTCGCTCGCACCGGGCAGCCGTTTATGCGCAGTGGCTTGCCGCTGTTAGCGGGGATGGCGGTGACGTTCGCCCTGGTGGCCTCACTGGCTGCGGTGGGCGGCGGCTGGGTGGTGCAAGTCAATCAATACGGGCGTTGGCTCGCGTTGCTGTGCGTTGCCCTGTTCGGGCTCACGCTGTTGCTGCCGAAACTCTCGGAGCGACTGACGCGGCCATTGGTGGCCGCCGGCAGTCGCTTGTCGGAGGCCGCCGGGGCCGATGCCAAACCGCGTCCGGGCGCGTCGTTCCTGATCGGCGTGGCCACCGGTTTGCTCTGGGCGCCTTGCGCCGGGCCAATCCTGGGGCTGGTGCTGACCGGCGCCGCGCTGCAAGGGGCCAGCATCGGCACTACCTTGCTCTTGCTGGCCTACGCCGCCGGGGCTGCCACCTCCCTGGCCTTGGCTCTGCTGGTCGGCGGTAAAGTCTTTGGCTTGATGAAAAAATCCCTGGGCGCCGGCGAATGGCTGCGCCGTGGCCTGGGTGCGCTGATGCTGGCCGGTGTGGCCGCCATCGCCTTGGGCCTGGACACGGGCGTGTTGTCGCGCTTGTCGACCGCCTCAACCGGTGGCCTTGAACAAAGCCTGGTCGACACACTGAGCGCCAAACCTGCACAGAAGAGCGGGGCGATGATGGCCGGTGGCGCCATGATGGCGGCGGCCAACCACAGCGACACACTGCCTATCGAAGGCACGCTGCCGCCGCTGGAGGGCGCGGTGCAATGGCTCAACAGCCCGCCGCTGACCGCCGAAGCACTCAAGGGCAAAGTGGTACTGGTGGATTTCTGGACCTACTCCTGCATCAACTGCCTGCGCACCTTGCCTTACGTCAAAGCCTGGGCCGAGAAATACAAAGACCAGGGTTTGGTGGTGATTGGCGTACACGCCCCGGAATTTGCCTTTGAACGCGACGTGAACAACGTCACCAAGGCCATGAAAGACCTGGGCATCACCTACCCGGTGGCGATCGACAACAACTACAAGATCTGGCGCGCCTTCAACAACCAATACTGGCCGGCGCATTACTTTGCCGATGCCAAGGGCCAGATTCGTTATCACCACTTCGGTGAAGGCGACTACGCCGAGTCGGAGCGGGTGATTCAGCAACTGCTGCGTGAGGCCGGCGCGACCAACGTCGCCGGTGGTTTGATCGAGGCCGATGCCAAGGGTGTGCAGCAAGCGCCGGACATGAACGAGGTGCAATCGCCGGAAACCTACCTGGGCTTCCAGCGTGCGGAAAACTTCGTCACCACCGGCGCGTTGGGCACCGACAAAGTGGTGAATTACCCGGCGGCCGGCCACCTGGCCCTGAACAACTGGACCCTGGAAGGCCAATGGAATGTCGGCGGCCAACAAGCCACCCTCGACCAGGCCGGTGGGCGTGTGGTTTACCGCTTTCATGCCCGTGACCTGCACCTGGTGCTGGGGCCTGGTGCCGACGGCAAGCCGGTGCGCTTCAAGGTGACGATTGATGGCCAGGCGCCAGGCGATGCTCATGGCACCGATGTGGCGCCGGATGGCAGCGGTACGGTGACCGAGCAGCGCCTTTACCAACTGGTGCGTCAGAGCGGCGCCGTGCAGGACCGCACCTTCAGCATCGAATTTCTCGACCCGCATGTGTCGGCGTATGCCTTCACCTTCGGTTGAAGTGAAAACCTGATCCATGTGGGAGCTGGCTTGTCGGGTCGCCGCATCGCTGCGATAGCGGTGTACCTGCCGACGATGATGTTGGATCTGCCGGTGCCATCGCAGGCAAGCCAGCTCCCACACTTGACCGCGTACTGGAGTGAGTTCTATGAAGCTTCTCAAGTTTTTACCCGCACTGGCCTTCGCCGCTTTCGTCGGCCAAAGCTCGGCGTTCTCCTTCGGTGGCGCCGAAGAGGCTGTGATGATCGCGCCGCCGGCCATGGACCTGCCGGCCGAGCCCGGCAACCTGCAAACCGCGGTGTTCGCCGGGGGGTGCTTCTGGGGTGTCCAAGGCGTGTTCCAGCATGTGCAAGGCGTGAAAAACGCCGTTTCCGGCTATGACGGCGGCGCTGCAAACACGGCCCAGTACGAGTCGGTCAGCGACGGTGATACCGGCCACGCCGAATCGGTGTCGGTGACTTACGACCCGAGCAAAGTCAGCTACGGCAAGCTGTTGCAGATCTACTTCTCGGTGGCCCACAACCCCACTGAACTGAACCGCCAGGGTCCGGACAGCGGCACCCAGTACCGTTCGGAAATCTTTGCGCAAAATGCCGAACAGCAAAAAGTCGCACAGGCCTATATCGCCCAGTTGGACGCCGCCAAAGCGTTCGACAAGCCGATCGTGACCAAGGTCGAGATGGGCAAGACGTTCTACCCGGCGGAGTCCTATCACCAGGATTTTCTGACCGAGAACCCGTCTTACCCGTACATCGTGATCAATGATTTGCCCAAGGTGGCGCAGCTCAAGAAACTGTTCCCCGACCAATACCGTGCCGAGCCGGTATTAGTCAAAAACCAATAACCACCCGGACTGATCGTTCCCACGCTCTGCGTGGGAATGCAGCCCAGGACGCTCCGCGTCCCAAGACGTGACGCAGAGCGTCACAAGAGGCATTCCCACGCGGAGCGTGGGAACGATCGTCTTCAGGATTTGGCCTTGGCCAGGTACGGCGCCAGCCGGCGGCCCATTTCCTCACCCAGCGCCTGCAACCCACTCAACGGGCGCACCATCACGTCAAACTCGACGATCTGCCCCTGTTCATTGAAGCGAATCATATCGATACCCTTGAGCTGTTTTTCACCCACGCGCGCGCTGAACTCCAGCACCACGTTAAGCCCATCGGCACTCGCCAGTTCACGGTGATAGGCGAAGTCTTGGAACACCTTGATCACCGTGTTGAGGATCATCGACACCACCGGCGCGCCGGGGTAGGGCGTATGGGCCATGGGCGAGCGGAACACCGCGTCAGGCGCGAGCAGTTCGGGCAGGGCGTTGAGGTCGCGAGTAGCCAGCATGGTGTGCCAGCGTTGCAGGCTGTGGGCGGCGGCGGGGTTCAGGTGGAGTTCGGACATGGGCTGTACCTGTTCTTATGTTGGGAAGGTCGTTCACCTGCCCAACATAAGAGCGGCACTCAAGCAGGGTCAATCACCCGAATTGACAGATAAGTAACCCGAATGCACTCACACCACTTCCAGGTACGAGCTGTGAATCGCCCGCGCCAGTTCGCGCACCGTGTCGATAAAGTCCGTGAGCCGGCTGTGCAAGCCGTCCTCCAGGATTTCATCGATGCCGGTATAACGCAGCCGCGCTTCGAACTCGGCCGCCAGGCGTTGAGCCTCGCGCCCGTAACTGCCGGGCAGGTCGGCGAGGATATGGCTCAACTCCTCGATGCACGCGTGCAGTGAGCGCGGTACATCACTGCGCAACAGCAGCAACTCCGAGACCGAGCGCGCATTCAGCGCATTCGGGTACAGCTCGGTGTAAGCCTCAAATGACGACAACGCACGGAGCAGGGCGCTCCACTGGTAATAGCCGCGTGCCGAAAGGTCGCTGACCTCTTCGGATTCTTCGCCGAACATTTCATAACGCGCGTCCAGCAGACGCAACGTGTTGTCCGCACGCTCGACAAAGGTGCCCAGGCGAATAAACCGGTAGGCGTCATTGCGCATGATGGTGCCGGAGGTGGCCCCGCGAAACAGGTGCGAGCGCTGTTTGACCCAGTCACAAAAGTGGCTGATGCCATGGCGCGCCAGGCCGCCGGCGGCGATGCTGCGCATTTCCAGCCAGGTGGCGTTGAGGTTTTCCCACATGTCGGCGGTAATGCGCCCGCGCACGGCGTGGGCATTGCCACGGGCGGCGCGCAGGCAGTTGTAGATGCTGGCCGGGTTTTCTTCGTCGAGGGCGAAGAAGTGCAGCATGCGTTCGGCGTCCAGTTGTTTATGGCGTTCGAGGTAGCTGTCCAGTGTGCCGCTGCTGAGCAGCGACATGGCCAATTCATCCAGCCCGTCACTGCGCCCGGCCTGGGGCATCAACGACAGCGAATAACTGACTTCCAGCATGCGCGCCAGGTTCTCGGCACGTTCCAGGTAACGGGACATCCAGTACAGATCTGCGGCGGTTCTACTCAACATACTCAGCCCTCCACCACCCAGGTGTCCTTGGTTCCGCCGCCTTGCGACGAGTTGACGATCAACGAGCCTTCCTTCAACGCTACACGGGTCAGCCCGCCAGGCACCAGGCGGGTTTCCTTGCCCGAGAGCACAAACGGGCGCAGGTCGATGTGCCGTGGCGCGATGCCGTTTTCGACGAAGGTGGGGCAGGTGGACAGGCTCAGCGTCGGCTGGGCGATGTAGGCGTGAGGGCGCGCCTTGATGCGTTGGCGGAAGTCTTCGATTTCGGCAGCCGTTGAAGCCGGGCCAACCAGCATGCCGTAGCCGCCGGAGCCTTGGGTTTCCTTGACCACCAGTTCCGACAAATGCGCCAGCACATGGGACAGTTCATCCGGTTTGCGGCACTGGAAGGTCGGTACGTTTTGCAGCACCGGCTCTTCGTCCAGATAGAAGCGGATCATTTCCGGCACGTAAGGGTAGATGGACTTGTCATCGGCTACGCCGGTGCCGATGGCGTTGGCCAGCACCACATTGCCGGCGCAGTAAGCGGCGACCAGGCCGGGCACGCCAAGCATGGAGTCCGGGTTGAAGGCATGGGGGTCAAGGAATGCGTCGTCGATACGCCGGTAGATCACGTCCACTGGTTTAGGGCCGTCGGTGGTGCGCATGAACACTTTCAGGTCGTGCACGAACAGATCGGCGCCTTCCACCAGCTCCACGCCCATTTCCCGGGCCAGGAACGCATGCTCGAAGAACGCGCTGTTAAAACGCCCCGGCGTCAGCACCACCACATTGGGGTTGTCGAGCCGGCTCGAGCTTTTCAGGGTCTTGAGCAGCAGGTTGGGGTAGTGGTCCACCGGCGCGATGCGCTGCTTGGCGAACACTTCCGGGAACAGGCGCATCATCATCTTGCGGTCTTCGAGCATGTAGCTCACGCCGCTGGGGGTGCGCAGGTTGTCTTCAAGCACGTAGTAGGTGCCGTCGCCGTCGCGTACCAGGTCCACGCCGGAAATATGTGAGTAGATGTCACGGTGCAGGTCCAGCCCGACCATCGCCTTTTGATAACCCTCGTTGCCCAGCACCTGGTCCGCCGGGATGATCCCGGCCTTGATGATGCGCTGGTCGTGATAGATATCGGCAAGGAACATGTTCAACGCATTGACGCGTTGGATGCAGCCGCGTTCGATCATGGCCCATTCACTGGCGGGGATGCTGCGCGGGATGATATCGAAGGGGATCAAGCGCTCGGTGTCTTGTTCGTCGCCGTAGAGGGTGAAGGTGATCCCGGCGCGGTGGAAGAGCAAATCGGCTTCGCGACGCCGTTGGGCCAACAGTTCCGGCGGCGTATTGGCCAGCCAGAGGGAGAAGTCCTGATAGTGCGCACGGCAGGCGCCGTTTGCGTCATTCATTTCATCAAAGAAAGATCGAGCCATTCCAGTACCTTGTCAGTGCCCAGGGTTGCCTTGGGTGGCACTGCCGCTTAAAAAAACGCATATTTTTATGAGCCTGTGGCTGAGGGTGCCAACGGGCCTGGTCCTTACTTTCTTATGGGGTCGGCTCTGGGTCGGGGGGTAACGAATGCTCCTGTATCCGGGCAGATGAATGCATTAAGCAATGCTTGTGCCGGAACGGTGTTCAAGGCAGTTATTCCCCTGTGGCGAGCGAGCTTTTGTGGCGAGCGAGCTTGCTCGCGCTGGAGTGCGCAGCGCTCCCGCTTTTATTGGGACCGCTACGCAGCCCAACGCGAGCAAGCTCGCTCGCCACAAAAGCGTGGTGCCACTAAACGCCGCTCACTACAAGGGTGCAGCGAATGCGCCAAATTGGTGCATGAACAAACTTGAACTTCATCCAGCCCCGATTCTTCTAACAAGGCTCGTCACCTTGTGGAGCACCACCGTGCCCAGAATCATCTCTCCCAACACACCGGCAGCCGCCCTGGACGATCACAACGAGCACAATGCCAAGATTTTCGGCTCACCCAAAGACCGCCTCGATTTCTATCGCCGCGAGATCCAGTACGAAACCACCATTCTGGCCAACCGTACCGACGCCTATCTCTCGGCACAGTCGTTCCTGGTGATCGCCTTTGTCTCCGGCATGGGTAACCTGAACCCGGAGTGGGGCAAGTTTTTTACCTTGGTTGTGCCCGCGTTTCTGGCCTTCCTCGGCATTCTGAGCTCATTGAATGCCTGGCCAGGTATTCGCGCCGCCTACGAAATTATCGACCACTGGCACTACAAGCAGAGCGAGCTGCTGCGCAGTGAGCCGGTGATGGGCATGGCCTACGATGATTCGCCGCTGTTCTGCGAGACCGAATCGTCCCACAAGGGCTATCGCAAGTCGCTGCTGTTCTCCATGCGTGCACCGTGGCTGTTTATGGTGTTCTGGGTGCTGCTGGGTGCCTATGCGTTCTATATCCAGGTGGATAACCCGGTCTCTTAAGCAATTTGAACTTCGTGGCGCTGCGCACACCCTTAACTCTACGCAGGCTGCGTTTTACTCAAGAGGTGACCTATGAACACCAGCAACGACCCCCAAACCGGCAACCGTAACGCCCCGGCCATCGATGGCGGCGAGCCGGCGCCCGGCACCGCTGCCGATGCGCCAAAAGACCCGAAACCTGCCAGCGACCCCAAAGCCCGGGAAAACGACTACAGTCCAGACTTCAAGCCCACGCGCGAGCCCAAGCCTGAAACCGATGCCGATATCGACACCCAAGGTGGTTAGAGGAGAAGGTCATGTCCCAGGAACTCGATGACGATGAAGAACTCAATGACCCGGGCAATGAAGACCCAGGTTCATTGATGGATGATGCAGAAGTACCGCTCAACGACCTCGATGATGCAGCGGATGTAGGCAACACCGAAAGTCAGGATTGAGCGTTCGCCTTGGCTCGTCGTTCATACCACGCCAGCTTTGGCTGAGTGCTCAGGTCATGAACGACGGCCCAGCAACTCGGTGCAGGTTGCTTCAATGTGTTTCGATCAGGTACTGATCCAGGAATGGTCAGCCCCAACTTTCACATTGAACGTGTAGCGAAGCGGGAAGTAATGCTCCTTGGTCTTCAGGATCTGGTAGGGCGCTGTGACTGGCGCCACCACGCCGTGACGTGCATAGGCCTCACTCACGCTTTGTTGAATGTTGACAACCGGACCCTGCGCCACGAGTTTGCCATCGACTAATGTTGCTTCTTTAGAGAGGCCATCCAAGCCTAAGTCGTACATGTCGGGTCTTTTCATTTTAAGCGTGTCATTAAACATATTCGGCCCTACGGTATCGAAAATTTTTGCCTCATACTCCTTGAATTCCGGGGTGAATTGCAGCCTGCCCTCGGGGCCTCGAGTGATAGTCGGTCGATTATTCGCAAAGTAGGGTTTGTTAGTCGCAAACCGTTTATTCATTTCCCTGATCATCTCGTCAAGCACCGGGTTGCCGGGTCGAGTAGCAAAGTTACTGGTGTTATAGAACGTTTTGTAATCGGCCACTTGGTGCGTCACTGGTAAACCGAGCAGCACATCGTCGGCGCCTGCTGCTACATCGACGGCACCGACGTTGCTTTGGATAAGATCATCGGTGTCCAGGTAAAAACCACCGTGTTTATTCATTATCGGGTAGCGGGCTACATCCGAAGCTGCCGCCAGATTCTTCCCTTGCCCTTGTCGGAAGTAGTTGTACATTTCGCCGGTCTTCAACTGCTTGAATGCGGCATCTTCATTAAGGTTGAGCACCGTCACGCCGGGAATTTTCTCCTTCAACTTGCTTTCTATTTGTTTGAACACAGCGGGGCTGTCGGCGTCCACGTGCAGGACTGTTTTATAGCCTGAAGCTCGGGTGGCGTTTTTGGTCATGTTGTCGACCAAGTGGGTGGGAATCTCCTGGCCCGCCCAGAAATAGTTCAACGTTTTGGGCACGGGAGCCAGTTGTTTGGGGATTCTGGGAATCGACGAAATATCCACAAAGTTATAGTGATGGGCGCTGGCTTTTTTAGCCTTTCTGGACGCTTCAAGTGTTCCCCGTTGCCAGTGGCCTTTGGTAGTTCGCCAGTAATACTGCTGGCCTTGCTCGTGGGTGCCTCTCCATGCGCCGGCCGTGCTGTCGAACGCAACTTCCTGATCGACGTTTTTGTAAGTAATCCTGAATGGATTGCCTGAGGTTTCCACGCGTTTAATATCGTCCATCGGCACTACGTAGGTTCCATCTCCCAGCCTGAAAGGCGTCGGTGTGCCACCTGCGCCGGCCAGCAAACGTTCGGATCGGGATAAAGGTGCCCACCCTGTAGGGCCAAGATCCTGAACGGGTATATCGGGGCTCGTGCCGTTCGGATGGCGGATGACGCGCCGGCCGTCTTTGACTTGGGACTCAAAGAGCCTGCCATCAACCTTCACATATTCGCGTTTACTGCGGCCCACAAACACGTTGTTCTGCAACCCCGTGGTCGATAACCCGTCTGCGGCGATGTAGCGGGCTTCATAACTGTGCAGATCATCCAGTGAGCGTACTTCTCCATTGGCAGCAACGCGGTTAGGTTTAAAGTCTCTCAAGGGCAGGCCCATGGCGCGTTGCTTCAATGCATCGTATTCATGCCAATTACCCAGAAACATCACAGCCTGGCGCTCGACTGTTTCTTGGCCCACCTGGATTGTCCCGGTTGCTGCCAGGCCGTGTTGCTTGCTGATGTTCTGGATTGCGTCGTCACTGGAGATTGCTCGCAAACTATTCGAGTCGCCCGGTTTTGGCACGTCTGGGACGAAGTTCTCCAGCGGCTTGCCGTAGGCCTGCTTCGTGCGCGGATCCAAGGCGTACCACTTATGGGTTGCCTCATCGAACTTAGCCAGGGCTTTTGTGTTGCGAGCGCTGTTGGCGGCACTGAATGCGCCTTCAGCGATATCGGCCCTTTTGGCCACCTCCAACAGGTTGACATGGCGGTACGAACCGCGCAGGTAATTGACACCTTTATAGGCTTTGCCGGCTACAAACTTTACGCCCCTTATAGCGCTACGCGCGAGGTCATCAATACCGCCCAACGGATTGAGCGCGCCCACTGCTGCCCGCCCGACAATCTTGAACCCCAGGGCAGCTTTTGACAGCACGGAAGCACCGACAAATGAAGCTCTCGCGGCCTTGGCAGCGGAGCCGACGCCGACCACGAAACCAAAAATGTCGAACGCCAGGTCGAGAACACCGTCGGCAGTCTTGCCCTCGTTGAAATTTTTAATGGCCGACCTGAACGGAATAAAGCCCAGCAGCACCTCGCGAATGGCTTCGGTGGTGCTGTGTTCCGTCTGAAAGGTCGTTGTTCCCCTGGAATATGCGCCCAACTCAGGCAGCTTCATATCCTCAATCAATGCGTCGGCCAGGTATTGGGTTCTGGCACTGGCAACGCTATCAGGTATACCCGTGGCGCCTTTGCGTTCGTCTGTTATTCCCGCGGGGTGCTCACCCCTGGGCGTTATCTGGTCTGCTATGTAACGTGGTCCAGTAGAGGCAAGGCTGGCGGGCGGGAGTGATTCATAAAACAGGCTCGGCCGCGGGGTGATAGTGCCCTCCAGCCGGTTGATTGCGTACTGCCTGGTCTGAGGTTTACCGTTGACGGTACGCAGGGTCTCGACCAGTACCACGCCTGTTTCAACACGCTTGTCATAACTGGAGCCTTGAATGCGGTCGTAGCGAATTTCTTTGTGTACGACGATTTCGCCGAACGCCAGATTTTGCCGGTCTTCCAGTTGCAATTTCGAAATCATGACCTTGAACTGCGCCGACGTGGCCTTTTTGACGGCGTCAGAGAACGTGCGAAAGTCCTCATTGAACTGCTTGATGGGATCCGGCAGGGTTTTGAGGATTGGCAGCAGATCGCCGATATTGATTTCGTCTGATGATGAAACCCATACCGCAGGCTTTCTGTTGTCGGAATCTGGTGGTGGGGATCTAAGCGCCCTGCGATCAATGAGCAGGTCCAACATTGAGTAGGGGCCGGGGTATACGTTGGTAGAGGGCTGCGACGTAATGCACTTTTTCTCAAACAGCGCTGGGTCCATCCCGGGGCATGCTTTTTTCAAAAGCTCGACCGCAATGGCTTTGGTGGTCGGCGTCTCGAGGAGCGGCAGTGAGGCGGCTTCGCTCATTTCGCTGATATGCCGGTTGAACGCCTCACGCACCTCGGACAGGGCTGTCTGCGTGGTCGGATAGCCCATGCCGTTGGGTACGCCCCAGGCTTTGATCGCCTCGTTCTGGGCGGCATATTCGATCTGGCGTTCCTCGTTCGAGATAGGTGCAATATTGGCCGCGAGCATGATTTGCGCGTAGTCCATGTTGGCTGTCGCGCCTCGCGCTTTCGCTTCCACGCGCGCTACCGCCGTGGTGAAGCTGACCCAGCTGTGCGAACCCATCGTCACTTCCTGCGGGATACCCTTGACCAAAAACTGCGGTGCGCGACTGGCGAGCATGAGGTGGGCCTGCACGGCTGCTGTTTGCGCGCTGGAAGCAAGGTCGTTGGCAAGCAGATGCTCCTCCAGCTCCTTGACCACCCTCGAAGCCGATTTATGGCTGTTGTGGGCTGAAACCAGGGGGTAGCCCTCAATACGTGTTTCACCGTGGGCTTGGTCGTATTTCCCCACGCCCAAGGCCGCCAGCAGCCAGTCGGTGACACTGCCTTTGACTGAGCGAGCCTCGAATGTGGCTTCAATTGCCTTGCCCAGTGCGGTGCCTCTGTCTGAACTTATCAAGCTGCTGATCAACTGCCGTGGATTCAGCTGTTCCTGCGCGGAGATCGATCTGCCGTTGAGCAGATAATCCAGGACATGCTTGAAGGGTCTTAATGTGACGTCGCCGAATTTTCCTTCGGTAATACCCATCTTTAATTGGGTCTGGTTGTCACGTGCAAGTGGTTCGGGCCATGTCAGCGCGCCGCCCAAGTCGCCATGGGGGGCGGCCTTGGGGGGTGTCGTGAGGAGCGCGCTGGAGAGGTTTTCCAGTTGCTCGGGGTTGGTGGGGACGTCAATGCCATGCTCCGTCAGAAATTGAAGCAGGCTGGTTTCGTTGGCGGCGCCAGTGCCCGTTGGCCGGTAGGTGCTGTCTGCAGACAGTGGCAGCGGCTGTCCCAGTTCGGGTTGGAGTTCCTCGAACTTTTTACTGCCATCCTCCAGGGCCATCGCCAGGCGTTGCAGTGCAGCGCCCGCCCGGTGCCAGTTGTGGATATCACCCAGTGCCGCTTTCTGTTCCTGTAGTGTTTCTTCGCTGCGCGACTGGATCTTGTCCGCAAAGCGGTCTGGATCGAGGGTTTTGAAGTTACCCGTCTGGTGGCTGATTTCGTCCGCTCGCTTGAGCATGCCAGACAGCGTCAGGTTCTGTGGCTCCTGATAAAATCGACCGACGAGCTTCCAGGGTACAGGTGCGTCCGGGCTATTGACGGGAGGCGCAAAAGGAAATTCGCCATCTATGACGCTCGCGGCCCGCAGGATAGGCCCGCTCAGGGCAGCCCACTGGCTGTCGTCCTGGCCCAGCGTGTGTAATGTGCTTAGCGGGTCAAGAAAGCGCTCAAGGTAAAAGGAAATCTGACCTGATTTGGGATCGATTTTTATCGAGGTGGTATCAACCCCCAAGGCCTTGATCCACTGCTGAACATCGGGCGATTGGAAGGCATCATGCAAGTGCCTCCACCATTGGCCAAAGGTGGAGTGGGGAGCAATGTGATCGAAGTCTTCAACATGAGTGCGACGGCCAGCCAGGTTCAGGGCGATCGCGTATTGCATGGCCAGTTCGCTGTCTCCATTGGCCCGTGTGGCAGCCTGCTCTTCCTGCGGGGCCGCGGTGTCACGTTTTGGCCTTGAAAGCGGCGGCAGTAGCGGCAACGTTGGAGCAGATGAAGGGCGTGCGATGATCTGATTGGAAACACTGTTCATAGTGGGCTGCCGTTGTGCGTGTGGGAATAGCGCCTCGACGTGGGAACTAACGAGGCATTTCCCTTACGTAACAGCCGCTTCGGTTTGATTCCCTGCTTCCACCGATTCAGTCGTAACCCTATATTTCGCCCCCTCCAGGCCAACCTGCCTGGCCCAGGTTCAATGTGTTTCCATTAACTGCGAACCGATGGTTTTCATCCGAATCATATCCATCAACTGGCGCAAACCCGGTTGCGACTGGCGGCGGCTCGGGTAGTACATGCACAGCGGTTCGCCCATGCAGGCCCAGTCCGGCATGACTTCCACCAGTCGGCCCTCGGCAAGCTGCTGCTGCACGCGGTCGGACAAACAATAGGCAATCCCCACGCCTTGCAACGCAGCATTGACGATGGTTTCTGTGTCGGCCGCACTGAAGTGCCCGGGCACATCGATGCGTTGTTGGCGCGTACCGTTGCCCAGCTCCCATTTGTAGGTGGTCTTGTCGCCCAGGTACATGCGGATGCACGCGTGCTCCAGCAGGTCCTTGGGTACCTGAGGTGTACCGCGACGGGCGAGGTAGGCGGGGGAGGCGACCATGATCCAGCGCAGTGCGCCGGTCAGCGGCACCGCGACCATGTCCTGTGGCACGGTCGCACCGTAGCGGATACCCGCGTCGTAGCCTTCGGCAATGATGTCGAGCATGTGGTCTTCGACGATCAAGTCCAGGCGCAACTGCGGGTAGGCGTCGGTGAAGTCGCCGAGGATCGGCGCCAACAGCAGCACGGCTGCATCCCGTGGCACATTGATGCGCAAGCGGCCAATCGGCGCTTCGCGGTGCAGCTCCAGGGTATCGAGACCGTCCTGGATGACGGCAAAGCCCTGGGTGAGTTTTTCCGCCAGCAGGGTGCCGGCGTCAGTCGGTTCCACCGCGCGGCTGGTGCGGTACAGCAGCTTGACCCCCAGGCGCGTTTCGAGGTTGCGCATGGTGTGGCTCAGCGCCGAGGTGGTCACGCCCAGCTCATGGGCGGCATGGCGAAAACTGCGGCGCCGGATGATCGCCATGAACACATTCAGATCGGCCAATTCGGAACGATTAAAAGCCGCCATATCAAGCCTCTTTACTAGGAGTTCGGTTGCATGGGGCGTTGAGCCCTATTCAACATCGGATGATCTAGAGTAATTGTTTTCCTACGTATTTTTGCTCTTCGAGGAGTTTTTTATGCGCATCGAGACCCTCCGGATTGCCGGCATCGACAAGGCCGTCTCGCGGATTGCCCTCGGCACCTGGTCCATGGGGGGGCATTTGTGGGGCGGTGCGGACAACGAGCAGTCGATCAAGACCATTCGTCATGCATTGAACTGCGGCATCAACCTGATCGACACCGCGCCGGTGTATGGCCTTGGGCTGTCCGAAGAACTGATCGGCAAGGCCGTGCGCGGCATGCGCCACAGCGCGGTGATTGCCACCAAGGCCGGCCTGCAATGGGACGACGGCACCACCCGGCGCAATGCCACGGCGCGGCGCATCCGCAAAGAAGTCGAAGACTCTTTGGTGCGCCTGGACACCGACTATATCGACCTGTACCAGGTGCACTGGCCCGACCCGCTGGTGGCCCAGGAAGAAACCGCCGAAGAGCTCGAGCGCCTGCGCCGCGAGGGCAAGATCCTTGCCGTTGGCGTGAGCAACTATTCCTGCGCGCAAATGGACGACTTCAGTCGGCACACGGCGCTGGCCACCGTGCAGCCGCCCTACAACCTGTTCGAGCGCGCCATCGACAGCGACATCCTGCCCTATGCCCGCCAGCGCTCGCTGGTGCTGTTGGCCTATGGCCCGCTGTGCCGTGGCTTGCTGACCGGCAGCATGCACTCGGCCACCCGCTTTGCCGGGGATGATGTGCGCAAGCTTGATCCCAAATTCAAGGCGCCGCGTTTCGAGCAATACCTGGCGGCTGTGGCGGCGCTGGACAGCTATGCGCGCGAATGCCATGGCAAGTCGGTGCTGGCCCTGGCCATGCGCTGGGTGTTGGACCAAGGCCCGACCATTGCACTGTGGGGCGCGCGCCGCCCGGAACAATTGAAGGGTTTTGAAGAGGTGTTTGGCTGGCACCTGACCGCCGATGACCTGACACATATCGACCGTATTCTTGCCAGCACGATAAAAGATCCAATCGGGCCGGAATTTATGGCCCCCGCCAAACGTTAGCCTTAACGACAGGGATGTCGGCACACAAACACCATCCCTGTTCGTAGAGGTTTTTGCATGAAGCGCGGTACCGTATTCAAGAACGCTGGTGGTTTGCTTGCTGTGTTGGCTTTGCTGGGGGCCTGGCCAAAGCGATCCCCGACGCTTTCGTATCAGCGGCGGACGCTGGATGCCAATCACTGTGGCGGCTGCGCCCCCAGCTTGTCCCACATCTTCTTGCTGATCTTCTGCCGGTTGGCGTAACCGGCCCAGGGGTCATCCTTGAGCGTGCTCAAACGCTCATGCAGATTAGCCACCGTCCATTGCTGCGCACCGCGTAACCCGTTCAGTTCGTCCTTGCTCACCGGCACCGAGACCGGCAGGCCCGGGCGTGCCCGTACCGAATAGGCCGCCACCGTACTCGCGCCGCGGGCATTGCGCAGGTAGTCGATAAAGATCTTGCCAATGCGGTTTTTCGGGCCGCTGGTAGCGGTAAAGCGTTCAGGCAGTTGCTGTGCCATAAACTGTGCGATGGCCTTGGCAAAGGCCTTTACTGTCTCCCAGCCGTCCCGGCGCGCCAGCGGGATGACCACGTGCAGGCCTTTGCCACCGCTGGTTTTGACGAATGCCTCAAGGCCCAACTCATCCAGTACCGACAGGGTCAATTGCGCGGCCTCCAGCATGCTTTTCCAGGGCAGCGCCGGGTCCGGGTCGAGATCGAGCACAAACCGGTCCGGGGTTTCGATTTTGTCGACAGTCGCGCCCCAGGTGTGCAGCTCAATGGTGCCCATCTGCACGGCGCCGAGCAGGGCTTTGGTGGTGTCGATTTCCATCAGCCGTGCATGGCCAGGGTCGAGGTTCTGGTCCAGTTGTTTGATATGGGGAATGGCCAGGCGCTCTGCATGTTTTTGGAAGAATTGCTCGCCTTCGATGCCATCCGGCGCGCGCAGTAGCGAGACCGGCCGATGGCGCAGAAACGGCAGGAGCCATTCGCTGATGCTGGCGTAAAAGTCTGCCAACTGCTGCTTTTGCGTGCCACTTCGTGGATCGATCACGCGATCGGGGTGCGTGATGTTCACGCCGTTGCCGGCTTTTTTCGGCACTGAGGCCTGCTTGAGAGATTTGGCCGCGCGCGGTTGCTCATGGATGATCTGCGCCACAGGCTTGTCGCTGCGCATCGCCACGAATGAGGCTTGGCGTACCACGCCTTCGCGGGTCCATTCGGCGAAATTGACTTCGCCGACCAGCTCGGGCTCCACCCAGTGCACGCCGCGTGCCTGGCTGCTGGTCAGCGGGTTTTGCAGTGGCGAAGTTTTGCGCGCCAAAGGCGTGAGCTGGGCGTAAATCGCTTTGAGCGCGTGCTGATCAAACCCGGTGCCGACACGCCCGGCATACACCAAGCCGTTGTCGTCATTGACCGCCAGCAGCAACGCGCCGAAGCCGGTGCGCGAACCTTGCGGGCGGGTGTAACCGACAATCACAAACTCCTGACGCAGGCGGCATTTGAGTTTGATCCAGTCGGCACTGCGGCTGGACACATACGGGCTGCCGACGCGCTTGCCGATCACGCCTTCGAGCGCCAGGTCGCAGGCGCTTTCGAAGATGTCGCGTTGGTTGGCGGCGAAGGTTTCGGAAAACCGCAGCAATTTGCTGCGGCTGCCCGACAGCGCGGATTTAAGCGCAGCACGGCGCTGTTCCACGGGCGCTTCACGCAGGTCTTTTCCGTGTAAAAAAGGTGCATCGAACAGGTAGTAAACGATGTCCAGGCTGCGGCCGATATCGAACGCATTTTGCAACGCCTGGAAGTCCGGTAAACCATCGGCGTTAAGGCTGACCACTTCGCCATCCAGCCAGCTGTCCTTGAGCTTGAGGGCTTGGAGGGCCTTGACCTGGCGCGGCAAACGCTCGGTCCAGTCATGACCGTTGCGGGTGAACAGGCGCACATCGCCGTCGCGGATACGCGCCAGCATGCGGTAGCCGTCGAATTTGATCTCGTATTGCCAATCGCCGGGCGGGGCGCGGTCGACCAGGGTGGCCAGTTGTGGCGCGAATTGATCGGGCAGGGCGGTCTTGGCTTTCTGGCGCTTTGCACGCGGTGCAGGCGCGGGCTTGCCCACGGTGGCATCGCTGAGCACGCTTTTGGGCTGGGCCTTTACGATGTCGTAGTCTGCGGCCGGGCGGGCTTGCTGATCCTTTTCCTTGATCAGCAACCACTGCTCCTTGTCGCCGCTGCCCTTGAGGCGGGTGCGTACCAGCGCCCAATCGCCGGAGAGTTTTTCACCGACCAGGGTGAATTTGAGTTTGCCGGCTGCATACGCCTTGTGCGGATCGTCGTGAGGCTGCCAGACCCCGCGATCCCACACGATCACATCGCCGGCGCCATACTGCCCGGCGGCGATATTGCCTTCGAAGTTGCCGTAACTCAGTGGGTGGTCTTCAACGTGGACCGCCAGGCGTTTCTGGCTGGGGTCCAGGCTCGGGCCTTTGGGCACCGCCCAGCTTTTGAGTACGCCATCAAGTTCTAGGCGAAAGTCATAGTGCAGGTTGCGCGCGTCGTGTTTTTGAATCACGAATGACAATGCCGAGGCTTTGGATTTGCTGGCAGGTGCATCGCCTGCGGGCTCTGCGGTGATCTCGAAGTCGCGTTTGCGCGTGTATTCGCTCAGGGGCTTGGCCATGGCGTTCTCCTGCTGATGGCGGGCTCAAGAGGCCTTTTTGCTGGTTTTTTTCGCGGCCGGTTTTTTCGCGGCGGGCTTGCCGGCCAGGCTGCGCTTGAGCAGTTCGGTCAGATCGATTACATCGGCAGATTTGCGTTCTTCGCTGCCAGGCTGGCTTTCGACGTCTTCTATTTTGCCGGCCTTGGCCTTCTTCGCCACCAGCGCCATGATCTTTTCCTGGAAGCTGTCGCGGTATTCGTCCGGCTGCCAGTCGGCGCTCATGTCTTCGACCAGGCGCTTGGCCATGTCCAATTCGCCCTTGGCCAGGCTCGGTTTGGTGACGTCACTGCCCAGTTCCAGTTCGTCGAGGCTGCGCACTTCGGCGGGCCAGCGCAGCATCACCAATACCAGCGCTGATTCCAGCGGCATCAGCGCTGCCAGGTGCTGTTTGGTGTGCAGCACCACATTGGCCAGGGCGACCTTGGCGGTTTTTTTCAGGGTCTCACGCAGCAGCGCATAGACTTTGCCGCCGCGTTTGTCCGGGGCCAGGAAGTAGGGCGTGTCGATGTTTTGCAGCGGGATCTGGTCGGCGGCAACAAAGGCGATGATTTCGATGGTCTGGGTCGACTTGGGGTGGGCCGAGCGAATCTCGTCTTCGCTGAGCACCACATAGCGGCCTTTCTCAAAGGCCACGCCCTTGACGATATTGTCTTTGGTGACTTCCTTGCCAGTCGTCTTGTTGATGCGCTTGTAGCCCACCGGGTCCATGCTGCGTTTGTCCAGCCAATCAAAGTCAACGCCCTGGGAGGACGTGGCCGAGACCAGCGAGACCGGGATATGGACCAAGCCGAAACTGATGGCGCCTTTCCAGATTGCCCTTGGCATGGCTGCGGTTCCTTGAGAAGAGTCGGTGTTCTGGTGACTCGCAGGCTGGCGCAAAAGTTTCGGCGGACGGATGCGCGGACAGATCGTGTTACATCTGATGAGAAACTATTTAATGTCGAAAGCCGAACCCAAGGCGTAGCGTGTTATCGAAAGCACGTACTACTCGCCCCAATGAGGCTTTGTCATGAACAGCTGTGTGCGTTACCTCGCCGTAGTCGCGCTGGGCCTGGCCCTCGCGCCGTTGGCCCAGGCGCAGAACCTGCCCGGCAGCTACAACACCAATAACAGCCCAATCCATCGGGCTAACCCCAACAGCATGCAGGGCACCCAGCCCAATGCGCCGGCCGCCACCCGCGGGGTTCAACCCGCGCCGACCGGCCCTGCACCGACCGTGGAAAACGGCGGTATCGGCAATCGTTACCCGACGCGTAACGCGGCCCCGAGCCGTCCTGCCACTGCACCCAAAGCGCCCACTTACGATGCCAACGGCAATCGCCGGTAAGGACTCTGTCTTATGTTTCTACGCAAAACCCTGTTAGCCGCTATCTGCTCAACTCTGCTGCCCGTGACGGCCGTCATGGCGGCGGATGCCCAGCAGTTCCCCAGTGAGCAAGGCAGCATCACTGCCACCCCCATTGCCAAAGGCCTCGATCACCCGTGGGCCGTGGCGTTTCTGCCGGACAAACAAGGCTTCCTGGTGACCGAGCGCCCCGGCCACCTGCGCTTTGTCAGCCCGGACGGCAAGCTCTCTGCGCCGCTGACCGGCGTGCCGCAGGTGTGGGCCAAAGGGCAGGGCGGTTTGCTCGACGTGGTGCTGTCGCCAGACTTCAAGCAAGACCGCCTGGTCTACCTGTCGTATGCCGAAGGCGGCGGCGAGGGTGGCAAGGCCGGCACTGCCGTGGGGCGTGGGCGTTTGGCCGATGATTTGAGCGGGCTCAAAGACTTCAAAGTGATATTGCGCCAGGAGCCCAAACTGTCGACCGGCAATCACTTCGGCTCGCGACTGGCGTTCGACCGGGACGGCTACCTGTTTGTGACCCTGGGCGAGAACAATGACCGGCCGACGGCCCAGGACCTGGACAAGTTGCAAGGCAAGGTCGTGCGCATTTACCCGGATGGCCGTGTGCCGGAAGACAACCCCTTTGTGGGCCAGCAGGGCGTGCGCCCGGAGATCTGGTCCTATGGCCAGCGCAACCCGCAGGGGTTGGCGTTGAACCCCTGGAGCGGCACGATCTGGGAAAACGAACATGGCCCGCGCGGTGGCGATGAAATCAACATCATCGAGCGCGGCAAAAACTATGGCTGGCCCCTGGCAACCCACGGCATCAATTATTCGCTGACGCCGATTCCGGAAGCCAAGGGCAAGGCTGTGGAGGGCACTGTGGAACCCCACCACGTCTGGGAAAAATCACCCGGCATCAGTGGCATGGCGTTCTATGACGCCGAGCGTTTCAAAGCCTGGGACCACAACCTGTTTATCGGCGCGTTGGCCAGCCAGGAGTTGATTCGCCTGCAGTTCGATGGCGACAAGGTGATCCACGAGGAGCGCCTGCTGGGCGGGTTGAAGGCACGGATTCGCGATGTGCGTCAGGGGCCGGACGGCTTCCTGTACGTGCTGACCGATGAGGACAAGGGCGTACTGTATCGCGTCGGCCTGAATCAGGACTGACAGAGGCTGATGGTCCAATGTGGGAGCTGGATTGAAGGCCGCCAATTTCTCCTGTGGCGAGCAGGACAAGCCTGCTCGCCACAATAACCGGTTGTGTAGATACCTATGCGTGTGGCTTACAGGCCGAGGTCGGATAACCCCGGATGATCATCCGGGCGCCGGCCCAACGGCCAGTGGAACTTGCGCTCGGTTGCTTTGATCGGCAGATCGTTGATGCAGGCAAAACGGTTGGCCATCAGGCCGTTTTCGTCGAATTCCCAGTTTTCGTTGCCATAGGAACGGAACCAGTTGCCGGAGTCGTCATGCCACTCATAGGCATAGCGCACGGCGATACGGTTGCCGGTGAATGCCCACAACTCCTTGATCAGACGATAGTCCAGTTCCTTGGCCCACTTGCGCGTGAGAAAACCCTTGGCCTCTTCGCGGTTATGCGCGAATTCGGCACGGTTTCGCCACTGCGTGTCCAGGGTATACGCCAGCGACACGCGTTGCGGGTCGCGGGAGTTCCAGCCGTCTTCGGCCAGGCGCACTTTTTCAATGGCCGATTCACGCGTGAACGGTGGCAGCGGCGGACGTTGTTCTGCTGTCGATGACATGGGGCAGCTCCTATCAATACCAAGGTGTTGTCGAAAGTTGCTCAGCCTGTGCGTTCAAAGTCCTAATAACGTTCGCGCCATGCATTGCGCATTATCAGCTGCTGTTGAATCGCCCATGACCAGGGCAACGGTAATGGCGCCATCGATCAGAATCAGCAGGTGCGCTGCCTGCCGTTCGGGGTCGGGGGTGCCATGTGCTTTACACAGTTCAAGGGCGTACTCGAACAGTTTTTGTTTATGCGCCTTGGCCAGCAGGCGCACCGGGTCTTGCGCATCGCCGGTTTCGCCACTGGTGTTGATAAAGGCGCAGCCGCGAAAGTCTGCCGAGCCAAACCAGGCCTTGAGTGCGCTGAACAGCGCCAGCAGGCGCTCGCCGCTGCCTTCGCTGCGTTCCACTTCAGTGCGTAGCCACTGCATCCAGCGTGCGTCGCGGCGTTGCAGGGCAGCGATGACCAGCTCGTCTTTATTGGCAAAGTAACGGTAAATACTTTTGCGTGAGACGCCGGCGGTTTTCACCAGTAACTCCATGCCGGTGGCGGCGATGCCGTGGCGATAGATCAACTTCTCGGTGACGTCGAGGATAATGTCGCGGGTTTCGTTGCTGTTAATATCGTTCATGAAACAAACAGTAGAACGATCGTTCTTCATGGTCAATTAAATTTTTTCCATTGGCCGCGACGAGACCTGAGCAGCCCCATGGTGTAAGCTCTGTGCCTCTTCGGATTCGACCCATTGCGAGCCTTATGCCGTCGTTCTTCAAACGCTCCCTGTTGCCCAAACTGCGTGGTTTCCCGCTGTCTCCCGATGCCATCGACGTGCTGTCCGGTGCCGCTGCGTACCGTCTGTGCCTGCTGGAAAAAATCGCCCAGGCCACACAACGCATCTACATCGTCGCGCTGTACTTGCAGCAGGACGAAGCGGGGCAGGAAATCTACGACGCCTTACACGCCGCCAAGGCGGCACGGCCCGAGTTGGATATCGTGGTGGTGGTTGACTGGTTGCGCGCCCAGCGCGGCCTGATCGGCGCCGGCAAGCAGCCGGGCAACAGCGCCTGGTACCAGGCCATGACCCACTCCCACGCCAGCGAAGTACCGGTGTACGGCGTGCCGGTGCAAACCCGCGAACTGTTCGGCGTGTTGCACCTCAAGGGCTTTGTGATCGATGACAGCGTGCTGTACAGCGGCGCCAGCCTGAACAATGTGTACTTGCACAAGTTCGACAAATACCGCTTTGACCGCTATCACCTGATCCACAGCAAGTCCTTGGCTGATTCGATGCAACACCTGGTGGAACACGGCCTGGTCGCGTCCAAAGCCGTGCATCGCCTGGACCTGCCAAACCTGCCGACCACCCGCAGCCTGCGCAATGACATCGGTGACTTGCGCAGCCGCTTGAAGCACGCGACCTACGACACCACCACAGGTTTGCTGCCCAATGGGCACTTGTCGGTCAGCCCGTTGCTGGGTGTGGGCAAGAACAATCCGTTGAACCGGGTGATCCTCGAACTCATTGCCAGTGCCCAGCATCAACTGACCATCTGCACGCCGTATTTCAACCTGCCGCTGCCGGTGACCCGCGAAATAAACCGCGCCCTGGCGCGTGGGGTGAAGGTCGACATTATCGTCGGCGACAAAACCGCCAACGATTTCTACATCCCGCCCAGCGAGCCGTTCAAGGTGATCTCGGCCTTGCCTTACCTGTATGAAATCAGCCTGCGCCGCTTCGCCAAACGCCATCAGCCGATGATCGACAGCGGCCAGTTGAACCTGCACTTATGGCGTGACGGCGACAACACTTATCACCTTAAGGGTATGTGGGTCGACCAGCGTTACACCTTGCTCACGGGCAACAACCTCAACCCACGGGCATTCCGCCTCGATCTGGAAAATGCCTTGCTGATCGATGATCCCAAGGGCGAGTGGCTGGCGCCGCGGCGCACAGAGCTCGCGCAGATCTTCCAGCACACCACGCGCATCGAGCGGTATCAGCAATTGCAGACCCTGGTGGAGTATCCGCCAGCAGTCGGCAAGTTTTTGCGCCGGGTCAGCCGGGTGCGGATTGAGCGGTTGCTTTACCGGATCTTGTAGGAAAGCGGACGCGTTACCGCAAACTCTCAGAAGGTCTTCGCCATCTTGAGAGTTTGCCTACACCCAGGTTCGTACATTTCTCTGTGGAACAGATCTAAGGGACGTGCACGCTGCCACTCGCTTGTGCGCACATACCTGCGCTCATTGAGTGGATCTCCCACCCGCAAGGGCTTGGTCGCCAGATGGTGGCCCACAACGGGCACATCCTTTCGGTGCCGGTTCAAGCGCTCAGGTTTTCACACTATTCCTCAGTCAATCGAGAAATTTCCTACTCTGCATCTCAAGAATTCTTAATATTTTCTTAACCGACTGTTTTTAGGGACGAGAACTCTCATCAACCCAACCGGTAGAGAGAATTTTTGAATGTCGACAAGCCTTGCCAAGGGTAGCGTTACAGTTGTCAGTCATCCCCACCTGTCTCAGATGCAGCTCCCCACGGGGCCTGCTGTAAAGCCTGCAACGCCTGACCCCGCTGTTTTGCCAATGATTGAAAACGGGCCGCCTGCAGGCGCACCCCGCCCGGTACGCGGACAGCTGACGCAATTCAAGTTTGAACCCGCATCGATACGCAAGACGCGCGAGGTTGCGTCTGAAAGTGACGCGCACGCCCCCGACGCTGAGCGCAAAACAGCGGTTTATCCCGCATTGGCGCAAGCAAAAAAAGCCGACAGCAGCCTGCAGAAAACCCTCACTCATCTGCTGACTACCCACAAACTGAACGCCGACCCGTTTCCTCCAGGTGCCTCGATAAGGCCCTTCATTGATGCCTACACTGAGGCGGTGAACGAGCCACAGGTGCAGGCCTGGCTCACATCCAAAGGCCTGGATCTATCAACTGCGCTTGTTTTCAGCGACAGGGTCGAAGGCACAGTGGTGGTTGACGGCAAAACAGTCGCGCGAACCTTCACGACCACCGACGGCTCCGGCTGGTGGGAGGTCAGCGCGAAAGTGAGTGCGGCAGTGAAGCAGTTGAAGCCGAGTGATATGGGTGTATTGCTGCCGGGCCAGCACACGGTCAAATTTCGCGATTTTAATGCGGTGCTTGAATTCTACGGTGTGGAATATCCGGCCCCTCAAATAGATGCAAAGGCGCTTGGGAAACGCCTGAAAAAACACGGCTGGCCGCCGATATCCGACCAGCATCGCGACCAGTGGCGCCGGCAGTATGAGCAGCTCATGCAGCACAACAGTGACATTGATGTGCGAACGCACCTCACCTCTCAGTTGCGAGGGTTGGTCAAGGACCGTGGGGAGGGTGATACGCCCACTCTGAGCGCGCAGTACGCCACCGTTTATCCTGAATCGACGCTGGCACACAAAAGTCATGCGCCCCGTGAACGTTTTGTTGAGTGGCTGGGCAGGCCGGCGTTCAAGGCTTTCATCGAGAGGTCCGGTCTGGGTGGTGCTGAGAGCGTTTACAGGATATCCAATGGAAGCCTTGAGATACGTGACTCGGCCAATCAATGGATCAGTGTTCAAGTCATTCTTGACCAAGAGATCTACAACGTTTCGATAGGTGGCAGCCCGGCCGAAAAAGCCGCTATCCACGCGCTCAATAACGACCTCCATCAACTGGTAGAGATGAGCAAGGCGACCGGGAATGCCCTGTACTCCCAGGCCGTTTATGACGTGCGGCAAGTACTGGCGTTTTCCGGGCTGGGAAGCCCCGAAACGGTTACGCAGATCAATTCGGCCATCAGTTGGCTGACCGCCAAGCTGCCACCCGCGCCAACGCAGGGTGACTATGCCCGTTTGTCACCTTATACATGGGCCCCTGGCGCGCTGTCGCCCGCTGACCTGAACGTGTTGAAGGCAGCGTCCAGCGGGCCTGGCTCGGTGTCCGAACTGTTCGCCAGCCATATGGCCCGGACAAATTTGCCCCGCGACCCTGACCTGCAACTGCAGCAGTTTTTCGACTCGCACGAGGCGATCATCAAGGCTCAGGCATTGGCGCAGCAGTTGAATATGGCTGAGGTTACCGGCGGCAAACAGCTGTCAAAGGCTACCCGCCATCAACTCCTGGCGGCCACCATCAAGGCCAGCGTCAATGCACAGATGCCTGGCAAGCCTGGGATGGTTGCGGGCTACGACATTTATCAGCCCAACAACCTTGGTCGTACCTTGGACGAAGTACGTGCTGACATTGAAGGCTTATTGAGAAAAAAGGGTGCCGACGTCAATACCGCGCCCTTGATCGCCCATATGTTGTTGGCACAGGCGGCCCCCGAGTTTCTGATCAAACCGGATCCTGGGTTATCGCCACAGGCACCTGAGGCGCTCAAGCTGTCTCCTGGCCAAGTCAGCGTGGGCTCGACCGCTTGGATGAGCCTGCGCCTGGGTTGCGCCATGGCGGAAAAACTCAGTGGGGCAGGCAGTTCGCGCGCATTGAACATCTCGGAGGCGCAAGCCCTTACCCGACTCGAACCCATGGGGCCGGAGCACGAGACGCTGATCAAATGCCTGGGGGCTGCGCCTCTGTTGGATTGGGCGGTGATGGCCGGTGTGTTTCCCAAAACTAGCGATGGGACTTATTCCGCAGGGGATTATCGGGCGGCCGCGCAAGCGTTTGCTGACCGCCAGAGCAGTACTGTCGCGGCCTTCCAGAGCCTGACAAGCGAGCCACCTTCGCAGACGAGCCTATTGATTGATCAATTGGTTCTGTTGTTTCCCGAAATGACGCGGGATGAGATCGCCAAGATCAAGTTGACGCTGGTGACCGACAAACCGTATGACGCCAGAAACGAGGGCCACCTGGAAACACGTACCCCGTTGTTGACCGAGTTGATCCTTGCCGGAGAACCTGAGGAGGACCCTTTTTTCGTGGCTCAGCAGTGGGTGAATACGCGACTTTTTGGCGAGAAGAAATACGCATTCACGCACCCCACTATCTCCCAGGAAATCTTTGAAGAAAGAATCAAGAAGCTTCCACGTATCAAGCCGCTGGTAGCGCCGGCAGTGGACCAATACCTGGCCGACAGTCGTCGCGCACAGGAAACGGTGATCAAACTGATGATCGCCAATGCACCGCTGGATGTACGCACAGGGTTGGAGTCCGGCGATGTGGAGATTTTCACGTTGCGTGAGGAAACCGGGGAATCCCTGGCCCAGGATCAGGGGAGCGACTCGAAGGTGGTCGAAAAGAGGGCCAAACAGGGTGTGTTGTTGCGCTACAAAAACAAGGGGCCAGAGGGAGGTTATACCTGTCTCGAAATGTTCCCGGGGCCCATGAAAGTGTGCAAGCGCAACTTGCTGTTCTCTACGCTAAAGTTGGACGGGGTGATTGAAAAGGGGACGGTCCCGTATGGTCCTTTTGCCAATGTACCTGCGGACTATCGCAAGGCAACACAAGTAGATTTTGACCTTCAGGCCTATCAGACAGGCAGCGATCTGCGTCCCGGCGTGCGAACCAAGGCCATTATCGAAAAGTTCGGAGAGACGTTGCCAGGGCGGAATTCGTCGAGGTGGGCCAGCAGCACGCCAGGTGCTGTGCCTAACAGTTGGGCGTCGAAAAAAACCAACGATATAGCCAGGGCCATCGTCAACGCTACGTTCGATGTGAAGCGCGAGACGCTGTTGGAATACGCCAACGCGCCGACAACGCTACAGAGAAGACGCAGTTATCCGTTTGATTCCGGAAAGGTCTTTACCCGTGAAAACCTCAGGATGGTATTAAGCCTGATCCCATTTGTGGGGGCGATTGCCGATATCGCCGACGGCAACATTGGCGCAGGCCTGAAGGGGCTGGTGATCGACTTTGCCTCCTTTGCGTTTACCGGTGGGTTACGTGGCTTTTTCAGTGGGTTCAAAACGGTTGTGCCGTTCGGCAGTCGTGCGTTTACGATGACCGCGCTGAAGGGTGGATCGAAAATGTTGCGCGGTTTGTTCAACCCGCTGGACGGGGTTTTTGATGTGTTCAGGATTGGCCCCAAAGCCCTGGGGGCGGCCAGGCAGGTGCTCAGAGGCGAATTGGTTTGTGTGGGGCCAGGCTTTTTTCTGACGACCACCGCCTTTGAGAAATGCCGTTGGGGGCTTGGGGCGTATGACGCGTTAGCCCCACGGCAGGCGAGCGGCGCTTACCCAGGAAGCCAGCTGGGCGTGAGTCGAAGCTGCCCGACATATGCGGTACAAATAGACACTAAATGGTATGCGATTGATCCGGTAACGCAGACACCCACTGGAGCGCCAATTGAAGACTTCAAGCCCGACGCACCGGTGAACTAAGCACCGATAAGCCCCGAGCCGTGCCTTGCGGTATGAATGCATGGCTCGGGGCTTTTAATCAGTTCAGACCCAACTTGCCGCGCAAGGTCGACAGGTCCTCAGCCAAGGTGTTGACCGGGCCCACCAGGGCCTTGCGGTCGGTTTCCTTGACCTTGTCGTAGGTCTCATAACCGCCGTCCTTGGTTTTGTACTTGGCCAGGATCTTGTCCACGGCGGCAAAGTTCTTGTCGACTTTGGCCAGGAAGACTTTGTCCTGCTTCTCGATCTGGCCACGGAACAGGTCGACGATTTTCTTCGCGCCGTCGATGTTGCCCTGGAAGTCATACAGGTCGGTGTGGCTGTAACGGTCTTCTTCACCGGAGATCTTGGTGGCAGCCACTTCTTCCAACAGTGCTGCTGCGCCGCCGACGACTTTTTCCGGCGGGAAGGTCAGGCCATCCACGCGGGTTTTGAGGTCATTGACGTCGGTGTTGAGTTTGGCGGTCAGCGCTTCCAGACCTTTGGTGGTCTTTTCGGAGAACAGCACGTATTCGATGCGGTGGAAACCGGTGAAGTCTTCAGCGGTCACGCCTTTCTCGTGGTCGTCAACACGCGAGTCGATCGAAGCGTCGAGGTCGCTGAACAGCTCGGCGATCGGCTCGATGGACTCATAGTGCACGCGGGTCGGTGCGTAGAGCTTCTGCGCGGTGGCCAGGTCGCCTTTGTTGATGGCATCGGTGAACGCCTTGGTCTGGGTGACCAATTCGCCGATTTCTTCGGTGACGTAGATCTTGTAGTCCGACACCGGGCCTACCAGGTCCAGAGGCGCGGTGGCGGCGAAGGCTGCCAACGGTGAAAGGGTCATTAGCAACGACAACGCGATAGTCGACTTCTTCATGGGGCTTTTCCGCTCTGGGTTTGTTTTAGGTCTTGGCAGTGGTTTGAGAGTGCGTTGCAGCGAGCAGCGTGCGGCCAAGGAAGTCCTTATGCCCCGTCACCCCAGGCAAGGTGAAGAAGTACCCGCCGCCAACCGGCTTGAGATATTCCTCCAGGGGCTCGCCGTTGAGCCGGGTTTGCACACTGATAAAGCCTTTCTCCAGGTCAGCCTGGTAGCAGATGAACAACAGCCCCATGTCCAGCTGACCGTTTTTGTTGACGCCGTTGGAGTAGTTGAACGGCCGACGCAGGATCAGGTTGGCCTGTGTCTGCGGGGTGCGCGGGTTGGCCAGGCGGATGTGCGCATCGAGCTTGGTCAACTTGCCTTGCGGGTCTTTGCTGTAGTCAGGTACTTGGGTTTCTTTGTCGCCATCCATGGGCGCGCCAGTCGGTTTGATACGGCCGATGATGCTTTCCTGTTCCTGCAGCGGCGTGCGGTCCCAACGCTCGACGAAGTTGCGGATGATGCGCACGGCCTGGTAGCTGCCGTGGGCGGCCCACGCCGGTTCGTCGCTGCCGGGCTGCACCCAGACGATCTGGTCCATCGCCTTGGCATCGTTGGAGTTCGGGTTGGCCGAGCCGTCACGGAAACCGAGGAAGTTGCGTGCGCTCTGCGCCGGTTCACCGGGTTTGGCCGGTGCCTGGGGCGGTACGCTGCCTTCCTGTTTCCAGCGCACCAGCAGCAGGTCGGGCAGGTTCTTCACGATGTCGCGCAGGGCGTGGATGTTGGTGTCCGGGGTGTTCGAGCTGAATTGCAGGCTCAGGTCGCCGTGACACTGCGCGGGTTCCAGCGCATCGTTGGGGAAGCCGACCATGCGGCTCAGGCGCTTGGGTTTGGCTGCCGCCAGGCCGAAGCGCTCATCGAACAGCGATTCGCCGACCGAGACGGTGATGGTCAGGTTATCCGGCGTGACCACCGGGCCGAGGATTCCGGAGTCGGTGGGCGGCAGTTTCGGGTCGACTTGCGGCACGGTGCCGCCGGTCATCAGAAACGCAATGCGCTCATTCAAGGTGCGGAACAGGCGCTCCAGGTCTTCGCGATCGCTGGCCAGCACGTCGAAGGCGACGAGCATGCCGCAGGCCGGGCGCGGGGTGACGATGCCGGTCTGGTGCTGGCCGAAAAACTCGTGGTGGTCCTGGGTCTTGTCACTGCGCGGTGCGGTGGTGACTTGCTCGGCTGCGGCGGCCATGGCCGGGCAGGTCAGGGTGCTGCCGGCAATCGCGGCACCGGTGGCGGCCATGCCCAGCAGGACACGGCGACGTTGCGCGGAAAACTGTTCTGAATCACTCATCTATTAGGTCGTCTTCACTGCAGGCCGGAAAGGCCAAGGGCGGGGTCGATTCCATCGAGTGCAACGGCCAGAGCCTTGGCCTTGTCGGCGATCTGCTTGCGCTGATCGGCCGTGACGCTGTCGTAGCGGCTGTACTGGCCGTCGACTTTAAAACTGTTGAGTTGGGCATCGAAGGCATCGAGCGCGCTGTCGATTTTTGGCAACAGGTCCGCCGCCGATTTGGTCAGCAATGGGCGCATCAGGTCGACCACCTTGCGGGCGGCCACCAGGTTGGCGGCAAAACCGTTCAAGTCGATATGGCTGTAGCGTTCCTCTTCACCGCTGGCGGCACGCACATCCGCCAGGCTGTTGAGGTTGCGCACCACAATGCTGACCAGTTGTTCCGGCGGCAGTGATTGCGCAAGCAGCTGTTGCTTGAGGGTGGTGACGTCAGTGACCAGGCGCTCGGCGACCGGGCCGAGGCCATCGAGGCTGCGCTGCTGGAACAGGCTGTATTCGAGGCGGTGGAAGCCGCTGAACGCGGGGTCTTGCTCGCGTTTTTCGAAGTAATCGGCGCGGGCGTTGATCGCGTTGTCCAGCTCGGCCAGACGTTGCGCGGCGGGAGCCAGGCGCTGATACGCTTCACGTGCCGGCACATACAGCGCTTGCGCCTGGGCCAGGTCACCGGCGGCAATGGCTTGCTGCATCGCGGTCACGGCCTTGACCAGTGCACTGCCTTGGCCGCTCAGGTACACCCGGAACTCCGACAGCGGGCCGATAAAGGCCACCATCGACGGTTTGGCCTTGGCCTGGGCATTGGACTCGGCGGTCGGGGTCACATGCAGCGTGCCGCGCGGGTTGCTCAGCAAGCCGCAGGTGATCGCATAGTCGCCGGGCAACAGGTTGGCGTTGATCACCTGGCTTAGGCCCGGCGCGATATTTTCGCGTTCTTCAATCACCAGCACGCCGTCGAGGATTTCCCATTCCACCGCGCGGTCGGAGCGGTTGATGATGCGAAAACTCGCGCGCCCGGCGGGCACGCTGATTTCATTCGGCTCGCAAGCGTGAGCGTGAATCGTCACGGCGATTTCATTGTGGTTGGTCTGACGCTTGGCGGCAGCCAATTGCGAGGCGTAATAAAACAGCGCACCGGCGGCGATCATCACCACCACCGAGCCGGCCACTGCCCAGCGCAGGGCGCGCGACGGCGGTGCCGGTTGAAGGGTTGGGTTGGACAAGAGACGGTCCTTAATGGCTGGAAACGGAAGAAGGTTTGGCGACAGGCTTGGCAGGGGCCGAGGGCAGGAAGAACATCACCAGCGCCACTACCAGATAAATTAGATAGGCACCCAGGGTGCTCACGGTCGGCGCTTCCTGGTAGCCGAACATCCCGGCGAGCACCGAACCCAACGGGCTGTCCATCGGCAGCACGGCGCTGAAGTCGAACAACACGGTTTGCAGGTGGTTCCACACCCCGGCTTCATGCAGCGCCTGCACCGAGTTGGCAAGAATGCCGGCGGCCACCACCAGGATGAACAGGCCGGTCCAGCGGAAAAACGCGCCGAGGTTCAGGCGCATGCTGCCGGTGTAGATCAGGAAGCCGACGATAATCGCCAGGATCAAGCCGAGCAGGGCGCCAATCGGGGCGCCCGGACCTTCGCTTTGCTGGAACACGGCGAGCAGGAAGAACACGGTTTCCAGACCTTCACGGGCCACGGCAAAGAACACCATGGCGATCAGCGCGATGACTTGGTGCTTGGAGCCGGCCAGTGCATGATCCAGGGATTCGTGCAGGGAATGCTTGATGGAGCGCGCCACTTTGCGCATCCAGAACACCATGGAGCTGAGGATGCCGACGGCTACCAGGCCGACGATACCTTCGAACAATTCCTGTTGTTTCTGCGGGAACTCCGCACTGACCAGTTCCAGGCCGCCACCTACCAGCAGGGCCAACGCAGCGGCCAGGAACACGCCGATCCACACGGCGGGCATCCACTGGCCACGGCCGGTCTGTTGCAGGTAACTGGCAATAATGCCAACGATCAATGCGGCTTCAATGCCTTCGCGCAGCATGATTAGAAAGGGAACGAGCATTCGGCACCGCATCAAGGCTGGATAGGATGCTAATTTGTAACATAATGATACTCATTACTAAACAGCCAATATTGACCTTTGCTGAACTGCGGCTGAACGGTGGTGGCGAATCGCAACCGCCCTTATGATGCATCCCATCTTTTGCAGCATTGAATAGCCCGATTCCCATGGCGGAAAAAGACACCATCTCTATCCATCTTGTGCGCGAAGCCTTGCTGCAGAGCTGCGCGCCCGGCACGGCCACGGTTGAAGCCTTGAGCAAGGTCGGAATAGACCCGGCGCTGCTCGAGCAGCCCGACGCTCGCGTGCCCGCCACGGCCTACGCACGCCTGTGGCGCTTGCTGGCGCGGCGCATGGACGATGAGTTTTTTGGCATGGACCCGCGCCAACTCAAGTCTGGCAGCCTGGCGTTCCTGTGCCGCGCCGCGATGGCGCAACCGAGCCTGGATGCCGGCCTGGAAACCGGCCTGGGTTTTTTGTCGCTGATGTTCGAGCAGATGCCTGCACAGCTGGTGCGCCAACAGAGCCTGGCAGAAATCGTCTTGCTCGAACCCGAACCCAAACGCGCGTTTACCTATTTCACCTATTGGATGATCGTCCACGGCGTGGCCTGTTGGCTGGCGGGTCGGCGTATCCCGATACTCGCCATTGAGCTGCGTTGCCCGCAGCCGCAATTCTGTGATGACTACCGCGTGATGTTCTCCGACAACCTGCGCTTTGATCGGCCACGCACGCGCATGATCTTTTCTGCCGACTGTCTCGACCTGCCGATCAAGCGTAGCCCGGAAGAACTCAAGCGGTTCCTGGCGCATGCGCCGGCCAACATACTGGTCAAGTACCGCGACCCGGCGAGCCTGGCCAATCGCATCAAAAATGATCTGCGCCATATGCCTGCCAATACCTGGCCCGAAACCGAAGGCTTGGCGGCCAACCTGTGTATATCGGCGTCAACCTTGCGTCGCCGCCTGGCAGATGAAGGGCAGACTTATCAGGGGCTCAAGGATAGCGTGCGCAAGGAACTGGCGATTGTCTGGCTTGCCGAGGCCGATATCAGTTTTGTTGAAATTGCCGTGCGCCTTGGTTTTGCTGATGTCAGCTCATTCTACAAAGCCTTCCGCAAATGGTCCGGCTCAAACCCAGGGCACTACCGCAGCCTGATTCTGAGTGACGCGTTGCCGTCTTTGTGACGCAGGCTCATGCGTTGATTAGCAGGAGGTAATGTGTACATACACTTGCTGCACTGCGCTTCAGAATAAGCCGATCCGTTTCGAAGGGGCGGCTCTCAGATTATTAGGCTCCTTTCTCTGGAGTACGTCTAATGAGCTTATCCCGTGTTGATACAGGCAGCAGTGCGCTCTCACACCAATCAAATCCGTCACCCGGTGAGCTGAACCTGGCGACGTCAACCGGCCAAACGGACAAGCTGGCGGTTGCCGTTAAACCAACCGCTGAAGCTGACGCTGAACTGGCCACCCTGCTGAGTAGCGGGCACCAAGACGATTGGCGCTTTCAAGATTTGTCGCCAGAGACGTCGATTGGCAAATGGATGGGCCACTTTGTTGACGCGTGGAACGCGCCGTCCCTGCAGGCTTGGGTAAGGGCGCAAAATTTCGTGATGCCTAGGTTTCACATAGTGGGGTCCACCCTGACGGTACAAGCGCAAGATACCGGTAAAATCACTACATTTACCCCGTCTGATGGCAGCGGTTGGTGGCCGATCGGACGGCAGGTGATTGCCAGTGCTGCCATGCTTGATCCGCAAGCAAATGGCCTGAGCAACCCCGGAACCAGGCTTTTGCCCGCTGAGATTGCGGCGTTCTACGGCGTTCGCTGGCCCATCAACAGTACCGATGCCGACGCTCTCAAAGCCACCGGTTTTCCGGTAAAGCCTGTTGAGGAAGACCCCCTGCGGTCGCCTGAAATGCGCAAGCTGGCAGAGCGTGAGTTCATGGATGTAGAAAATGAAAGCGCATTGATAAATACGCTGCTCAGTAAGCTCAAGGACAAACCAGACAACGAGGACATCGACCTCAGAGCGATTTCCCAGGACATTGCACCGGGGTCGTCACTTGGGATTGCCAATCGCTCGGGGCTCAGAATAGTGAAGCGCTTGATGCGCGATCCTCTGATGGCACCCATCTTGAGCGCAAACCGCACAGGCGTGAATGCCCAGGTTCGGCTGGAGAATGGGCAGTTTATGGTCAGCGCCAACGGCACATCTGGACCGTGGCGCAACGTGACGGAGCAAGTTCTGGCCCATCCCACGCTCGCGCAACTGCTCGACAGTGCCATTCAGCAATCGGAAGCTACTGGAAAAATAATCAGATCACATTCAATCGGCGATGTATGGCAATTGCTGCGCTATGCAACGTCGAGCGAATTACCGGCCGTCATGACTGCCAGCGACTTGCGCAACATTGTGAATTGGAAACTCAACCCGCTACCACCAGAACCACCACTTGGCAGCTATGCCCGTAATTTTCTGGAAGATCAGCAATCACCTGATTCCCTGACCGAGGGGCAACGTATCAGAGTCCGCCGCTCAGCACCCGGCAACAACATACCCCCACAGTTGACACTGCTTGATTGCTCACCCAAACCCTGGGCAGGCCAGAGCCCGGTATCCATCCGCCAGAATGCCGACGAACTCATTAGCCAAGCGTTGACTCAAGGTGCAGGACTGAGGCGCTGTGAGCCCATTCTTGCTGCACTTAAAGACGACGGGGCAGAGGTGCGCGGGAAGGCTTCGCCAAGCTATCGCAAACAGCTGATCCTTACCCGTGATCTGCTGATCATAGATCCAACGCTGGGTACGCAGCGCAATCATATCGGCGGCTACAACCTGTACTCGGCATCAAACGCAGGAAAAACCCTGTTCGAGGTGCGTACTGAGCTTGAACAACACCTGGCCAGAGAAAAACAACTGCCCCTCGAGCAAGCCATACTGGTCACGCATGCATTGTTGTCGACCGTCGCCCCCGAGTTTCTGGTGAAGGGCGCGGATACTGTACGTGTGGGGACGTTGCCACTGGTCAGCCTGCGCGTCCACACGGCACTGGCGGAAATGGCATCTCAAGGCAGTTCGCGGCTGATGAGTGTAGAACAACTTGGCTCTCGTGCCTTACTGAGGCCGGTCTCGCCTGAACACGAACAATTGGAAGCAATGCACTGTGCCGGACCGATATACGATTGGGCCTTGGCCCAGGGGGTCGTGACCGAGGAGGATGATTACTCACCCACAGCGCTGAATGCCGCGGCAATTGCTTACAACAAGCGCGTGGAGGACAGTGGGCTAGTGGCCGCCAGCCTTGATAAGGCCAGCTCATTACTTAAAGCCCGCACGCATGTAGGTGAACAGGAATTGGAGCGTGTTTGCCCTGGCCAGAGTGAGTTCTTTAGTAAAAGGACGGTACTGTTCAAGCCCAGTTCTTCAGTTGTTAACGCTGTACCCTTGAGCAACATTGCGAACTCAGCCATCAACGCGTGGAAACCTGATACCACTGTCCTTGGGCTTGCAGCGGGGCCTTGTTCAATCAAGGATTTATACTTGTCAGGCGAGTTGACGGCTGAAAATATAAACACGAAAGAATGGAACTTTATCAACCCTTCAGATAAAACCGCGTTCGAGGCATTGAAGAATCAACTTGTAAAGTTGAAGCCGATCGAAAGCGTGTTTCTATTGCCCGTCGTGCAGGGCATTACAAGCTTGGCAACCTATCAGGGCATTGCCACGAAAATGCTGATGAGCGAATTGCCTGTTGAAGACAGGCGAAGGTTAGAGTCTGGCGAAGTCACCGTCTATGGCGCTTCGACTCAAGAGGGCGACCTCAATCAAGAAGAGGCTCAGCAAAAAATCGGGCCTGTTCTATTTCTCAGAGATGCGTCGGGCGCCAAGTGTTATGAGTTTCTCCCTGGCTCTAACCGCTACGCAGAACGCGCGGAACTGGTCGACGCCATGACGTTTATGAGTGATTCGGGTACCGATTCCTTCGGGAAAATCATGCGCCGGCGTCTAAGCCCGACACTGCCGGTTGATATTGAGGTCGTCGCGCACTTTCCCGCGCCGCCTAAGCGTCAGGACGCTTCAGCGGGCTTGCCCAATACCTATTCATCGACACGAACGGCTGAAATTCTTAGAGCCCTGCAACTGGAAAATTTGCTCGTCGACCCCTTGCTGCTGATGAAGCAAGCTGCAGGCACGACGTATAACGAAGCCGTTCAGCAGCGTTTGGATGCCATCGATAATTTCGTCATCAATACCCTGATTCCGTTCAAAGGCAATATCGAAGAGCTCGCCTCAGGCGATCGCCGTCGTGTTGCCGTGGGCGCTATTGGGCTGGGCATGGAAATTGTAGGTGCTCTGTTTGTGGCCGCCAGTGCCGTCAGTGCGGTCGCCAAGGCAGGGGCGATAGCTGCCAAGTTAGCCGTTGTGGGTAAAGCAGTGCTGTCGATGTTTAATCTACCGGGGGCAGTGGCCGGCACGGCGAAATCCTTGTTTCGTCTCACCGCAATGGGCGTCAGAAGCGTGGGGGTGAACGTCCCTAAATCATTAGGGAAAGGACTCTCTGATTTCAGAAAACTGGTGTGTGGTAGCAAAAAAACCGCGACATTAATCAGGCTATCGCCACGCGAGCGTACGGGCAAAGAAGTCACTAACTTAGTGGGAAACATCGGATTGCCAAATACGGTTAACGGCACGATAGATTTTGCCCAGCAATCACCGCCCAAGGCGTCTGAAGGCTGAATCGTTTCTAAAACGTAACCACTGTTGTTTCGAGCAGGGATGCTCATCTCTCGCTGGTTTGACCCCGACTCTCCGCGCGCCCCGACAACTGTCGCCCTCCTGCACGACCGAGCTGAAAGCCTCACCTCAAATCATCAGCAAAAAAAAGCCCCGCGACCGAATGAGCCGCAGGGCTAAAAATTGGCTGGATGCGACCAACCAAAGGAGCTCGTTACATCACTTGCTGCTGGCGACGACCGTGTCCGGCTGCCAGCCACCGCCCAGGGCCTTGTAGATCGCGACGATGCCGCGATACAAGTCCACTTCGGCCTGGGCCTGGGAGTCTTCAGCCGCCAAGCGCTCACGCTGCGCATCGAGCAGCACCAGGAAGTCCACGGTGCCTTCGCGATAACGAATCGCGGCGAGGTCTGCGGCAGCGCGGCTGGATTCACTTTGACGAATCAGCGAGACCAGGCGCTGCTGGCGTTTGCCGTAATCACTGAAGGCATTCTCCGATTCTTCCAACGCCAGCAACACTTGCTGCTCGTAGGTCGCCAGGGCGCCATCGGCTTCGGCATTCGCACCGCGCAACCGTGCACGCACGCTGCCCAGGTCAAAGGCGGCCCAGGTGATGCTAGGGCCAAGGGACCAGGCATTGGCGGCAGCCGAACCGATCTGCGAACCACGCCCGGCGGTAAAGCCGAGGAAGCCGCTGAGGCTGACCCGTGGGAACAGGTCGGCCTTGGCCACGCCGATACGCGCGGTGGCGGCGGCCAGTTTGCGTTCGGCGCTGAGAATGTCCGGGCGACGTTGCAGCAACTGGCCGGGGTCGCCGATCGGCAAGGCCTTGGCAATCGCCGGCAGGTCTTTGGGGCTCAGGTCCACGCTCAGCTTATCGGGGCGCTGGCCGAGGAGGGTGGCGATGCGGTTACGCTCGCGCACTTGCTCGGCTTGCAGTTGCGGCACGCTGGCTTCAACGGCGGCCAGGCGTGCGTCGGCGCGTTCCACATCGAGCTGATCGCCCACACCGGCATCACGCAGGCTCACGGTAATGGTGCGCGATTCCTGCTGGTTCTTCAGGTTGTCCAGAGCAATGCGTTCACGCAATTGAGCGCCGCGCAGTTGGCCGTAGGCGTCTACCAGTTCGGCAATCATGGTGACTTGCAGTTGGTACAGGTCGGCTTCGGCGACCTGTTGGTCAGCATCGCTGGCTTCCAGGTTGCGGCGGATGCGGCCGAACAAGTCGACTTCCCAGGCCATGTCCAGGCCCAGGTCGTAGCGCTCACTGTTGACGCGTTTGGTGGTCTGGCCCGGGATCTGGCCTTTGCCCACGTCGCTGCTGGCGCGAGAGGTGACGACCGGCATGATGTCGGTGGCCACGTCATCACGGATGGCGCGTGCCGCCCGCAGACGGGCGAACGCCACACGCAGGTCGCGGTTACCGCTCAACGACTGGGTGACCAGTTGGTTGAGGGTCGGGTCCTCGAACTGCTGCCACCAGATGCCTTCGTACTTGGCGTGGTCATAGCTTTTGGTGTCGGCGGCGGCCGTGATATTGGCCGCCTCCAATTTTTCGGTTTTGTAGTCCGGGCCTACGGCACAGGCGCTCAGCGCCAGTACCAGCAAGCTCGGCAAAAATACTTTCACGCTCATTGCTGTGTCTCCAGCTTCAAGGCCTTGGCCGCTTTGCGTGCTTCGCCGCGCTCCACATAACGACGGATCAGTACGTAGAACACTGGGGTCAGCAACAGACCGAAGAAGGTCACCCCGATCATCCCGGAGAACACCGCCACACCCATGGCATGACGCATCTCGGCACCGGCACCGCTGGACAACACCAGAGGCACCACACCCATGATGAAGGCGAACGAGGTCATCAGGATGGGCCGCAGACGCAAGCGGCAAGCTTCCAGTACCGCGGCCAGCGGATCGAGACCTTCCTGCTGTTTATCCTTGGCAAACTCGACGATCAGAATCGCGTTCTTACACGCCAGGCCCACCAATACGATCAGGCCGATCTGGGTGAAGATGTTGTTGTCGCCACCGGAGATAATCACCCCGGTGATGGCCGACAGCAGGGTCATCGGTACGATCAGGATCACCGCCAGTGGCAGGCTCCAGCTTTCGTATTGGGCGGCGAGCACCAGGAACGCCAGCAGTACGCAGAGCGGGAACACGAACAGCGCGGTATTGCCCGAGAGGATTTGCTGATAGGTCAGGTCGGTCCACTCGTAGGTCATGCCGTTGGGCAGTTCATCTTTGAGCAGTTTCTCAATCGCCGCCTGAGCCTGGCCGGAGCTGTAGCCCGGTGCGGCGTTGCCGTTGATTTCGGCGGTGATAAAGCCGTTGTAGTGCATCACGCGGTCCGGCCCCGAGGTGTCGCTGACCTTGATAAAGGTCGCCAGAGGGATCATCTCGCCCTTGTTGTTACGCACTTTCAGCTGGCCGATCTGGTCTTCATCCAGGCGGAACTGCTGGTCTGCCTGCACGTTGACCTGGTAAGTACGGCCAAAGCGGTTGAAGTCGTTGGCATACAACGAACCCAGGTAGATCTGCAGGGTGTCGAAGATGTCGCTGATCGCCACGCCATGGGTCTTGGCTTTTTCGCGGTCGATGGCAGCATCGACCTGCGGTACGTTGACCGTGTAGCTGGTGAACAGGCCGAACAATTCAGGCGTGGTGCGGCTCTTGGTGATGATGTTCTGCACTTCCTTGTACAGCTCGTCGTAACCCAGGTTGCCACGGTCTTCGATTTGCAGGCGGAACCCGCCGATCGTACCCAGGCCCTGTACCGGCGGCGGTGGGAAGATCGCCATGTAGGCTTCCTCGATGCTGCTGTATTTGCCGTTCAATGCACCGGCAATTGCGCCAGCGGACATGCTCGGGTCTTTACGCTCATCGAAGGGCTTCAAGGTCACGAACACGATGCCGCTGTTCGGGCTGTTGGTGAAGCCGTTGATCGACAGGCCCGGGAAGGCGACGGCGGCTTCCACGCCGGGTTGTTTCAGCGCGATGTCGGACATGCGCTTGATCACGTCTTCGGTACGGTCCAGGCTCGCGGCGTCCGGCAATTGCGCAAAAGCCACCAGGTATTGCTTGTCCTGGGCCGGTACGAAACCGGTTGGCGTGTGGGCAAAGCCCAGCCAGGTCAGGACCATCAGGCCGGCGTACAGGAACAGCGCGATACCACTGCCGCGAATCACCCGGCGTACGGTGCCCACATAACCATGGCTGGCTTTCTCGAAGAAGCGGTTGAATGGGCGGAACAACCAGCCACCCAACAGCTTGTCGAGCACCTTGGAGAAGCGATCCTTCGGCGCGTCATGGCTGCGCAGCAACACGGCGGCCAGGGCAGGGGACAAGGTCAGCGAGTTGAATGCCGAGATCACCGTGGAAATGGCAATGGTCAACGCGAACTGCTTATAGAACTGACCGGTCAAGCCGCTGATAAAGGCCGCTGGAATGAACACCGCACACAGCACCAACGCGGTCGCGATGATCGGGCCGGTTACTTCGCTCATGGCCTTTTCGGTGGCCGGGAACGGTTCGAGTCCCAACTCGATATTTCGCTCGACGTTCTCCACCACCACGATGGCGTCGTCCACCACGATACCGATGGCCAGTACCAGGCCGAACAGCGACAGTGCGTTGAGCGAGAAGCCAAACAAGTGCATCACCGCAAAGGTACCGATCAACGATACCGGCACCGCCACCAATGGAATAATCGAGGCGCGCCAGGTTTGCAGGAACAGGATCACCACCAGCACCACCAGAATCAGTGCTTCGAACAGGGTGTGAACCACCGCCTCAATAGAGCCACGCACGAAGATGGTAGGGTCATAGACGATGCTGAAATCCATGCCTTCCGGGAAGCTCTTTTTCAGCTCCGCCATCTTGGCGCGTACTTCGTTGGAGATCTCGATGGCGTTGGAACCTGGGCGCTGGAAGATCGGGATCGCCACCGCCGGCTGGTTGTTGAGCAACGAGCGCAGCGCATACTGGCTGGAACCCAGCTCTACCCGTGCAATGTCTTTAAGGCGGGTGATTTCACCGTTGGCGCCGGAGCGGATAATGATGTTCTCGAACTCCTCCTCCGTCACCAGGCGGCCCTGAGTGTTCACCGACAACTGGAAGCTGGTGGCATTCGGTGCAGGTTGCGCACCCAGGGCACCGGCGGCCACTTGACGGTTCTGCTCACGAATCGCGTTGACCACATCGGTGGCGGTCAGGTTGCGCGAAGCGGTTTTGTTCGGGTCCAGCCAAACACGCAGGGAGTAGTCGCCCATGCCGAACAACTGCACGTCACCCACACCGCCCAGACGCGCCAACTCATCCTTTACGTTGAGCAAGGCATAGTTGGACAGGTAGAGCATGTCGTAACGCTTGTCCGGCGAGGTCAAGTGCACAACCATGGTCAGGTCAGGGGAAGCCTTGTCGACCGTAATACCGATGCGCGTCACTTCCTCAGGCAGCTTGGGCTGCGTGCGCGTCACACGGTTCTGCACCTGCACCTGCGCGTTATCCAGGTCGGTGCCCAGGGCGAAGGTGATGGTCAGGGTCAGCTTGCCATCGGCAGTCGACTGCGAGGACATGTACAGCATGTTCTCGACGCCGGTAATGGCTTGCTCCAACGGAGCGGCCACGGTTTCACCGATGACTTTGGGGTTGGCGCCCGGGAAGTTGGCACGTACCACCACGGTGGGCGGCACCACTTCCGGGTATTCGCTGATCGGCAGTTGGAACAGCGAGATCGCACCGGCGATCAAAATCAACAGCGACAGCACCGCTGCGAAGATCGGCCGCGAAATGAAGAACTTGGAAAAATTCATCTTGAGTTGTATCCCTTAACCGCGTGGAGTCGCGACGGCTGCGAGCTTGGGCGCGGCTTTATCCGGCGCCACTTGTTCCAGGTTGCTGGCTTCAAGCGCTTGTCGTTGTTGTGCCAAGGCGGCGAGGGTTTCCTTGCTGGCCATCGGGATCGTTTCCGGTGCAACCGGCGAACCCGGACGAATGCGCTGCAAGCCCTTCACGACGATGGTGTCGTCCTTGGTCAAACCGCTGCGCACGATGCGCAGGCCTTCGATCTTCGGCCCCAGTTCCACCGAGCGATAAGCCGGCTTGTCACCGTCCATCACCAGCACGAACTTCTTGCCAAGGTCGGTGCCCACCGCTTCGTCGTTGATCAGCACGGCGGAGTAGGTGCCGCTGCCGACCAACTTCAAGCGGGCATACAGGCCCGGGGTGTATTCGCCCTTGCTGTTATCGAACACGGCGCGACCACGGATGGTGCCAGTGGCCGGGTTGACCTGGTTGTCGACGAAGTTCATCTGGCCCAGGTGCGGGTTGCCGGTTTCGTTGGACAGGCCCAGGTACACAGGGGTGGTCGCGCCACGGCGGCCTTCACGAGCCAGCTCGGTGTATTTGAGGTACACGCGCTCGTCGGCGTCGAAGTAGGCGTAAACCTTGTCGGTAGAGACCACGCTGGTCAGCGGCGTGGTGTCGGCGGTCACCAGGTTGCCGGCGGTGATTTCAGCACGGCTGACGCGGCCACTGATCGGCGAGGTCACGCGGGTGAAACTCAGGTTCAGCTTGGCCAGGTCCAACTGCGCCTGGATCCCGGCGACAGCGGCGCGAGCTTCCTGGGCGGCGGTGGTGCGCGAGTCAGCCAGTTCGGCGGAGATCGCATTGCTCTGACGCAGACGCTCGCCGCGTTGCGCTTCGTTATCGCTACGGCTGGCGGCGGCTTTGGTTTGTGCCAGTTGGGCTTCGAGGCGGCGCACCTCAGACTGGAACGGGCGCGGATCGATCTGGAACAGCAGGTCGCCTTTCTTCACCAGGGCGCCTTCGGTGAAGGCCACCTGGTCGATCTGGCCGGACACGCGCGGACGAATCTGCACGGTTTCCGGGGCTTCCAGGCGACCGGTGAATTCATCCCACTCGTTGACCGGCTGTTCCAGCACCTTGGCCACACTGATTTTCGCGGGGGGCATGGCGGCCGCTTGATCCGGGGTCTTACCGCAGGCGCTCATCACCACCACGGCCAAAATCGCCAAGGGGAAGCGCAAGTGTTTGAGTGACTGTTCCATGAGGTGCATCCGCCAATGTATTTGAGATGGGCGGATCATGCGCGGCGAGGTGCTATGTCACGAATCGAATGAAACAAAGGTAACTATCATTCGGAATGATATAAGCGAGAGGCGAGCCCTCTAGAATGGCGTTTTCGTTAGGGAGCTATCAATGGGCGTGATGACAAAAGACTGTTGCATGCACTGCAATGAGCTCGATGAGTCTTTCTCTATAAAGGTCAGGACGCTTGTGACCCGGGCCTTAGCCACGGCAAAATCCGCCCATGAGTGCCATCGTGCGAAGGCCAGTTCAATCGTTCTTGCTAGTTGACCAGGAAGTCATTAATGACCACGCTCCAATTCAGAAGCCGTCTCACAGTCGCTGCGTTAGGTCGTGACTTATCCGAATTTCTCTCCAAAACGCTCGGCGAATGCTCCGAATCCATGACTCAGACCCGAGCACAGATTGCTCAGATTGATGAGCTGAAACTGCGTGATGGCGTGAAGGAGCGCAGTATTGCATTGTCGCCAACCCAGCAGCGTGAGAGTAAACACCAGCAGCACTACGATGCGTGTAAAAAAGAGGGGTACGGCCTTGGCTGGGTACTGAGTCCTTTCGATACCCATGCGGCATTGAGCCAGCTGAACAATGCCAAAAATGAGCATGAAGACATCGTCCGTGCATACGATGAGCCAGACACCAAGGTGTTACGTGACAGTCAGATACTCGCACATAACCTTCATGTCACCGAGCAGCGCGAAAAACAAACCGAACTGAAAGTAAAAATGCACAAACTCACTCAAGTGCATATTGCGCTGAGTGGTTTTGCCAACGATGCGGCTCATGCCTTGCACGCAGCCTGTGGTCAAGGCTGGCTGGCAGCTGATTTCGGTGAGCACTTGGAACGGGCTAATAAACTGATACGCCAGGGCAATGTGCACTTGGCGAGCAAATACCTGGCGCACTTGATATTTCAAAAACGACCGGATGACACCGTTTACGAGAGGCTGCATCGTCAGGCTCTGGACCTTCGCAAACGTGCCTACTCTGTGCATTACGGTGTGTCCGTCACGGGTAGTTTTCCTGCGATCGTCGAGGCTTGCGCCAAGCTGGCGGCCGCCAATTTAAAGGCCGTTTACGCAGACCAGTTGCTGAGCGGCCTACATACCGCAGATCAATGGCAATTACTTACCAGGCTGGCTGCTTCGCCTGAGGTTTTTTCCAATGACGTGCTTTGGTCGATCTACTGGGCGATGTTTCAGTGCCAACAGCAAATGGCGGATGTACTGGACAGTGTTGTATCAATGGAAGACCCACTGAACGGTCGGTTCAGCCAATGTGTTGAACATTGGCTGACGGATTGGGCTTCCAAATATATCCCTCTCTTTGGTTATCCTATGTCCCAGTCCTATCTGGGCATGCTGCAATTGGCTAACACGCCAGAAGAAACGCACGTGGGCGCCGATCTAGGTGTGATTATCTCTCTAAATATTGGTGGTTTGGTCTGTCGCAAAGCCGTGCTCTTACAAGCTAAGCGCGCAAAGGATTGGGAGGCCAACATAGGCAGTCAAAAGGGGCAGTTGCCCAAGCTTTCCAGATTACCCCGGGGTGGTTATTACCTGTTCTATCATGAATCACCCGAGCTGCGGTTTGACTCGCCCGTGCCGACGGTGAGTTCTGCGAAAGCGCTGCACCAGTTGATCATTGAGAGCAAGCGGGACCCAAGCGCGCCCTCGCTTAACTTGGATGTACGTACCAGTGGTTGGGACTGGGCCAGTTTCATCAGCTTTGGCCTGTGTGATCCGGCCTCCGGCATTGGAGAAACTTTCGATACCGTCGATGATGCCATGCGTGTCCTGGGCAGTGGGGAGATTGGTGGGCTTCCGCTGCGCCTTTATCTGTTGGCTATTGAAGATGAGCCCTTTACGCTTGAGCTCAAGCAACGCTTGCGTCATCAATACCGGCGGCCGGACCTGGATAGGTCAATGGGTAAAACATCAAAAAAGGACTTAGGCCGGGAGGGCTTTGACCTCGAAATGTGAAAAGGTATCGAAGATCTGCTTTTCAACGATAACCAGGCGAGTTAACAGCGCAATTAAATGCCGGGATTAGCAAACGGCCGTTTCGTAAACGAAAGCGTGAAAGCGATAAGTGAAGCCTCATTGTTAAATGGATAATTCGTGAGTGTAGCTTCATGTCTTGATCGGACAGGGTGAACACTCTTATAGGGCACAGACAGATTTGGAATGCAGAGATGAGATCGTACGAGCTGATTAAAGACCTGGAACGGAAGCTATCTCTTTATGAACGCGATCAGCCGCCCAGCCGTCAAGTTTCAAGTGATGGACATCAGCGGATAGCCGAGCTGATCGTAGCGTCTGAAATTTACCCGCCTCTATTGAATCGGGTAACAGTAATAGGGCTGCTCGAGGGTCGACAGCCCTGGCTGACCGAAGACGGTGGCGAATTCTATCTAGCCTACTCTACTGACGTAGAAGTTTTGGAGGCGGCGAGGGCGATCAGTTTTCCGAATGGTTGTCTTCAGGTATTGAGTCCCATGGAAGTCGACTCAGAGATGCCGGCACGATTAAGGTGTCAGCTCAACGGAATACAGTTTCTGAATGATATACAAGGCGGGTGGGATGGAATGCTGACGCCCCGGTTGCGCATTGCTCACAGCACCGTGACCGCCAATGAGTTGATGTTGCTGGAGCAATACTTTAAACGACACGCGGAGCACCTCGTACTGTCGATTGAGACATGTGAAGTTCAGAGCGTTGGGGCTGAGGTCTGGAGGTTGCTGCGAGCGTCAAATACCGTCGAGGGCGCGTTTGCGGAATTTACCAACAAAATGAAGCTGGTCTCAGGTTGGAACTTTATCTTTGAAATAGACGATGATAAACGGCCCCGGATCGACGAACATGAGTTTCTTGAGGCGGGTGTAGCCTACCTGTTGGAAGATACGTCACTCAGTGATGATTGGTCCGTATGCGCCACGGATGTTGTACTGGCCCGACGTGGCGTGCGCGCTATTGCCTGTAGCGATGAGGCAGGCCAGCGCAAGTACCCCGATCAGTTGGAGCTGGGATTAATCAAGGACGCACTGGATCCGGCAAGAAAGATTGACTCATTGTTTGAAAAGGCCCAATGGTGGAGCAGTGTTACGCAATGGGGACATCATAGCGGTGCAGGAATAAGCGGGAGTCTGGTTGGCACAGTTATTCGCAGTGAGAATAACCAGTACGCGGAGGAGACCAGCTTTCCCTTGACCAAAGCCTTGCTTGAGCATGCACCGGACCTGCCAAGATTGACAGGAATGCTGCTGGAGTCTGCAACAGATATTAAATACTTGTGCATGTTGCTCTCTTATTTTCCAGTCAATCATGTAGGTCTGGTCAAGATTTATTGGCATATCAAACGAATTCGCCAGCTGAATTCGACGAAGATTGCCTATGATAAAATATGGCAGGATCTGCTATGGACTCAAACGCTTGAAATATATGTTGATTCCTACGCCCTCTACTTAAGCGAGTCGCTGGTAATAATAGCATTAGAGAACGCTTGCGAGGCGATTGTGAACGTCGTAGAAGGCGAGCTGGGCAGCTCATCCCGCGGCAAATTACTCCAGGATACTTACCTGCCGTCTTTGAATAGAGCGATAATGTCAATTCGATACACCGACGTGTCGGGGGCGTCCGTTCAGTTGCTGCCCAATAATGTTGAGGCGTTATTGAAAGTTGTTAAGTTTAGATTGGGCAACGGTCGTCGAGAACTTGGTGAAGCCCCCTTTGGAGAATGGCTTGTTCTTTTTTGGGTGTTGAATACATCTTTCTTTACACAAGGCAGCAAGTCTGTGTATCCCCGGTTGCTGGCCGAGGTGCTGGTAAAGAGTTATTTTTCAGTTCTTAACATGCGTCTCAAAAAGAAGTGTAATGAGCGCGAGGATCCGGCTGCCTTCGATGAGTTAAGTTGGGACGGGATGTATCAATATTTGCCGAAGGGGCAGCGTTCAAAGCTGGTGCATGTTTTTGAAGACCGGGTGACGGGAGACATGAGCGATGACCCGGATAGACGTCGAAGCTTTATTTCCGGCGTTAGAATGCACCTCAGGCTACTTCTGAATCTACACGCGGCACAAGCGCTGACTGATGATTCCTCTGCTGTCGAAAATGAAATAGTCTCGATGGTCGAAAAGTTTGGTTTTGGCGAGGGGCATCATTCCGCCGCTTTGGATTATTTTATCGATAACTCCGAACATAACTCGGTTCGGTTGTGGCGAGAGATTTGTATTGCAGCGAATAAATTTGAAAAAGTAACCTTCGAGCGTTTAGTGACGCTTATGTCTATGGAGTCTGTGCCGTTAATCGCATTGTTCACCTTCCTCGAAAGCACCGAGTCTGCAGCGCGTATAGCTTCGATCCAAGGCGAACTTTCAAAGAGAAAACGCTCGCTTAAAAGTGCTTATTGGCTGCCACAGATTATGGATATGATAACCAAGGCTGCCAATAATAATGAGCACGGAATAGCCAGTCATTATTTAGAGTATGCAAAAGCACACAGTCATTCGTCACACGCAGAACGTATAAATACACTGACCGAACAAATAGTGTTGAAGCGGGTTTTTGATGACCCTGATCTTTCTGCTGACGAGCGTGTTGAAAAGCTGAAGGCGATCAGGCGTGACAGAGAGTCTCACAATTCAGTCGTGGAGAACTATAATGACTACTTGTTGGCGACAGCTGAGATTGAAGTGGACTTATCAAGCGCAATACGGCGCTTCGAACGCTTATCAGTGAGGTCTCGGGCGGTCAGGGATATGACCGGACTGGTTCGAGCTGTCTTTGAAAGGGCAAGAAAAGAGGGGGTTAAGTTTGATGCTCAACTGTACTGCCATCAATGGGTGCAACATTACGAGCGGTTGAAGCCTTCGTCGCTGGATGATTCGGACATCTATTATATTTTGAAGCTGAGTCTAAGCATACTCGACCGTGAGGTGTTCGATAAGTTTTGGAGCATCGCGTCTACTCAGCAGCAGGATAGAGTTGAAATTTCATTGCTTAGATGGGAATACCTTAAGAATACCGGGCGTGCCGGTGAAGCGCTTGATTGCATGAGGCGGTTGCGCATGCGCCATAGCGATCTGCCTGAAGAAATTAATGCGAAAGTCTCGAGCTTTGAGAGTGAGTTGTTCCGAGCAAGTGTCATTCCTATAGCCGGTACGGGCGTTTTTTTGCAGGGTGTTGAGCCGATTCATGCATGGAATAGTATTTGCAATATGCAGGCGGTAGAGCAAGTCAGGATTTTTAATAATGGCATTGAAAGTGTTGATGAGTATGTGCTGGATGTGATTGATTATGTCGGTAAAGAGTTGTTACTGCGCCGTATGCATCTGAGCCGTCCGAGCGCAGTAGAGTCGCTAGGGACACCACTTCTTATGGTGGAAAATATGATTAACGATTGGCTCGTTTCCTTGGTGAGGCATCGAATGAGTTTCGCAGGCTGGACGGTGTATGATCAGTCTCGAAGCGGTAGCTCTGCCTCGGGCACGGGGGTCGGAGAGGTAGATGGTTGGATAAAAGATAAAGGTGGGAAATATATTGCGCTCATCGAAGCATTCAGATTGATGTCGGTCGAGAAAAAAGTGATTCGTGAACACTTGAATAAAATTCATCGTTATAATTCGGTCGGTTGCAATTCAGTGCTTGTCGTTGTTTATGCGGCAGTTTCAAATTTTAAAATGTTCTCAGATAAGTACTGCGCTTATGTAAAAAAGCTTTCTTATGACGGATTTGAAAGCAATTCGCTTTCACCGCTTGAGGGCATTTCTTCTCGGGATAACCCGAATATTCGCTATTACAAAGAGGTAAGGTCGATGAATCAAGTCCCCGTCACTTTTTATCATCAGCTACTGAATTTGCAGTCCTGACTCTCAGCTGCTCCCCCAAAAAATACATCAACCCACCTCCAACAACAAAAACCACCAACATATAAAACATGCTGTACGCCGGCTGCGTAGCCAACACCCACCCACACAACACCGGCCCCAACGCCGCGCCGACATTGCCCAGGTTCTGCGCGGCGTAGTACATGCCGCGCAGGTGATTGGGCGCGATGTTATCGATGAACATGTATTCGGCCGGGAACACGATAATTTCGCCAAGGGTGAAAATCGCCATCGACAGCACCCACATCAGCAGCGTGGTCGACAGCGCAAACCCGCCCAGCCCGACGATAAACAGGCTCAGGCCAGCGGCAAGCCACCGATTCAGATAGCGCGGGGAAATCCGTTTGCCGAGGCTGTATTGCAAACTGATAACTGTCAGGGCATTGGTGGCCACGATCGTGCTGATGATCCGGTAGGTCTCCTGAGGTGTAGTGGTGACGATCAGGTACTGCGATAGGTAGGCCGTGAACTGGCCGAATACCACGGCACTGAGAAGTCCGCCGAGGGTAAAGCACACCAGGCGGTAATCGCGCAGCAGCAGTGTGGCGACCGCCAGGAACGCTACGGGTGGCTGGTTTGCTTGGGCTGTCTCCAAACGCCTGTCGCCCCACACGAAGTAAATAAACAAGAACCCGGCACCCAGCCCGGCTGACATCAGAAACGGCAGGCTGGCATCCACGGCGGCCAACCCCGCGCCCAGGAACGGCCCGACGGCATAACCGATATTGGTCAGCGTGTATTTGATCGAAAACGCTTCACTGCGCTGATCAACGGGGAGCAGGCTGCCAAACCCGGCTTTTACCGCGATATCAATCACCGCATACGCCAGGTTCACCAACACCAGGCACAGGTAAAACAGCCAGAGCGCAGGCGCGATAGGGGCGCCGAGAAAGCCCAGCGTGAACACACCGCAGAAGAGCAGGATAAGCCGGTAACTGCTCATCCGATCCACCAGAAAGCCGCCATACAGGCTCAGCAGCGAGCCAATGATCAGTGTGCTGCCGATCACCAAGCCGATATCGGCGATGCTCAAGCCAAAGTGGCTCGACAAATAGATGACCAGGTAGGGCAGGGTGATTGCGCGGGCGAGCGTCAGTATCAGCGAGGCGCTCAATAGCAGGTTGAGGGTGGCGGGGTAGTTTTTCAGCGTGGCCAGCATTCGAGCCTCAGAGTCCATTTATCAGAGTACAAGCAGCTTACCTTTGAACCGAGTTCTGATTTAGGATGGTTTTTATCCAGACACAGGAACTCAATTCATGAATAAGGGCTGTGCATGTTTTCTTCAGAGCGCCTGAAGGGCATCGATGTATTCGTCTGTGTCGCGCAGTACGGCAGCTTTACGGCGACCGCCGGGAAAATGAACCTGACCGCTTCGGCCGTGAGTAAAAGCATTGCGCGCCTGGAAGCCCGTCTGGGTGCCCGACTGTTCCACCGCACCACGCGCAGGTTGTCGCTGACCGATGCCGGCGTTGCCTACCTGCGCACCTGCACCGGCGTATTAACCGACCTGGAAGAAGCCGAATGGGCATTGCAGGCTGAAAACACCGAACTGCGCGGGCGTGTGCGCATCGACCTGCCCGGCGCCTTTGGCCAGGTACAGGTACTGCCGATCCTGCTGCCGTGGCTGAACACTCATCCATTGCTGACCCCGCACATCTCCTTCTCTGATGGCTTTGTCGATCCGTTCAAGGAAGGAGTGGATATCGTCGTGCGCATCGGCGACGACCCGGCCTGGCCGGAGACGGTAGGGCACCAGTTACTCACCCGAGAGTGGCATGTGCTCTGCGCATCCCCGGCGTATCTCGCCCGCCACGGCACGCCACAGTCCGAGCGTGACCTCGAGCAGCATCAGTGCATGGCCTATGGCTGGGTCGATGGCCGCGTCAGCCCCTGGCGGCATGCGGGCGAACAAGGCGTGGCGCTGCACATAAACACACAGCCGCAACTGGTGATCGGCCATGGCGCCGGGCTGAAGTTGGCCGCGCTGGCCGGCTGCGGTATCGCGCAACTGCCGTCGTGGCTGGTTGAGCAACACTTGCAGGACGGCTCGCTGGTGCAAGTCTTGCCGCAGTTGGCCAGTGTCGGCATGGGCATCAGTGTGGCCTGGGTCAAAAACCGCTATGCGCTGCCGAAGGTGCGTGCGGTGGTGGAGGTGCTGGTTGCAGGGTTGGGCGCGGTTGAGTGACACTCATTGATTTTCCGAACAAATTTTCCACAGGATGCGCAGATGCCAAACCTCCCGACACCGCCTTCCACGGGCGACGATCCTTACCTTTGGCTGGAAGACGTCGACAGCACGCAGGCGCTGGATTGGGTGCGCGCACAAAACCTCAAGGCCCACGCCCGACTCGCCGAATCCGCGCCTTTCAAGGCGATGCAGGCCGACCTGCTGGCGGTGCTCGATTCGGACAGCAATATCCCGTACGTGGAAAAAATCGGCGCCCACTATTACAACTTCTGGGTCGACGCCGCCCACCCTCGCGGCCTGTGGCGGCGGACCACGCTTGCGCAATATCGCAAGGCGCAACCGGCCTGGGAAACCGTGCTGGACATCGACGCGTTAAATGCCCTGGAAGGTGAGAATTGGGTATGGCACGGCGCCGACTGCCTGCACCCTGGCTATCAACGCGCCTTGGTTGCACTGTCCCGGGGCGGCGCGGACGCGAGTGTCACGCGCGAATTCGACCTGGTCGAAAAAGCCTGGGTCAATGATGGCTTCGAGTTGCCCGAATCCAAGGGTGGGCTGGGCTGGATCGACCACGACAACGTGTATGTGTTTACCGACTTCGGTGCAGACAGCATGACCCGCTCGGGTTACCCGCGCATCGTCAAGCAATGGCAGCGCGGTACGCCCCTGAGTGCCGCGACGATCGTCTACGAAGGCCGGCACGACGATATGTATATCGCGGCGATGCACGACAGCACACCGGGCTACGAGCGTGATTTCGTCAGCCGCACCCTGGCGTTCTACAACAACGAACTGTACCTGCGCGCCCCGGATGGCACGCTGAGCAAAATCGACGCGCCGAACTCGGCCGACAAGTCGGTGCACAAAGACTGGTTGCTCCTGCAATTGCGTGATGATTGGGCGGTGGGTGATGGCTATGTGGCCGGCTCGTTGCTGGCGATCAACTTTGCACGCTTCATGGCCGGCGCGCGGGATTTCGACCTGTTGTTCGTGCCATCGGACAGCACCTCGCTGGCCGGCATGGACTGGACCCGCAACCACTTGGTACTCAACGTGCTGGAGGACGTCAGAAACCGCCTCAGCGTGCTGACGCCAGGCCCACAAGGCTGGGCACACAGCGCATTTATCGGCGCGCCGGCGATGGCGACCGTGGATGTGAGCGCCGTCGACAGCGATGACAGCGATGCCGTGTGGATGGTCACCCGAGGTTTTCTCACGCCGGTCACGCTGTCACTGGCCGAGCTTGGCGCGCAACCTGAAGTGCTCAAAGCCATGCCGGCGTTCTTCGATGCGAGCCGGCATGAGGTTGAACAGCATTTTGCCGTGTCCAAGGACGGCACCCGCGTGCCGTATTTCCTGGTGCACGAACAGGGCTTGCAGTACAACGCCAACGCGCCGACCTTGCTCTACGGTTATGGCGGTTTTGAAGTGTCGCTGTGCCCGGAGTATTCCGGCGGGCTGGGCCGCGCCTGGCTGTCCAAAGGCGGTGTGTATGCCGTGGCGAATATTCGCGGCGGCGGCGAATACGGCCCGCGTTGGCATCAGGCGGCGCTCAAGCACAAGCGTGCGCGCGCCTATGAGGATTTTGCCGCCGTGGCGCAAGACCTGATCAACCGCAACATCACCTCGCCCCGACACCTGGCCGTGCAAGGTGGCAGCAATGGCGGCCTGTTGACCGGCAATATGCTCACCCAATACCCCGAGTTGTTCGCGGCCGTGGTCGTCCAGGTGCCTTTGCTCGACATGCAGCGCTATCACCATTTGCTGGCAGGCGCCTCGTGGATGGAAGAGTACGGCAACCCGGACGTGCCTGAAGAATGGGCCTACATCCAGACGTTTTCACCCTACCACCTGTTCGACCCGGCCAAGACCTACCCGCCGGTGCTGTTCACCACCTCGACCCGCGATGACCGCGTACACCCGGCCCATGCCCGTAAACTTGCGGCCAAAATGATCGATGCCGGCCAGGACGTGACGTACTACGAAAACATCGAAGGCGGCCACGGCGGCGCGGCGGATAATGCCCAGAGTGCGTACATGAAAGCGCTGGTCTACGGCTTTTTGTGGGAGCGCTTGAGCGCCGGCCACGGCTGACTTGCGCTGGCCGGTATGATCGGATGCCCCTTGGATAAGTGAAGAGTCAGATGCGCACACCCTATGTTTTTATCCTGATGTCGATGCTGTTGGCGGGTTGCGGCTCGTCGGGCGCAACCACTGGAAATCATGCGCTCGAACGTCAGCAAAATGCAGCGCTGACGTCCGGTGCGACACTGGATCCTTACACCGTTGAGAAGCTCAATGCGATTCTCCAAGAGCGTCCAAACTACCGGTTGCTTCCCGCGGGCCAACAGATCGGCCTGATCTCGGAGGCCTTTTTAGGCACGCCCTATGTTGCCAACAAGTTACAGGGCTCACTGAGCACGCCCGAACAGTTGGTGGTCGATTTTCGAGGCCTGGATTGCTTTACCTACCTGGATTACGTCGAGGCCCTGCGACAATCGGCAGCACAACCCGACTTTATGAAAAACCTGCTGCGCACGCGTTATGTTGATGGCGATCTCGATTATCTGAGCCGTAAGCACTTCTACACGGATTGGGCCTACAGCGGCACGTATAAACCGGCGCAAGACATCACCGCGCAGATAAGTGCCCATGCCGTTCGCCGCGAAAAACGCCTCAACCAAAAAGCCGACGGCAGCGCCTACCTGCCTGGCCTGCCGGTGGTCCAGCGTACGGTCACCTACATTCCTGCCGGTTTTATCGATAAGAAGGTCATCAATCGCCTGCACGAGGGCGATTTTATTGGCATCTATACGCCCTTGGCCGGGCTGGATGTGACCCATGTGGGGTTCTTTATCATGACGGACAAAGGCCCCGTACTGCGCAATGCGTCCTCGCATTCAGGCAGCCAGAAGGTGGTGGATTCGCCATTTCTTACGTATGTGGCTAACACGCCGGGGATTGTTGTGCTGAGGGCGAAGGAGTAGGTGGGCGAAGTAGGGTTTTAGCGCGCGAGGCCGCAAACGCGGTGGATCGGCAACCTTGAACTTGGGTCTCTATGGGTTTTGTTACAGGCTATCGGGGTTCCAAAAAAATTGACGAAGAGAAGCTTCCCGGCAATGCAATCGAGCAACCAAGCTCAAGCAGGTGCGCAGTTCTTCATATCGCGAAACGGGGTGATTTCCAGTGGGGGCGTCTGCGCACAAAGTGGCGCCCGCCAATAGCCCACGCTGTGCCATTGACCGTGTTTGTACCCAACTTCAGGGTAAGTACCAATATGAGTAAAACCGAGCGCTTCATGGAGGCCTATGCTCCCCGCATTGGGTAATGCGATGCCAGCATAGGCCGCATGGAACCCCTGCTTCTCAAGAAGGGGAAGTAGCTGCTGATAAAGCGCACGAGCTATCCCTCGTCGGTGCACGGCGGGGTCAACGTAGACGGTGACGTCTACCGACCAGCGATAGGCCTCTCGAGTTCGATGCTGGCTTGCGTAAGCGTATCCAACGACCTTGCCGCCCATCTCTGCAACCAGATAGGGGTACGTCCGCAGGGTTACTGCAATTCGCTCCGCCATCTCGTCGATTGTCGGTGGTGCCAGCTCAAACGAGATGACGGTGTCCAACACCATAGGCGCATAGATAGCCTGGATGGCAGAGGCATCAGCGGGTGTTGCAACCCTAACGTTGTAATTCATGTTTTTCCTTGCTGTTTGCCATAATGAACCGTGGCTGGTCCGGGCTGAACCATGCAAGGCATCAACCGGGATCAGAATATCGCGCTGGATTCGTATATCACCCTTTTGAAAAGCTTCATCACATCCGCGAATCGAAGCGAGGCTCGATCACTGTATAGGGAGCTTCTGCTCCTGCAGGCCTGGCTGCGGGATGTCCACGATCACTTCTTTCCCCCCAAGAACCTTCGCCAGGAATAGTGCAGTCAGCCCGCCAAAGAACTGCGAAATAATGAAGGGTGCAGCATCTGAAATACGTATTCCCGAGAATGTATCGGTGAACCCGCGAGCAATGGTCACTGCCGGATTCGCAAAGCTCGTGGAGGACGTGAACCAGTAGGCTGCGACAACATACGCGGCAACTACCTGAGGCACTTTTGCTTTGTGATATTTATCGCACAGCAGAATTGTCAGTACCAATCCCGACGTTGCCAGGTACTCACTGAACCACTGCGAGGGTCCTGTGCGAGCGTGGTGGGAGAACTCGACCAAGGGCAGCTCAAACATCAAGTGCGCGGCGAATACACCGAAAATCGCACCCATCGTTTGAGCTACCACGTAGGGGCCCAGTTGCTTGCTGCTCAGTCCTCCGCGCAAATAGTCGACTACAGAGACTACCGGGTTGAAGTGCGCACCCGAAAAAGTGGAGAAGCACACGATCAGCACATACAAGCTCGCGCCAGTTGCCAGCGCATTGGCAAGAAGCGCTAGCGCGTCGTTACCGTTCGCCAAGCGCTGAGCCATGATTCCAGAACCGACCACGGTGCAAAGCAGCACTGCGGTACCGAGAAACTCAGCGAGGATCTTGCGTGAAGTACTCATTGGACAGGCCCATTAGGAAAGATTTGAGGGGTAGCGGCTACTGAGTAGGCTCGTAGCCGCAGACGCTGTTACGAGCAGCAAGACTTGGGCTTGACGGGCTGACTTCCCTCCACGACATACAATGCATCGTCTACGCTAAGGCAGGCATCCTGTGAAGCCAATTCCGTGGGCGCGCCACGCTTGTAAACTCTGCCGCTATCTCCGGTGAGTTCACGGCCAGGGCCTCGGTAGATCACTGTCGCAGACGCCCCGTTCTGAACTTCGGGTTTGGTGCCGGTAACAGTGACGGAGTAGAACCGGACTGAACCGATTCGCTTGGTTGAGGCGTCGTTCCGGGCCTCAATCTTTATTCCCGTGAGACCGACTTCCTGAAGCTGCTTGTAGAACTCCTGCTCCTGAAGTACGCCTGAGTAGCAGGCCGACCACAGCTTGGTGTCTCGTTTCAATTCGTCAGGAATGGCGATATCTGAGACGTTGTCAGAAATTGCAAAACGGCCACCTGGTTTCAGTACCCGATAAATTTCGGCGAAAACATTCTGCTTTTCGGTCTCACCAACTAGATTGATCACGCAGTTCGAGATCACCAGATCGACAGACTGGCTGTCGATAAGAGGCTTGGACTGGGAGCTATCGCTGATGAACTGCTCGAAGTTTTTCCACGATGCCCAATCAGCACAAGGCTCTGTACGCAGGCGTTCCTCGGCCAGCTCCTGATCGATTTTCAAGTTGCTCGCGGAGGCCTGGTAGAAACGCAAAGGTGCGCTATCCGTTGCCTTCTGAAACGCCTTCGCTTCTTCACGAGCGATCTGCAACATGCTTGGGTTGATGTCGATACCAAAGACAGCACCGTTACTACCGGCGATTTGGGCAGCGACGTAGCAATTCAGACCGGCCCCTGAGCCCAAGTCTAGGACGACATCACCTTCGCGCACATACTTGGTCGGGTTACCGCAACCGAAGTTGGCTTCGATGATTCGCTTTGGAATGTTCTTCAGGTACTGGGCACCATAAGCGTCGCTGCAGCAGCTCTCAGTCAGCTGCGATTCAAGGACAACGTTGCCGTTGCTCAACGCTTCGGTGTAGTCCGCGATGATTGTGTTTTCAATTGCAGAAGTCATTGCTCACATCTCCCGTTCAGCAGCACGAACTACCATCAGCGCAGCACGATTCCTCGGCTGAGCCTGCGATGGGCACAAGCCCTTTGGTGACCTTGGGGTCTCGAACTGAAGGCGTGTTGCAGTCGAAGAAGCCGCTCTTGTCCAAGTCTGGCTCGACATAGCAGCGCACTGGTATGAATTGGCCTTGGTAAGGCGCTGACATCAGCAGATTGAAGGTCTTCTCGCACACCGCTGTACGGACGCCGCGCTGGTAGGTATGGCCGTCGTCGTCGACCGTATGTTTCCAAGGACCTTTGTAGATAACGGCATGCCCTTGGTCGAGGCACACGCCGGCCTTACCCTTGTATGCGCTCACGGTGAACAGGCGGAACTCAATGCCGTCCTGAATGGAGACAGGCACCTCGGATGCCAGCTCATAGGTGATGCCATGGAAGCCCGCCTCGCAGAGCTGCTCGGCAACAGCAGACTCGGTGAGTGCGTTATTACACTCCAACCCCTCAACAGTGAAGGCCCGGAGCGCTACGGCTTCCTCATCAGACAGAATCGCCGGAAATACCAGTCGACCATGACGTTGCAGTCGCTCATAGAGCGATTGCGCGATTCGGCCAAACTCGGGCTCGGCATTGAACCCTTCCCAGTAAATGTTCGCGAACACGGCCGCAGTGGAGTTGGCTTCGTCCGAACTCGGACTGAACACTACGCCCTGAGCTTGCCCATACTGGGCTGTGAGTTCGTCATTGCGGCTCGCGGAGCAGATGAAAAGAGTGTCTTTGCCGTCCTTGAGCGACCTGCTCAACGACTCGTTATGAGCGCGCCAAGCAATATGGCCCGGCACCTGAAGACCATCGGTTTGGTTGGCCAGCCTGAGAGCCGCCTGCAACAAAGTAAGTGACGACATCTATTATCTCCTTAGCATTTCAGGCAGCAACGTTTGAACACACCTGCTTCTGGCGGTGTGACCGAGTCCATGAAGAGCTTGTCCAGGCGGGAATCCGAATGCTGCCAGTCGAAGTGAAACTCGTGCTCCTCCAACTGCAGTTCCTTCACCGTGTCGTTGTTGAGCAGCGGTGAGCCCTTGTAGAGATGCAGCCGAGTTTCAAACTGAATGGGGTCGACGATGTTCTCCAGCTCGTTGCGAGCAATGAAATCGTGCAGCTCGGCCATGTCCTCAAGGCTCACCCAAGGGTTGAACGTGATGAAGGTCGGGTTAACCTTGACGCCGGCCTCTTTCAGAAACGCCAACGCCTCCTCGATCATGGGCACGTTCATTTCCTTGAAGACCTGGTCGAGAACTTCCTGCTTGGGGAACTCCAGCGCGGTGGTGATGAAGGCAAGCCCGAGCTGCCCCATTTCTGTGATGGCGTCCTTGTTCTCCAGAATATGATCCACGCGAGTGGTGAAGTCATAAGTGAGATCAGGGAACTGCGAATGCAGAGTCCGGATGATTTTCAAACCATGCTTCTTGGCATTGAAAAAATCGGCATCCGTGAACGTGAGGTGAGTCATGCCCTGTGCAACGAGGTTCGCCACGTCGCGCTCAACGAGATCGTCGGAGACCAAAAGCACCTTGCCGTCATAGGCCGCATACACCGAACAGTAGGAACACTTATGGTGACATCCGCGCGACCCTTCGACCCCACCCACAACTTTCTTTTCGCCGAGCAACTTCTCCAGCTGAGGTTGCGGATATTTGTGTAGAGGCGGTGCCAGGTCCCTGCGCGGCAGGCGGAATCCGTCACGGATCAACTGAGGCACAACGATCTCACTGGAAAGGCCGCGAGTCCGATCGATCACTCCGCGCAGATCTTGGTCCTGTTCGCCACTCAGATGTTTGGCCAAGCTGACAATAGGTTTTTCCCACTCGCCTGCGATTGCATAGTCACCGTATTTGGAGGCCAGGCTTTTTGCATTGATGGTCGCGTATTGACCGAAGAAGCAAACTTTTTGGGAGGGCTTCGCTTCTTTAAGCTGCTTGGCCAACTGCGTTCCCGCAGTCAGAGAGTCAAAAAGCGGTACGCAGATGAAGACCACATCTGCGTCGCTGAATCTCTCCAGGGAAAGTCCCTCGACGTAGATATCGATGAGCTGCGCGTCGATATCTGCATCGAGTAGGGCTGTGGTTGCAGATATCGCGTTGAGCGGTTGATACCCCCCTTCGAATGTACTGGCGACCAGATAATTCATTCTCTTTCTCCTTGAGTTCAGGCACGACAATTCGGTGACTGGAGTCACTGTTGGTTTTGTAGGAATTCGAAGTTAAGGCGATATCAGCAGAAGAACTGCCAGCCCTATGAATGCTTGTAGAACTGAGCCTGCTGTCACCAAGCGCATGTATCTGCCGGTGCTGTATTCGGGAAAAGCGTCCGATTTGACCAGCCAGTAATAGCTGTCGTTAGGGAGAATGGCGACAAAGGATCCGAGACACACGGCGAATGTGACGCTCATCAAGTCCACCCCGCTGGACGCCAGGATCGGCGAGAGAACAGGAGGGATGGCAGCGAAGGTCGCAAGCGAAGAACCATTCAGTGTTTTGAATACCGCTGCCAACAGGAACACCGCAACCAGAATATGCGTGGTGCTGCCCGACGCGCTGAATGCCTGCTGAATCAGATCCTTGGGAAGCACCCTACCAAGGGCCTGCCCCAACGCAGATGCACAGCCGATGGTGAACAGTAGCGAGCTGGTTCTACGCATCGCTTTGGAGAGCAGATCTTGAACCTCACCAGGTTTGCAGCTAATCGCGATCAATAACGATGTGGCGATCAGCGCACCGGCGGGCGTAGTAAAGAACTCGATTACAGAGTGCTGGTTCTTTGTGAGGGTGTACCCGGCGACCAGGAGCGCGAAAAATACTGCCAGAGGCAGAATTACTTTGAAAACCGAGCCCTGAGGCACGGTCGGGGCCGTCGAATTCTGGGGGAATGAAAAGTCTGTGCGAGTCGTCCAGTACGTCCAGATCGTTCCAGTTATCCACGTGACGACGGTGAGCAGCAACCCTAGATACAGAAACTTTGGGTCATGAGTGTTGGCTCCCAGCCCAATCCCGATGATCAGCGGGCCTGCGGGCATCAGCAGCTTGAACCCTGAGTAGCATCCTATGGCGATGTATTTCCTGTGTTGCCCCGCAATGGGAGCAAGAGAGGCGTAGGCCGTATCGGGACAAACCATCCCAGCACCCAAAAGGGGTGATAGAGAGATACCGAATTTTCCAAAAGACACACTGCCTTGCGTCGAGATCCATCCGGCAATGAAAAACGCGCTCAGGATGACGATGGCGAAATAGCCGAGGTTGTTTGCGAAGCCTTCGCTCAGCGATTGAAATACGTCACCGCTGCTAGTGCCGGCAAGAAGAGGGATTAGAATCGCGCCCAGTAGCATTGCGACAGGGAGAGGCATGGAAACGCTGCTCCATAGGTTCCGTAAACGGGAACCTGTTTTCGTCCTAAGCGCTTCTACCAACATCCTTGTGTCTCCGAAAGTTACCGGAATTGCCGTTTGATAGGGCCGCAGGCCTTGCCTTCAGTCCACAATCGCAAAATACGTTGCGAGTCGCAACTAATATATTGGAACAATTTTGCTAGGGCTTATACCCAAAAAAATGTGTCGCTTCGGGTGCTAAGGTGTTATTAGCGTTTCCCCGGAATTGCGAGCCGAGTGCTATGACAAAGATTGATCAGATCGACCAGGATGCCGAACAGCTTTACGAAGCGCTTAGTCACTTGGTTCGCGTCTACCAGTTTCGTGACAGAGACCGCAGCTGCTGCGAAGGGTTATCCGTAACTCAATGCTACGCGCTGGAGCACGTGATAAAGGCTGGGCCTGTTCGCGTTCAATCGCTGGCGAGTGAGCTTTATCTAGACAAGAGCAATGCCAGCCGGCTGGTGGACTCACTTGCCAAACAAGGGCTGGTGCGCCGCGTACCCGACGAAACGGACGGCCGAGCGTTAGCCATTACAGTTACACCAGAAGGCACGGCCATCTATGAAAGTATTCGGTCGGATTTGGTGGGAGAAGCTCGCGATCTTGCCTGTGATTTGTCGAAAGAAGCACGTGACGGGGCGATACAAATGCTTCGCCGTTTCGCCAACGCCACAGAACAACGCTGCGGCTTGAAAGACTTCAGTCGTGACGAGTACCTGCCAAGCAAATGCTGCTGATTTACAGGTTCAGTAATGCAACCGGTTGTAGGTAGGTCTAGCCAGGCAGTAACTATCAAAGGGTAGTGGTTCTATCCCTGTACATGATCCAAAGCTTGTATTTGGCATCAGTGAAAACATCCGCCCACACATCGCCCAGGCGAAAACCGATCAATACGTTGCGTGCAGCGGCCTCGGCTTCAGCGCAACGATGAACCAGATCCCCAGCCAAGCCACCCAGTCCCGTTGGGGTTGTGGATCGTGAGATCCAGATAGGAGAGGGCATTCACCCTCTAAGAGCGATGAGCGTTCTTGAATTCTGCGAACTATAGTCATCCTGCTATGCGGTGATTAACCACACTCACGGCATAAGGGCATTTACATAGTTCAACGATTGCAGACCACTTACGAGCCTGGGGAATACTATGCAAAAACTTGAATGGGTGTGTGTTCTGACGGGGTGCATCGGACTTTTTGCGTGTTCAGACCAGCGATCAGTTATGGAACCGTACGAAACGAGCCTGAAGGTTGGTAGTTCCAATGCCAAGAACTTCCATTCTGTTTTGCATTTTCCGTCCGGAACCGCCTTGCATTACCCAGGTTACGTGGTTGCGCTCGAAAAAAGCCCACAATCGATAGTGGGTGGTCCCAAGCCCTACCCACAGGTAAGTTTTGTAAGAAGTGGTCAGTACATAAACAGCGAGCAAACGAGTGCGGGTGATACGTCCAATATTATCAGCAGATTTCAGCGCAACGATCCGAAGGCAATGTTCATCTCACATATCGTTCAGAATCGCTATACCCAGAACGTTGCGGTGTTGTCCAAGCCCTACGTTTCCACCTCACATTGTTTTGTTTACAACGCTTATGCCGCTAAACCATTGGCACTCATAAAAGAGGATTATGACCTCGCTAAAATCAGCGATTGGCACGCCTGCAGAATCTCCACGAACCTGGATAAGGTGGACGCGAAAGCCTACCAATTGTATGACTATGGAAAGTACGCGTTGGCCTCGTTGGAAACCAACCTTACGCAAGACCTGCTCGACGGTAGTTATACGCACATTCTGGTTATTGTTATGGGCTGGAATACCTCTCAGCAAGAGGCAATCCGAAACTTTAATGACCTCACCGGCAACGTAATTGCGGCCTCGCTTGAGGACAAACGAGGCCTCCAGGAAAACGAGATCAATCGCAAGGAGGCACTGGATACACAGAAAGCTATCAATGGACCATTCAGGCCACTAGTGATTGGCGTCACCTGGCCTTCCTATTGGTCGAACTCTGCCGGTAACGTATTGAGCTACTCAAATAAGGCAGGCGACGCAGATGAAGTCGGATTGTCTTGGCTCAATAAAATTCTGAACGAGACAATTCCCAAGAGCCTGGCCGCTTCAGGTAGCCCCGCACGTGTGGTTGCACTAGGGCATAGCTTTGGGGCTCGGGCAATGACGAGGGCTGTTTTCAGTTCGCCTGCGCTGGTACCTATAGATAACCATTTCCCTGATCAGAAGATGGTGACTAGCTCCGTTGATCTCGCCGTCGCTTTACAAGGTGCAATGAGCATCAATCGGTTTGTAGCTGGCTTGAGCAGTGAGGGCGCTCCTTACCGTGATTATGCGAAGTTAAAAAACACTCAGTTGGTACTTACTGCCGCGGCTAATGACAGTGCGGTGGGCTCTCCATTTATCATTTGGACGTCACCAGCAGGGTCGATCAGTTCTTATCATAAAGCTTGCGACTCGCCCGATTCGCCTTATAAGGATATATTTAATTGTATGACCGCGTCTGATACTTCGGCAGCGTCGGCAGGCAGCTTCAGTATCTGCAAGCATGGGGGGCAAGCTTGTAATGATCCATTCGATGGCAATCGGCAAGTCCGGAAGGTCTCTTATATAAACGTGTCGGACGGCATCACCCAATTTAATTCTCCGGGATCAGGAGGTGGTGCGCATAGCGATATTTATCGCGTGCCCATGGGGCGTCTACTGTGGAAGTTGATAGAGGAATATGCCGTAAATAAATGATGGTTCTTATGAGCGAGGTTGGTATCGTCGATTTTTTTGAGAGCTGTAAGGCAGGCTTTGCCTGCCTGGTCTTTTTAACGTTTGCTAGAAGTTATACGGTTGCGATCTTGAATCGCTAAGGTGATTGAGTCAGTAGCGCTAGAGCAGTAATAAAATTGCTTGGCTCGATAAGAGGAGGGCTGTTTGTTTTCCATATGGCGGGCCTTAGTATGCTTTGGGTGGCACAGGCAAATGCGAGAAGGAAAGTTAAAACCGAAAATGCTTTTTGAGTATTCAGTTTGAATTGAGCCACGGTACTGTCACGGAGGCGACGTTTACAGTGAACTTCGCCGCTGCATGAGCTAACGTTCATACACGTGCTTTTGCGAAAACTCGCTGGATACCGCCCCTATGAGAGATCTGCCGCCCACCGCGACCTTGCGCGCTTTTGAAGTTGCGACCCGCCACCCGACGTTTACAGCCGCCGCACAGGAGTTGCATGTGACTCAAAGCGCGGTCAGTCACCAGCTCAAGCACCTGGAGGCGCTTTGGGGTGTGCCGTTGTTTGAGCGTGGCAAGGCGTTACGCCTCACGGCAGCGGGGGCTACGCTGGCGCCCATCGTGCGGGAGTTTTTCATCAGCCTGGAGGCGACGTTGGGTGACTTGCGCGAGCAAAAGGGCAGGGTGCGACTCAGCGTCAGCACCACCTATTCCTTCGCGCTCAAATGGTTGCTGCCACGCTTGCCACGTCTGGCTCGTCAGCACCCCGAGCTGTTGGTCTCGCTGGACACCACGGATAAAATCATCCACTTCTCGCACGGCCAGGCGGATGTTGCGATCAGGCTGGGCAAGGGCAATTACCCAGGTCTGCATTCGGAGTTCCTGTTTGGGGAGGAGGTATTCCCTGTGGCCAGCCCCGAACTGCTGCGACGCGTGGGGACGCCGCAGAGCCCCGCAGACTTGTTGCACTTCCCGCTGCTGACGCGCGATGGCGCCGAGTTGGTGCCAAAGTGGGAGGTGTGGTTTCAAACCGTCGGCCTGGCCTATTTGCCGCTCAAGGAGAGCGTCAGGTTTGGCGATACCAACATGACGGTCGAGGCGGCCTTGCTCGGCCAGGGCGTTGCATTGGTGCGCAGCGGGCATGTCGAGAAGGAAATCAGCGATGGCCGTTTGGTGCGGCTGTTCGACATACCGCTGCCATCGCCGCTGGCTTACTACTTCGTCTGCCCCAAGGGCATCGAATCGCAGCCGCACATCGCCAGCTTTCGCCAATGGCTGGTCAGTGAGGCGCTGAAAGTACAGGCGTAGACAAGCGAGTTATGAGCATCTGCTCATGGCCCAATGAGGAGACTTCGCTTTAGCTCCGGCGCCGCATTGCCTACAGTGGCGCATGCCTATTCATCTCGTGTTCCTCGTGCTGTTCGCCGCGCTCCTGCATGCCAGTTGGAACGCGCTGCTGCGTAGCGGCGCCGATCGGCTGTGGTCGATGACGGTGATGTGCGTCGCCATCGCCATCACCAGTGTGGTTGCTGCGACATTCATGGCGTCCCCGGCGATTGAAAGTTGGGGCTACGCGGTGGTGTCGGGGTTGCTGCATGTGGGCTACAACCTGTTTCTGGTGCGCAGTTACCGGGTTGGCGACCTGGGGCAGGTCTATCCGGTTTCACGTGGATCGTCGCCGGTGCTGATCACTTTTGGTGCCGCCGTGTTTGCCGGAGAAAGCATCACCCCCGGCGAGCTCGTCGGTATTGCGCTGGTGTCGGGCGGGATTATTTCGCTGGCCTTCAGAGGCCGCAGTCTGTCGGTTCCCAGCTTGCCCTATGCGCTGGGAACGGGCGGCTTTATCGCGGCCTACAGTGTGGTCGACGGCATCGGTGCGAGGCTCTCCGGTGCGCCGCTTGCCTACACGGTGTGGATGTGCGCCCTGTGGGGCGTGCTGATGCCGGTGGTCTACATCGGCCTGCGCGACAGCCGCAGCTTGTTCTGCGTCCGGCCCGGAACAGTGACCGCGTTGGTCGGCGGCCTGGTCTCATTGCTCGCGTATGGAATGATCATCTACGCCATGAACGAAGCGCCCCTGGGCGCGGTATCGGCACTGCGCGAAACCAGCGTGCTGTTCGCGGCGTTGATCGGCTATGCGTTTCTTGGCGAGACGCTCACTGCACGCCGGATACTGGCGTGCGTGGTGATAGCCGGCGGTACGCTCATCATCGGCTGATACAGCCAACAGCTCAGGAGCTATGTTCAATGGTCAATGTCTCGCAGGCACCGCTGATTCTAATCACGGGTGGCAGTCGTGGAGTGGGGGCCGCCACCGCCCGGCTGGCCGCCGAAAGGGGTTATGACGTGGCTATCAGCTACGTTGCCAACGAATCCGCAGCGCTGGCCGTGGCTGCGGATGTAGAAGCACTGGGGCGCCGGGCGTTGGCGATGCGGGCCGACAGTGCCGACCCGCAACAGGTGGCCGACTTGTTCGCGGCCATCGACCGCAGGTTCGGACGTATCGACGTGCTGGTCAATAACGCCGGGATGCTGGGGCCTCAGTCTCGCCTGGAAGACCTTGGCATGGAGCGGATGCAGCGCATCTTTGCGGTCAATGCCATTGGGCCAATACTCTGTGCCCAACAGGCGGTGAAGCGCATGGCTTACCGCCACAACGGCCCGGGCGGTGTGGTGATCAATGTCTCTTCGGCGTCGGCGCGCCTCGGCAGCCCCAATGAGTATGTCGACTATGCGGCGTCAAAGGGCGCGTTGGAGACGTTCACCATTGGGTTTGCAAAGGAGGTGGCGCGCGAAGGCATACGCGTCAACTGTATCCGCCCCGGGCATATCTATACCGACATGCACGCCAGTGGCGGTGAGCCGGGGCGGGTCGATCGGGTCAAGGATTCGATCCCCATGGGGCGCGGTGGTCAGCCCGAGGAGGTGGCTCGCGCGATTCTATGGCTGGCGAGCGCGGAGGCATCCTTCGTTACCGGTACATTCCTCGACGTGACGGGCGGTAAATGAGCCGGCGCCACGGCTCATCGGCTGCTTGCGCCCGGTTCAAGTCAGCGCGGGCTGCCTGACCTTGCGACTCAATCCCGGTGTCTGCCCCGTAATGCGCTTGAATGCACGACTGAAGGCGGCCTGGGAGGTATAGCCCAAGCGCTGCGCCACCTCTTCAATCGGCAGCCTTTCGAGGGTCAGCCACTGGCTTGCAAGCCGCATTCGCAGTTCGGTGACGTAGCGCAGCGGGGTCATGCCGATAGTCACTTGAAAGCGGTCCGCGAACACCGAGCGCGAGGTATTGCAGTGCTCGGCCAGCTGCGCAACGGTCCATTCGCGACCCGGTTGTTGGTGGAGCGCAAGCAGCGCACCGGCCAGGCGTGGATCGCGCAAGGCGGCGACCAGCCCAGAGGCATTGCCGCAGGCGCACTCCACCCAGCCGCGAACGACCATGGCCGCCACCACGTCGGCCAGCCGCGCGAGGATACCGGCGAAGCCGACACGTGCGGCGCTGACCTCGCGTTCCATGGTGGTCAGGATCGGCACCAGTCCGGGGTAACGCTGGCCACCGGCATCAATCAGCATCAGGCCCGGCATCAGCCGACCAAGCCCATGGATGCTGCCCAGTTCAAATTCCATGCAGCCACTGAACACGATAGTGCTCGGCGTGGGGCTGCCGTCGGTCCCGGTATCCACCGCGCTGACGGTGTCGCCCAGAGGGGCGCCGTCTAAACGGTCGATGTCTTGAACCGGCACGTCCGTATGGGAAAACAGTTGATGGGCCGCGCCATGGGAAATAAACACGGCGTTGCCGGCAGACAGCGCGTAGGTGGTTCCGTCCTCCATCTTTAACACCGCAGTGCCGACGGCCATGAAGTGGAACCAGGCGTGCCCGGGTTTTTCCGCGAAGCCCAAACCAAAGGTCGGCCCCGTTTGGATACGCCGGTATTCGACCCCACGCAGGCGCATGCCGCGTAACAGCTCGTTGATGAGATCCGAGGAAAGCGCAAACTGATCTGTAGGCATCGTTCAGGTGTTTTGATCAAAAAGTAGAGACTTTAGATCATAGATCATCCGGATTCCCGCGCCTAGACTGCGGCTCGCAATGAAGATTGGGAGATCCGTGCAATGACTGACTGTGTGTGTAATACCGTTTCCGACCGCCATGTTGGCGTCGACGCGGACGTAGAACCTGCAACCCCCGCGTGGATGGCAGTATTTTCCTTGGCCATGGGTGTGTTCGGATTACTGACCGCTGAGTACCTTCCGGCCAGTTTGTTGACGCTGATGGCGACTGACCTGGGCGTGTCCGAGGCGTTGGCTGGCCAGGCAGTCACCGTGACGGCGGTGGTGGCGCTGTTTGCCGGCTTGTTGGTGCCAGGCCTGACCCGTGGCATCGACCGACGTTGGGTGTTGCTGGGTTTTTCCACGTTGATGGTCGCCTCCAATCTGTTGGTCGCCGTTTCCTCCAGCTTCGTGGTGCTGTTGTTGATGCGTATCTTGCTGGGCATTGCCCTTGGCGGGTTCTGGAGCATGGCGGCGGCAGTAGCGATGCGCCTGGTGCCGAGTGCCTTGTTGCCCCGGGCGTTGTCGATCATCTTCAGCGGCATCGCCATCGGCACGGTCGTTGCGGTACCGCTGGGCAGCTACTTGGGTGGGCTGTATGGCTGGCGCAGCGCGTTCTTTGCGGCGGCGGCGGTAGGCATGGTCACGCTGGCTTTCCAGGCGTTCACTCTGCCGCGCCTTGCGCCGCGCCGACCGGCACGCCTGCGCACCGTTCTTGAGGTGTTGCTGCGCCCGGGCATCGCCATGGGGATGTTCGGTTGTGTGCTGGTGCACAGCGGGCACTTCGCGATGTTCACCTATGTTCGGCCCTTCCTCGAGGGGACTACGGGTATCGGCGCCCAAGGGCTGTCACTGATGCTGCTGGGGTTCGGTGTCGCAAACTTCGTCGGCACGCTGTTGGCCGGGAGGCTGCTGGAGCGCCACCCGCTGGCCACGCTGGTGTTGATGCCCGCACTGGTCGGCGTCGCCGCACTGGCGTTGGTGCTGTTGCCGGCCTCGGTGCCGGGGCAGGCGGTCCTGCTGGCGATCTGGGGCCTGGCCTTTGGTGGCGTGCCGGTGGCGTGGTCGAACTGGGTCGCCAGCTCGGTCCCTGACCAGGCGGAAAGCGCCGGGGGCATGGTGGTGGCCTCGGTGCAGTCCGCCATTGCCACGGGCGCCGCCGCTGGCGGTGCGGTGTTCAGCCTCGGTGGAAGCGCAGGCGTATTTGTAGCCGCGGCCGTGTTGATGCTGCTGGCCGCGTTGCTGATCGCGCTGCGTGTTCGCGTCCCCTCCGCCCATGGCATCCGCCAGTCCAAGCCCGCGTTGCATCTTTGATCCGGTTAGCCAAACCGTTTCGAGCCCGTTCGTAACGTGCTTGAGCATTTCTTGCGCAATACGCGCATGGGATAGATGATCTGGGACTTCATTCCCGTTGATTAACCCACCGCGCTCCAGGTCTGAATGGCTCTAAAGCGTAAATGGCGTTAGCATTCCTATCACTCGGCTTAAACAGCCTGTTTTTCAGATCAGGGTCGCATTGTGGAAAAGCTAAAACGCCTCCAAAGTGGAATCGAAGGGCTCGACGCTCTGCTCAAGGGAGGGCTGGTCGCGGGCGCCTCCTACATAATCCAGGGGCGACCAGGGTCTGGCAAAACGATCCTGGCCAACCAACTTGGGTTCCATCATGCGAACAATGGAGGCCGGGTTCTGGTCGCCACACTGCTGGCCGAGTCACACGACCGTCTTTTTCAGTTTCTTTCTACTCTGAGCTTTTTCGACGCGTCCAAAGTGGGCGCCGACATTCAGTTTGTCAGCGCGTTTGATACGTTGGAAAACGAAGGGCTGGACGAGGTGGTAAAACTGCTTCGGCGCGAGATAAGTCGACAAAAAGCTACAGTGATGGTGGTAGACGGCTTGCTTAATGCTCGCTCAAAAGCCGACTCGCACATCGACACCAAGAAATTCATTTCCGAGTTGCAAGGGCACGCTGCTTTCGCGGGTTGCACGGTGCTGTTTCTGACCAGCTCCCGTCTCGACGACGGCAGCCCTGAACACACCATGGTTGATGGCGTCATTGAAATGGGCGAAGAGCTATTTGGCACTCGCTCGGTACGTCGTATTCAACTGCGTAAAACTCGCGGCAGTGGAGCACTGACAGGCCTTCATGAGTGTGAGATTACCGACAATGGCTTGGTGGTTTACCCTCGTCTCGAAAGCCTTTATAGCCACCCGTCCGCCCCCGACAGCGCCGACATGACGCGTATTCCCAGTGGCATTGGTTCGCTGGACGGCATATTGGGTGGCGGCCTTTACAGTTCCAGCGTGTCTCTGGTCATGGGCCCCTCCGGCATTGGTAAAACGACGCTGGGCCTGAAGTTTCTGGCCGAGTCGACGGTGGAAGCTCCAGGACTGCATTTTGGCTTTTATGAAAGCCCGCAACGGTTGCGACTCAAAGGCCAATCATTGGGTATCGATATCCAAGGCATGGAGAACAGCGGCGCCCTGAGCATTGCCTGGCAGCCTACCACTGAGGGGTTGCTGGATGGGTTGGGCGCACGCTTGTTGAGTCTTGTAGAAGAGAAGGGCATCAAGCGCCTGTTCATCGATAGCCTTAGCGGTATGACACGAGTTTCTACAAATCCGGCGCGAATTACTGACTTCTTGAGTGCGCTGATGAATGAACTGCGCTCCAGGGGCGTAACCGTATTCGCGTCCTGGGAAATGCGTGATCTATTTGGCTCCGAGGTCAGCGCGCCAAACTCTGACCTGTCCAGCATCGTCGATAACTTGATGCTGATGCGTTTCTCTGAGAATCACTCTGAACTAAGCAGGACGCTTTCCATTCTTAAGGTACGAGATAGCTCTTATGACCCCTCCAGATTTGAGGTTGTCATCCAAGATCGCGATGTTTTCCTGAAAAAGGCTTCGAGACATGAACCTTCAGCCCCCACTGGGACATCGCCCGGTTCACTTTCTTAAGCTTTTGAGTGGGTTGAATTAACATGACCACCATCCTGGTCGTCGATGACGAGTATTTGATCGCTGACATTCTCAGCTTCGCACTGGAGGATGAGGGGTTCATGGTGGTGACTGCCAGCAATGGTCGAAAAGGACTGGAAGTGCTGGATAGAGAAAGGCCTGCCTTGATCATCACCGACTTTATGATGCCTGTTATGGACGGCCTGGAATTTGCCACAGCCGTTCGAGCCCTCCCTTGCGCTAATCAATTGCCGATCATCTTGATGAGCGGTGCTCAGGCACACATCGGTATGCAGAGATCGGATCTGTTTGATGCGGTATTGGCGAAGCCATTCAACATCGACTTGATCATTGCCGAAGTTAAAAGGCTACTCGCCTCTGATCAGTGAGTACTGCCTCTACCTGCCCGGAGCCACGCAGGATCCGGCTCCGCTAGCCCGGCTGCAGCTCAGCCCTGGATCGGTAGTCATCAGGTTTTCCTTGAGTCCAATTTTCTTCTGTTTTAATCAACCTTTGACACGCGCACGTGTGGGGTTTTCTGCCGTGGTCGTTGCCGGTTGAAATACGCCTTTTGACTCAACCGAATTGCCCTGCCGATTCAACGGCGGTTTTTGGTTTCCTGCTACGTGTCAGCTGATAGGCAATTGCCAGCCATATGAACCACCCCGGCATGACCATCAACGCCACGCGTGTGTCAGGTCTCAATGCCAGCAGGCAGAGCACGAAGCCCATAAAAGCCAGTGACAACCAGGCCATTGGCACGCCGCCTGGCATCTTGTAAGCAGATTTGGCGTGAAGCTCAGGACGTTTTTTGCGATAGGCAATGTAAGACGCGAGGATGGTCGACCACGTGAAGATCACCAGAATCGCCGACACGGTGGACACGATGGTGAAAGCTGTCATGACTTGCGGAACGATGAACAGCACGAGCACACCTGACAGCATCAACAGTGTCGTGAAGGCCAGGCTCAACAGAGGCACGCTGTTGCCCGATAGACGCCGAAAAATACCCGGAGCGTTGTCTTGATTCGCCAGCCCGAACAGCATGCGGCTGGAGGAGAATACGCCGCTGTTGGCCGATGACGCGGCGGATGTCAGGACCACGAAGTTAACGATGCCGGCTGCTGCGGGAAAGCCTGCGACGAGGAAAAGCTCGACAAAAGGGCTTTTTACCGGTGAAACCTGTTGCCAGGACGTCACGGCAATAATGCAGGCCAATGCCAACACGTAGAACAGGATGATTCGCAGTGGAATCGAGTTGATTGCCTTGGGTAACGTCCTCTGCGGAGCGCGGGTTTCTGCTGCAGCGGTGCCGATCAACTCGGTGCCGGCAAATGAGAATATCGCCATCTGAAAGCCGGCAAAAAAACCAAGCAAGCCATTAGGGAATGCAGCCTGCTTATCCACCAGATGGCTCAGCGACGCGGTGACGCCATTGGGCGAAACGAACGAGCTGGCAATCATCACGATGCTGACGCCAATAAGTGTCACCACGGCGATGATCTTAATGATCGCGAACCAGAATTCGACTTCACCGAAAAGCCTGACCGTCAGCACGTTCAAGGCAAACAGTGTCGCCAGCATCCCGATAGCCGGTATCCAGGCAGGCAGATGGGGAAACCAGTACTGGAAAAAACCGCCGACCACGACGGCATCGCCGATCACCGCAACGCTCCAGCTAAGCCAATAGGACCAGCCGAGAAAAAATGCAGCGCGAGGCCCCAGGTAGGCGCCGGCAAAATCCGCAAAGGTCTTGAAATTCAAATTGGAAAGCAGCATTTCGCCCATGGCACGCATGATGAAGTAAACGAACAGGCCAATGATCATGTAGATAAGGATGATCGAGGTGCCGGAGAGGGCGATGATCTTTCCGGAGCCCATGAACAAACCTGTACCAATGGCTCCGCCCATTGCCATTAACTGGATGTGACGATTGCTGAGCGTGCGCTGCAGCGCAGGCTGCTCAACCTGCTCTGATACATTCGATTTCATTTCAAAACCTCTTGATCTTATGTTTTTGAGTTTTGGCAGAAAAGTGCATAGCCAGCGCCATTGTCAGGATGCAATGGCGGGTGACGGTGTTGGTTTATGGTGGACAGCGCCGGCCCCTTGCACATGCCTGGGGGCGGCTTTGGTCGGCTGCTGATCAAGCCTCTGAAACAGGTTTTTTATATTTTCAGGTCGATCACACCGTCTTCGGGCGGATGCTCAAGCGCGCTTGCTCTCGAAGCCATGCAGTACGTTCACCGCGTTGATTCCGATTTCATCGACCATATAGCCGCCTTCCATCACAAACAGGGTGGGGCAACCCACACTCGCTATCAGCTCGCCGATCCCGATGAAATCCTCGCTTTCCAGCAGGAAGTGACTGATCGGGTCGTCCTTGAAGGTGTCGACCCCCAGTGAGATCACCAATACCTGCGGCGAGAATTGCTGGAGTTTCCTGCAGGCATGCAGCAGGGCGTCGCGGTAGGTATCCCAGGCGGTGTTTTTCGGCAGCGGGTAGTTGAGGTTGAACCCTTCGCCAACACCTGCGCCGACTTCATCGCTGAACCCCGAATAGTAGGGATAGGACACGGCCGGCTCGCCGTGCAGCGATATGAACATCACGTCATTGCGCGGGTAAAAAATGTTCTGGGTGCCGTTACCGTGATGAAAATCGACGTCGAGCACCGCGACGCGTTTGGCGCCCTGGGTGATTGCCTGCTGTGCAGCAATGGCCGCGTTGTTGAGATAGCAGTAACCCCCCATGTATTCACGCGCCGCGTGATGGCCCGGCGGACGACAAAGGGCAAAGGCACTGTCATGGCCTTCATCGATAAGCGCCAGGCCCGTCAGGGCGATATCGGCACTGGTCTTGACCGCCTGCCAGGTGCTGGCAGTGATCGGCGAGCCGGCATCCATCGCATAGAAGCCGAGTTTGCCGTCAATGAACGTCGGCACCTGATCGTTGGCCAAGTCACGTACAGGCCACACCAGTGGCAGCGCATCATGGGTGCGCCCTGTGGCGCACCATTGCGACCAGGCGCTCTCCAGGAAGCTCACGTAGCGCTCGCTGTGCGCGTTGACGTAACACGAGCGGTCGAACGCGCGCGGTTCGACAATCCGGCCAAGGCCTACTTGCTTGACGCGGTTGTGAACCGTGTCGGCCCGACTGGGCTGCTCGAACGACGGCTTGAGCACGCCATCCTTCAACTCGGTGCCATGGTGCAGACGATGGGAATCACTGAAAACTGTAAACATTCTGCGCATCCGTTAATGTGAGCCAGTGCAAATATTCTGTTCTGGTCAGGAGGCGATTTCTTTGCTTTGTTTTTGTGATTTTGTATATTTATCGGGCGATTTAACTCAGGAATGACGTAATGAAGAAAAATATATCCAGGCGCATCAGCCTCGATGAGACCGATCTGGCCATTCTTGAGTTATTGCAGGAGGACGCGAGCATTTCCAATGCCGAACTCAGTGAGCGGCTTTCATTGAGCCTTACGCCTTGCTGGCGACGGCGCAAGAGAATGGAGGAGGCGGGGGTGATAAAGGGCTATCAGGCAACGCTTGATCGAAGAATGCTGGGGCTGGATATCATGGCATTCGTGCACATCCGCTTTTCCACGCATGCCGATCACGCTCCGGACGCCTTTGAGGCAGTGATTGTGCAACTGCCAGAGGTACTGGCCTGCCACAAGATCACCGGAGATGCCGACTACGTGCTCCAAGTGTTGGCGGAGGACCTTGATAGCTACAGCGACTTTATCGAGCAAGTGCTGCGGCGCCAGGTTGGTATTGCGTCTATTCAGTCGAGTTTGGCGTTGCGTGAAATCAAAGCGGGCAGCCGTATGGCCATACCCAAATTGAGCAAGGATTGAATGTCGCAGGTTCTGGGCTGCGCATGGGTGATTGCGGGGTGGTCATGCTGCGGCGCGCCGAGAATCTGCCGCGGTGCCCCTTGCTCCACCACTTGCCCCCGTTGCCTCGCTGTTGGATGTGCGCAACGCCATCGCCTGCCATAATCCACCCGTCTCACCCCAGCCCCCCACACGGAGTCCATGCCATTCATGGTGCTGTTGAATCGATTGAGCGCGTTTTCCATCCAGGCGCGCCGGGCACTGAAGCTGGTGTGGGGCACGTCGCGGCCCTTATTCATAGGCCTGCTGCTGGCCACCATCGTTGCCGGTCTGTTACCTGCGCTGGCTGCCTGGATCGGCCAGCGCATTGTCGATGGCGTGGTGCACGCGATGCAGATTCATGCAGCCGGCAGCCAGGCGCCCGTGTGGCCGGTGATGCAGTACGTGCTGGCCGAGGCGGGCGTGTTGGCGCTGCTGGCCGCCGCCCAGCGTGCGTTGTCCATGCAGCAATCGTTGCTGCGGGTGCAGTTGGGGGTGAAGGTCAACCTGATGATTCTGGAGAAAGCCCAGACCCTCTCACTCCTGCAATTTGAAGACGCCGAGTTCCACGACAAGCTGGTGCGCGTGCGCCAGGGCGCGTCGACACGGCCGCTGAGCCTGGTCACCAAGGGCCTGGGGCTGGTGCAGAACCTGATCTCGCTGATCAGCTTTGCCGTGCTGTTGGTGCACTTTTCGCCGTGGGCGCTGGTGATTCTGGTGGTCGGCGCGTTACCGGTGTTCTTCGCCGAGACGCACTTTTCTGGCAATGCGTTTCGCCTGTTCCACCGGCGCGCGCCCGAGACCCGTCAGCAGAATTACCTGGAATCGCTGCTGTCCCACGAAACCCACGCCAAAGAGGTCAAACTGTTCGGCCTGGCGCCGCTGTTCCTCAAGCGCTACCGCGACAACGCCCGGCGCTTGTACACCGAAGACCGCCAGTTGACGGTGCGCCGGGATGCCTGGGGCTTTGCCCTGGGCCTGCTGGGCACCGCGGCGTTTTATGTGGCTTACGCCTGGGTGGTGCTGGACACCGTGCGCGGCCAGACCAGCCTGGGACAAATGACCATGTACATCGTGCTGTTCAAGCAGGGGCAAAGCGCGATCACCGCCAGCCTCAGCGCGATTGCCGGCCTGTATGACGACAGTCTGTTTCTGTCGGACCTTTATGAGTACCTGCTAACCCCCGTGGTCGTGCCGCGTGGCCGGCTTACCCAGGGCGCGCGTCCCGGCGACGGTCTGCGCTGCGAGCACGTGGGGTTCAGTTACCCCGGCGCTGAGCGGCCGGCATTGACTGACATCAACCTGCACTTGGCGCCGGGGCAAAGCCTGGCCCTGGTGGGCGAGAACGGCTCGGGCAAAACCAGCCTGATCAAACTGCTCACGCGCCTGTATACACCGCACGCGGGGCGCATTCTGCTGGATGGCAGCGACTTGCAAGACTGGGATGAACAGACACTGCGCCAGCGCATCGGAGTGATTTTCCAGGATTACATCCGCTACCAGATGACCGTCGGCGAGAACCTTGGCGTGGGTGACGTCGATGCGCTGAACGACGAGGCGCGCTGGCGCACGGCCGCCACACAAGGGGTGGCCGCCGAATTCATCGAGCGTCTGAGCAAGGCCTACGGCACACCGTTAGGGCGCTGGCTTGGCGGCCAGGAGTTGTCGGGTGGGCAATGGCAGAAAGTCGCCTTGTCACGCGCGTATATGCGCCAGGAGGCGGACCTGCTGATTCTTGACGAGCCGACGGCCGCGCTGGACGCCGGCGCCGAGGCGGCGGTGTTCGAGCATTTTCGCGAACACGCCAAGGGCCGCATGACGCTGTTGATTTCCCATCGCTTCTCCAGCGTGCGCAATGCCGACCACATCATCGTGCTGGACGGCGGGCGAATCCTTGAGGAGGGCAGCCATCACCAACTGATGGCGGCGGGTGGGCGCTATGCCGAGTTGTTCGATGTTCAGGCGCGGGGGTATCGCTAGGTACCCGAGCGGCCGTCCAATCCGGCCAAGCGTATTGTTTCAAAGTTTTAGCACGCCATGCTCACCGCAAGCCCTGCGCGTCCCGGCGCACCGCTGAAACCCTGGCGCAGAACGCCCGACAATACCTCCAGGGTATCCCTTCAGACTTTTTCCATATTGGACGCCCCCGTACCCACGCGTCAGCCTGAGCCCAATAACTATAAAAGAGTCGCAACCATGACCGTGCTATTGAGTGAGCGCAGCCAGATTTTTCGGGGCGCCGATGCCTACGCGGTGTCGGACTACGTCAACCAGCACGTGGGCAGCCACTGCATTCGCCTGCCTCCCAAGGGCCGGCCCCGGGCGAGTATCAGCCATCGCACCTTCGCCAGCCTGGACCTGTGCCGCATCAGCTACGGCGCTCCGGTACGGGTCACATCGGTGGCGCTGGAGACCATCTATCACCTGCAGATCCTGTTGAGCGGGCATTGCCGCTCCAGCTCCCGTGGTGAGGATGACGTGTTCGGGCCGGGGGAAATCCTGCTGATCAACCCGGACGACCCGGTAGACCTGACCTATTCCGCCGACTGCGAGAAATTCATCATCAAACTGCCGGTGCGCCTGCTGGAAAACGCCTGCCTGGAGCAGCACTGGAGCCTGCCGCAGGTGGGTATCCGCTTCGCGACGGCCCGCCACGCGCTCAGTGAAATGAGCGGCTTCCTGCCGTTGCTCGGGCTGATCTGCCATGAGGCGGAAAACGCTGCCGAGCCCCACATGCAGGGCCTGTACGAACGCATCGTGGCCAACAAGCTGCTGGCATTGCTGGGCAGCAATGTGTTGCGGGTGATCCCCCAGGCGGCCCACGGCGGTGGGTTTGAAGCGGTGCGCGAATTTATCCAGCAGCACCTGGGCGATGACATCAGCGTCGAGCAGTTGATGGCGGTGGCCAACGTCAGCGAACGTTCGCTGTACAGCCTGTTTGCGCGCCAGGTGGGGCTGTCGCCGCGCGACTATGTACGCCGCTGCAAGCTCGAACGCGTGCACGCACGCTTGCAACTGCGCAGCACGCGCAGCGTGACCGAGGTGGCTTTGGACCATGGCTTCATGCACCTGGGGCGGTTTGCCGAGGCCTATCGCAAATGCTTCGGCGAACTGCCGTCGCAGACCTTCAAACGCCATCGTTAAGCGACGTGCGCCTGGCGGATAACGATGTGCAGGCAGCGGATATTGACGCGCAGGGCGAACACGTACGGTGAGGGCGCCTGATACAAGAACAACGGAGGGCCCGCCCCATGATCAGTACACTCGACCGACTCGCCGGCCAATTGCGCGAGTCCGTACAGGAAGACCCCGCCACCGGAGTGTTCCGCTGCCGCCGCGACATCTTTACCGACCCCGACCTGTTTGCCCTGGAGATGAAACACATCTTCGAAGGCGGCTGGATCTACCTGGCCCATGAAAGCCAGGTGCCCGAGATCAACGATTACTTCACCACCTGGATCGGCCGCCAGCCGGTGGTCATTACCCGTGACAAACACGCCGCGCTGCATGGCCTGGTCAACGCCTGCGCGCATCGCGGCGCCATGCTGTGCCGGCGCAAACAAGGCAACAAGGGCTCATTCACTTGCCCCTTCCATGGCTGGACGTTCAGCAACGCCGGCAAGCTGCTCAAGGTCAAGGACGCCAAGACCGGCGCCTACCCGGACAGCTTCGACTGCGACGGCTCCCATGACCTCAAGCGCCTGGCGCGCTTTGAAAGCTATCGCGGTTTCCTGTTCGGCAGCCTCAGCGATGCGGTGCCGGAACTGCGCGATTACCTGGGCGAAACCCGCGTGATCATCGACCAGATGGTCGACCAGGCGCCTTTGGGCCTGGAGGTGCTGCGCGGCAGCTCATCCTATGTCTATGACGGCAACTGGAAGCTGCAAATCGAAAACGGCGCCGACGGTTACCACGTCAGCTCGGTGCACTGGAACTACTCGGCGACCATGGGCCGGCGCAACTACGAGGCCGAAGGCACGCGCACCGTCGACGCCAATGGCTGGTCGAAAAGCCTGGGCGGCGTCTACGCCTTCGACCACGGGCATATCCTGCTGTGGACGCGCCTGCTCAACCCCGAAGTGCGCCCGGTGCACGCTCACCGCGAGGCCTTGGCCGAACGCCTGGGCCAGGCGCGCGCCGACTTTATCGTCGACCAGACCCGCAACCTCTGCCTCTACCCCAATGTGTACCTGATGGACCAGTTCTCGACCCAGATCCGCGTGGTGCGGCCCCTCGCCGTGGATAAAACCGAAGTGACCATCTACTGCATGGCGCCCATCGGCGAAAGCGCCCAGGAGCGCGCCACGCGGATTCGCCAGTACGAAGACTTCTTCAACGTCAGCGGCATGGGCACCCCGGATGACCTCGAGGAGTTCCGCGCCTGCCAGACCGGTTACCAGGGCGCGAGCACCCTGTGGAATGACCTCAGCCGTGGCGCCAAACAGTGGGTGGAAGGGGCCGATGAGAATGCCTTGGCCATGGGTATGCAACCGCAGCTCAGCGGGGTCAAGACCGAGGACGAGGGCTTGTTTGTGCGCCAGCATGCGCACTGGGCCCAAAGCCTGCAGCGTGCGATCGAGCGCGAACAGCAAGGGCTGATTGCCAGCGACCGCGAGGTGCAGCCATGAGCCTTGCCCGTGAGCACCTGCTGGATTTTCTCTACCGTGAAGCGCGCCTGCTCGACGACCGCCAATGGGATGACTGGCTGGCCTGCTATTCGCCCAAGGCCGAGTTCTGGATGCCCGCCTGGGACGATCACGACACCCTCACCGAAGACCCGCAGCGCGAAATCTCGCTGATCTACTACCCCAGCCGTGACGGCCTGGAAGACCGCATCTTCCGCATCAAGACCGAGCGCTCCAGCGCCAGCACCCCCGAGCCACGCACCGTGCACATGCTGTGCAACCTCGAAGTGCTGGCCGACGATGGCTCGCAGGTGGACCTGCGTTTCAACTGGCACACCCTCAGCCACCGCTACAAAACCACCGACAGTTATTTCGGTACCTCCTTCTATCGCCTCGACATCCGTGCCGAGCAGCCGCTGATCACGCGCAAGAAGGTGGTGCTGAAAAACGACTACATCCACCAGGTCATCGACATCTACCATATCTGAGGACACCGCCATGACGTATGCCATTGCTCTGAACTTCGAAGATGGGGTGACCCGCTTCATCGACTGCAAGGCGGGGGAAAAGGTGCTCGATGCCGCCTTCCGCCAACGCATCAACCTGCCCATGGACTGCTCGGACGGTGTGTGCGGCACCTGCAAATGCCGCTGTGAAACCGGCGCCTACGACTTGGGCGACGACTATATCGACGACGCGCTGAGCGCCGACGAAGCGCAGGCGCGCCAGGTACTGACCTGCCAGATGGTGCCGCAGTCCGACTGCGTGATCGCCGTGCCGGTGCCGTCCAGCGCCTGCAAGACCGGCACCACGCAGTTTGCCGCGACGCTGGCCGGCATCACCCGACATGCCGATGCCGCGCTGCAGGTGAGTTTCGAGCTGGACCAGGCGCCGGTATTCCTGCCCGGCCAGTACGTGAATATCAGCGTGCCCGACAGTGGGCAGACACGCGCTTACTCCTTCAGCAGTCGCCCGGGCGACACGCACGCCAGCTTCCTGATCAAGCACGTGCCCGGCGGGTTGATGAGCAGCTGGCTGGAGCACGCCCAGCCCGGCGACCGCGTGGCGATTACCGGCCCGCTGGGGAGTTTCTACCTGCGTGAGGTGGCGCGGCCGCTGCTGTTACTGGCCGGTGGTACCGGCCTGGCGCCGTTCCTGTCGATGCTTGAAGTGCTCGCACAGCGCCAGGAAACCCGCCCGGTCCGGTTGATCTACGGCGTAACGCGCGATCAGGACCTGGTGATGGTCGAGGCGTTGCAGGCTTTTACCGCGCGTTTGCCCGACTTCAACCTGGTGACCTGCGTGGCTGATCCGCACACCACTCACCCGCGCCAGGGCTATGTGACGCAGCACATGGCCGACGAAGCCCTCAATGGCGGCGATGTCGACGTGTACCTGTGCGGCCCGCCGCCGATGGTCGATGCGGTGCGCGAGCACTTCAAGCAGCAGGGCGTGACCCCGGCCAGCTTCCATTACGAGAAATTCACCGCTAACGCCGTCGCCACGTGCGATGCCGCCTGAGGACTGCCGCATGACTCAACGGTTTAACAACAAGGTCGCGCTGGTCACCGGCGCTGCCCAAGGGATCGGCCGGCGTGTCGCCGAGCGCTTGCTGGAGGAGGGCGCCTGGCTGGTCGCAGTGGATCGCTCCGAGCTGGTGCATGAATTGCAGCATGAGCGAGCGCTGCTGCTGACCGCCGACCTGGAACACTACAGCGAGTGCGCGCGGGTGATGGCCGCCGCCACGGCGCGTTTCGGGCGCATCGACGTGCTGGTCAACAACGTCGGCGGGACTATCTGGGCCAAGCCTTTCGAGCATTACGCCGAGGCTGAAATCGAGGCCGAAGTGCGCCGCTCGCTGTTCCCTACGTTGTGGTGCTGCCATTGCGTGCTGCCCTACATGCTGGAGCAGGGCGCGGGCGCCATCGTCAACGTGTCTTCCGTGGCGACGCGTGGGGTCAATCGCGTGCCGTATGGCGCGGCCAAGGGCGGCGTGAATGCCTTGACGGCCTGCCTGGCCCTGGAGACTGCCGGCAGCGGGATCCGGGTCAACGCCACCGCGCCCGGCGGCACCGAGGCACCGCCACGGCGGATCCCGCGCAACAGCCAGCCGCAAAGCGAGCAAGAGCGTGTGTGGTACCAGCAGATCGTCGACCAGACCCTCGACAGCAGCCCGATGAAACGCTACGGCAGCATCGACGAACAAGCTGGCGCGATTCTGTTCCTGGCCTGCGACGAGGCCTCCTACATCACCGGCGTGACCTTGCCGGTGGGCGGCGGCGACCTCGGCTAAGGCTTTTTCCATCAGCTGACACTGACTCACAACAACAATAAAGAGAGCACTGCCATGCGTAGCCATGATGTCCATTCGATTATCGATAATGCCCCGTTCAACCGCTTCCACTGGTTGATCGTGAGCCTGTGTGCCTTGCTATTGATCTTTGACGGCTATGACTTGTTTATCTACGGCGTGGTCCTGCCGTCAATCATGCGCGAGTGGGGGCTGACGCCGTTGCAGGCTGGCGCCCTGGGCAGCTATGCGCTGTTCGGCATGATGTTCGGCGCGTTGATTTTCGGCACCCTGGCGGACCGTTTCGGGCGCAAGAAAGGCATCGTGTTCTGTTTCACCCTGTTCAGTCTGGCCACCGTGATCAATGGCTTTGCCAGCAGCCCAACCGAGTTCGGTATCTGCCGTTTTATCGCCGGGCTCGGCTGCGGCGGGTTGATGCCCAACGCGGCGGCGCTGATCAACGAATACGCGCCGAAGAAATTGCGCAGCACCTTGATGGCCTTCATGTTCAGCGGCTATTCCCTGGGCGGCATGCTCGCCGCCAGCGTGGGGATTTTCATGCTACCGGCCTACGGTTGGCAGTCGATGTTTTTTGTGGCGGTGATTCCGCTGCTGCTGTTGCCACTGATTGTGTACTGGCTGCCAGAATCCATCGGCTTCCTGATCCGCCAGGGCCAACAAGACAAGGCTCGCGCGCTGCTTAATCGGTTGTCGCCAGGCACCAGGATCGAGGTCGACGATGCGCTGGTGATCGTCGACAGCAAAAGTAAGGGCGCCTCGGTGGTAGAGCTGTTCCGCCATGGCCTGGCGGTACGTACGGCGATGATCTGGGTCGCGTTTTTCTGCTGCCTGCTGATGGTCTATGCATTGAGTTCGTGGCTGCCCAAGCTGATGGCCGGCGCCGGTTACAGCCTGGGGTCGAGCCTGTCGTTCCTGATCGCGCTGAACCTGGGCGGCATGGCCGGGGCGCTGCTCGGCGGCCGTTTGGGCGACCGCCTGAACCTGGTGAAAGTCGTGATCTGCTTCTTCGCCGCCGCCATGGTCTCGATCAGCCTGCTGGGCATCAACAGCCCGATGCCGGTCCTGTACCTGCTGATCTTCGTCGCGGGTGCCACAACCATTGGTACGCAGATCCTGCTGTACGCGGGGGCTGCGCAGCTTTACGGCTTGTCGATTCGCGCCACGGGCCTGGGCTGGGCGTCCGGCATCGGTCGCAATGGCGCGATAGTCGGCCCGCTGTTGGGCGGCGCGCTGATGGCGATCGAACTGCCTCTGCAACTGAATTTCATGGTCTTTGCCATCCCCGGCGCGATTGCGGCGCTGGCGATGACGGTATTTGCCCTGAATGAGCGGCGCACCCGTATTGCCATGCCCGCTGCCCCGGCGCTGTGACTGCCAAACCGTCGGCGTTGCTCTGGCAGTTGCATTCGAGCCCTCCAGAAGACGCCTAGAGACTCTCAGGGTCGCCAAAGAACATTTTGACTGGGCTCTAGGGCGGTAGTTACAGCCTGAAAAAACGAATTATGCCCCCAGTTATGCCCCCATTCACACCGGGCGTACGAGCGATCGCGAACGGCGATTGCCGACACGGACCTGGGTGGCCGTGGCTGGTATTCAGTGCGCCTCCATATACTGGATGAGCAACCCGAATGGGGCAAATCCGTGGTCGCTCGGAAGAGGGTTATGGGTTGTGAGTTGATATCCCTAAGCGGACTTTTCGGGTCTGTCTCTCTGCATCTATCCAGAAATTGGCTCGCGAGATGCTCATGCTCTGCGCGATGTGCAATGCGCGGTTGCCAGGGGGATCGACCCGCGTGTCCATCGACTCCAGTCGCCTAGACACGGAATCAGCATTGAGACGGGGCCGCTGATCTCGGATAGTTCGGAGGCGCTTTTACAGGCTGCTGTGGAGAGCGCAGGGATCATTCTGACGCCTGATTGGCTGGCCGGTGCGGCGGTGCGTGATGGCACGCGTATACAAATATTGAGGCAATGGGAAGGCGCGGCAACGGGTGGTATCTATGCCGTGATTCCCCCGGGGAGGTGGGTTCCGACGAAGACAAGGGTGTTTGTCGATAAAATTACCCATGCGATTCAGGCGGGTTGGGAGCAGTAAAAAGAGATTACCGATTAACAAAATAAAATTGTGCTGTTGAAAAATTTATATTGATTTTTTTTAAGTTGGTTCGGCTTTAGCATAAATCCACCTTCAAAAAGCCGTCGGGCAGCGACCACGGTGTCCGGCACCACAAACCAATAAAAAGTTGTTATCGGAGTCCTGATGAGTCTTTCTCCTTTCCACCTCGCAATCCCTGTGTATGACTTGGCCGCCACACGTCACTTCTACGGTGACGTGTTCGGTCTTTCCGAAGGTCGCTCGAGCGACCAGTGGGTAGACTTCGATTTCTACGGCCATCAACTGGTCATCCATGAGCACCCTAAGACTGCTTCGCAGGAAAGCGTGCACAGCAACCCGGTAGACGGCCACGACGTGCCGGTTCCGCACTTCGGCATCATCCTGGAGTGGGCACAATGGGAAGCCCTGGCCGAGCGCTTGAAAGCGCGCGCAACCAAGTTTGTGATCGAACCCTACATTCGCTTTAAAGGCCAGGTCGGTGAGCAAGCCACCATGTTCCTGTTCGACCCGTGCGGCAACGCGCTGGAGTTCAAGGCGTTCAAGGATATGAGCCAGCTGTTCGCTAAATAATAAAAAACTGGCGCACGCCAAAGAGTGCGTCAGGAAAATATAAATGAGCTGGAAGCTCATGAATCTAGCTACTGCCGTCACGCAGTCCTTTCATTCCAACAAAAAGGCTAGACATGAAACGTATCCCCTTAGTTTGGCAAATCGTTGCCGGGCTGTTGCTTGGCGTGCTCGTGGGTTGGTATTTCAATACCCACCCGGAAAATCAAGTTTGGGTCAGTACCGAAATCCTTAAACCGCTCGGTGATATCTTCATCAAGATGATGAAAATGGTCGTCGTGCCGATTGTTTTCTGCTGCATGATCCTCGGCATTGCTGGGGGCGGTGATAACAAATCGTTCGGTCGTATGGGCGCAAAGTCGTTGATCTACTTCTTTGCAATCACCAGCCTCGCCATCGTGCTTGGCTTGTGCTTCGCCAACATGTTCGAGCCGGGTAAAGGCACCGAAATCGTGGGCATCGCGCACAACGCAGCAGCCGTGCATATGGAGCCGTCGAAAGGCGCGCTGATCATCCTGCAGAACATCGTGCCCGATAACGTGATTGTCGCGATGTCGGAAGGGAAGTTGCTGTCGGTGCTGTTCTTTGCGGTGCTGCTGGGCATGGCGTTGAACACGTTGCCCAAAGCCAAAAGTGCGCCGGTTGTAGCGGTTGTGCAGGGCTTCTCCGACGCCATGTTCAAGGTGGTGTCGTTTGTCATGGCCTACGCACCGATCGGTGTATTCGGCATGATCGGCGCCACTGTAGCGACCTTCGGATTTGCCTCGTTGCTGCCGTTGCTCAAGTTGATCGGTGTGGTGTACCTGGCGCTGATTACCTTCGCCCTGGTGATGCTCGGCGGTATCTGCTACCTGATCGGCGAAAACGTCTTCAAGTTGATCAAGTACTTCCGCGATGAGCTGATCCTGGCCTTCTCCAGTGCAGCTTCTGCGGCTGTCATGCCGCAGTTGATGACCAAGCTGGAAGCCTACGGCGTGCCTCGGCGCATCGTCAGCTTCGTGGTGCCGGTGGGTTATGCGTTTAACCTGGACGGTGCTTCGATCTTCCTCGGTGTGGCGACGATCTTCATTGCCCAGCTCTATGGCATCGACCTGTCACTGACTCAGCAGATTTTGCTGGTGGTCACGATGGTGCTGACGTCAAAGGGCGCTGCGGGTGTACCTGGGTTCGCCATCATCATTCTGTCGGCTACTTTGGCGTCTGCCGGGCTGCCGCTGGAAGGGGTCGCGTTGATTGCCGGGATCTTCCGGATCATCGACAGCGGCACTACCACCTTGAACGTGCTGGGTAATGCAATCGCACCCCTGGTTATCGCCAAGTGGGAGAAAGCCCCCCTGGAGCGAAAAAGCTCAGTAGGGGTCGAGCAGAACGCTTAATCAGCGACACACAAGAGCCTTCCACGTTAACCGCGTCGAGGGCTCTTTTTTTTGGCTGACAAACCAATAAGAAGTTGTTGCGTGTTGATTCTTTTCAGGCGCCCGGGTGCTCGGTTCAGATAAATAATCGTGCCCTGTTAGTTGCCACTGTGCTGCCATTATTTATAAAAAAAACAGGTGGTCTATGTGCAAGAAATCAGTGTTCTATCGGACGCGTCGCTGCGTCGCACTATGGATGGTGTTGCTATTTATGGGAACTTATCAACTGGCGGTCGCCAGCCCACGCACGGCGTTGACGCACTCTGCGGTGGCCGTACCTGACCAATTTGCTGCGGACACCGCCAACGCAATCTTTGCCAAAGGCGGGAATGCCGTAGATGCGGCTGTCGCCGTTGCCTTTTCCCTGGCCGTGACCTACCCCGAAGCCGGGAACATCGGCGGAGGCGGTTTCATGACCGTCTACTTCAAGGGCAAACCCTACTTTCTCGATTACCGCGAGCGTGCGCCGCTGAAAGCGACGCGAGACATGTTCGTCGACAGCTCGGGTAAAAAAGTGATTGCTGCCGACCAACCGCAAGGCAGTGTGATCGGCCACCGGTCGGTGGGCGTGCCGGGGACGGTCGCCGGTCTGTGGGAAGCGCACAAACGTTTTGGCAAGCTCAAATGGACGCAGCTGATCGAACCGGCCATTCACTATGCGCGCCATGGTTTCGTCGTCGATGAAGCACTGGCCAGTATCGCTACGAGCGAAAACGAAAAACGCTTCGCCGGTAAAACCAACTTCGCTGAACATTTCGGCAAGCTGCAGGCCGGTACCACCTTTAAGCAGCCCGAACTTGAGGCGGTACTCCGACGCATCGCCGCGCAAGGTCCTAAAGGATTCTACGCCGGTAAAACCGCTGCGTTGATCGTGACCGATATGAGTGCCAATGGCGGGCTGATCAGCACGCAGGACCTGGCCGACTACAAAGCCGTGTGGCGAGATCCCATACAAGCCAACTGGAATGGCTTTCAGATTGTCACCGCTCCACCGCCCAGCTCCGGCGGGGTCGCGCTGGTGCAACTGTTGAAGATGAAAGAGATGCGCCGCGAGGATTTCCAGGGCGTGCCGCTCAATTCCGCGCGCTATATGCACCTGGTGGCGGAGATCGAGAAGCGGGTGTTTGCCGATCGGGCGCAGTACCTGGGCGATCCGGATTTTTACACGGTGCCGGTGCATGAGTTGATCGACGAGCACTACCTGGCGGGCCGGGCGTCGCAGGTCAATTTGTCGGTCCCTTCGGACACCAATAAGGTTGTCGCCGGTCTGAATATTGAATCGCCGGAAAAACCCCAGACCACGCACTTCTCAATCGTCGATAAATGGGGCAATGCCGTTTCCAACACCTACACGCTCAATGGCTTTTTCGGCTCCGGTGTGGTCGCAGAAAAAACCGGTATTTTGCTCAATGACGAGATGGATGACTTTTCGGCACTGGCTGGGGTGCCCAATCAGATGGGTGTCGTGGGTACTGATACCAATGCTATCGAACCCGGAAAGCGGCCATTGTCTTCGATGACTCCGACGATTTTCCTGAAGGACGGCAAGGTCGCCCTGGTCATTGGTACACCGGGTGGCTCGCGGATTTTTACGTCTATCTTTCAGGTTGTCAGTAACGTGTATGACTTCCACCTAGGGCTAAAAGACGCGGTGGGTGCGATGCGCTTTCACCACCAGTTGCTGCCTGCCAACACGATCTTCTGGGAGCCCTACGCGCCGATTTCCGGGCAACTGGCGGCGGACCTTGACGTCGCTGGCTACTACCTGGCTAACCAGGGCTTCAACGGTGATATTCAGGCAATCCGCGTTGAGCACGGCGTGCCTGAACCCGTATCTGATCCCAGGGGGAGGGGCGTCACGTCCATCGCCAAGTAGCGGGTCAATCCGCTCGTCTGGCTTACGAGCATTTGGCCAGAAGCACTCGGTAAGGGGGTGGTCATCCAGGTGGATCGAGATCCACCAGAGCCCACGCCCCAGTGCTAGTTCTTTATCCTGCGCTGAGGCGTTCGCCTGCCTGACAAGAATCTAAAGTTAGGCGAGCGATTCAAATGAATTTGCATCAATCTCAGCGCGCCTGAATGCCAGGATTGCATGCTCATGCACCGCTCCCCACTCCCGCATCGCGCTGATCAGTGGGGCAAGCGTGTTGCCTAATGCTGTTAGGGAATACTCGACCTTGGGCGGGACCTCTCGATAGATTTCGCGATGGATAACCTTATCTGTCTCCAGCTCTCTGAGTTGTAGTGTGAGCATTCTCTGGGTCACATCTGGCATCAGCCGACGCAATTCGTTGAACCGCTTCGTTCCTGACATCAGATGGAACAGTATGAGCGATTTCCATTTGCCGCCGATGACATCCACCGTAAAGGCGACAGGACAGGCAAACGCTTCAACTTCACTCTGTGGGGTGCATTTCTTCAAAGGGATCTCCTAGGTATAAAAAATGTACCTACAGCACAAAAATGTGCGTACTTACGCGAATCGGATGCGCACGTTAACATTATTCCATATCGATCACTATGGAATTAGTTAGATGAGTTTGCTGCTGTCCCCTCATGAAATCAAAGGCCTTAAACTGAAAAACCGCGTCGTTATGTCGCCGATGTGCATGCACATGGCTGCCGATGACGGCTTTGTCACTGAGTGGCACCGAGTGCATTACGGTGCTCGCGCCTTGGGCCAGGCGGGGCTGATTTTTCCGGAAACGCTGGCAGTCCACGCCGACGGTCGTATCGGGGCCGGTGACCTCGGTATCTGGAGTGACGCACACATCGTCGGCTTGAAAGCGCTGACCGAACTGCTTCACAGCTTTGGTGCAAAAGCCGGTGCTCAGATCGGCCATGCGGGGCGCAACGCTGACCTGCCCAATCTCATTCACATCGCGCCATCGGCTATCCCGTTCACGGAAACCAGCCCCGTGCCTCGCGCACTCGCGGCTGACGAAATTCCGGGGTTGGTAAAGCTCTATGGCGATGCCGCACGACGCGCCAGTGACGCGGGCTTTGATGTGCTTGAGATTCATGCCGCTCATGGCTATTTGCTGAATGAGTTCCTCTCCCCACTCGCCAATACCCGCGACGACGAATATGGCGGTGATGCCAAGCGTCGCTATCGCTTCCTGCGCGAAGTGCTGGAGGAAGTCAAAACCCATTGGGGCGATCGTCCTCTGTTTGTCCGTATCTCCAGCTCTGATTACGCCGAAGGCGGAAATACCCCCGAGTCGTTCCTTGAATACGGTCGCTGGATGAAAGAGCAAGGCGTCGATCTGATCGACTGCAGCTCCGGCGGGATCAAGATGATCAAGGTTCAGACCTATCCTGGTTACCAAGTCCCGGCCGCTGAGTTGCTGCGCAAAGAATTGCATATTGCGACGGGTGCCGTGGGTGTCATCCAGAGTGGTCGTCAGGCCGAAGACATCCTGCAAAACGGCCGAGCTGACTTGGTGTTTGTCGGCCGGCAAATGCTGCGTGATCCGTTCTGGGTGCGCACTGCAGCAGATGATTTGAAAGAAATCATTGAGATTCCTGCTGCCTACACGCGTTACGGCTCTGTATGGCTTGATACCCAAGCCTGAACTTGTCCACGTCGAACGCGCCGCTGCGGTGCGCTAATCCTCAATCCAATGAAGCAGGAGTTAACCATGAGCAAACCTACTTACGTACACGAATACCACGCCATCACCGAGGTGCTGAACCAGTACATCGAGGGCTGCAAGCAAGCAAAAAGCAGCCTCATGAAGCCTGCTTTCAATGAGCAAGCGACCATGTTTAGCGTCGATGGCGACGGTAAGCTGGCCGGTGGCGCAATTCCAATCCTGTTCAAGGGGATTGATGAGGGTTTTCGCCCCTCTCCAGATGCACCGGCAGCTATCGTCCGCATTGAGATTGTCGGTACGGCGGCTAGCGCGCGCATCGACGCCAACGACATGTCAGGCATTTCTTTCACCGACTTTTTCCATCTGCTGAAAGTCGATGGCAAGTGGACGGTCGTCAGCAAGATCTTTCACACCCACGTCGCGCCTTGAACCTCTGTCGTCCTTGAGTCTGCTGTAGCTGATTGCTTCCCGGCACTCAGCCATACAAATGGAACCGTCATGAAAACCCTTACCTCCGCTCTCGCTTTTACGGTCGTTACTCTTGCGCCGGGTAGTGCCTCCGCCACCACATACCCGGGAGTTGAGCACAACACGGCGAAACTCTTGCAATCGCTTGAAGGTGTGCCGACGCTCGACTCCATGAAGCCGGTCGATGCCCGTGCCGCGCTGGCGGGCGCCCAGGCTGCCCCTCAAGTGGCCTTGCCGGCAGCTGATGTCAGTGAGAAGACGATCCGCGTCAACGGCAGCAATCTGAAGTTGACCATCGTGCGCCCGGTCGGTAGCCAACAGAAGACGCTGCCCGCGTTCATGTATTTCCATGGCGGCGGCTGGGTGTTGGGCGACTTCCCGACCCACGAACGACTGGTGCGTGACCTGGTGGTAGGCTCGGGTGCGGTGGCGGTCTTCGTCAACTACAGCCTCTCGCCAGAGGCGGCATATGGCGTCGCCACCGAGCAAGCCTATGCCGCGACAAAATGGGTCGCCGAACATGGCGAAGATATCAAGGTAGACGGCACTCGCCTCGCCGTAGCCGGCAATAGTGCTGGCGGGAACATTGCCGCCGTAGTTGCTCTGATGGCGAACGAGAAGGGTGGACCTGAACTGCGCTCGCAAGTGTTGCTGTGCCCAGTGACAGATTCCAATTTTGACACGCCGTCGTACAAGGAGTTTGCCAACGGCTATTTCCTGACGAAGGACATGATGGCGTGGTTCTGGGACAATTACGCACCCGACGCCGAGACACGCAAACAGATTTACGCTTCTCCACTGCAGGCCACGACCGAACAGTTGAAGGGCTTGCCGCCGACGCTGATCCAGACAGCCGAATTCGATGTCCTGCGCGATGAAGCTGAAGCTTACGGCCGCAAGCTCGACGCTGCGGGTGTGCCTGTGAAGACGGTTCGCTACAACGGCATGATTCACGATTTCGGTCTGTCGAATGGCTTCAGCCATCTGCCGACGCCGCGCAGCGCGATTGCGCAGGCTTCTCAGGAACTCAAGATCAACCTGAGCAAGTAATTTTAAAAACAAAGAACCCGCAGGTCACGGTGAAACTGCGGGCTTCGTCATTGAAAACACCTCGTCATCTCATTGCGAAGCTGCTTGCGCACAGTCGAATCCCGGAGTTTCTGCTGCGTTTGTGCGGTTGAGCATTTTTCAATAATTGCACTCATTATGAAGAGCGACTAAATGAAAGTTATATCTATTAAGCAGTTGTTTTTTTTGGCCTTGATTTCGACCTTAGGCGCGATGGCTCAAGCGGAAAACGCACCAGGTGGCCCACAAGTTCTCAGCAGTAAAACAGTCAGCAAAGCTACGTATGTAGAAGACTATCAAGCTATTACAGAGGTGCTTAACAAGTATATTGAGGGTTGCAAGCAGGCCAAGAGCAGTATTATGAAACCCGCCTTCAATGAACATGCGACGATGTACAGCGTCGGTGCCGATGGCAAGTTGGACGGCGGCGCGATTCCAATCCTGTTCGAGGGAATTGACAAGAATTTCCGTCCATCTCCCGACGCGCAGGCCGCGATTACTCGTATTGAAATCGTCGGTAATGCCGCGAGTGCTCGTATCGACGCCAACGGCATGTCAGGCCTCTCTTTCACCGACTTCTTCCAGTTGCTGAAAGTAGAAGGCAAGTGGACGGTCGTTAGCAAAATTTTCCAAACCCATGAAGCGCCTTAACTAGTTAGGGCCGCGCTGAAAATTGAGTTCGAAATCGAAGATGAGTTTCACGAAGTACTCGTCAGCACTTATCTAATGCTTCTTCACTGCATGCTCGGTAATCAGTTGAGCCAGTAGTTTTACTGGCTCAGTTAGACTGCGACGTGCACGGTGCACCAAACCAATATCGCGATGGAATGTACGTTGTTTCAGGTCGATTGCACGTACCTCGGCAGGCCATTCTTCACGGGTGGCCGTTTCAGGCACCAAGGCGACTCCAACGCCGTTTGCAACCAGTTTGACGATTGCATCCAGTTCATCGAGCTCGCAGACTTCGTGCAATGAAAAATGGGTTTGTCGCAGAAACCTATCCACTTGGCGTCCGCCGAAGGATGATCGGTCATAGCGTATAAAGGGTTGGCTCGATACCAATTCAGCCCAATCGTCTCCCGGCATATCGGCGGGGACGATCAGCCGGTAAGGTTCTCGCGCCAAGGTTGTCCAGCGCAGATCACTGTGAAGCGAGAAGGGCGGGCGGATTATCGCGGCCATATCGATTTCGCCTGAATCGACTTGGTTCACCAACTCCATCGACAAGCCGGGGAGCACTCGCGTCCTGCATTGCGCAGATCGTTGATGAAATTCAGCCAGGGCGTCTGGCAAGAAGGAGCGCTGAACCGAGGCAATCGCTCCAATGGTGACCAAAACGTTCGCAGGAAGACCCACCGATGTCGAGCCCAGATCTTTAAATTGGCGTACCAGTTCCTGACCCTGCGCCAAAACCTGGTGACCCATTCGATTTAACTGAGCCGAGCGTCCCTTACGGTCGAATAGCTGTACCCCTAGCTCCGCCTCAAGGCGTTGCATCTGGGCGCTGACGGCGGCTTGGGTGAGGCCGATTTTGCTGCCGGCAGCCGCAAATGTGCCTTCTCTCGCCACAGCGATAAGTGTTTTCAGTTCTTTGATCATGCTCAAATAATAATTATGTTTTGCTTCGAAATATATTTATATTTTTGTCGCTGAAGCGCTACGTAAAATTGCTTCCGATACAGGTGAACAAACGTCAGGCGCTCTAACGGGCGCCTGACGCTAGATCATTTTTTTGCTAGCATGCGCGGCATTATGAAGAAACCCGCCCATGACATGCGCCAGCACATCATCGATGTCGCCAGGTCGCTGATGACCCAGAAAGGTTACACCGCCGTCGGCCTTACCGAGCTGCTCGCGGCAGCGGGTGTACCTAAAGGGTCGTTCTATCACTACTTTCGATCAAAGGACGAGTTCGGCCAAGCGCTGCTCGAAGAGTACTTTGACGAGTACCTCACGCGTGTCGATGTGCAGTTGGCCAGTGAGGGCTCCGGCGCCGAACGTCTGCTGAGCTATCTACGCTATTGGGCCGAGACACAGGCGTTTGATCACACCGATCAAAAATGCCTGGTGGTCAAATTGGGGGCGGAAGTGTGTGACCTGTCCGAAAACATGCGCGGTGTGCTTGAGAAGGGTACTGCCCTGATTATTGAGCGGATGGTTCGTTGTGTTGAGCAGGGTAAAGCGGATGGCTCCATAAGTGCGTCGATTGACTCAGCAATATTGGCTGAAGCGCTCTACCAGATGTGGCTGGGCGCCTCGTTGTTGGTCAAGGTCAACAGAACACGCGAGCCTTTTGATGCTGCGCTTGATATGAGCCGACGCTTGTTGGCTTAGTTTCGATCGGCAGGCTTGGTCATGCTGCTCGATGGCACCACATGAATGCCAGGCTCCTGACTGATCGCGGCTTCAAGCAATGCCCGCGCAATCAGCGCCGGGGGATTGAGACGCCAGCGTTCAGGTAACAGCGGCGATGCAAGTTTGAGCATCCGGATCAGTGCACGCTCGGCATGGCGCACCTCCTCACGCTTGCCTCCGATGACACCCGGCCGCACGTACGTCAGCGATTCAAACCCCACCCTCGCCAGATCCTGTTCCAGGCGGCCTTTGACCTGGTTATAGAAAAACGAAGATCCCGCATCTGCGCCGATAGCCGAATTGAGCACGTAGGTCGGCGTTCCATGCGCGCGTGCGAGCCTGGCCACTGCCAATGGATAGGTGTGGTCGACTCGCTCGAAGGCTGCTCTGGAGCCAGCTGTTTTAAGCGTGGTACCCAGCGTGCAGATCACAGCATCTGCTTGCCAGCGATCAGCCTGTTCGTCCAAGTGATCAAAATCGATGGGCGTGGCGATGAGTTTAGGGTGCGCCGCCAAAGTCTTGCGTGTTGGTGCGTAGACCTTGCCGACGCGCGGATCCGACAGGGCCAGATCCAGTACATGGCTGCCAACCAGCCCGCTTGCGCCGACCAGTAGCAGCTTGAATGTTGTGGGTTCGTTCATGCTTGAGTGCTATCCGGCACAAAACTCTGGATAGCCTCGTTGACCGGTGTGCTGCCTTGGGTCAGTTCGATAATGACGCGACTGACGCCGGGCTGTTCGATGATCTGCAACAAGGCTGCGGCGACATCGTCGCGCGGCACGTCGCCATAGGGGATAGCCAGGCCAGCGTGGACCTTGCCACTGCCGGGTGAGTCCAGCAAGGTGCCGGGGCGCAGAATGACCCAATCTAGATCGCTTGCGGCCAAGTGCACATCGGCGCGCTTTTTCACGGCCATGTAGTTTTCGAAGGTCTCGGAAACTGATTTTCCACGCGATGCCTCTGGAAACGCCGACACAAGAATAAAGCGCTGAATGCCCGCCAACTCAGCCGCGGCTACGGACAGCTCAAGGCCGTGACCGTCGATGGCATCCGTCATCTGCTCGCCGCCTTTGCCGCCGGCACCCGCCGCGAATACCACGGTATCACTGCCCGCCATCAGCTTGGCCAGAGCCTCTGTGTCGAGGTCAAGCAAGTTACCCGCCACGGGGATGGCGCCGAGTGCTTCGAGTCCCTCGGCCTGTTCCGCATGACGGTATAACGAATGTGGTTGATGGCCTCGGTCTGCCAGTTTTCGAGCAAGGCTTCGGGCCACTTTACCCGAACCACCGACGATAAAAACTGAGTGCATAGTTCCTCCAGATCAGGCGATGTTTCAAAAATGTCCCCCTCAAGCGAACCTGCAAACGCGCTCGGCGAATGCACGCCGAGGGTTATTCTATATTGGTCACTACAGAAACTGTCAAGCGCCTGGGAGATTTGGCCCAGGGCACGTGCCTTGTCTTCAATCGGCGCAAGAGGCCAAAAAAATCAGCCCGGAATAAACAAATAAAATTGATTTTTTGCATCCATATATATTGTTTTAATTGTCTGCTGGAGGCCGCTAGCATTGATGCACTATCAACAAAAGCTCAAAGAGTGGCCCCATGCAATTGCTCGGAAATTTGCTGAAAGCGGTTAAGCCCTCGCCAACGCTGGTAATCACGCGCAAGGCGGCAGAGTTACGCCGCAATGGGGCCGATATCATCAGCCTGTCAACCGGCGAGCCGGACTTTCCAACCCCCGATCACATCAACGCGGCTGCCAAGGCGGCGATTGATGCAGGCCAGACCCGCTACACCGATGTAGACGGCACTCCAGAACTCAAAGCGGCGATCGTTCGAAAATTTCAGCGTGAAAACGGCATCACCTACGCGACAGACGAAATCAGCGTCGGCACCGGCGGTAAGCAAGTGCTGATCAATGCGCTGCAGGCCACCCTTAACCCCGGGGATGAAGTCATCATTCCTGCGCCTTACTGGGTGTCCTATCCGGACATGGTGCGCCTGGCGGGGGGCACGCCCGTGGAAATCCGCTGCGCGGCCCATCAGCATTTCAAGATCACCGCTGAGCAACTCCAGCAAGCCATCACGCCGCGTACCAAGTGGCTGATTTTGAATTCGCCAAGCAACCCGACGGGGGCGGGTTATAGCGCGGCAGAGCTTGATCGGTTGGGCGCCGTATTGTTGGAGCATCCGCAGGTCTACGTGCTGACGGATGATATGTACGAGCACCTGAGTTACGACGGTTGGGTGTTTTCCACGCTGGCTTCGCAGGTGCCGGCGTTACATGGTCGCGTGCTGACCGTGAATGGCGTTTCAAAGGCGTATTCAATGACGGGCTGGCGCATTGGTTATGCGGGCGGTCCTAAACCGTTGATCGCCGCCATGGCCACCATTCAATCGCAGACCACGAGCAACCCCTGCGCAATATCCCAGGCGGCTGCCGTGGCAGCGCTGGACGGGCCTATCGATTTTCTGGCTGAGCGCAATGAAGTGTTTCGTCAGCGCAGGGATCTTTGCCTGGACGCTTTTAACACCACTCCCGGCCTGGGATGTCGCCGTCCGGAGGGCGCTTTTTATCTCTTCCCTTCATGCTCGGGGCTGTACGGGCGCAAAACGCCTGCAGGAGCGGTGCTGACTAATGACGTGGATGTCTGCCAGTACCTGCTCGAAGCCGCACAGGTGGCGGTGGTACCGGGGAGTGCGTTTGGGTTGGAGGGTTATTTCCGCATCTCCTTTGCGACCTCCACGGTGCTGCTGGAGCAGGCATGCGCGCGCATCAAGGCTGCGTGTGAACAGCTTGCTTGAATGCAGCGCGTGGTTTGGCGGAGTTGGTTCCAGTCAAGCTGACAGGGAAGGGCTCAGCATCGCTACGGCTGTTGCGCCGATGCCTTGCAGATCTTCCCTGCTGGCAGCGTCATGTGCCTGCAGGGACATGCCCTCGAGCAATGTATTCAAGGCAGCGGCGAGCAGGCGAGTGTTGGTTTCCGGTTTGAGCTGACCTTGTTCCACTGCGCGATCCAAGCGCTGCTGTAAGTAGTCACGGCCTTCCTGGCGCAAGGCCTTTAGGGTCGCGGTGACTTCACCGGCATCGTCGGAGACATTGACTGCCGCGAGGACGACCATGCAGCCGCAGGGCGCCTCGGGTTCGGTCAAGATCGACGCGGAGGTGTGGAAGAACTCGCTGATGGCAAGCACGATGTCGGGCTCGGTGTCCATGCGCTCCCACGTGGCATCCCAGAACGTCGCTTCGTAGTAGGCAACCGCTTCGAGAAACAACTTGGCTTTGTTGCCGAACGCCGCATACAGGCTGGGAGGGCTGACGCCCATGGCTGAACACAATTCCGCCACAGAGGCCGGCTCGTAGCCACGCCTCCAAAACACTGCCAGCGCCTGCAGCAGAGCCTGGTCTCGATCAAACGCGCGCGGGCGTCCTTTTGCGCGTGGAACAGAGATTGGGGTGGAGTTGGTCATTGAGTGCAGCACCTTGGGGGCGTATCGCCAGACGAGCATGCCTGGAAGAAAGTTCTGCCCAATGATACACAAAATGAAATTTTCGGTTGCGTAGCGTAATTCTGAGCTTTCAGTTCGGCCGTGACGGGTGCCCAAGGGCCGGTACGTTGTATCGCTCAAGCACGTGGCCAATACCGCTCAATAGCGGTATCACATGCTTCGCAATATCATCGGCGACTGCGGTGGGCACCATCTCTGCGTTTCGGCGAAAAAACAGTGGGTCCTGAAAAACCAGCCTGAGTTTGGACAGGCTGTTGCTGACCGCAGGTTGCCCAATGTTCAACCGCTCGGACGCCCTGGTGACACTTTTTTCCTGATACAGCGCAGCGAAGATCACCAGGCAATTGAGGTTGAATTGCGCAAGGCACTCGGTGTTGAACGTTGACGTGGGGGGAGGGGTGTTCATGAGCTTTACCCTGTCATTTGTCTTCGTTCGCCGTTGGTCGTAGAACGTGAGCCTATTCTAAAATTTACTAGACGACCGGTCTAGTTTTAATTAGGGTGGCTGCATTATGAAAAAGCATCATTCTGAAACACGCCAACACATCCTGGATGTCGCCAGGACGTTGATGACTCACAAAGGCTACACCAGCGTAGGGTTAGCTGAGGTGGTAGCGGCTGCGAGCGTGCCTAAAGGTTCGTTCTACCACTACTTCAAATCCAAGGAAGAATTTGGTCAGGCATTGCTTGAGCAGTATTTTTCCGACTACCTCGCAACAGTCGACACGCTGTTGATGGGTTCTGCACCCGCCGCGCAAAGGCTGCTGAGTTACTTCCAGTATTGGGCGCAAACCCAGTGCTCTGATTTGCCTACCGACAAGTGCCTGGTGGTCAAGTTGGGCGCCGAGGTCTGTGACCTCTCGGAGGGCATGCGCCTGGTGCTCGACCGAGGCACGCAGGCTATCCACGCAAAGCTTGAGCGCTGTATTGAGCAGGGGCTTGTCGATGGCTCGATCACGTCCACAGCGCCAAGCGCGACGCTTGCGCAATCGCTCTATCAGGTTTGGCTCGGCGCTTCGTTGATGATGAAGATCGGCAAGCGCGACGACGCCTTTGAAACATCCCTGACTCTGGCAAAGCGACTTTTGTCGTAGTTATTTTTTACCAACTTACTAGACGACCGGTCTATTTAATTGAGGTCTATCATGACAGACAACGCCACTCGTACCGACTTATTCACCCCCATCAACCTGGGCGCGATGAAACTCGCCAACCGTATTTTGATGGCGCCTGTAACCCGTAGCCGCTATGCCGAAGATGGCATCCCCAACGAGCTGCACGCTGAGTATTACGCTCAACGCGCCACCGCGGGCTTGATCGTCGCCGAGGCCACCAATATTTCCGCGCAAGGCCGCGGTTACGCGGCCACCCCCGGCATCTGGAGCGAGGAGCAGGTTGCGGGCTGGAAGAAAGTCACGGACGCCGTGCATGCCGCCGGCGGGAAGATCGTCAGCCAACTATGGCATGTGGGACGGTTCTCCAGTGTCGAGCTGCAACCTGACGGTGCCGCACCGGTCGCACCTTCCGCGATCAAGGCTGAAGGCGACACCTATACCACCAACGGCTTCGTTCCGGTGTCGATGCCACGGGCACTTGAAACCGATGAGATCCCGGGGATCATCGAGAAGTACAAGCGTGCTGCCGAGAATGCCAAGCGTGCCGGTTTTGATGGTGTAGAGGTTCACTCAGCTAACAGCTACCTGCTGGACCAGTTCCTGCGGGACTCGACGAACCATCGCACCGACCAGTACGGCGGCTCCATCGAGAACCGTGCACGTCTGACCCTGGAAGTGACCGAAGCAATCGTCGAAATCTGGGGCAACGACCGTGTTGGCATTCGTTTGTCGCCGGTGACGCCTGACGCCGGCAACACGCCGCCCGACAGCAACGTGATGGCGATGTATGGCTACCTGATCCAGAAGTTGAACGCCTTCGACCTGGCTTACCTGCACTTCGTTGAAGGCGCTACCGCCACCTCGCGTGAAGTACCGGAAGGCGTGGACATGGACGCATTGAGCGCGCAGTTCAACGGGCCCTTCATCGGCAACAACAACTACGACCTGGACATGGCTATTGAGCGCCGCGCCCAAGGCAAGATCGACGCGGTAGCGTTTGGCCGCCTGTTTATCTCCAACCCGGACCTGGTCGAGCGCTTGCGCCGTGGGGCCGAACTGACCATCGCACCGCGCGAGTCGTATTACGGCGGCGGCGCCAAAGGCTACACCGACTGGCCTGTCGGCAACTACTGATCCGCTTACATCCGCGATAACCCCAAAAACTGCCCGCACAGACGGGCAGTCACCAACGAGAGGAACGCCCATGAACTATCTGCAGAATAAAACCGCGATCATCACTGGCGCATCGTCCGGCCTGGGTGCTGCATCGGCACGTGCCTTGTCCGAGAAAGGCGTTCGAATTGTCGCAGCAGCCCTGGACCAGCAAGGCCTGGACGCCATCGTCAGCGAACTGAAAGGCAAGGGCGGTGAAGCGGTAGGTCGCGTCAGCGACGTTACCAACCCTGAGGATATGAAAGCGCTCGCGCAATTCGCCCAGGACTCTTTCGGTTCGGTGGATATCCTGATCAACAACGCAGGCTTGATGCTGTTTTCCAACTGGGTCGACCTAGCCACCGATGATTGGGAAAAGATGATCAACGTGAACATCAAAGGCTACCTGCATGGTATCGCGGCGGTGTTGCCGTTCATGCTGAAACAGAAGTCGGGCCAGATCCTGAATATGGATTCGGTCGCCGGTCACCAGGTTGGGCCTGCTGCGGGTATCTACAGCGCCACTAAGTTTTTCGTGCAGGCCATGACTGAGTCGATGCGCAAAGAGCTAGGTGTGCAGCACGGCATCCGTGTCAACACGGTCAGCCCGGGTGTGATCAACACCGGTTGGGCCGATAAAGTCACCGACCCGGCAGGCCGTAAAGCGGCTCAAGAGCTGAATAAAATTGCTATCTCGCCGGACGATATTGGTCGCGCAGTGGTGTATGCACTGAATCAGCCTGAAAACGTCACCGTCAACGACCTGATCATTTCGCCGACCCGTCAGGATTGGTAAGTCATAAGCGTTGAAATCACCCAGCCCAGGCACCGGCGCGACGCTGTGTGCCTGGGCGCTATAGGATCCGTCCTGTGCTCCCGAGTAAAAGCACTGAGACCCTTCAATGACACTCGTATTTTGATTGTCGACGGTGGCGCTGGCGAAGAGCCTGCGTGACGCTGGAAGGATGGTTGGCGCGGGCGTTCTATGCATCGCTGTACCGCATGCCTCAAGTCGCGCGCTATGGCCTGGTACCCTATGCATTACTGATGTCGGGTAACCACCTGGGGCCAGGCACCGAGCCTCGGTTGAAACTGCACTAGATCACTGATGGGGTTAGCGCTTCTCCGATCGCATAAAAGTGGCCGCCTGCGATGTAGTGCAGGCTACGAAAGTCCGGGTGCGCACGCTCAAAGAGCCAATGACCGTCGCTGAATACCCGTGTGTCGGCCCAGGCAGCGACGACTTCACCGATAAACAGGTCGTAGGTCGACTGGTTGTGCGGTTCGGGCAATAGTTTGCACGCAAGCCAGGCCGAGCAGCCGGCCACGAATGGCACGTCATGGCCGCTGATACTGAATAGCTCCACGCCGCTATGAGCCAGCTTCTGTGGATCTTCCTGCAGGCTGACGCTGCCGACATCGCGGGTCAATTGCAGCTGTGCCACGGTGGGAACCTGAATCACAAAGAGGCCGCTACGCTCTACCAGTTCGCGGGTTTTGGCGATCTTGTCCAGCACCACAGTGACTTTGGGCGGTGAGAAATCCAATGCACAGGCCCATGCCGCGGCCATCACATTTCGAGTCTCCTCGTGTTGAGCAAAAACCAGCACGGTGGGACCGTGGTTGATCAGCCGATAAGCTTTTTCAAGCGGCACTTCGGCAATGTGATCGTGCATCGTAACTCCAGAAAAATTGAACCCCGCATCCATTGCTGGAGCGGGGTAGGGCACATTCACGCGGTGGCGGTTTGGTTCAGGTAAACCTGGAGGCTTTCATGCCCGCCGACAATGAGCGACTCGATGGTCGAGGTCCATTGCCCCTGGGGATCAGGCTCGCGCGTGTCGAAGGTCGCAGACCACAGAATCACGGTTTTCTGCTCGCCGGTCAGCGGGATCAGTCGCACGGTCAACACGTAGTTGTCGACGGGCAGTGGCGCTTCAACGAAGCGGTAGGAGAACTGCAGATTCACCGCGTCTACCGACAACAACTGCTCGCGCAGAATGGCGCCGTCCTGCAACGTCAGCCGACGAATGCAACCGACCAGACCGTCCGGCTGACCGTCTTCGATGACGCTCTGCGGGATCGCCGGGTGCCACTGGCTGATTTTCCCGAAGCGCTTGAGTACATCCCAAACGCGCTCGGCGCCGCCGTCTACCACTGCGCTGTATTCAACTTTTGCCATGATTCATCACCTTAAGAAACAGCATTACGTTCAGGCTGCTCGGGTCAGCCTTCAAACTGGTGATAAACCTTGGCGATCACCTTCCAGGTGCCGTCGATTTTGATCAGTGTCAGGTAATCGTTGTAGTCGGCACCGATCGCGTCCTTTTCCATGTCCACACGTACCACGGCGGTGGTTGGGGTGATCGCCAGCACGTCCAGGCGAGTGCTGATATCCGGGGCCTTGCCATTAGTGCGGACGAAGTCGAACAGGTTGCTGATCGGGCCGCCCAACAGTTTGCCGTTGGTGAAGCCGTACATCACCGCTTCCTTGTGGAAGGCCTGCTCCAGCACTTCCGGGCTGCCGGCACGCAGGCCGTCAGCGTATTGCTGGGCCACGGCGACAACGGCGTTGTAGTCCTGGGTGGGTACAGCTTTGATGTTTTTGCTCATGGTCAAACCCCTTTGCATGGTTTTGGCGCCAACAGGGCGCGGTTCAAACGGCTGGGTTAAGGAGCAACGTGGGTGTGGTAGATCTTGCTGATGACGGTCCACTTTCCGTCAACCTTCAGCAAGTTGAAGAAATCGGTGAAGCAGAAGCCGGAGATGTCATTGGTATCGATACGTGCGCTGGCAGCGGTGCCTACGATATCGACGTTGACGATGGCGCCTTTGGCTTCTGGTGAGGGACGGAAGGCGCTGTCGATGATGTCGAACAGACCCTGGATCGGGCCTCCGGTCAGCTTGCCTTCGCCATCTACACCAAAGATGGTGGCCTGCTCGCTGAAGGCTGGTTTCATGAGGCTGCTTTTGGCTTGCTTGCCACCTTCGTTGTAGTGGTTCAGCACCGTGACGATGGCGTTGTAGTCTTCGACGTAAGTTGGGTTGCTCATGGTGTAACTCCTAGTTTGAAGAGGGTTGAAGAAGGGCTTGGTTGATCGCTTTGCGTGCATATCTGGCGACGGTCAGTAAGGCGATCAATGCAACGACCAGACCCGTCCAAGTCATCATTTGAGTCGATCGATTGGTCGTTATCTCGCCACTGATTATCTGTGCGACGTCAGCCGCCAGAGAGCCCAAGTACGCATACAGAAATGTTCCAGGAAGCAGGCCGATCCAAGTCGCCAGGAGGAAATCTCGACGGGCGATTCGGCTGGTTCCGAGTCCATAGCTCAGCGGAGCGAACGGCACGATGGACGCTAGGCGTAAGAGAAAAACAATTCGAAAACCTCCTGACTCGATTGCGTGGTCGACCGCCGCTGATGTGGGGCTGTTCGCCAGGCGTCGTTTGACCCAAGGGCGCAGAAGCGATCTGCCCAAGGCAAACGCGACCGCTGCAGACAGCAAGCCAGCGGGCGAGATGAGCAGCGTTCCCCCCATCGGGCCGTACAAAAAACCGGCGAGCGCCGTGAGCATCGAGGCGGGTACGAAGGCGACAGTGCCCACCACAAATATCGCGGCATACAGCGCAATCCCGACGACTGCGAGCGAGCGAATAATCTCGGTCCACTGGGCGACGCTGTGTACGGCCAGGTCTATCACGTTGCCTACCCGATTCATTCAGTTTGTGGGAATGCTTCCCGTCCAGCGCATCACTGAAAGCCATTTAATTAGCGATCGCTACATATTGCGTGTATTTTATAGTGATCACTACAGTTAGTGTCAAGACATTTGCTTTCGGTGTTGGTGGGGGCGAAGTGGGCGTTCGACGGTGCTTTGCAACCAATGCCTGATGCCCTGCGGGAGAACACCATGACGCCAAGGTTTTACGCACAGGACACCTGTTTCTACAGCTCCATGGGCACCTACAGTTTTGAGGACAGGTGCGAGATGACTAAGGCGGTGGGTTATTACGCCACCTATCTTTCAATCTGCGATGGACGCAACTGGGCAGCTGTCCAGCAATTGAACAGCGTTAAGGAGCGTCACGACATTGAGGTAGCGGGCATCTATGTGGTGCTCAACCTGCGCCTTGGCGCAGAGGCGGAGCAGAACGCGGGCATTTATCAGATGCTGAAAGTGGCACCGCCACGCTCCACCGTCGAATTGGCGATTAAAACCGCGGGGGATTTCGCGCGTTCGGACCCAGTGGGCGATGAGCCTGTGGTGCGCTTGTTGGCCGAAGCCTTGTCTATCGCACAGCAGAGCAATATAGGCATCCTGATCTACTCGCATTTGTTGCACTGGAGCGAAAAGCACGACGACGCCCTGCGCATTTGTGAGCGACTCAATCACCCCAACCTGGGCCGCTGATTCACGCCAGTGTCAATATGATCACCTTCGGCCACGCGGAGTTTGCCCAGTTAATCCTGGAGGTGTTTACCCTTTTGCAAGACGGGCTTTGCTGCGGGGCTTCAACCGCAAGAAACTCATCGTGTACTTCGTCTCTGGGCTGATGCTTAAAGGGCGTCAACGCGCGCAGCGCCGGGATAATCATCTCACTGGAGCCGGTCTACGCCATGGCCTACGCGTGGTGGTGGTTCCATGGAGCGCCGTCATATCGGATGTTGACAGGAGCGGTGTTGATGGTGCTGGCGATTGTGTTGTCGGCACAGAGTGCGGGGGGAATCGCGCAGGACCAATAGCGGAGCGGCTACTTGACTCACCTATGGTGATCTCGCCACGTCTTGTGATAATCAGGGTAGGGCAGATCACAGGTGCTTCCTGTTTTTCAAAAAACTCTCAGGATTCCCACAGATATGTTGAAAGCCTCAGGCCGGTCTATCGATTTGCAGAGACTCCGATCGGAACTGCCCTTATCAATAGCCTGTTTGGCCTTAGGCTGGGGGCATCCTTTTCGAAGCATCCAATGCATGCCATCAGATGTGCCCCCAATTTAGCAATCCACCGGAAGTGAATGGAGCTCCATGGTTGGTGGAAACGCAAAAATGATCAGCCGAACAGCCTGCCAGACAACGCCTAAAGACTCTCAGGGTCGCCAAAAAACATCTGAATCCGCGACCTCAACCACCGCTCCCCCGGGTCATTATCCTGCGACCCACGCCACGCCATGTGCAGCTCAAACGTGCGCACCGGCAACGGTGGGTCTTCGGCGCGCAAACCGCCCGCGGAGGTCAGTGCTTCGGCGGCGTAATCCGGCACGGTGGCGAGGATGTCGGTGCCGGCCAGCAGTGTGCCCAGCCCGTTGAATTGCGGCACGGCCAATACCACGTGGCGTTTGCGATCGAGTTTTTCCAGCTCTTCATCAATAAACCCGCTCAGGTCGCCTGCGAAGGACACGAGGGCGTGAGGGCGGGCGCAGAAGTCGTCCAGGCTCAGGGAGCCGGGCACGCTGTCGGCGCGCAGCAGTTTTGGCAGGCTGCGGCGCAGCACTTTGCGCTTGGCGTTGGCCGGCAGGTCGGCGGTGTAGCTGACGCCGATGGAAATTTCCCCGGAGGCCAGCAGGCCCGGCATCAGGATGTAGTTGACGCGGCGCACCACCAGCACGATGCCAGGCGCCTCGGCGCGCAGGCGTTTGAGCAGTTGCGGCAGCAAGGCGAATTCAACGTCGTCGGACAGGCCGATACGGAACACGGCGGTGCTGGTGGCGGGGTCGAACTCGGCGGCGCGGCTCACCGCGGTGGAGATCGAGTCCAGGGCCGGGGAGAGCAGGGCGAAGATTTCCACGGCACGTGCCGTCGGCTCCATGCTGCGCCCGGTACGTACAAACAGCGGGTCATCGAACAGCCCACGCAGACGCGACAACGCCGCGCTGATGGCCGGCTGGCCAAGGAACAATTTCTCGGCAGCGCGGGTCACACTGCGCTCATGCATCAAGGTTTCGAATACGATCAAGAGGTTAAGGTCGACACGACGCAGGTCGTTACGGTTCATCTTGTGTCCTGGAAGAGTCAGCTAACTTGACGTGAGCGGCCACATGTAAACAATGACCGGCATGAATCTTACGGGGAAAGGCTGGTACTCTGCACCGGATAATTGAGTTTTCCTACGATACTTGAGGCAAATGCCTCAGTTGCGGAATCAATGACAGACATGTCGACTATTAATGGCGACCGGTGGCCTTACCTGGAAAGCCCAGATAGAGTTCATGGCATTAGAGGTTACTTTGACGAGGTTTGCGATGTCCCGCACGATCCGTTTTCACAAGTTTGGTCCGGCCGAGGTGCTCAAATGCGAAGAGCATGCAGCCGCGCAGCCCGCACCGGGCGAAGTGCAGGTGCGTGTCGAAGCGATTGGCATCAGCTGGTATGACATTCTGTGGCGCCAGAACCTGGCGTCTTCCCATGCACGTCTGCCGTCCGGCCTTGGCCATGAGATGGCCGGGGTGGTGGTGGCCCTCGGTGAGGGCGTAGATGACTTGGCGGTGGGCGATAAGGTGGCCAGTTTTCCGGCCGAGAGCCCCAATGATTACCCCGTGTATGGCGAGCAAATCGTGCTGCCGCGTTCGGCGCTGACCCGTTATCCGGATGTGCTGAGCCCGATTGAAGCCAGCGTGCATTACACGCCGCTGTTGATCGCCTACTTTGCCTATATGGACCTGGCGCGGGTCAAACCCGGCCAATTTGCCCTGGTGACTGACGCCAGCCACTGTGCTGGCCCTTCGTTCGTACAACTGGGCAAGGCGCTGGGCGTACGCGTGATCGCCGCCACCAAGGACAGCGCCGAGCGTGAATACCTGCTGTCGCTGGGGGCCGAGAAGGTCATTGTCACCGAAGAGCAGGACCTGCTGATGCAAATCAACAAGTTCACCGATAACCGCGGCGTGGATGTGGTGTTCGATGGCTTGGGCGGCCCGCAGATGTCATTGCTCGGTGATGTGCTGGCGCCCCGTGGCAGCCTGGTGCTCTACGGTTTGCAAGGCGGCAATCAGACGCCATTCCCGGCCTGTGCAGCGTTCCAGAAGAACATCCAGTTCTTTGTGCACTGTATCGGTAACTTCACCGGTAAGCCGGAGTTGGGCATCATTCAGGACCACGTTGCCTTGCAACGCGCCTTGCGTGACATCAACCAACTGACGGCCGATCGCGTGCTGGTGCCGCTGAAAACCACCGTGTTTGCGTTCAACCAGTTTGTAGAAGCACACCGTTACATGGACGAATGCCCGTGCCGCGAGCGCGTTGCGTTGCAGGTTGAGGCTGTTTGAGGTGTAGGAAGATTCGTAAATGAGTTTTACAAACCCTCGGCGCATGGGGCAAATGCGCCATTTGAAAGGGTTGAATCCGCGCGTTGTCTGAAACGCGCAACGGCCGTCCGGTCCCGCAAACGATGCCCTTTTTCCCGCCGCCGCCCTGAAATTCAGCGCGGCGTTGTTGTGTCTGCGCCCTGCGTATTTGGCCCGGCAACTATCTGAACTGGTTTTCGGCCAGCTTCTGTATCTGTTAATCATTATTTCAGCCCTGATAATTGGTACTTCACTTTCAACTCAAGGACTGAGTAATGAATGATTGTCTGATTCATCAGCAGGTACTTCCTGCAACTACGCGTGACGCCATTGCTATCAGGACGCGAGGTGATCGGCACGCCAAGGACTGGTTCCGATCGATGCATGACCGGAGATTGAAAATTGACAAGTTTTATTTGTCAGATGGATCTTTAAATTCGAGGTTAAAGAGCTGTAGGAGCTTGTCTGAATATTCCTAGGAGCGCTGCCGCAAATCGCTGGGATGCTTGTGGTACGGCCATTCGACTCCTGCGCTGTCGTGCAAGGAGCCCGTGCGCGGTCCTTATCGATTTGTTACCGGGTGCTAGTGTTTATCTGTCGCACACACTGCGCCGCAGGCAACGTTCTTACACATGCAATAGATCGGACAACTACGCTCGGTAGTTGTTTTGAACTGATATTTCAACTCAGGTAGTAGAACTATGAGCGCTATTCACGAGCAGGCCATGAATTATGTTTACCAGCAAGTTCAACAACGCTTGGTTGGGTATTTCACACGCGCGGAGCGCACCGCACTTCAATTGTTGATTCAGCGTATTGTCGTGGCCGCCGGCGGCATGGAACAAGTAGGCGATTACAAAGTGCTGGTGGCCCATGGCGGTGGCGAAGTCAGCAGCTACACCTTGGCGCTACTGCGTGCCGCACAGTTGAGTATTGCCGCACGTGCGCCCAGGACCTTCCAGTTACGGGTGGCAACGTTACGCCACGCGGGTATGACGCAAGAAACCCTCGACGCGATTCATCGCGGTTATAGCCGGCTGTTTTTCCATGATGACGAGCGGGTCGAGTTGTTGATGGTCGAAAACGAACAGGTGTTGCCCTTCAACCATCAGCGTCCGGCCTCCAGCCGTGGCTGTGAAGCTCACCAGCGCAACATGTTGATGGTGGGGCACCTGACCTCCGGCGATGTTCGCGCCACGCTGTGTAACGATGCCTACCTGGCACTGGGGGACTTTTATCAGCGTGTCACCGCCTGGAACGGTGGCGTGCACGCGCTGGTCAGCGGCGATTCCGCGCGCAAACAGAGCCAGCTGCTGGCCTGGCTGAAAAAAGCCGCCCAGGCCAAAAGCGTCAAGGCTGCCAAGGGTATACCGACGTCGCTTGGCGGGTTGTTCACGCGCATGGATGAGTGGAGCGGCGACTTCTACCGTGACCTGTACGGCGAGCACTATGTGCCCAAAGCTGACGTCAGCCCAGGCGGGTATCGCCACCTGGCCTATATCGGCATTGCCGACTTGCTCGAAGGCATCGACCGCGCGACTGCGCCGTTGCTCATCGACTTCATGGCTTACACGCCAGATCCGTTGGGCTTTCACTTTAGCCACCCAAGCTTTGCCAACCCACCGTTGATGGCGCACTTGCGCGGCCTGCAGGCCGAATGCCTGCGCGAGTTGCATTACGAGGAGGGCGTGGAGGAGTTCCTCGGGCAGGCGCGCAATTACCTGCGGCGTCGGCAGGTGCCCGAAGAGCTGGTGAACCAGGTCGCCAATCGCGGGGAGCGTGCGTTGTCGAGCAGCCTTGCCCAACAATTTTTCGGTCTGGACGAGAACCAGTTGGTCTGCCTGCTGTTTTCGCCTTTCATTCATCATGGCGAACGGCTGGAAGGCTATTTGCGTCAGTGCCACCCTGGCATGCTGGTGGCGTTGCCCGAGTTGCACAAGGTATTGCAGGGTAAACCGGCAGCCGAGATGCTGCAGCAATGGGTCGCCGATGCCAGTGGGTTGCCGTTGCCTTTGCTCCAGCATCTGTACCGCAAGCGGCCGATGAACCTGGCCCTCGGCGGTGCCCGCAGCGCGCCTGTGCAAAGGTCTCAAGCCCGTGATGGCATGGCCTTTCAGCTGTCTGGGCGATGACGCTGCGGGGCGCACGGCAGGCTGACTTTGCTTATCAGGCCGTCTACCGCTACATGATCAGCCTGATTAACGAGGTGAGCACGGATACGCGCGTAAAGCTGCCGTCGTTGCGCCAGTTATCCCAGCGACTCAACGTGTCGATCTCCACCATTCAATATGCGTATTCGTTGCTGGAAAAGGAGGGCAGGGTGTATTCGGTGGCCAAGTCGGGGTACTACGCCTGGCCGCTCGCCGGTGGACCCGTGGCGTGTCCCAGCGGGGATCTGCTCGAGCGTCTCTATGTGGCGTCCCGGCGCCCGGGCATGACAGTGCTCAGCGGCGATGAACCGGCCTTGCTGGCATCATTGGACGGCACCTTGCTGCGCCTGGAGCGCGAGTTGGTGCGCCAGTATCCTGGGCATCTGCAGCCTTGGTCACAGCCCTGCGGGGTGTGGGAACTAAGAGCCGCACTGGCGGCTCGCTACACCTCATCACCCACCCGCTGCTGGCATGCTGATGACGTGTACATCGGCGCGGACTTGCGCGGTGTGCTCGACATCCTTATCGAGGTATTGGGCTTGCGCGGTGCCTCGGTGGTGGTCGAGTCACCCTGCGAGTGGTCGATCCTGCGCCTGCTGCAGGATGCCGGGGTACGTGTCCTTGAACTGCCCTGGGGCGAGGATGGCCGCCTGGAACTGGCATTGCTTGAAGGGATGCTGCGTCACGAATCAGTGCAATTGGTCGTGCTGTCGTCGTCGATCAGCTTGCCGTCAGCCTTTGCCTTGCAGCCCCAAGACCGCCTGGAGGTGGCGCAACTGCTCGATCGGTACGATTGCTGGCTATTGGAAAACGATACCTGCGGCGAACTGGGATTCAAGCCGGCAGCGGTTGCCCTGCGCGATCTGGTCAACCCTGAGCGGTTGGTGGTGTTTGCCTCTTTCGAGAAAATACTCGGGCCAGAGGCGCCGTTTGGCTACGCATTGTCGCGGCACTTAAGCGGTGAGTTGCAGCGCCAGTTCCTGCTGCGCTCGTTCCGGCTATCCTCAATTCGCCAGCGCGCGATTGCGCGCCTGTACCACAGCGGCAAGATCGACCAGCACTTGCACCACTTACGCCTTCTGCTGCGTGAGCAGGCGCGCGAAATGGGCGAACTTGTGGGTCGGCACCTGGGTGATCAAGTGACTTACCGAATGCCGGCGGGCGGGGCCACCTTTTGGTTGGGCGCCTCCCGGGCGGTGGACATGCGCAAGGCTTTCCACGCCTTGCTGGCCCGTCAGGTAGTTGTGGCGCCCGGTGAGTTGTTCAGCCTGTGCGGCCTGCATCACCAGCATCTGCGGTTGAGCAGCACCTTCCATGGGCAGCCCAACCTGGACATTGCCCTGGCCTTGGTGGGCGAGGCGCTGCGTGATGCACAGATCAGCTAGATGCATGAAATTTCTCTGTGTCTTGTAGGATCAATACCGTCGCGCAGTAGTCCAACTCTCAGTAAACTGTCATTTTTTCCGAATCCTTCTTTCTCGAGGTTTATGCATGACAATCAGTCCTTTTGCGGGCAAGCCGGCGCCAGCTCAGTTGCTGGTGGATATCCCGCGACTGGTCACGGCCTATTACACCGGCCAGCCTGATGCAGCGATCTCCACCCAGCGCGTGGCCTTTGGTACTTCCGGGCACCGTGGCAGCTCGTTCGAGCTGAGTTTCAACGAATGGCACGTACTTGCTATCAGCCAGGCTATTTGCCTGTACCGTGAAGCCCAGGGCATCAATGGTCCCTTGTTCGTCGGCCTGGACACCCACGCACTGTCGACTCCAGCGGGCGCGAGTGCCCTGGAAGTGCTGGCCGCCAACGGCGTGCACGTGATGCTGGCTGAAGGTGATGAATACACGCCGACCCCGGCCATTTCCCACGCCATCATTTGCTACAACCGTGGCCGTACCAGCGGCCTGGCAGACGGCATCGTGATTACGCCGTCGCACAACCCGCCACAAAGTGGCGGTTACAAGTACAACCCGCCCAATGGCGGCCCGGCCGATACCCACGTTACCAAGTGGATCGAAGCCAAGGCCAACGAGCTGCTGGCCAACAAACTGGCCGGGGTTAAACGCATTACCCACGCCCAGGCACTCAAGGCCGACACCACCCATCGCCATGACTACCTCAACAGCTATGTGGCCGACCTGGTCAATGTGATCGATATGGACGCCATCCGCAGCGCCGACCTGCGCCTGGGCGTGGATCCGTTGGGCGGAGCAGGGGTGCGCTACTGGTCGGCGATTGCCGAGCACTACCGTTTGAACCTGGACGTGGTGAACACCGAGGTCGACTCGACTTTCCGCTTCATGAGCGTCGACTGGGACGGCCAGATCCGCATGGACCCGTCCTCCAGCTATGCGATGCAAGGCTTGATCGGCCTCAAGGACCGTTTCGACGTCGCCTTCGCCTGTGACCCGGACCACGACCGCCACGGCATCGTTACGCCCTCGGGTGGCCTGCTGGCACCGAACAACTACCTCGCCGTGTCGATTGATTACCTGTTCCAGAACCGTGCGCAGTGGCGCGCCGATGCTGCGGTGGGCAAGACCGTGGTCAGCAGTGGCTTGATTGATCGGGTTGCGGCGCGTATCGGCCGTCGCCTGTTTGAGGTGCCAGTGGGCTTCAAGTGGTTTGCCGATGGCCTGTTCGAAGGCTCACTGGGCTTTGGCGGCGAAGAAAGCGCCGGCGCGTCGTTCCTGCGCAAGGACGGCACGGTGTGGAGCACCGACAAAGATGGTCTGATCCCGGCCTTGCTGGCCGCCGAAATGACCTCGCGCAAAGGCCAGGACCCAAGCCAGATCTACCGTGGCCTGACTGACGCGCTGGGCGAGCCGTTCGCGATTCGTGTCGACGCCAAGGCGACCCCGGCGCAGAAAGCGTTGCTGGGCAAGCTGTCGCCTGCGCAGGTCACCTCCACGCAACTGGCCGGGGAGAGCATCGAGCAGATCCTCAGCCACGCGCCGGGTAATAACCAGGCAATCGGCGGCTTGAAAGTGATGACCAAAAACGGCTGGTTCGCCGCACGGCCATCGGGCACCGAGGACATCTACAAGATCTACGCTGAAAGCTTTGTGGGTGAAGACCACCTCAAGCAGTTGGTGGAAGAGGCGCAGGTGCTGGTAGACGGCGCCATCAGTTCTAACTGACGCAATGTGGGAGCTGGCTTGCCTGCGACTGCATCAACTCTGTGTACCTGATGTACCGAGTTGTGCGCATCGCAGGCAAGCCAGCTGCCACAGTTGATTGGGTTCAGTCTGTAGGTCAGGCCAGGTCTACCAGGACGATTTCACTGTCTTCAACCGCGGTTACCCGCAACACCTGCTCATCTTCAACCGCCACCCCATCTCGCGCTTGCGCACGCAGGCCATTGACTTCAATCACCCCCGTCGCCGGCACCAGATACGCCCGACGCCCGCTGTCCAGCCGATATTCGGCGCTTTCCCCAGCTTTCAGGTTAGCCGCTACCAGGCGTGCGTCCGCCCGAATGCGCAAGCTTTCAGTGTCACCGGCCTTGCCGCTGGCCAGGGTCACAAAACCCTCGCGATTGCCCTTGGGAAACGGCTTGGCACCCCATGATGGCGGCAGCCCGGCTTCATTCGGGATGATCCAGATCTGGAAAATCTTGGCGGGCATGGCTTCCAGGTTGTATTCGCTGTGGGCAATCCCGGTGCCGGCACTCATGACCTGTACGTCGCCCGCTTCGGTGCGGCCTTTATTGCCAAGGTTGTCGGCATGGCTGATGGCACCTTCACGCACATAGGTGATGATTTCCATGTCGCGATGCGGGTGCTGCGGGAAGCCCGTGCCGGGCGCAATGATGTCGTCGTTCCACACCCGCAGGTTGCCCCAGTGCATGCGCTTGGGGTCGTGGTACTCGGCGAAGGAAAAGTGATGATGGGCGTCGAGCCAGCCATGATGGGCGCCGCCCAGGGTAGTGAAAGGTCGAAGTTCAAGCATGATGGGTCTCCTGTGGATGGTGGCTATCATCCAGCAGTACATGATCGATAAAAAGCGTAAAAAATGCCGGATTCCAATCTGTTTATTCGATTGATTGCTGGCGTTTTGACTTTTACTTCATCGCCTAACTGCATGACAACAAAGCAATTGGCTGGAACTGCGCGCCGATTCCGGCGACCATGGCACCTTCGCCAGAACCAACCTCATCGCTGGAGTCCGCGTGCCGCAACAAACCCCCGATCTGCCCCCCGAACTGCGTCCCCTGGCAGAAATGCCCCTGCTGAAACGGCTCGCCGCCCGTTTGTTTGGCCATGGCCTGACGCGTTTGCGTGCCCAGCATCGGTTTTCCTGGCTGCACGGCCAGGCGGACGGCTTTCGCAGCGGGCACGAAGCCGGCGTGGAATATGGCTATCGCGAAGGCAAGGCCGACGGCCTCGAGGAAGGTCGGCAGGTGTTGCTGATCCGCGACTTTCGCCCCGACGAGCACCGCGCACCGGGGGTGGATGACAGCTTGTTCGACGATTGGCGCTTGCCACTCACGGCCGACGTGAAGAAGCGCATGAAGGCTGACGTAGCACGTCTGCTACCGGCCCACGCCCAGCCCAGTGCCGCGCAATGGAAGATGATCTTCAGTGACACCCCCTCGACCTCAGTGATTGCCGGTGCCGGGGCGGGTAAGTCCACCTCGCTGGTGCTGCGCATCCTCTTGCTTAACCACTATCTGGGCTTTGAGCTGAGTTCGATGACCGTGGTGACCTTCACCCGCGAATCGCGCAAAGACTTCATCAATAAGCTCATGGAAATTCTCGGCCTGTGGGGCCAGCCCCTTGGTTTCAAAGAAGCCCAGGCCGTGGTGCGTACCTTTCATTCGCGCATTCTGCCGATGGTGCGCAGCCTGCCGGGCTTCGAGCGGCTGCAAGCGTTTGAAAACCTCAGCAGCGGTTTCGACGATGCCGACAGCAACCCCTTCGACCTGCGTATCAGCGACGCCCAGCGCCAACAGATGAACACTTGTTATCACCGGCTGCATGGCCGCCATGCGCGCTTTCGCGAGCTGATCGCACCACTGGCCCGTCATGGCCTGCAACTCAAGGAACTGGAGCGCGACCACCCCGACGTGCAGAAACGCATCGCCGTCACCGAGTTGGCAGCCAAGCGCGATGAAGAACTTTGTGACGTGATCGAGGACCTGTGGTTTCGCGCCGGCGCCTGGCCGATCAAAGGCATAGAGCCCAGTCGCCAGACTTTCGAAATCAATGGTGCGCTATTCCACTGCCACGGCTACATCCCGGAACTGGATGCCTGGGTAGTACTGGGTTTTGATCCGCGGGAAAACGCTCAGATCAGCCGGCCGAATTCAAAGCTTTCAGTGCGCGCTGAGTGGGCGGTAAAGCGCACCTTGTTTCAAGCTTTCTGTCGCAAGCCATTGATATGGATCGATAACTACGAATCATCAAAGCGCCTTTTAAGCAGCCTGGCGGGCGATGCCAGCGCCGGGCCTGGATTTGATTACAAGGTCAAGGGCGAGCTGGCCTCGGCGCCGCTGTTGGACAGTTTCGTGATGGCGGCCGGGTTTATCGAGAATCTCGGGTTGGATGTGCCAACGGCTGTGGGCCAAATGAGCTTCGCCAAGGACGACCCGGACCGGGGCTACTTTGAAGCCTTGAGCATTTTCTGGAAGGCGCTGGAAGATCATTTGCTCGATCAATCGCCGCCGATCATGACCTATAACCGCATGTTTTCGCTGTTCGGTGAGAACACCCCGGAGAACCTCAAGCTGCTCAGCGATTCACTGCTACGGCCGATGTCGCACCTGATGATCGACGAGTTCCAGGACGTATCGCCGCAGATCGTCTCGTGGATCCGCGCCAGCCTGCGCGAGATTCGCAGCCGTGGCCCGGCGATGCACGTAGGGCGCGGGGCGCAACGCTCGTCGTTGCTGTGCGTGGGTGATGACTGGCAGTCGATCTACGGCTGGCGCGGCAGTTCACCCAAGTACTTCATGGCGTTCAACCAGGAATTCCCGTCACCCAGCACCACCCGCGTGATGCTCAGCGAGAACTACCGCAGCCACCAGCACATCATCGACGCCGCCGAACATGTGGTGCGCGCAGCCCCGGCGATCCCCGGCAAGAAGGCCAAGGCCAGTGGCGAGCCCAAGGCTTTGGTGCCCGTCGTGGTGCTGGAACGGGACGACGCCGCACTGGGGCGGCAGTTGCTGGAGCACTATCAGCGCGGTAATACAGTGCTAATGCTTTATCGAAAAAGTAGCGATAAGTTATTGATAAAAGAGCATATTCAGTCTGTAGTTAATGTGGATTCTAGCTTGAATCCACAGGATCGCCGACTCAAACAGCTGACTTATCACAGTGCCAAGGGCCTGCAAGCAGACGCGGTATTCCTGCTCGGGGATTGCCAGCACGTCACCAGCTCGCCTTACAAAAACCAGGTTTACCGCATGGCGGGCCTGGGCAAGGACGGCGACAGCGAGCCCTACGACAGCGCGCAGAAAGACGAAGTGCTGCGCCTGGCGTATGTCGGGATTACCCGGGCGGTGAGCCATTGCTATTGGTATGTGGAGAAGCCGGAAGGCCAGGGCGTGAACGTGCCAAGGGCTTCGGAGCGGGTTGATGGGCGCAAGGCGTTTTTTGATGACCGACGCAGCTAGCAGCTAAACACAGTACCCAATGTGTGGGCGGGCTTGCCCGCGATAGCAGTAGATCAGTTGGCAACTTTGCAAACTGACACTCCGCCATCGCGGGCAAGCCCGCTCCCATATTGGTTAAGATTTACCTGTTAAATCGGGTTCACGCCCGCAACGACAGCGGCGGCACAAAACACTCCAGCTCATCCTCCACCGCTTCGATGATGCGCTCCACATCGGCCGCATTCATCACCGTGGCGCAAGGAATGCCGGCAATCGCGATCAACGTCTCGCCGCTGGCCCGGTCGAACAGGCGCGCAACCATACTGCCGGGGGCGTCCATACTCCCCTCGAAGCCCATCGGATGAAAATGCCAGCGCATCAGCTGGCAGGCGTTGGGAAATGTCACTTTGTTCATGTTGCCCACCTTGTTCATTGAGCGCTTCCTTTAGCTCGCGGCAGGGGGCCATGGCCTTCACTGGTCGTGGCATCAAGACCTTCAAAATAGCATTCGTTCGCAAGCGCGCGGTGACTTTTTAGGGGCCGTTCGGCAGTTCTTTAGCGATCATATGACGTGGATCATTTCTTACTCAAAACCAGGCAAAAGGCCATTAGTCAGAAGTTCCAATTGACCATTGAATGCCGCCGGCAAATTCGGCAATCTCCCCGGCATTCCCGCCGCAGAGCCTTCCATGCAGCCCGTCTTGAGTGAAGAGTACGAACAAACCCAAGCCACCGGCGATCTGGTGTTGCGCCATCACCTGTGCTGGCGCCATCGCGACCTGGATGGCGTGATGTCCTACTACCACCCCGACATTCAGTACCACGACTTTTTCCAAAACCGCGTGGTGGGTCAGGCCGAGTTGCGCGAGTACCTGCAAGCCAGCATGCCGCGTGGCGCCGACGAGGCGATTGAGCACATCGACCGTATTCGCGCCGACGGCGATACCGCGTTTATCCAGTACCGCATTACGCTGCGCGGCGGCCAGGGCCTGGTGTCATTTCGCACCAGTGAGGCGATTACCGTGCGCGATGGGTTGATCTGGCGCGTCAACGAGTACGCCTCCCTGGTGCATGAGCAGCCGACCCAAACCCTGCGCCCGACAGTCAGCCGCCTGGGCCTGTCGCCCCAACAATTGGGGCATATGGCCAAAGATCTGCAGCAGTACTTCGAACTCAAGCAACCCTATCTCGACCCGGAGCTGGACCTGCAACGTGTGGCCAATGAGTGTGGCTACAGCCGCAACCAGATTTCCTACCTGCTTAACCAGGTGCTGGGGCAGAGCTTCTACCGTTACGTCAACCAGGCCCGGCTCCAACACCTGCTGGCTGCGCTGGACAAGGCTGTGCCGCCGATAAAGGTCGATGACCTGGCCTTTGCCGCCGGTTTTAATTCGCTGTCGGCGTTCTACAGCGCGTTCCGCCAGCACACCGGGCAATCGCCCAAGGCCTACGTCAAACAAATTTCTCTGCGTGCACGCGCGCAAGACAGCCCATAACGCCGCGCTCTAGGATCCAGCCTATCGAAATGAGGTTGGGGAGCTTGGCATGCCGGCATGGCGCAACATCAGTTTATGGATGGACCAGTTGGACGACCCGCTGGTGGCGCGGCCGTCCCTTGCGCACGACCTGGACGTCAATGTGGCGATTATCGGCGCCGGCTACACCGGGTTGTGGACCGCCTACTACCTCAAGCGCCAGGCCCCGGAGCTGAAGATTGCGATTATCGAAGCGCAGACAGCAGGCTTCGGTGCGTCTGGCCGCAATGGCGGCTGGCTGATGGGCAACCTGTTGGGCGAAGACCGCCTGCTGGCCGGCCTGTCAGCGCAACAACGGCGCGCCTCGTTTGACCTGTTGCATGGCATCCCCGACGAGGTCGCCCGGGTGCTGTCCCGTGAAGGCATCGACTGCGACTACCGCAAAGGCGGCGTGCTGTACTGCGCGGCGCGTTACCCGGAGCAGGAAGGCAGCCTGCGCCGTTACCTGGACACGCTCCACGCCCAGGGCCTCACCGAAGCGGACTACCGCTGGCTGAGCCCGCAACAGCTGGCCGAGCAAATCCGCATCGCCAAGCCGTATGGCGGTATCTATGCGCCCCATGTCGCAACCATCAACCCCGCCAAACTGGTACGCGGCCTGGCGCGGGTGGTGGAGAGCATGGGCGTGACGATCTATGAAAACAGCCCGGTCACCCATTGGCAGTCAGGCAGCATGCGCACGGCCAATGCCAGCGTGCGCGCCGCGTGGGTAGTGCCGGCGGTTGAGGGCTACGCCACCACGTTGCCGCCGCTGGGGCGCTATCAGTTACCGGTGCAAAGCCTGATTGTCGCCACTGAGCCGTTGCCGGCCAGCACCTGGGATGAAATTGGCTTGAGCCGAGGCCAGGCTTTTGGCGAAAGCAGCCGCCAGGTCACCTACGGCCAGCGTTCGGCGGATGACCGCCTGATATTCGGCGCCCGTGGCGGCTATCAGTTCGCCGGCAAGCTGCGCCACAACTTCGACCTGACCACCGACGAAGTGGAGCTGCGCCGCTACCTGTTCAGCGAACTCTTCCCACAGCTCAAACACGTCAGGATTACCCACTCCTGGGGCGGCAACCTCGGCATGTCGCGCAACTTCCGGCCGCACATGCTCTGCGATCACACCACCGGCATCGCGCTGTCCGGTGGTTATGGCGGGGAGGGCGTAGGTGCCACCAACCTCGGAGGCCGCACCCTGGCCGACATGATTCTGGGCCTCGATACGCCGCTGACCACCCAGCCCTGGGTGATTCGCGAGCGTGGCCTGGACGCGCTCAAGGCCTGGGAGCCCGAACCCTGCCGCTGGCTGGGTTACAACGCGATCATTCGCAGTTTTGTCCATGAAGACCAGGTGCTGGCCAACCCCAACAGTGCGCCGTGGCGGCGCAAATTGGCGACCGGCGTGGCCGGGTTCATGGAAGGTTTCATGCATTAGGCCGTTTCACTCACACGGGAAAACCCATGAGCATCACTCACTTCAAAGACACGCTGAACGCCCACCTGCCGGACTCGTCACCGGTGGCCGTGCCCTTGGGCGAGCCTATCGCCGTAGCCTCGACCTTAAGCGTTGAGCGCAACGATGGCGTCGAAACCGGCATTTGGGAATGCACCCCAGGCCGCTGGCGTCGGCAGATCAAATCCCAGGAGTTTTGCCACTTTATCCAGGGCCGCTGCACCTTCACCCCCGACAACGGTGAAGTCGTTCACCTACACGCCGGCGATGCACTGATGTTGCCGGCCAACAGCACCGGTATCTGGGACATCCACGAGACCGTGCGCAAGACCTACGTGTTGATTCTGTAACGCTTTGATCCTTGATCGCCTGCCATAAAAACAGCCCTAAAACCGCCAGGAAATCGAACCATGAAAGCCATTGCCCTGTTGCCCTTGATGTTGGTGGCCTCTATCAGTCAGGCCGCCGAGACGGTGAAGATCTACAACTGGTCGGACTACATCGCGCCGGACACCACCAAGAACTTCCAGAAAGAAACCGGCATCGGTTTTACCTACGACGTATACGACAGCAACGAAACCCTCGACGGCAAGTTGATGACCGGCAAATCCGGCTATGACGTGGTGTTTCCGTCCAACCACTTCATGGCTCGGCAGATCCAGGGCGGCGCCCTTAAAAAACTCGACAAGAGCCAGCTGCCCAACTGGAAAAACCTCAACCCGGTGCTGCTCAAGGCTCTGCAAAACAACGACCCGGGCAACGAGCATGGTTTCCCGTACCTGTGGGGCAGCACCGGCATCGGCTACAACATCGACAAGGTCAAGGCGGTGCTCGGCGACAACGCGCCGGTGGATTCCTGGGACTTGATCTTCAAACCCGAGAACATGGCCAAGCTGCAAAAATGTGGCGTGGCGATTCTCGACAACGGCCCGGAACTGCTGCCGGCGGCGCTTAATTACCTGGGCCTGCCGCCCCACAGCAAGAAGGCCGAGGACTACAAAAAGGCTGAAGGCCTGTTGATGAAAGTGCGTCCGTATGTGGCCTACTTCCATTCCTCGAAGTACACCGCCGACCTGGCCAATGGCGACATCTGCGTGGCTGTCGGCTTCTCCGGCGACATCCTGCAGGCCGAGAGCCGCGCCAAGGAAGCCAGGAACGGTGTGAATATCGGCTACAACATTCCCAAGGAAGGCGCCGCGATCTGGTTCGACATGGTCGCCATGCCCGCCGATGCCCCGAACGAAAAAGCCGGTTACGCGTTCATGAACTACCTGCTGCGCCCGGAGGTGATGGCCAGCATCACCAACTACGTGCACTACGCCAACGGCAACGCGGCGGCTGACAGCCTGGTAGACCCTGCAATCAAGGCCGACACCAAGGTGTACCCAAGCCCGGAAATGATGGGCAAGTTGTTTGCCCTGGAAGCAATGCCGCTGAACATCGACCGGATTCGCACGCGGGTGTGGAACACCATTCGTACCGGACGCTAGGGGTTACACCGAGCCCCTGTGGGAGCTGGCTTGCCTGCGATTGCGACCTGTCCGTCGGCTAGTGGGTGACTGACACACCGCTATCGCGGGCAAGCCCGCTCCCACATTTTGACTGTGCAATGCCGGTTTTCAGGGGTTTTCCAGATCATGCCCCAACGACTGGATAAACAACGAAAACAGCTCCGGCTGCGACGAAATATCCAGCTTTGCGTACAGGTGCCGCCGATGCACCTTGACCGTGTCCGGCGAGATTTTCAAACGCTCGGCCATGGCCTTGGATGAGAACCCACGCAGCACCAGGCGCGCCACTTCCAGCTCGCGCTCCGACAGTACACCGCTGCCAAAATGGCTCAGCGCATCGCGAATCTGCGTGTCCATCGCCGGCGCACGCTGGGTGCTTTGCTGCCAGTGCTGCTGCATCAACGGCAGCACCCAGGCCGCCAGTGTGGTCATCAACCCGGTCTCTTCAAAGTTGAAGCGTCGCTGCATGCCCAGCGACAAAGACAGCGTGCCTGTACCCGGTAACTGCAGAATGAATTGCACCTCGTCTTCCAACACGTTGTCGTGGAAGTAGTTGAGGAAGTATTCACTCTGGCGAAAATGGTCCGGTGCCACTTCCTCCAGGCGATACACGCCGCTGGCATAACCTTCGCGGTAAGCCTGGTAAAACGGGTCGATCAGGTACAGGCCATTGAGGTACACCAGCATCGAGGCCGGTTTACTGCTGGGCTGGGCGTCGTATTCTTCCAGGGCCACGGGCGGGCCATCGAGGGGGTAAAAAATCGCCAGGGCGTTATCGAACGGCAGGCATTGGTGCAGCAACAGCACCAACTGCTTCCAGAAGTGCTCGGTGCCCAGGTGTGCGACGGTGCGGCCCAGGCCTGCGTGCATGCCGACCTCTCTGAACAGGCTCATAAACACGGCTCCAGCCCTCAATAGATCAGCCAAGGGTTCGGCTTTTGCCGAGTATCGTCAAGGGGAGTACGCCAATAGGGGAATTGGCCCGCATAAACACAGCGTTTACTTTGCCGTCATCCAGCGAGAAACATATCTCGCAACCGCCCGACTTTTTTCGTTTCTGCCTCCTACCAAAAATAACGACAGAGGATAACGATATGAGTGCTTCCCCCGCGCCAGACGGCGTGCTCAAGCCAACGCTGAGTGTTTTCGATGTGGTGGCCATCACGGTTTCGGCGGTCACGCCGGCCAGCTCCGTATTCGTGATTGCGCCGTTTGCCATCCAGCAGGCGGGCAGTGGTGTGTTCATGGCGTTTGTGATGGCGGCCTTGCTCGCGCTGATGTTCGCCTTCTGTTACGCCGAACTCGGTCGCGCCCATAACAGCGCCGGTGGTGAATATGTGTATGCCAAGCGAGTGTTTGGCGGCATGGCCGGTTATGCGACGTTTCTGACGGTGCTGGTGATGCTGTTGTTTATCCCGCCGGTCTTGGCCACAGGGGCCGCGACGTACCTGAATAACGCCCTGGGCACAAAATTCGACTCGCAAACCGTCGCCCTGGTGATCGTGGTGTGCAGCTACGCCCTGGGCATCCTCAATATCAAGCTCAATGCCTGGATTACCGGCACCTGCCTGCTGTTGGAAGTGGCGGCGTTGCTGGTGATCGTGTTTATCGGCTTTGGTAATCCCGTGCAGCCCGCCAGCGTGCTGTTCCAGCCGCAGATCGTCGAAAACGGCGTGCTGCACCTGGCGCCCTGGGCATTGGTGATTGGCGCCGTCGGCATCGGCCTGTTCTCGTTCAATGGGTATGGTCCTGCGGTATTGCTGGCCGAAGACATGAAGTGCGGTGGCAAAGGCGTGCACAAAGCGGTGCTGTGGTCGCTGGGGTTGGTGGTGGTGATCGAGCTGGTGCCGATCACGGCACTGCTGATCGGCGCGCCGTCGCTGAGCGCGATGATCAGCAGCCCTGACCCGATTGGCTATCTGCTGACCAGCCACGGCAATGAAACCCTGTCACGCCTGGTCAGTGCCGGGATCTTCCTGTCGGTGTTCAACGCGATTGTCGCCATCGTCATCCAGATTGGTCGAGTGGTGTTCAGCAGCGGCCGCGATGCGCTGTGGACGCCGCGCATCAACGCGCTGTTCACGCGTATTCACCCGCGCTGGGATTCCCCATGGCTGGCGACGCTGTTCCTGGCGGTGCCTTCGGCGCTGTTGAGTTTCAGCTCGAACCTGGCGGACCTGACGTCCTTCAGTGTATTGCTGATCATCCTGGTGTACCTGGTGGTGGCGTTGAGCGCGCTGATGAGCCGGGTGCTGCTGCGTGATCGCGAGCACCCTTATCGCATGCCGTTATGGCCGCTGCCGGCAGTGCTGGCGGTACTGGGCGCCGGTTACCTGCTGGTGACCCTGATCGCCGCGGCGTCGGTGCGCGACATCATGATCATCATCGGCTTGCTGGCCTTGTCGGTGATTTTGTATTGCATCACTGGCCGGACGAGTCCGGCGTTTCAGAAATTGTAAGGAGTGGGTATGCGAGCACGTCAACTGGGCATTACGTTGGGGCTGGGCACGCCCGGCAAATTGAATGCCATCACCGATGTTCCCGGTGTCCGGGTGGGGCACGCCACGCTCAAGACCAGCATCGACGGCAAGCAGGTGCGCACCGGCGTCAGCGTGATCCAGCCGCGCGCCGGGGAGGCGCGACAGCAACCGTGTTTCGCCGGCTACCACGTGCTCAACGGCAATGGCGACGCCACCGGCCTTGAGTGGATCAGCGAAGCGGGGCTGCTGACCACACCCATCGCTATCACCAACACCCACAGCATCGGGATTGTACGTGACAGCCTGATCGCCCTGGAGCGCGAGCGCCTGGCGGACCCGGCGGTGTACTGGTGCATGCCGGTGGTGATGGAAACCTACGACGGCCTGCTCAACGATATCTGGGGCCAGCACGTCAAGCCTGAACATGTGCGCCAGGCGCTGGACGCGGCCGAGGGCGGCCCGGTGCAAGAGGGCGCAGTCGGCGGGGGCACCGGCATGATCTGCCATGAGTTCAAGGGCGGCATCGGCACCGCATCCCGGCGTGTGCCAGAGGAGCAGGGCGGTTGGACCGTCGGCGTGCTGGTGCAGGCCAACCATGGCAAGCGCCAGGAGCTGCGCGTGGATGGCTACCCGGTCGGGCGCCAGTTGATGGACATTCCATCACCCTTCGCCGAGCGCGGCACGCCGGGCATGGGTTCGATCGTGGTGATCATCGCCACCGACGCGCCGTTGCTGCCCCATCAATGCCAGCGCCTGGCGCAACGCGCCTCCATCGGTATCGCGCGCACGGGTGGCGGTACCGAGGATTCCAGTGGCGACCTGTTCCTGGCCTTCGCCACCGGCAATCACGGCCTGCCACCGGCAGATTACGGGCGCAAGGACCTGGCACTCAGCAGCGTATTGCGCATGGTCAACAACGACCATATTTCGCCCTTGTTCAGTGCCGCCGCAGAGGCGGTGGAGGAGGCGATTATCAACGCGATCCTGGCGGGCGAGGACATGACGACGGAAGACGGCATCACGGTGCCCGGACTTGCCGACGAAGTATTAATCGGCGCGTTAAACAAGTGCGGCTGGAGTCTGTCCCGGTAATGGGGGGCACGCACTTTAATAATGCGGGTGATGGCTCTTTAATATTGAACTATGACACCGTGTCAATATATTGGATCCATTATTAAAGAGGGCCGCTCAGCAAGAGCGGCTTTACCGCTATTTAATATTTAAATAACAGTCGGCGGCGATTTGCGGCGCTAGCGCAATTACCCCCAGCAAACGCTGTGTGCGACTTCCTTAAGTTGAATCTACGTCACATTTTTGTTGCGGAAATATTTGTAGACGAAAGATTTCAAGTTGTGTCAGTTTCGATACGCCTTCAAAAGAGGCGAGTGATAGGACGATCCTCGCCCGCGAGGTTCCTATCGAACAAAGACTGATGCACTTGCAAACAAGGAAGTACGTTTATGTCAAAAGTAAAAGACAAAGCTATTGTATCTGCCGCGCAAGCCAGCACTGCTTACTCGCAAATCGATAGCTTCAGCCATCTGTATGACCGTGGCGGTAACCTCACGGTCAATGGAAAGCCCTCGTTCACAGTGGACCAGGCCGCCGACCACCTGTTGCGCGAGAATGCTGCGTATCGGGACATTGATGGCAACGGCAAGATCGACCTCACCTACACCTTCCTGACCTCGGCTTCCTCGGCCACCATGAACAAACATGGCATCTCCGGGTTCAGCCAGTTCAACACCCAGCAGAAAGCACAGGCCGCATTGGCCATGCAATCCTGGGCGGATGTGGCCAACGTCACCTTCACCGAGAAATCCTCGGGCGGTGACTTCCACATGACCTTTGGCAACTACAGCAGCGGCCAGGATGGCGCAGCGGCCTTCGCTTACCTGCCTGGCACCAATGCCAAGTACAACGAGAGCGGGCTGGACGGTACTTCCTGGTACCTGACCAACAACAGTTACACACCGAACAAGACCCCGGACCTGAACAACTATGGCCGGCAGACCCTGACCCACGAAATCGGGCACACCCTGGGCCTCGATCACCCTGGCGACTACAACGCCGGGACCGGCAACCCTTCGTACAAAGACGCGGACTATGGACAGGACACGCGTGGCTACAGCGTCATGAGTTACTGGAGCGAGAGCAACACCAACCAGAACTTCAGTAAAGGCGGGGTCGAAGCCTATTCGTCCGGCCCGCTGATCGACGACATTGCCGCGATCCAGAAGCTCTACGGCGCCAACTACGCCACCCGCGCCGGCGACACCACCTACGGTTTCAACTCCAACACCGGGCGTGACTTCCTCAGCGCCACGTCCAATGCCGACAAGCTGGTGTTCTCGGTATGGGACGGTGGCGGCAACGACACCCTGGACTTCTCCGGTTTCACCCAAAACCAGAAGATCAACCTCAATGAGGCCTCGTTCTCCGACGTTGGCGGCCTGGTGGGCAACGTGTCCATCGCCAAGGGCGTTACCATCGAGAACGCGTTCGGCGGTTCGGGCAATGACCTGATCATCGGCAACAACGCCGCCAACATCATCAAAGGCGGTGCCGGCAACGACATCATCTACGGCGGTGGCGGTGCGGACCAACTATGGGGCGGCGCCGGCAATGACACCTTCGTGTACGGTGCCAGTTCCGACTCCAAGCCGGGTGCGGCGGACAAGATCTTTGACTTCACCTCCGGTTCGGACAAGATCGACCTGTCCGGCATCACCAAAGGTGCAGGCTTGAGCTTCGTCAATGCATTCACCGGGCATGCCGGCGATGCTGTACTGAGCTATGCCTCGGGTACTAACCTGGGCACCTTGGCGGTGGACTTCTCCGGGCACGGCGTGGCGGACTTCCTCGTCACCACCGTCGGCCAGGCAGTCTCCAGCGACATCGTAGCCTGATGTAAAGCGCGCGGCGCCCCGGCGCCGCGCTCTCAGGATGGAGCAGCAGATGCCGCGTTTTTCCCATTTGATCGCCTGTGCTTCACAGGTGTTGTTCGTTTCGGCAGGAGCCCACGTCATGGCGAGCAGTCTGGTTTTACCCACCACCGCGCAATTGGCCGGCCATTGGCAATTGCAGCAACAGGACCAGGTGTGTGCACTTGACCTGTTGGATGAGCCCAACGCCGTGGCCGGTGATGTCGCCTGCGCCGAGCTATGGCTGAGGGAAAAGCCCCTGACTTGGTCGCCGACCCCGGACGGTATCTGGCTGTTTAATGCAGAGGGCAGCGGGATTATTCATTTGAATCGCGAGAAAGACGGTGAATACAAAGGGCGCACGCCTTCAATACCGGAAGTTGTGCTGCAACGAACACCTTAATTAAAAAGTTATAAGCTTATAACAAGAGTTTAATAGTTGGCCGCCCACTTCAGGGCACGGGCAACTATTGCGCGTCATTGGCTTCGGGGAAGAACAGACACTATGGCGAAGTCCAATGTGGTTGCGCCCTTATTTAGGGCGCTGGGTGAATACAAGGGTATTTTGATCAGCATCGGCTGCTTTACCGCCTTGATTAACCTGTTGATGCTGGTGCCGTCGATTTACATGCTGCAAGTGTACGACCGTGTGTTGTCCTCCCAGAATGAAACCACCCTGGTGATGTTGACGCTGATGGTCGTGGGTTTCTTTGTCTTCATCGGCACGCTGGAAGTGCTGCGCAGTTTTGTCGTGATTCGCATCGGCAGCCAGTTGGAGCGGCGCTTCAACTTGCGCGTGTACAAAGCCGCGTTTGAACGCAACCTGCAACGCGGGCAGGGGCATGCCGGGCAATCGCTGGGCGATTTGACCGTGATCCGCCAATTCATCACCGGGCCTGCGTTGTTCGCGTTCTTCGATGCGCCGTGGTTTCCCATCTACCTGTTTGTGATTTTCCTGTTCAACGTGTGGCTGGGCGTGTTGGCCACGGCGGGCGCTGTGTTGTTGATCGCGCTGGCGTGCCTGAATGAATACCTGACCAAAAAACCACTGGGCGAGGCGGGTGTTTTTTCCCAACAATCAACCCAGCTGGCTACCAGCCACTTGCACAACGCCGAGACCATCCAGGCCATGGGCATGCTCGGTGCGTTGCGTAAACGCTGGTTCGCGGTGCATTCGCAGTTCCTCGGGTTTCAGAACCGGGCCAGCGACACCGGCTCGGTGATTACCTCGCTGAGCAAATCCCTGCGCCTGTGCCTGCAATCCTTGGTGCTGGGCCTGGGCGCCTTTCTGGTGATCAAGGGCGAGATGACCGCCGGGATGATGATCGCCGGGTCCATCCTGATGGGCCGTGTACTCAGCCCTATCGACCAATTGATTGCGGTGTGGAAGCAGTGGAGTTCGGCCAAGCTGGCTTACCAACGCCTTGACGACCTGCTGCGTGAATTCCCACCCGAAGCCGAGCAAATGGCGTTGCCGGCGCCCAAGGGCCAGGTGAGTTTCGAGCACGTCAGCGCCGGCCCGCCGGGGCGGCGTGTGGCGACCTTGCAACAGGTCAGTTTCAACCTCGGCGCCGGTGAAGTGCTGGGCGTGCTCGGTGCTTCGGGTTCGGGCAAATCGACCCTGGCCCGTGTGCTGGTTGGCGTGTGGCCAACCCTGGCCGGCACCGTGCGCCTGGACGGCGCGGATATCCATCGTTGGAACCGCGACGACCTCGGCCCGCATATCGGCTACTTGCCCCAGGACATCGAACTGTTCAGCGGCAGCATCGCCGACAACATTGCGCGCTTTTGTGAAGCCGACCCGGAGCGGGTGGTGAAAGCCGCGCAACAGGCCGGTGTGCATGAGTTGATCCTGCGTCTGCCGCAAGGCTACGACACCGTGTTGGGCGACAACGGTGGCGGCCTCTCCGGCGGCCAGAAGCAGCGGGTGGCCCTGGCGCGTGCGCTGTATGGCGCGCCGCGTTTGATCGTGCTGGATGAACCCAACTCCAACCTCGACACCGTGGGCGAGGCCGCCTTGGCCAGTGCCATCGTGCAGATGAAAGCCCAGGGCAGCAGCGTGGTGCTGGTCACCCACCGCTCCTCGGCGTTGGCCCAGGCCGACAAGTTGCTGGTGCTCAGTGAAGGCCAATTGCAGGCCTTCGGCCCCAGCCAGGAAGTGCTGCGCGCGTTGTCGGGCCAGCAACAGCAGGAAGCGCCACGGGAAAAGGCCGGTGTGAGCCTTAGCCGTCAGTACCAGACCGGAAGGAATCCAGGCGCATGAGCAGCCTTACTGTAGAGCCCCGCTTTAAAGAACGTGATGCCGGTTTTTTCGTAAAGATGGGCTGGTGGTTGACGATTGTCGGCGCCGGTGGGTTTTTCCTTTGGGCCAGCCTCGCGCCCTTGGACCAGGGCATCCCGGTGCAAGGCACGGTGGTGGTCTCGGGCAAGCGCAAGGCCGTGCAAACCTTCAGCCCTGGGGTGGTCAGCCGGATCCTGGTGAAGGAGGGCGAGTTGGTCAAACAGGGCCAACCGCTGTTTCGCCTCGACCAGACCCAGAACCAGGCCGACGTGCAGTCGCTGCAAGCCCAGTACCGCATGGCCTGGGCCAGCGTGGCACGCTGGCAGAGCGAGCGTGACAACCAAGCGGCGATTACCTTTCCCGCTGAGCTGAGCGCCAACCCCGACCCGGCCCTGGCCCTGGTGCTGGAAGGCCAACGCCAGCTGTTCAGCAGCCGCCGTGAAGCCTTTGCCCGTGAACAAGCCGGTATTCGCGCCAACATCGACGGTGCCACCTCGCAACTGAGCGGCATGCGCCGCGCCCGTACCGACCTGTCTGCCCAGGCGCAATCCCTGCGCGACCAACTGGCCAACCTGCAACCCCTGGCCGACAACGGCTATATCCCGCGCAACCGCTTGCTGGACTACCAGCGCCAACTGTCCCAGGTGCAACAGGACCTGGCGCAAAACACTGGCGAAAGTGGCCGCGTGGAGCAGGGCATTCTCGAATCACGCCTCAAATTGCAGCAGCACAGTGAGGAGTATCAGAAAGAAGTGCGCAGCCAGTTGGCCGACGCGCAACTGCGCAGCCTGACCCTGGAACAGCAACTGACCTCAGCGGGTTTTGATTTGCAGCACAGCGAAATCAATGCACCGGCCGATGGCATTGCGGTCAACCTCAGCGTGCACACCGAAGGCGCCGTGGTGCGCGCTGGTGAAACCCTGCTGGAGATCGTGCCCCAGGGCACGCGCCTGGAGGTGGAAGGGCGCCTGCCGGTGCATCTGGTCGATAAAGTGGGCACCCACCTGCCGGTCGATATCCTGTTCACTGCCTTCAACCAGAGCCGCACCCCGCGCGTGCCGGGCGAAGTCAGCCTGATCTCGGCCGACCAGATGCTCGATGAAAAGACCGGCCAGCCTTACTACGTGCTGCGCACCACGGTCAGCGAGGCTGCATTGGAAAAACTCCACGGCCTGGTGATCAAGCCGGGCATGCCCGCCGAGATGTTTGTGCGTACCGGCGAACGCTCGCTGCTCAATTACCTGTTCAAACCGCTGCTCGATCGCGCCGGTTCTGCGTTGACTGAGGAATGAGCATGCGCGTTGTGTTCATTTCGTTGATGTTGGTGTGCGGCGTTTCCCAGGCAGCCATGGGGCCGTTTGATGTGTACGAGCAGGCATTGCGTAACGATCCGGTGTTTCTGGGCGCCATCAAGGAACGCGACGCGGGCCTGGAAAACCGCACCATTGGCCGTGCCGGGCTGCTGCCGCGGCTGTCGTACAACTACAACAAGGGCCGCAACAACTCCGAGGCGCACCTGCCGGACGGGCGCGGCGGCAGTTATCGCGACGACCGCAACTACAACAGCTATGGCTCGACCTTCAGCTTGCAACAGCCGTTGTTCGACTACGAAGCCTATGCCAACTATCGCAAGGGCGTGGCCCAGGCGCTGTTCGCCGATGAAAGCTTTCGCGACAAGAGCCAGGCGCTGCTGGTGCGGGTGCTGAGCTATTACACCCAGGCGCTGTTTGCCCAGGACCAGATCGACATCGCCCGCGCCAAGAAAAAGGCCTACGAGCAGCAGTTCCAGCAGAACCAGCACCTGTTCCAACAGGGCGAAGGCACGCGCACCGACATTCTCGAAGCCGAGTCGCGCTATGAGCTGGCTACCGCCGAAGAGATCCAGGCGCTGGACGAGCAGGACGCGTCGTTGCGCGAGCTGGGGGCGTTGATCGGCGTACAAAGCGTCGACATCCACGACCTGGCGCCGCTGAACCAGAGCTTTGCTGCCTTCACCCTGACCCCGGCCAACTACGACACCTGGCATGAACTGGCGCTGAGCAATAACCCCACGCTGGCGTCCCAGCGCCAGGCCGTGGAAGTCGCGCGTTATGAAGTGGAGCGCAACCGCGCCGGGCATTTGCCCAAGATCACCGCGTATGCCAGCTCGCGCAAACAGGAGTCCGACAGCGGCAACACCTACAACCAGCGCTACGACACCAACACCATCGGCGTTGAAGTCAGCCTGCCGCTGTATGCCGGTGGCGGGATCTCCGCCTCGACTCGCCAGGCCAGCCGTGGCATGGAGCAGGCCGAGTACGAGCTGGAAGGCAAGACCCGCGAAACCCTGATCGAACTGCGCCGCCAGTTCAGTGCGTGCCTGTCGGGCGTGAGCAAATTGCGTGCGTACCAAAAGGCCCTGACCTCGGCCGAAGCGCTGGTGGTGTCGACCAAGCAAAGCATCCTCGGTGGCGAGCGGGTCAACCTCGACGCACTGAACGCCGAGCAGCAGCTGTACAGCACCCGTCGCGACCTGGCCCAGGCCCGCTACGACTACCTGATGGCCTGGACCAAATTGCACTACTACGCGGGCAACTTGCGCGACACCGACCTGGCGAAAGTCGATGAGGCTTTCGGCCCGGTGAAATGAGCATCCATAAGAAGAATAAGGAGGGGTTAGATGATCACCCATTCACCACGTTTCAAACCGTTTACCGCAGGCTCGTTACTCCTGTTGTCCGTTGCGGCACAGGCGGCCTATACCGAAAACGGCCAAGCGGGTAACCCCGCCAGTTGGCGCTCCGCCGAATTCCAGAGCGACTGGGGCCTGGGGCGCATGAAGGCGGATGAAGCCTATGCGGCCGGTATCACCGGCAGCGGGGTCAAAGTCGGCGCGCTGGATTCGGGTTTTGACCCCAACCACCCTGAAGCTTCCAAAGACCGCTACCACGCTGTCACCGCCAGCGGCACCTACGTCGATGGCAAGCCGTTCAGCACCACCGGCGCACTCAACCCCAACAATGATTCCCACGGCACCCATGTCACCGGCACCATGGGCGCAGCCCGTGATGGCGTGGGCATGCACGGTGTGGCCTACAGCGCGCAAATCTACGTGGGCAATACCAACGCCAACGACAGCTTCCTGTTTGGCCCGACCCCGGACCCCAAGTATTTCAAGGCGGTGTACACCGCGCTGGTGGATTCCGGCGTGCGCGCCATCAACAACAGCTGGGGCAGCCAGCCCAAGGATGTCAGCTACCAGACCCTCGGCGACCTGCACGCCGCCTATGCCCAGCATTACAACCAGGGCACCTGGCTGGATGCCGCGGCGGATGTGGCCAAGGCCGGGGTGATCAACGTGTTCAGCGCCGGCAACAGCGGGTATGCGAATGCCAGCGTGCGCTCGGCCTTGCCGTATTTCCAGCCGGAACTGGAAGGCCACTGGCTGGCGGTGTCCGGCCTGGATAAAGCCAATAACCAGAAATACAACAAATGCGGGATAGCCAAATACTGGTGCATCTCTACGCCTGGCGCGCTGATCAACAGCACCATTCCCGATGGCGGTTATGGGGTCAAGTCCGGCACCTCGATGTCGGCACCGCATGCCACCGGCGCGCTGGCGCTGGTGATGGAGCGCTACCCGTACATGACCAATGAGCAGGCGTTGCAGGTACTGTTGACCACTGCCACGCAACTCGATGGCTCTGTCACTCAAGCACCGAATACCATCGTCGGCTGGGGCGTGCCGGACCTTGGCCGAGCGATGCATGGCCCGGGGCAATTGCTCGGCAACATGAACGTCAACCTCGCGGCCGGGCAGGGCGATGTGTGGAGCAACGGCATCTCCGACCAGGCCTTGGTTCAGCGCCAGGCCGAAGACCGCGCCGAACACAGCGCCTGGCAGCAAACCCTGATCGACAAGGGTTGGCAGAACGGCGTGGGCGCGAATGCCAGCCAGCAGGACCAGACCGATTACGCCGTTGGCACTGCCCGTGATCAGGCTGCGGCCAACCGCGTGTATGAGGGTAGCCTGATCAAATCCGGCGCCGGCAGCCTGGTGCTCAGCGGCGACAGCACGTATCGCGGTGCCACCAGCGTGAATGGCGGCCTGCTGGCCGTGAATGGTTCGCTGACCTCGGCGGTGACCGTCAACAACAGCGGCACCCTCGGCGGTTCCGGGCGCATCGGCGCCTTGAGCGTCAACAGCGGTGGCACCGTGGCACCGGGTAATTCGGTAGGCACCTTGCAGGTAGCCGGTGATGTGAACCTGGGCGCAGGCTCCACCTATGCGGTGGAACTCACGCCCACCAGCAGCGACCGCATCGTCGCAGGCGGCAAAGCCGTGCTGGGCGGCGGCACCGTGACCCTGGCGCTGGAAAACAGCCCCACACTGCTCAGCCAGAGCCAAGTGCAAAGCCTGATCGGCCGCCAGTACACCATCCTCCAGGCGGCGGGCGGCGTTCAGGGCCAGTTTGGCCAGGTGCTGCCGAACTACCTGTTCCTCGGCGGCACCCTTGATTACGCCGCCAACGGCGTGCAGTTGGATGTGGGGCGCAATAACGCTGCGTTCGCCAGCGTTGCCGCCACGCGCAACCAGCGCAGTGTCGCGGCGGCGGCCGAGCAGTTGGGCGCCGGCAACCCGGTGTATGAAAGCCTGTTGCAGTCGGACTCGGTGGTCACGGCCCGCCAGGGCTTGCAGCAACTGTCGGGTGAGATCTACCCGGCGATTGGCGCGATGCTGATCAACGACAGCCTGCAGCTGCGCGATGCTGTAGGTGAACGCCTGCGCCATGTGCCGGTGAACGGCGAAAGCAACCTGTGGCTCAAGGCCCTTGGCGCCTGGGGCAAGACCGACAGCCGCAGCGAAACGGCAGGCTCGACCACCTCGATTGGCGGTTTGCTCGCCGGTGTGGACGGCGCGCTGGATGAACAGACCCGCGTGGGTGTGGTTGCCGGCTACAGCGACAGTTCGCTGAACATGGGCAGTGGCACGCACTCGTCGGCGTCCATCGACAGTTACCACTTCGGCGCGTATGCCGGGCGTGAACTGGGCGACTGGCGCGTCAGCGTGGGTGGTGCCTACAGCTGGCATCGCGGCGACGTAAAGCGTGACCTGCAGTACGGCGAAGTCAGCGGCAAGCAAAAGACCAAGCTGGATGCGCGCACGGCGCAGTTGTTCACTGAAGCTGCGTACCGCATTCACCTGCAACCGCTGGCGCTGGAGCCGTTCGCCAACCTGGCCTATGTACACCTGGACAGTGATTCCTTTCATGAAAAAGGCGCTGCGGCGGCGCTGGAACGTGGCAGCGATCGGCGCGATGCGGTGCTCAGCACCCTCGGTGTGCGGGCCTTGAAAACCCTGCCTCTGAATGACCATCAGCAGCTGGAACTGTCCGGTTCGCTGGGCTGGCAGCACAGCCTGACGGCGGTTGAATCCGAAGAACACTTGGCGTTTGTCGCCGGCGGGCCGTCCTTTGCCGTGCGCAGTTCGCCGTTGTTGCGCGATGCCGCGCTGGTCGGTGTGCAGGCCAGCCTGGCGCTGAGCAAGGCCACGCGGGTCAACCTGGATTACAACGGCCAGTTGGGTGGGCGTGCGAAAACCCAAGGCGTGGGGCTGAGCCTTAACTGGCAGTTCTAACTGTGGGAGCTGGCTTGCCTGCGATGGCGGTGCGTCAGTCGATGAAAATTTGGCTGAACTGACGCTATCGCAGGCAAGCCAGCTCCCACCTGAGCACTGCGGCGCTGAAGAAAAGTGATTCACATACCGGCAATAAGAAAACTAAGGAAGGTCACCGTGAACAAACGCAAACCAGGGTTAAATACCGCCACTCACACAGGCCCGGGCTACCCGCTCAAGGCTTTGAGCTGCGTGCCATACGGCGCGTTGCTGTGCTGCCTGGCAAGTCTGGGGACCGCCCAGGCCGCACCCTATGTGGAAACCGGCAAACTGGGCGATACCGCCAGTTGGCGCAGCAACGAGTTCAAGGCCGATTGGGGGCTGGGCGCCATCCATTCAGACACTGCGTATGCCGCCGGCTACACCGGCAAAGGCGTCAAGCTGGGCATCTTTGACCAGCCGGTGTATGCGCAGCACCCGGAGTTCGCCAGCCCCAACAAGGTGGTGACGATTGTCACCGAGGGCATCCGCCAATACACCGACCCGTATATCCCGGTGAAGGCCGGCGATGCGTTCCGCTATGACGGCACGCCGTCCAAGGACTCCAACGGCAAGCTGGGTAACCACGGCACCCACGTCGGCGGGATTGCCGCCGGTAACCGTGACGGCGGGCCGATGCATGGCGTGGCGTTCAATGCGCAGATCCTCAGCGCCGAAAACGGCGACCCAGGCCCGGAAGACGGGATCATCCTCGGCAACGACGGCGCGGTGTACAAGGCCGGTTGGGATGGGCTGGTGGCCAGCGGCGCACGCATCATCAACAACAGCTGGGGCATCGGCATTGGCGATCAATACGCCAAGGGCGGCCGCGATCCGGCGTACCCCAACTTCACGGTCAATGAAGCCCAGGCGCAGTTCAACAACATCCGGCCGATCCTCGGCACGCTTGCCGGCGGCGCCTACCAAGGCGCAATCGATGCCGCCCGCAGCGGCGTGCTGACCATCTTTGCCGCCGGTAACGACTACAACCGCAACAACCCGGACGCGATGTCGGGTCTTGCGTACTTTGTGCCGGAAATTGCACCGAACTGGCTGTCGGTAGCCGCCTTGCAGCAAAACTCGGACACCGCGAGTGCCAACCCGTATGTGATCAGCACCTTCTCGTCACGTTGCGGTTATGCGGCGAGCTTCTGTGTGTCGGCACCCGGTACCAAAATTTTCAGCTCGATCATCAACGGCACCGACCTGAGCAACCTGACCACCGACTGGGCCAACAAAAACGGCACCTCCATGGCTGCGCCCCATGTGGCCGGCGCAGCGGCGGTGCTGATGGAGCGCTTCCCGTACATGAGCGGCGAGCAGGTCGCCACCGTGCTCAAAACCACCGCCACCGACCTTGGCGCGCCGGGCATCGACGCGCTGTATGGCTGGGGCATGATCAACCTGGGCAAAGCAGTCAACGGGCCAGGGATGTTCGTGACCGCTGAGGATATTCCTGCTGAGTTCCGTATCGACGGCGCCTATGGCAGCAGCCAGTTTGTCGCCGACCTGCCAGGCATTGGTGCGGTGGTGGATGCCGGTAAACCGACCCAGCGTCTGTGCACCGACGTGCATTGCGGCCTGGATGTGTGGAGCAATGACATTTCCGGCCATGGCGGCCTGACCAAGCAAGGCATCGGTACGTTGGTGCTGAGCGGCACCAACACCTACAGCGGGCCGACCCTGGTCAACCAGGGCTTGCTGGCGATTAATGGCTCGGTCACTTCCGACGTCACCGTCAGCCAGGCCGGCGTGCTCGGTGGCTCGGGCCGTATCGGCTCGCTGACTGCCAAAAGCGGCGGCACCGTGGCGCCGGGCAACTCCATCGGCACCTTGAATGTGGCAGGCAATGTCACCTTTGATGCGGGTTCGACCTACGCGGTTGAGCTGTCGCCCACCAGCAGCGACCGCATTGTGGCCGGTGGCACCGCCACACTCAATGGCGGTACCGTGACCCTGGCCCTGGAGAACAGCCCGACGCTGCTAACCAACGCCCAGGCGCAAAGCCTGATTGGCCGCCAGTACAACATCCTGCAAGCCGCAGGCGGTATTAGCGGCAGCTTCGGCGCGGTGCTGCCGAACTACCTGTTTATCGGCGGCACGCTGAACTATGCCGCCAACGGCGTGCAACTGGACGTGGCACGCACCAACAGCTTCGCGAGTGTGGCGGTCACGCCGAACCAGCGTGCGGTCGCGGCGGCGGCGGACCAATTGGGCGCCGGCAATGCGGTGTATGAAAGCCTGTTGCTGGCGCCCAATGCGGCCTCGGCCCAAGGCGCGTTCCAGCAGCTCTCCGGCGAAATCTACCCGGCACTGCAAAGTGCGTTAATCAACGACAGCCGTTACGTGCGCGAAGCCGTTGGCGAACGCCTGCGCAATGGCGAGATGGGCGCCAGCAGCGAAACCATCGACAGCCGTGGCAACGTGTGGGTCAAGGCCTTGGGCGCGTGGGGCAAGACCGACAGCCGCAGCGACACCGCGGGCTACACCACGTCGCTGGGCGGCATGCTCGCCGGTGTGGATGGCGCACTGGATGACTCGACGCGTATCGGTTTGGTCGCTGGCTACAGTGACACCTCCTTGAACATGGGCAACGACACCCATTCCCGTGCCTCGGTCGACAGCTACCACTTCGGTGCCTATGCCGGGCATGAAATCGGTGCCTTGCGCCTGAGCGGTGGGGCGACCTACAGCTGGCATCGCGCCGATGTGAAGCGTGACCTGCAATACGGTGATGTGGCCGGCAAGCAGAAGGTCAAAGTGGACGCGAGCAGCACCCAGGTGTTTGGTGAGGCGGCTTACCGCGTCAACCTGCAACCGCTGGCCCTGGAGCCATTCGCCAACCTGGCCTATGTGCATCTGGACACTGATGGGTTCACCGAAAAGGGTGACGCCGCCGCGCTCAAAGGCCATGACGACACCCGCGATGTGGTGCTGAGCACCCTGGGCGTGCGCGCCTTGAAGACCTTTAACGTGAACGATCACCAGCAACTGGAAGTGTCCGGCACCCTGGGCTGGCAGCACAACCTGAGCAGCACCGATTCCGAGCAGCACCTGGCGTTCGCTTCGGGCGGCCCTGCGTTCGCAGTGGAAAGTGCGCCGATGGTGCGCGACGCCGCGTTGGTCGGTGCGCGGGTCAGCCTGGCGCTGAGCAAGGATGCGCGGGTCAATTTTGATTACAACGGCCTGTTGGCCAGCAAGGACAAAGTCCACGGGGTAGGGTTGAGCCTCGACTGGGCGTTCTAAAAGGCTTCACACCTTGTATGAGGTTGGGCTTATGTGGGAGCCGGGCTTGCCCGCGATGCAGACACCTCGGTCGGTCAGTTGTACCGAGGTGAGGCTATCGCAGGCAAGCCAGCTCCCACATAGGCTCACTCACCACGAGGGCCACACGTGTTTTCGCTTTCTCTACAAATCCAACAACAGAGAGGCACTACCATGGGTATCTTTGACTATAAAAACCTCGGCACCGAGGGCTCCAAAACACTGTTCGCCGATGCCATGGCGATCACGCTGTATTCCTACCACAACCTGGACAACGGCTTTGCCGTGGGTTACCAGCACAACGGCCTGGGGCTTGGCTTGCCGGCCACGCTGGTGGGGGCGTTGCTGGGCAGTACTAATTCGCAAGGGGTGATCCCGGGGATTCCCTGGAACCCTGACTCGGAAAAAGCCGCGCTTGAGGCGGTGCAAAAAGCCGGCTGGACGCCTATCAGCGCCAGTGACCTGGGCTATGGCGGCAAGGTCGATGCGCGCGGCACCTTCTTTGGCGAAAAGGCCGGTTACACCACCGCCCAGGTCGAGGTGCTGGGCAAGTACGATGACGCCGGCAAACTGCTCGAAATCGGCATCGGCTTTCGTGGCACTTCAGGGCCACGGGAAAGCTTGATCACGGATTCCATCGGCGACGTAATCAGCGACCTGCTGGCGGCCTTCGGCCCCAAGGATTATGCAAAGAACTATGCGGGCGAAGCCTTTGGCGGCTTGCTCAAGAATGTCGCCGACTATGCCGGTGCGCATGGCCTGAGCGGCAAGGACGTGGTGGTCAGCGGCCACAGCCTGGGCGGGCTGGCGGTCAACAGCATGGCGGATTTAAGCAACAACAAATGGTCGGGGTTCTACAAGGACGCCAACTACGTGGCCTATGCCTCACCGACCCAGAGCGCGGGCGATAAAGTGCTCAATATCGGCTACGAAAACGACCCGGTGTTCCGCGCGCTCGACGGCTCATCCTTCAACCTGTCGTCCCTGGGCGTGCACGACAAACCCCACGAGTCGACCACCGACAATATCGTCAGCTTCAACGACCACTACGCCTCGACGTTGTGGAATATCCTGCCGTTTTCGATCGTCAACCTGCCGACCTGGGTCTCACATTTGCCCACCGGTTATGGCGACGGCATGACGCGCATCCTCGAGTCCGGCTTTTACGACCAGATGACCCGCGACTCCACAGTGATTGTCGCCAACCTGTCCGACCCGGCGCGGGCCACTACCTGGGTGCAGGACCTTAACCGCAATGCCGAACCGCACAAGGGCAACACCTTCATTATCGGCAGCCACGGCAATGACCTGATCCAGGGCGGCAAGGGCGCAGACTTTATCGAAGGTGGCAAAGGCAATGACACAATCCGCGACAACAGCGGGCATAACACCTTCCTGTTCAGCGGCCATTTTGGCAATGATCGGGTGATTGGCTACCAAACCACGGACAAGCTGGTGTTCCAGAATGTGGAGGGCAGCACCGACCTGCGCGACCATGCCAAAGTGGTCGGCGCAGACACGGTGCTGACCTTTGGCGCCGACTCGGTGACCCTGGTCGGCGTCGGGCACGGCGGCCTGTGGGCGGATGGCGTCAGCATCGGCTGATCAGTGCCAGTGTTGCCCCCGCCAGCCACCGCCCCAATACGGCCGGTGGGGGTAGCCGTAGCCATAGCTGTAAACATGATGTGGGTAGTAATAAGGCCGTGGGGCGTAACCCCAATGCCCGTAATAAACCGGCGGCGGCGGGGGAGCAACCACGATGACCCGCGGCGGCTGACGAATGATGATGGTATCGGCAAACGCCGGCGCGCTGGCCAGCGCCGCCAGGCTCAGGGGGATGAGTAACAGCGCGCGTACCGTCCGGGACATGAGTGCCATGGCCGTCTTTCTCCGTTCTACCGCCTTCGAAGATGAAGGCGGCTTATCGGTTGAACGCCGGGTTGGCGAAAATCCTTCGGTAAATAAATCTTCACCGACCAGCGGCGCAACGCTGCGACGGGTCCGGCAGGCCTCACGCGTTTAATCACTACCCGCGAGCTGTTTCGCGCGTCATGTGAGGAACCGAACATGTCCCGACTTCGATTGCTGCTGTGCGCCTTGGTGCTACTGGGCTTGGGCGGGTGCGCGGTGTACCCGGCCTATCCTGGCCCATGCTGCTACCGGCCGTACTACCACTCGTATTACTACCATCCCTACTATCACCCGTATTACCACCCGTACTACCGGTACTGATCGTTCCCATGCTCTGCGTCACGCTTTGGGACGCGAAGCGTCCTGGGCTGCATTCCCACGCGGAGTGAGGGAACGATCAAACAAAAAGCCCCGCATTGCGGGGCTTTTTATGTTCAGGCGATTGCTTTCACTTTTCGCTGCGTACCGTCGCAACGTCATCAGCCTTGATGCGGATGTGCTTGCCGGCGATGTCGGTGAATTCATAGAACCCATCGGCTGTCTTGGTCTTGGGGGTGTCCTTGGTCAAATACTGCGTGCCATTTTGCAATGTCACTACGGTTTGCGTGGAGCAACCGGCCATTAGCAGAAAAGTGAGTGCAACCAGCGGCAGACCCAAATTCTTCATGTTCATTACCCTTACCTTTAACCCTGAAAAGTCCCGCGCCTAAGGCTTCGGGCCACAAATGTTACGCCATCAACTGTCCTATCTGATCACTTTTATACAAAAAGTTGCGTGGGCCATTTATCTATTACTGATTGCAACAGCCCGCCGCTGGCGGCACTCTGTATGCATAACCAGTATTTGATCAGTGCGCGACATGGCCAATCCCCTCGACGATCCCTTGTATTACCTGCATAACTTCCGCCAAGTCCTGCTGTGGCTGGGGCAGCGTTATGCCGATTTGCTCGACCCGGATGAAATGCAGTTTATTCAGCAATTTGACAGGTTACCGCAGCCGTCCCAGGCGTTATTGGTGCGCATGGTGATGCGCAAGGGCGCGCATTTTCGTGCGAGCAAACTCAATTACCTCGAAATTGGCTGCACTCACGCGGCGGCGCTTGCACTGGTGCAGCAGGGCTGGGTGGATCAGCAGGGCCAACTGGGTTTTGATGAATTGTTCGCACTGCTGCAAAAAGGCGAAATCCTCGCCGCCTTCGCGCCGTGGATTGACCAGCCCAAAGGCAAGAAGGCCGACTGGCTGGAAGGGCTGGCGGCGCAGTTCACTGAGTCACGCAGCTTTGCCCAGTGGTGCCCCGAACTTAGCGACACGCTCTACAGCCTCACCGTGATGGACCTGTGCGACCGCCTGCGGCTGATGTTCTTCGGCAACCTGCACCAGGACTGGTCGGAGTTCGTGCTGGCTGACCTGGGCATCTACACCTACGAAAAAGTCGAGTTCTGCGCCGAGTCCCGTGGCCTGCGCAGCCGTGACGATGTGCACGGTTTTCTGTATCTGCACCAATGCCAGCAGGCCTTCGAAGCCGGCCAGGCGTTGGACGAGGTACTGGCGCAGATCGTGCTGCTTGCCACGGATAACCCGTGGCTGGAAAAACGTCGGGCCAAGTTACTGTTCCAGATCGGCCACTATTGCGAACGCAGTGCCGAGCTGGAATTGGCGGCGCAGATCTACCGTGATTGCACCTATCCCGGCGCGCGCTCGCGGTTGATTCGCGTGCTCGAACGCCAGGAGGATTACGCTCAAGCCATGGCCCTGGCGTGCGCGGCGCAGCAAGCACCGCAAAGCGCTGCCGAACAGCAGCACCTGCTGCGCGTGCTGCCACGCCTGCGGCGCAAGCTCGGTGAACCGGCGCTGCCCAAGGTCAAGCCACGTGAAGTCACGCGCCTGGACCTGGCGCTGGTGCAGGCGCCGCTGATGTCGGTGGAATCCTGCGTGCAGGCGCACCTGAGCGCGCCCGATGCGCCGGTGCATTACGTCGAAAACGGGCTGATCAATTCGCTGTTCGGGCTGTTGTGCTGGGAGGCGATTTTCGCGCCGCTGCCGGGTTCGTTTTTCCACCCGTTCCAGCGCGGGCCGGTGGACCTGCACAGCGAAGACTTTCATCAACGTCGGGCTGTGTTGTTCGCCGCGTGCTTCGAACAGCTTACGGATGAGCGTTACAAAACCACCATCCGCCAGCGCTACGTGGACAAATGGGGCATCCAGTCGCCGTTCGTGTTCTGGAACCTGCTCAGCGAAGAGCTGCTGGAGCAAGCCCTGACGTGCCTGCCGGCCGAACACCTGCGTTACTGGTTTGAACGCCTGCTGCTGGATATCCGCGCCAACCGCGCCGGCATGCCGGACCTGATCCAGTTCTGGCCGGCGCAAAAGACCTACCGCATGATCGAAGTCAAAGGCCCTGGTGACCGACTGCAGGACAACCAACTGCGCTGGCTGGAGTTCTGCGGCGAATACCAGATGCCGGTGACTGTCTGTTATGTGCGCTGGGCGCAAACCGCTTGAGCTACAGCGTTGCGGTGCGCGCGCTGTGCGAGTTCACGGCCAAGGTCGGCGACCTGGACCTGCGCTTTACGCCGTCGCCCAGCGCCCAGGAAGGCATTATCGGCCATCGCACGGTGGCCTCACGACGCAGTGCCCATTACCAGAATGAAGTAGCCCTGGAAGGCGAATACCAGCAGCTCAAAGTGCGGGGCAGGGCAGACGGCTACGACCCGGACAGCAATCGCCTGGAAGAAGTCAAAACCTATCGCGGCGACCTCGACGCGCAACCCGCCAACCATCGCCAATTGCATTGGGCGCAGGTCAAGGTGTACGGCTGGCTGATGTGCCACAAACTCGGCCTGCAGGAAATCGACCTGGCGTTGGTGTACTTCGATATTGTTGGCGAAGGTGAAACCTTGCTGAACCAGCGCTTTCAAGCGGCCGACCTTGAGCAGTTCTTTAACCAGCAATGTGCGCTGTTCCTCGGCTGGGCACGCCAGGAAATGCAGCACCGCGAGGCGCGCAACGACGCCGCGCGGGCGCTGGCGTTTCCCCATGCGCAGTTTCGCACCGGCCAGCGTGCGTTGGCCGAGTCGGTCTACAAGGCCGTCAGCACCGGCCGCTGCCTGATGGCCCAGGCGCCTACCGGCATTGGCAAGACCGTCGGCACGATCTTCCCGCTGCTCAAGGCGCTGGCGCCGCAGCAACTGGACAAGGTGTTTTTCCTGACCGCCAAGACACCCGGGCGCAAGTTGGCCCTCGACGCCGCGCACGTGCTCTACACCAGCAGCCCCGATTTGCCGCTGCGCGTGCTCGAACTGGTGGCGCGTGACAAGGCCTGCGAGCACCTGGACAAAGCCTGTCACGGTGATTCCTGCCCGTTGGCCAAGGGCTTTTATGATCGCTTGCCGGCGGCACGCGTGGCGGCGTCCAAGGTGCGCCTGTTGGACCAGCGCAACCTGCGCGAGGTGGCGTTGGCCCATGACGTCTGCCCGTATTACCTGAGCCAGGAAATGGCGCGCTGGGCCGACCTGGTGGTCGCCGACTACAACTACTATTTCGACTTCGGCGCCATGCTGTTCGGCCTGGCCCAGTTGAACCAATGGCGCGCCGCCGTGCTGGTGGACGAAGCCCACAACCTGGTGGAGCGCGCCCGCTCGATGTACAGCGCCAGCCTTGATCAGTACAGCCTCAAGACCCTGCGCGACAGCGCGCCTGAGCCGTTGAAAAAACCGTTGCAGCGCCTGAACCGCGAATGGAACGCCGTGCACAAGGACCAAGTCGCACCGTACCAGGCCTACGCCAGCAAACCCGACAAGCTGCTGCAGGCCTTAAGCCTGTGCACCAGCGCCATGGGCGATTACTTCAACGACCACCCCTTGGCCCTCAGCGGCGACCTGCAAACCTTCTATTTCGAGGCGTTGCAGTTTGCCAAGGTGGCGGAGCTGTTCAATGAACACTTCATCTTCGATATCAGCCAGCGCCAGTTCGGCAAGCGCAGCGCCTCGACCCTGTGCCTGCGCAACGTGGTGCCCGCCGAGTTCATCCGCCCCAGGCTGACCGCCGCCCGCAGCAGCGTGCTGTTCTCCGCCACCCTGAGCCCGCGCCACTATTACGCCGACTTGCTCGGATTGCCTGCCGATACTGCGTGGGTCGATGTGGAATCACCGTTCCAGGCCGAGCAACTGCAGGTGCGCATCGTCGATGCGATCTCCACGCGTTTTGTGCATCGCCAAGCCTCCTTGGCGCCGATTGTCGAGCTGATTGCCGAGCAATTTGCCACGCAACCGGGCAACTACCTGGCGTTTTTCTCAAGTTTTGATTACCTGCAACAAGTGGCGCAGTTGATGGCCGAGCGGCACCCGCAGATTGTGCTGTGGCTGCAGTCACGCGGCATGGCCGAAGCCGAACGCCAAGGGTTTCTGGACCAGTTCACCCAGCACAGCCGGGGCATTGGCTTTGCCGTGCTGGGCGGCGCGTTTGGCGAAGGCATCGATTTGCCCGGCACGCGCTTGATCGGCGCTTTTATCGCCACACTGGGCTTGCCGCAACTGAACCCGGTCAACGAGCAAATGAAAGCGCGCATGGGCGCGATTTTCGGTGCGGGCTATGACTACACCTATTTGTATCCGGGTATCCAGAAGGTCGTACAGGCGGCGGGACGGGTGATCCGCAGCCAGCAGGACCAAGGCGTGGTGATGTTGATCGATGACCGCTTTGGCGAGGCCCGTGTGCGGCACTTGTTGCCGCGCTGGTGGGCGGTCGAGCGAGGCGCATAACTGGTATTGGGGTAACCGCGGCGTAGAGTTGCGCCATCACCCCAAGAACGGTTATGCCTCCCGCTCTTGCGATAGAGCGGCCCAGCCGAGGCCAAGACTTACCTAGATACCGACGCGCATTCCAGGCAAGCCAGCCCTCAAAGAGACCGCGTTATACCTTCAAGGTACGGGTCATGCGCAACGCCAACACACTGCCGGCCACAATCACCGCCGCCAGCAGGTACAGCGCCATGTCCGTGGACCCGGTGGCATCCTTCACGAAGCCGACGATATATGGGCTCAAGAACCCCGCCATCTGCCCCATGGAGTTGATCAGCGCCAGGCCGCCAGCCGCTGCACCCGCGCTGAGCAGGGCAGTGGGTACTGGCCAGAACATCGGCAGGCCGGTAAGGGCACCCATGGTGGCGATGGTCAGGCCGAGAATCGCAAGCGCCGGGGTGGTGGAGAAGTTCACCGCAATCACCAAGCCAATCGCACCCATCAACATCGGCACCACCAAGTGCCAGCGACGTTCCTTGCGCAAGTCGGCGGAGCGGCCCACCAACAGCATGAACACGGCGGCCAGCAGGTACGGAATCGCACTCAGCCAGCCAATCACCAGGTTATCGCTGAAGCCCAGGTTCTTGATGATGGATGGCAGCCAGAAGTTGATGGCGTACACGCCGCTCTGGATACAGAAGTAGATCAGGCCGAACGCCCAGATCGCCGGGTTCTTGAACACTTCGCCGAGCGAATCGGTGGTGGTTTTCGGTTTGTTGGCCAAGTCCGTCGCCTGATCGGCTTCCAGCACTGCACGTTCATGGGGCGTGAGCCACTTGGCGTTGGCAAAGCTGTCGCTGAGCAGGAAGTAGGCGAGGGCGCCCAGGATCACCGTGGGAATGCCTTGCAGCAGGAACATCCACTGCCAGCCCGCAAGGCCGCCCTGGCCGGCGGCGAAGTGGTTGAGGATCCAGCCGGAAAATGGGCTGCCCAGCAGGCCGGACACCGGAATTGCCGACATGAATAATGCCATGATCCGCCCACGGCGAAAGGTCGGGAACCACTGCGAGAGGTACAGCACCACGCCGGGGAAGAACCCGGCTTCTGCGGCACCGGTCAACAGGCGCAAGCCGTAGAAGTGGCTGGGAGTGGTGACGAACAGCAGGCAGGTGGAAAGCGTGCCCCAGACGATCATCATCAGTGCAATCCAGCGTCGAGGGCCGAACCTGGTCAGCGCCAAGTTGCTCGGTACACCACACAGCACGTAGCCGATAAAGAAGATCCCGGCCCCCAGGCCGTACACGGTCTCGCTGAATTTCAACGCATCGAGCATCTGCAACTTGGCAAAGCCAACGTTCACCCGGTCCAGGTAGTTGAACAAGTAGCAGATAAAAATGAAGGGGATCAGGCGCAGGGTAATGCGCTTGTAGATGGCGTTTTTATCGTCATCGGTGGCCAGTGTGGCAGCGGCGCTCTGTGACATGGCAGTCTCTCTTTATTATGATTTTTCGCGATGCGAGGGTAACGTTGATCGCCCAAAGAGTCTCGGCCACCTTGCTGGGTGCTGTCTTTGTGCCCGCGCACAGTCAAGCAGGCTTTGCGCTGTGCCTCTGAACAACAGGATGAACAACAGGATGAACACCCCATGAACAACCGCGCCTTTCAAGGAACTTAGCCTCATGTTCGAGCTCGATCATGACCTGGCGCAGGATATCGTCAATCGCACCATGGCGATCCTGCCCTATAACGTCAACGTCATGGACAGCCAGGGGCTGATTCTGGGCAGTGGCGAGCCGGAGCGAATCAACACTCGCCATGAAGGTGCGCAGTTAGTGCTGGCCAATGGTCGCGTAGTGGAAATCGACGGCCAGACCGCCAAACACCTGAAAGGCGTGCAGCCCGGTATCAACTTGCCGTTGATGCACGACCAGCGCCTGATCGGCGTGCTGGGCATTACCGGCGAGCCGGCGTTGCTGCGCACCTACGCGCAACTGGTGCGCATGACCGCCGAAATGCTGGTGAGCCATCGCCATCAGCAAGCCGAGCAGCAATGGCGGCGCCAACGCTGTGATGACCTGCTGGCCTTGCTGCTGGCCGACAGCGGTAACTCGCCGCGCCTGGTGGATGAAGCCCAGCAGTTGGGGCTCAAGCCTCAGCTGGCCCGCACGCCCTACCTGTTCGAGTTGGGCGCAGGCCAATCGGCGGAGGCATTGAGTGCCTGGCTGACCAGCCGTTACCCGGACAGCTGGTGCGTGAGTTCCGCACAATTCTCGTTGTTGTGGTGCCGGCCTGCGTTGGCCCAAGTGGATAACCCAAGACTGCTGGAAAAGCTTCAGGGTCTGGGCTGGAATATCTTGCGGGTCGCCGTCGGCGGGCAGGCCGATGGCCTCGCCGGGCTGCGTCGTTGTTACCGGCGTGTGGGGGATTTGCTGGCCTATGGTCGCGATATCCTGCCGCAATCGCAGCTGTTAACCCTCAATCGCTACCGCCTGCCGGTGATGCTCTGGCGTCATCGCAACGACGATGCCTTGGACGAACTGCTCAACCCCTTGCGCAAAGTCCTGGCCAAGGACACCAACGGCCAACTGTTGGCTACTTTGCGCAGTTGGTGTGAACACGATGGCCAAAGCCAGGCCTGTGCTGATGCCCTGGGCATTCATCGCAACAGCCTGCGTTACCGCATGGAACGCATTGCCGAACTCAGCGGCGTCGACCCGCTGACCCTTGACGGCATGCTCGCGCTGTACCTTGGCGTGCAGCTATTGCCCCAGGCTTTGTCGCAATGAACAACAAACCTCACCCGCACTTGTGCATCGGACCGGCGTCATTGCCGATGGCAACTGGCAGCATGGGCGTTATAAAAACCGGAGAAAGCCCATGAAAATCATCATCGCCCCCGACTCATTCAAGGACAGCCTGAGTGCCGAAGGCGTAGCCCAGGCGATTGCCGACGGCCTCGCGCAGGTGTGGCCGGATGCACAGGTAGTCCAGTGCCCGATGGCCGACGGCGGTGAAGGCACGGTGGACTCGGTTCTCGCCGCCTGCCATGGTGAACTGCGTCGCGAAACGGTGAACGGGCCACTGGGCGAGGCGGTGGAGGCACGCTGGGGCTGGCTTGCCGACAGCCATACCGCGATGATCGAAATGGCCGAAGCCAGTGGCTTGCAACGTGTACCGACGGGCCAGCGTGATGCTTGCATCAGCAGCACATTCGGCACCGGCGAGCTGATCCGCGCCGCTCTGGATGCCGGTGCGCAGCGCATCATCCTGGCGATTGGCGGCAGCGCCACCAACGACGGCGGCGCGGGCGCGATGCAGGCGCTTGGCGTGCAGCTGCTTGACGCCCAAGGCCAGGCACTTGCACCGGGCGGGTTGGCTCTCGCAGGCCTGGCGCGGATCAGCCTGGAACACCTGGACCCACGTTTGGCCCAGGTGCGTTTTGAAATCGCGGCCGACGTCAACAATCCACTGTGCGGGCCGCAGGGCGCCTCTGCCATTTTCGGCCCACAAAAAGGCGCCAACCCACAGCAAGTCGAACAGCTTGACGCGGCGCTTGGGCACTTTGCCGATCACTGCGCCCAAGTGCTGCCCAAAGACGTGCGCGATGAACCGGGCAGCGGCGCGGCAGGCGGTTTGGGGTTTGCCGCCAAGGCCTTTCTCGGCGCACAGTTTCGTGCGGGCGTGGAGGTGGTCGCCGAGCTGGTCGGCCTGGACTCGGCCGTGCGTGGTGCGGACCTGGTCATCACTGGCGAAGGCCGCTTCGACGCCCAGACCTTGCGCGGCAAAACACCTTTTGGTGTGGCACGGATTGCTCAACGTCATGGCGTACCGGTCATCGTGATTGCCGGCACCTTGGGCGAAGGCTATGAGCAAATGTACGCCCATGGTGTGGACGCCGCCTTCGCCTTGCCATCAGGCCCAATGAGCCTGGAACAGGCGTGCAGCGAGGCGCCGCGTCTGTTGCGCGAGCGCGCGGTGGACATAGCGCGGGTATGGCGCACAGCGTTCAGCCAGCGCAGTTAACAAGCCAGCTCCCACATTTTGACCGCGTAACTCGGCGTAACAGACCGACCGAGTTGCCTGCATCGCGGGCAAGCCCGGCTCCCATCCTAGCCAGCATGCAGCCTCGGCCCCTACACTGGCCGGCCACTTGTCTTTCATAGGATGAAACGCAATGCACACACCTGAACCCCATATCGTGATCCAGCGCTTTACCGAAGCCCACCTCGAAGGCGTCGCTGCGCTCTATAACGAACCGGCCGTGTGCCGTCAGGTGCTGCAAATGCCTTACCAATCGGTGGAGGCCTGGCGCAACAAGCTGGCGTTGGATAATGAGCGGCGGCTACAGCTGGTGGCGGTGCATGGCGGCGAGGTCATCGGCCAGCTTGGCCTGGAGCAGACCCTGCGGGTGCGGCGCAGCCATGTCGGCTCGTTCGGCATGGGCGTGGCCACGGCCTGGCAGGGCAAGGGTGTAGGTTCCAGGTTGTTGGCGGCCGCGCTGGACGTGGCGGATAACTGGATGAACCTGCACCGCGTGGAACTCACGGTGTACGCCGACAATCAAGCCGCGCAAGGCCTGTACCGAAAGTTCGGCTTCGAAGTCGAAGGCCTGTTGCGCGATTACGCTTTGCGTGATGGCAAGTTTGTCGACACCGTCAGCATGGCGCGCCTGCGCCAATCGGCCTAATCCGCCAGTGCAAACGCCACCGCAGCCTGCGCATGCAGCTCGGTGGTGTCCAGCAACGGCAGGTGGCTGTGTTGTGGCTTGATCAGCAGGCCGATTTCCGTACAGCCAAGAATGATCGCCTGGGCACCCTGTGCCGCCAATGACTCGATCACGCGTTGATAAACCTGGCGCGAAGCCTCGCTGATCACCCCGACACACAACTCCTCATAAATGATCCGGTGCACGGCCTCGCGCTCGCGCGCGTCGGGCACGAGTACGGTCAAGCCCTGCGCGGCCAGACGGGCCTTGAGAAAGTCCTGTTCCATGGTGAACGCGGTGCCCAGCAAGCCGACCGTCAGGGTGCCGGCTTCGACCGCTGCCGCTCCCGCCGCATCGGCAATATGCAGGAACGGAATCGACACCGCCGCCTCGATACGCGGCGCCACCAAATGCATGGTGTTGGTACACAGCACCACACAGTCGGCGCCACCCGCTTGCAGGCGGCGCGCGGCGTCTTCAAGGATCAGCGCGGTGTCATCCCAGCGCCCGGCGTGCTGGGCTTGTTCCACCGGACCGAAGTCCACGCTGTACATCAACAGTTGCGCCGAGCGCAGCGCACCGAGCTGGTCGCGCACGCGCTGGTTGATGATGCGGTAATACTCGGCGCTGGACTCCCAGCTCATGCCGCCGATAAGGCCGATGGTGCGCATGCGATGCTCCGGAACAGAAATGTTGCCTCACCTTACCCACAGGCCACGGATTAGTCATACGCAGTTGCCGGCGAAATTACCGGTGCAGTTGCGCAGGCGTTAATCAAACGGTCAGCCGCCGCATCTGCCATGATCACCGCTCGCAACCTGGTTAACCCAAGGAAAATGGCAATGGACGATGTACAGCAACTGGGCGAGATGCTTCGTCATTACGCCGACAGCGAAGCGCATAAAAAACAGCAATTTGACCTGCAGTCAGCGCGCTGGGCACAAAAGCTCGGTGAGTTGTTCGGGCAGATCGAACAGTGGCTGGAACCGGTCAAGCGCGTTGGTTTGCTCGAGGTTCAGCGTGAAGCCTACGTCGCCAGCGGCCCGGGCCTGCCGGCCGAGAGTTCGACCTTCAAGACCGAAAAACTCACCGTGCATATCACCGGCAAGCCCGTGGAGTTTGTCCCGGAAGTGATGGGGGCCGGTGGTTTGATATCGGTGTCGGTGATGGGCCTTACCGCTGCTCGGCACGGCAGTGTGTCGCTGGTGTTGCCGGCCGATAAAAACGATTGGCTGTGGAAGAAAACCAATGGTTTGAAAGACCCGGACACCTTTGCCTTCGATGCCAACTTCCTGGCCACGCAACTGCAGAGCCTGATCCCGCGTGAGCGCGGCTGAAGGCTATTGGCTCGACCCGGTCAAATGTGGGCGTGGAGCGTCGGCGTGATCGGGTAATCATTTTCGGGCGCGCAGGGCGAATTTCTTCGTTTTGCGCTTGATGAAACGTTTAATCAAACAAAAAAATGCACGCGCAAGCGCTTGCGTACGGAAATGCATCTGGCATAGAGTCGGCAACACTCGATTACAAAAATAATAAATCCAGGAGCTCATCCATGAGCCTTGAACCCTTGCTTGAGATGCAGGGCATCAGCAAAACCTTTAATGGTTTGCGCGTGCTCAAGAATGTCGGCCTGAAGGTTTACCCCGGTGAAATCCACGCCTTGATGGGTGAGAATGGCGCCGGCAAGTCGACCTTGATGAAAATCCTCTCCGGCGCTTACCAGGCCGACCCCGGCGGCGAAATCCGCATCGACGGCCAGCCCGTCGCCACCTTCGACCCCGCCACAGCCAAGACCCTCGGCATCGCCGTGATCTACCAGGAACTGAGCCTGTGCCCAAACCTCAGCGTGGCCGAGAACATCTACCTGGGCCGCGAACTGCGGCGTGGCTGGACCATCGACCGCAAAGGTATGCAGGAAGGTTGCATCGAAGTGTTGCAACGCCTGGGCGCCGAGTTCAAACCCGCCACGCCCGTCAGCAACCTGTCGATTGCCGAGCGCCAATTGGTTGAAATCGCCCGCGCCCTGCATGCCCACGCACGCATTCTGGTGATGGACGAGCCGACCACGCCGCTGTCATCGCGCGAAACCGACCGCCTGTTTGCCTTGATCAAACAACTGCGCAGCCAGGGTCTGGCGATCATCTATATCAGCCACCGCATGGCCGAGATCTACGAGCTGTCGGACCGGGTGTCGGTGCTGCGCGACGGCCAGTACATCGGCGAACTGACCCGCGATGCGCTGTCGGCCGAAGTGCTGGTGAAGATGATGGTCGGCCGCGATCTGTCAGGCTTCTACAAGAAGGAACACGCCGCGTACAACCCCGGCAACGTGGTGATGCGCGTGCGCGACATGGCCGACGGCAAACGCGTGCGCAATTGCAGTTTTGACCTGCATGCCGGTGAAGTGCTGGGCATTGCCGGGCTGGTCGGGGCAGGGCGCACGGAACTGGCACGGCTGATCTTCGGCGCCGACCCGCGCACCTGCGGCACCCTGGAAGTGGTCGGCAAGACCGTCACCCAACTGCGAAACCCGGCGGATGCGATTCGCGCAGGTGTCGTCTACCTCACCGAAGACCGCAAGGCTCAAGGCCTGTTCCTGGACATGAGCGTGGCCGACAACATCAACGTGTGCGCCTGTGTGCCGGATGCGCATGCCGGTGGCGTGCTGGACCGTGGGCACGCGGCGCAACGTGCCAATGATGCGATCAAGTCACTGTCGATTCGCGTGGCGTCGGGCAAGGTCAATGTCGGCGCACTGTCCGGCGGCAATCAACAAAAGGTGCTGTTGGCGCGGCTGCTGGAGGTCAAGCCGCATGTGCTGATCCTCGACGAGCCGACTCGCGGCGTGGACATCGGCTCCAAGTCCGAGATCTACCGCATCATCAATCAACTGGCGCTGGCCGGTGTGGGCATTGTGGTGATCTCCAGCGAGCTGCCGGAAATCATCGGCACCTGCGACCGTGTGCTGATCATGCGCGAAGGCCAGTTAGTGGCCGAAGTCGGCGGGGCTTCGGGCCACGTCATTTCCCAGGAACGAATTATCGACCTCGCCACTGGTGGCGATCAGGTGGCTGCCCATGGCTGATTCAATGATTGCAACAACTGGCAAGGCCGAACGCGTGCGTGAGCTGATGCGCACCGTCGGCATGCTGCCCGTGCTGGTCTTGCTGCTGGTGGGCTTTGCCCTGGCCAGCGAAAACTTCCTCACGGTGCAGAACCTGTCGATCATCACCCAGCAAGCTTCGGTGAATGTGGTGTTGGCGGCGGGCATGACCTTTGTGATCCTGACGGCGGGTATTGACCTGTCGGTGGGCGCGATTCTGGCGGCGTCTGCAGTGGTGGCCTTGCAGGCATCGATGTCGCCGCAGTTCGGCATGTTCGGGATTGCGGCGGGCATTGGTTTTGGCCTGTTGCTGGGCTTGGTCAACGGCGGGCTAATCGCTTTCATGCGGCTGCCGCCGTTTATCGTCACCCTGGGTGCGCTGACCGCCATGCGTGGCCTGGCGCGGTTATTGGCCGATGACAAGACTGTGTTCAACCCCGACCTGCCGTTTGCGTTTATCGGTAATGACTCCGTGCTCGGCGTGCCGTGGCTGGTGATCATCGCCGTGGCTGTGGTGCTGCTGTCCTGGTTCATATTGCGCCGCACCGTGATGGGCGTGCAGATCTATTCGGTGGGCGGCAACCCGGAGGCGGCGCGGCTGTCGGGCATCAAGGTGTGGAAAGTGCTGCTGTTTGTCTATGCCATGTCCGGCGCGCTGGCTGGGCTTGGCGCCGTGATGAGCGCCTCGCGGCTGTTCGCCGCCAACGGCCTGCAACTGGGGCAATCCTATGAGCTGGATGCGATTGCGGCGGTGATCCTGGGTGGCACCAGTTTTACCGGCGGCGTGGGCACTATCGGCGGCACGCTGATCGGCGCACTGATTATCGCGGTACTCACCAACGGCCTGGTGCTGCTGGGGGTATCGGATATCTGGCAGTACATCATCAAGGGCATCGTGATCATCGGCGCGGTGGCGCTGGATCGCTATCGCCAGTCCGGCGCACGAACCTGATACACCTCAACAACAATCACAAGAGAGACCGGTATGAACTTCAAACGTATCTTTCCCGTTATGGCCTTGGCTGCCCTGATGTCCCATGGCGTCGAAGCCCGCGAACTCAAAGCCCTGGGCATCAGCATGGGCTCGCTCGGCAACCCGTATTTCGTGACCCTGGCCGACGGCGCCGCCGCGCGGGCCAAAGAGCTGAACCCTGCTGTGAAGGTCACCTCGGTGTCGGCCGACTATGACTTGAGCAAGCAGTTTTCCCAGATCGACAACTTCATCTCATCCAAGGTTGACCTGATCCTGCTCAATGCCGTCGACCCATCGGCCATGGCCTCGGCGATCAAGAAAGCCAGGGATGCCGGCATTGTGGTAGTGGCGGTGGATGTGGACGCCAAAGGCGTAAACGCCACGGTACAAACTGACAATGTCGAAGCTGGCAAGCTGGCCTGCCAGTTCCTGGTGGACAAGCTGGCGGGCAAGGGCAATGTGATTATCCAGAACGGCCCGCAAGTGACCGCCGTGACCGACCGCGTCAAAGGCTGCAAAGCGGCATTGGCCGGTGCACCGGACATCAAGGTGCTGTCCGATGACCAGGACGGCAAAGGCTCACGCGAAGGTGGCTTGAATGTGATGCAGGGTTACCTCACGCGCTTCCCGAAAATTGACGGCTTGTTCGCGATCAATGACCCACAAGCCATCGGCAGCGACCTGGCGGCCAAACAGCTCAAGCGCAGCGGCATCATTATTACTTCGGTGGACGGTGCGCCGGATATCGAAAACGCGCTGAAGACCGACACCCAAATCCAGGCCTCCGCCAGCCAGGACCCTTGGGCCATGGCCCAGACTGCCGTCAACGTCGGCAATGACATTCTCAATGACAAAGCCCCGGCCGAAGCGGTTACCCTGCTCACGCCAAAACTGATTACCCGCGACAACGTTGCGACGTACAGCGGCTGGTCGAGTAAACATTGAGTTAAAGGGGAAAGCGTCGTGGTCACCATGGATGACGTGGCAAGCCGGGCCGGGGTGTCCACCTCGACCGTGTCCCACGTGTTGAACGGCACTCGCAAGGTCAGCCCGGCCACGGTGCAGGCGGTGCAGCGCGCGATCCAGGCGTTGGGCTATATCCCCAACACCCTGGCGCGCTCGCTGGCGCGTTCGAGCACCAATACCATTGGCGTGGCGATCTCGGCGCTGTCCAACCATTACTTCAGCGAAACCGTGCAAGCGATTGAAACCGAGTGCGTCCGCCACGGCTACATGATGCTGTTTGCCGACCCGCACGACGACCCGGAGCAGGAATTGCGGGTGGTCACGGCGCTGCATCACCGGCGGGTCGACGGGATTTTATTGGCGCCGTCGACCGGCTCCAGCGCGTTGGAATATCTGCAGGCCAACGAGATGCCGACGGTGCTGGTGGACCGCATGATGAGCGAGCAGTTTGATCAGGTTGGGGTGGAGAACACCCAGTCCACCCAGGCGCTGGTCGCACACTTGATTGAACATGGGCACCGGCGCATCGGCTTTATTGCCGGGCGCGAAGGGCTGAGCACTACCGATGAACGCGTGGCCGGTTATCGTGCGGCGTTACAGGCAGCGGGGCTGGTGTTCGACCCACAGTTACTGGTCAACGGCGGTTCCAACAGCGCGCCTGCGCGACAAGCAACCGCGCAGTTGTTGGCGTTACCGGTGCCACCCACGGCAATCATGGCCGGCAATAACCTGATGACGCTGGGCGCCATGCACGCCCTGCGTGAGGCACGCATTGAGGTGCCCGGCCAGATGGGCCTGGTGGGCTTTGATGATTTTGACTGGGCGGATTTCTTCGTGCCACGCCTGACCCTGATCGCCCAGCCGGTCAAGGAACTGGGCGCCCGCGCGGTGCATATGCTGCTGCAACGCATGGCCACGCCCGGCGCACCCACCCAAAGCGTGCGCCTGGCGCCGAGCCTGCAACGGCGTGACTCTTGTGGCTGTATTGAAGTGGAATAATCTACGTATGCGCAACCCTGTTTCCCTCGGCATAGACCTCGGCACGTCAGAGCTCAAGGCGATTTTGATGGACGTCGACGGCAGCGTGCTGGCCCACGTCGGTGTGCGCCTTGGCGTTTCACGGCGCCACAGCGGCTGGTCCGAACAGGCCCCCGAAGACTGGTGGCAAGCCTGTTTGCAAGCGCTGGCGCAGCTGCGCGAGCATGCGGCGTTTGCCCGTGTGGCGTGCATCGGCCTGTCCGGGCAGATGCATGGCGCGGTATTGCTGGGCAACGATGATCGCGTGCTGTACCCGGCCATCCTGTGGGATGACGCGCGCGCAGTGGCCCAGGCCACGCAACTGGGCAGCGGGTTTGCCGAAACCACCGGCAGCCTGCCAATGGCCGGGCTGACGGCGCCCAAACTGCTGTGGCTGCAACAGCATGAACCCGAGGTATTCAAGGCGATTGAGTGTGTGCTGTCGCCCAAGGATTACCTGCGGTTACGCCTGACAGGCGAGCGCATCAGCGATATGTCGGATGCCGCCGGCACCCTGTGGCTGGACGTCGCGCAGCGCGAATGGTTTGCGCCGATGCTCCACGCCACCGGCCTGACGTTGGCACACATGCCCCGGCTGGTGGAGGGCGGTGCGGCGAGCGGTGTACTGAATGTAAGCGGGTTGGGCCTGTCGCCCGAGGTGGTGATTGCCGGTGGTGGTGGCGATAACCCGGTGGCGGCGGTCGGCATCGGTGCGATCAATGCCGGTGACGGCTTTATCACCTTGGGCACCAGCGCGGCCATCGTCGCCATCACCGACCACGCCGCCGGCAACCCGGCCAGTGCCGTGCACAGTTTCTGCCACGCCTTGCCCAACCGCTGGTACACCATGGGCGCCATGCTCGCCGGGGCCAGTTGCTTGCGCTGGGTGACGCGCTTGACCGGCCAGCCGGATGAACAAACATTACTGGATCAGGTGCAGGCGCAGTTGCCCATCGAGCAGCCGGTGCCGCTGTCGACGCCGTTGTTTCTGCCGTACCTGGCCGGTGAACGCACGCCGCACAACGACCCGTTATTGCGCGGTGGGTTTATGAACCTGGGGCATGACTGCACCCCGGCGATGCTCGGTTATGCGGTGATGGAAGGCGTAGGTTTCGGCTTGCTCGATGCGCTGCGTGCGGTGCAGTCGACCGGTGCCGACGTGACCGCCTGCGCCTTGGTCGGCGGCGGGGCACGGAGTGCGTATTGGGCGCAGTTGCTGGCCAATATCCTCCAGCGGGAGATCTTCACGCTGCACGGCAGTGAATTGAGCGCGTCTGTGGGGGCGGCGAAGCTGGGGTTTATGGCGATTGGGCAGGGCGCGGATTTGCTTACGGCGGGGATGCCGGTCAAGGCGAGGTATTTGCCGAACCCTCTGCAACAGAAACTGTTAGAGGCTCGGCACTGTAAATTCAGGGGGCTCTTGGATGCTGCAAAATTTTTGAACGTTTGATTCAAGAGTCTCGTAGTTACGCACTCCTTTGTTGCCCCCGATATTAACGTCGATAAAAATTTCTTTTTTGCACATCGCTCAACATTGCACTCCACTCAGTAAAAGAGGGTTCGCCATTAACGAAGTCCGCCTCCAACCTCCAGGAACCGGCGTTACTTGAAAATTCAAGTACAGTCTCCTGCCTGCCGTCGCTATAAAAATGATAGTGCCCATTCACGTTTTGCTTTTCCCCCAAGGTCCGATCACTAAAATAGCCACTGAAATAGCCGTCCTTCTCGCGAAAGTAGTCGATTTCCAAGGTGTATTCATCATTGACACCGCTGTCGTAAAAACCGTTGATAGGATTTGACATGTTGATCGTCCTCTGCAGCGTTATAGATCATTGTGGCTATCGTTGAGTAATACACCAGCATAGGCCCGCCAGATTTGAGCACTTGTGCTTCAAAGCTCGCATCCTTAGCGTAGTTATGAGCATTGGATTCTCTCCAGTGATGCACAACGCTAACAAGTCGTACTCAGCTGAGCACCTGTGAAAATTGACAGTTTTTTATATTCAAAGGCAATAAGCGTCGCTGTTTCAGACGATTGTATCGGCTAACTCACGCAGCACCGTCAGCAACGATGTTTCCCCCTTAAGCACCTGCTCATGCTCAAAACAGATCCAGCCTTCATTGAATCCATCGACCATGCGCATACGTGGCAGTGGGTTCTGAGCGCCCTGGGCGCGCAACAAGGCTTCCCAGGTGTCACGCGCCACCCCTTCAGCGTGCACGTCGCGGCCGAGCACCTGTGACAAGCCTTGGGCGATGTCGTTGGGGCTGACCCATTGGCCTTCCAGTTCAACCACCCGATGGCCGGCCCACGCCTGTTGCAGCAACTGCGCGGCGAGGGTGCCGATATCCGCCGTGGCGATCATCGGCACCGACTTGTCCAGAGGTTGCAGAAAGCTGTGGATCACGCCGGTTTCCCGCGCAGTAATCAGGTCGTACGCCGCATTTTCCATAAACCACGCGGGGCGCAGGAAGGTGACCGGGAGGTCCAGCGCGCTCAGGGCCTGTTCCATCAGGGTACGCTGGGTCAGCAAGTTGACCTCAGTAGCCTGGGCACCGATGGTCGAGAGGCACAGCACCTTGTTCGGCGCAGCTGCCTGCAACGCCTGGCTGACTGCGGCAATCACCGCACGGGCTTCGGGAAAACCCGGCTGCGGATCAAACCCGGGAGGCGGCAGGATAAACACGCCGGTTGCGCCGATGAACGCTTCGGTTAATGCCTGTGCGTCGTCCATCTGCGCAAACACCACGTCGCAACCTTGGTCGGCCCAGTAGGCTGCCTTGCCCGCATCGCGCATCACCGCGCGCACCGGTTGTCCGGCCTTGATGAGGTTGCGCGCCAGGGCGCCGCCGACTTTGCCTGTAATGCCAGTAATCACGTACATAAGCTTTATACCTGTGGGTTCCAATCAGTGGAGCCCAGCATAAAGATCGGCCAGTGATGACAGAATAGTGATTGCGTCACTGCGTTGGTGACGCAGAATCACTAATCCGCCAAGGGCGGCAAACGGCGTTTTACCGGGGTTTTCTTGACGATGGCTGTGTTGGTTTCGGCATACACGTTAAGGCGGTCGAGCAGGCTGTCGAGTTGGTCCATGGTGCGCACATGCAGGCGCGCGATAAAGCAGTCGTCGCCGGTGACCTTGTCGCACTCGGTGAACTCGGGTATCGCCTGGATCTGGCGCTCCACCTCCTGCAACTTGCCGGGCAGGGGGCGGATACGCACGATGGCTTGCAGCAGGTAGCCGAAGTGTTTGGGGTCAATATCTACCGTGTAGTGGGTGAGCACGCCGCGCTCTTCAAGGCGCCGCAAGCGCTCGCCGACACTGGGCGATGACAGCCCGGTAATGCCCGCCAAGGCCTTGAGCGACAGGCGCGAGTCGTCCATCAAGGCGCTGATCAGTTGCTGGTCGATGGTGTCAATCATGCTGCCTGCCTAATAACAAAAGGTGAATAAAGGGTTTTGCCTTTTTTAGTCGGTGGAGCCGCTGACCAGCAGATTGCCATAATTGCGCCTCACTTGAGGAGCTTTCATCGTGGACACATCTATCCGTCGCGGGTCGTGGGAAATGGTCGCCGCCATGCTGATTTCGGGCACCATCGGCTGGTTTGTATTGGTCTCTGGCGTATCGGTGATCGAGGTGGTGTTCTGGCGCTGCGTGATCGGCGCACTGGCCTTGTTGCTGGTCTGCGCATTGTTGGGTTATCTGCGCCTGGAATTGCTCACCTGGGCCAAGTTCGGCCTGGCGATGCTCAGTGGCGTGGCCATCGTCGGCAACTGGCTGCTGTTGTTCGAATCCTATTCCCACGCCTCAATTGCCATCAGCACGGCGGTCTACAACGTGCAGCCGTTTATGTTGGTGATGCTGGCCGCGGTATTTCTCGGTGAGAAAATCACCGTGCAGAAAATGGCGTGGTTGAGCGTCGCGTTCCTCGGCATGTTGGCGATTGTCACCGCCCATGGTGAGCAGCAAAGCGGTGGCGAGGCTTACCTGGCAGGTATTGCGCTGGCCTTGGGCGCGGCATTTTTGTATGCGATTGCCGCGCTGATCATCAAGCGCCTGAAGGAAGTGCCGCCGCATTTGATGGCGTTGATCCAGGTGACAACCGGCGCACTGTTACTCGCGCCGCTGGTGCCCTGGAACAGCCTGCCGGTGTCAACCAATGCGTGGGCTGCACTGGTGACGCTTGGGGTGGTACACACCGGTTTGATGTACGTGTTGTTGTACGGCGCGATCCAGAAACTGCCCACCGCCATCACCGGGGCACTGTCGTTTATCTATCCGATTGCGGCGATTTTTGTTGACTGGATAGCGTTCGGCCATCGCCTGGGCTGGCTGCAATGGCTGGGCGTGGCCGCAATCCTGCTGGCGGCAGCGGGGTTGCAGCGGGGCTGGTGGTGGCCCCGCGCCCCAAGGGCTAGTGCGTGCCCTGAAAGATGATGTTTTCCGGGTTGAAATGCTCCACCTTACTGCCCGGCTGCGGCAACCCAAGGATATGCCCCTTGATCTTGCCCACCACGTGCATCTCGCATGGCTTGCAGTCGAACTTGAGGGTCAGCACTTCGTCGCCGTGAATCAACTGCATCGGCGCCACCTTGGTTTTCACGCCGGTCACACCCTTGGCCTGTTTAGGGCACAGGTTGAACGAGAAACGCAGGCAGTGCTTGGTGATCATCACCGGCACCTCGCCGGTTTCTTCGTGGGCTTCGAAGGCCGCGTCGATCAGCTTGACGCCGTGACGGTGATAAAAATCACGGGCCTTCTGGTTGTAGACGTTGGCCAGGAACGACAAGTGCGCTTCCGGGTAGACCGGCGGCGGTGAGGTTTCAGCTTTACGCCCACCACGCGGGTGCGCGGCAACGCGTGCGGCAGTCAATGCCTCGATCACTTCACGGCGCAAGGCCTTGAGTTGCGAGTTGGGGATGAAGAACGCCTGCGGCGCATCCAGCTCGATGTGCGTGGCGTGGTATTCGGTGGTGCCGAGTTGGCCGAGCAGATCGCGCAGGGTGTCGAGCGCCTGTTCCGGCTTGTTGGCCACGCCAAACGGACCGGGCAGGGTGACGCTGGCGCTGATGCCTTCTTCGCTGGTGGCGGTGACTTCAAGCTGGTCTTCACGCAGACGTGCCACCCAGGCCAGGCCGATGCGGCGCTCGGCGGAGGTTTTGAGCAGCGCTTGTTGCCAGTTATGGTCGAGGTTGCGGTTCAGCGGATGGTTCGGGCGCAGTTGATGCAATCCGGCCGGCATTTCATTTGGCTCGACGCGGTAGCGATAGCGCTTCTGGCCGTCTTCCTCGAACTCGCCCTTGGCTTCGGCGATGTTGGCACGGAAGCCCACCACTTCACGCTTGATCAGCACATTGAGACCGTCGCCATTGGACAGCGGCTCATGGGTGACCACCTGCAAGTCGCGCTTGCCGGCTTTTTCCACCACACCCACCGGCAGGCCGGTAAAGGTTGGGGTGTCGAAGGCGCCGATGTCGATCTTGCGGTCGCTGACGAAATAGTCGGTGCTGCCACGGTGGAAGGTTTTTTCCGGGTCGGGCAGGAAGAAGTGCGCGGTACGGCCGCTGGAGGCACGGGCCAGGTCCGTGCGGTCTTCGAGCACATCATCAAGGCGCTGGCGGTAATAGGCGGTGATGTTCTTCACATAGCCCATGTCCTTGTAGCGACCTTCGATCTTGAACGAACGCACGCCGGCTTCGACCAGGGCGCGGATGTTGGCGCTCTGGTTATTGTCTTTCATCGACAGCAGGTGCTTTTCAAAGGCCACGACGCGGCCCTGGTCATCTTTCAAGGTGTACGGCAGGCGGCAGGCCTGGGAGCAGTCGCCACGGTTGGCGCTGCGGCCATTTTGTGCGTGGGAGATATTGCACTGCCCGGAGAACGCCACGCACAACGCACCGTGAATGAAGAACTCGATGGCGGCATCGGTCTCGTCGGCGATGGCGCGGATCTCTTGCAGGTTCAGCTCACGGGCCAATACCAACTGCGAGAAACCGGCCTGGTCGAGAAACTTGGCGCGGGCCAGGGTGCGGATATCGGTCTGGGTGCTGGCATGCAGCTCGATGGGCGGAATATCCAGCTCCATCACGCCCAGGTCTTGCACGATCAAGGCATCGACCCCGGCGTCGTAGAGCTGATGGATCAGCTTGCGCGCAGGCTCCAGCTCGTTGTCATGCAGGATGGTGTTGATGGTGGTGAACACGCGGGCGTGGTAACGGCGGGCGAATTCGACCAATTGAGCGATATCGCTCACCTCATTACACGCATTATGGCGTGCGCCGAAGCTTGGGCCGCCGATGTAGATGGCGTCGGCGCCATGCAAGATAGCCTCGCGCGCGATGGCGACATCACGGGCAGGGCTGAGCAATTCCAGGTGGTGCTTGGGCAAGGACATAGTTTTTTTAGTCAGGCTTGTCACGGTTGAGGCGCGCATTGTAGCTGTGAAATGCCTGACCGGCATCTACCGCAGGGCTGTCATGTAGGAACTGGCTTGCCTGCGATGCAGGCAACCCGGTACATCAGGCATACCGAGGTGATGCCATCGCAGGCAAGCCAGCTCCCACAGTGGATGTGTGCTGAGGCTTGGAACTCAGGCTTTGGCGGCCATCGCGGTGACTTCCACACGCATGCCTTCTACCGCCAAAGCCGCCACGCCAACGGCGGCGCGAACAGGCCAGGGCTTGGCGAAAAAGCGTTTGTAGACTTCGTTGAATGCCGCGCGGTCAGCCATGTCGGTGAGATAGATGGTCAGGTGCATCACCCGGTCCATGGAGCTGCCGGCTTTCTCCAGCGCGACCTTCAGCGCTTGCAGGGTGCATTCGCTTTGCAGGGTGATATCGCCCAGTTCCAGGCTGCCGTCGGCGTGCGTCGGGATTTGGGTGGAAACCAGGATGCCATTGAAGCCGATGACGTCGCTGGAGATGGAGTCGGCATCCGGGTCGGGGGTGAAGGACAGGTCGTGGTTGGCCATGGGCGCCTCTTGTTGGCGGTTGCAGAAAGGCGCCCATGGTCCCCGAAATCTACGGCAGGGGCAAACTACACCCAGCGCCGGAACAGCACGCTGGCATTCACCCCGCCAAAACCGAAGCCATTGGACAGCGCGTATTCAATCGGCATGGGCCGCGCCTTACCGCGCACCATGTCCAGGCCGTGCGCCAGCGCATCCGGGTTGTCGAGGTTAAGGGTCATCGGGGCAATCTGATCGCGCAGTGCGAGGACGGTGAAGATCGCTTCAATACCGCCGGCGGCGCCCAACAGGTGGCCGGTGGCGGATTTGGTCGAGCTGATGGCCGGGTGGCCACTGGCGCCGAACACGGTCTTGATGGCTGCCAGTTCGCCCTTGTCACCCACGGGGGTCGACGTTGCATGCGCATTCAAATACTGCACCTGGGACGCCTCGATACCGGCCTGACGCAACGCTTGCGTCATTGCCCGCCGCGCGCCATCGCCGTCTTCCGGGCCTGCGGTCATGTGATAGGCATCGGCGCTGGTGCCATACCCGACCAGTTCGGCGATGGGTTGCGCGCCGCGTGCCAGGGCGTGTTCAAGCGCTTCGATGACCAGGATGCCGGCGCCTTCACCCATCACGAATCCATCACGTGCCTGGTCGAACGGCCGCGAAGCGAGCTCCGGCGTGTCATTGAAGTCGCTGGACAACGCCCGTGCGGCAGCAAACCCAGCAAGGCTGACCCGATGAATCGCCGCTTCCGCGCCACCGCACACCGCCACATCGATTTCCCCGGCGCGGATCATTCGCGCCGCATCGCCAATCGCCTGTACACCCGCCGCGCAGGCGGTCACCGGTGCGCCCAATGGGCCTTTCAAGCCATAGTTGATCGACACATGCCCGGCGGCCATGTTGCTCAGAAACGATGGAATGGTAAACGGCGACAACCGCCGTGGGCCTTTGCTGTCGGTGGTGCGCACCGCCTCGGCAATCGCCGGGAAACCGCCGACGCCGGAGGCAATGATGGTGGCTGTGCGTTCCTGCTCTTGCGGCGTTTCTGGCGCCCAACCGGCTTGCTTCAGGGCTTCATCCGCAGCGGCCAGGGCGAACAGGATAAAACGGTCCATCTTGCGCTGTTCCTTGGCGGCCAGCAGTCGATCGGGATCAAACCCGGCTTCGGGGTCTTGCAGCACAGTTTGCACCTGGCCACCGATGCTGACGGCCAGGTCGCCGATCAATTCTTCGGGCAGGCGACGAATGCCCGATTGCCCGTTCAACAAGCGCTGCCAGGTGGATTCCACACTCGACCCCAGCGGCGTCAGCGCGCCCATGCCTGTCACGACGATACGTTTACTCATGATCAATCGACTCCTGTTGCTTGAGGGATACACAGCTGTGGACGTCACTATCATGATGAAAGTAACATGGCGTCACACACTTTTGCACCCGCAGCCAGGAACGTCCATGCAACGCAAATCCCTTATCAGCGACGAATGCCCCATCGCCCGCAGTCTTGAACGGGTAGGGGAGTGGTGGAGCATGTTGATCATGCGTGACGCGCTGCACGGCTTGCGGCGTTTTGATGAGTTCTCGCGCAGCCTGGGCATCGCGCCGAACATGCTGACGCGCCGCCTGAATGGTTTGGTGGAGGCCGGCATGCTTGAGCGCCGCGCCTACAGCGAGCGGCCGCCACGTTACGAATACGTGCCGACAGCCAAGGGCGAGGACTTTCGTATGGTGCTGATGGCATTGGTGGCGTGGGGCAATCGGCATTACGCCGAAGAAGGCCGCAGCGTGGAGGTGGTGGAGCGCGAGACCGGCCAGTTGCTGGAGCCGATGATGGCGACCGCCGAAGGCTCGGTAGTGGGGTGGGATCGCTGCGTGGTGCAGGCCGGTCCAGCCGCCAGCGCAGGGATGCGCGAGCGGCTGAGCCTGGAGTGATTACAACAGAGTAAACGGATAGTCGACGATCACCCGCAGCTCATTCAACTTGCCATCGCGTTGGTCGGCGTTGGATGAAACCATGGCGTCACGCACACGAAACGACAGGTTCTTCGCCGGGCCGCTTTGCAGTACGTATTTGGCTTCCACATCGGTCTCGTGGTGGTCGCCGTCGGCGCCATAGTCGCCGGCGTAGGCACTGTTGGTCGGGGTGTGGGTGCCGTTGATGTCCGAGCCGTTGACGTAGCGGGTCATGAAGCTCAGGCCCGGTACGCCGTAGCTGGCCATGTTCAGGTCATAACGAATGCCCCACGACTGTTCGCCCGGCCCGTTGAAGTCGCCCCACTGGATCGAGTTGGCCAGGAACACCGAGTCGCCGCCTTCGCCCGCGCCATTGTTGCCGGTGCCGATGTAGTCGAACGGCGTGTCGCCGTGGACTTTCTGGAACGACAGCGTCAGGGTATGCGCCGTCAGGAACGAGTAGGCCGCCGCCACCGAGTAGGTGGTGTTGTTGATGGGCCCGGCCTTGGCGCTGCCGGTGTCGAGGGTGCGGTACAGGTTGCCGTCCAGCGCGAGTGACTGGTCATGCCCCAGTGGGATCACGTAGTTGAGGTTGGTGTAGTACTGGCGCCAGATGTCTTCCAGCTCGCCCGCATACAGGGTTGCACTCAACGATGGCGTAAAGGTGTATTTGCCGCCGACAAAACTTGCGCTGTTGGCCGCCACGTTGGCGTAGGTCGCGTAGATATCGTGGTCATGGTTGCTGGTCATGCCGCTGTTGGTGCTGGTGAAGTGCCCGGCTTCCAGGTCCAGGCCTGCGATTTCGCTGCTGGTCAGGTCAAACCCGGTGGCGGTCTGCGGCAGAATGCGCGTGCCGCCGGTGGCGAATACCGGCGCGGTGGGTTGCATGTCACCGAATTTAAGCTGGGTCTTGGAAACCTTGATCTTTACCGCAGCGCCCACAGAGCCATAGCCATTTTCCGGGTCGCCATTGCGGTTGGTCGGCAACTCGCCAGTGCCGGCGTCGGCATGGGTGGCGTCCAGTTTCATCGCGCCGTAGGCGTAGGCATCCACGCCAAAACCGATGGTGCCCTGGGTAAAGCCCGAGGCGTAGTTGAGCATCGCGCCTTGGGTCCAGTCGCGGTTGTCGGCCTTGCCACTTTGGCGGTCGCGGTCGAAGTAATAGTTGCGCAATAACCCGGTAATGCTGCTGCCGTCGATAAAACCTTTGGAATCGGCCTGGTCGCTGACTGACTCGGCGAGGGCCGCTTGGCTGATACTGGCGCACACCGCCAGCGTTAACAGGCACCACTGTTTGATCATGTTGTTAGTTCCCCAGAATAATTAACGCGTGCACAGAAACACCGCATGCTTGGATTGCGCTTAAGGTTGTATGGCAGATGTTTCAGGTGAGCGTAATGCTGTTTTTATTGTGCTCGACGTGGTTGTCGAAGCTGATTTTTATCATATTTTTCGAGGGCTGCAGCGGTGCCGAGGATTAAACTCGATTAATTAAACTTCACCTCTTTTAATGTCCCATGGGTGTAGCGTTGACAGGGTCTTAGCCGCTCTGCTTCGACAAAACCTTTGGTTTGCCGCCGCAGGCTCTGTGGCGGATTTTTTTAGCTGATATCAATAAATATATATCCATGTTGATACTTCTAAGTCGCCATCAGTAGTGGCGATATGCTTGCGCGCGCCTAATTATTTGTTTGTGCACTTACGCTCCAATAATCCTTCCCAGAGTGGCGTGAAAGACACACTGCGAGAAGGTGGACGTGGGAAATCCCAACGCCAATTACTGACGCAAGGCGCAACACCATCACTGTGGCGAGGGAGCAAGCTCCCTCGCCACAGTGGTTGCCTGTTTTACTTGGGTTGCAGTTGCGGCGCAGAACCCATGCCCTATCATGGCGCCCATCATCCTCTCTGAAAGGACCAGAGGCCTCATGAAAAAAGCGTCATGTATCCTGCTCGCTACCGTTTTATTGGGGCTTAGTGCCTCAGCGCTGGCGGCCGAAGGTTTTATTGGCACCGGCATCAATACAGGGAACGGTTATGAGCCGGACGGCCACGGCGGCCTTAGAGGTACCGGGGGAAACCTGGGCGGTGACTACGCGCTGCAAGAAGATGGATCACTCAGGGGCACCGGTAAAAATATCGGCAAAGGCTATATTCCCGCCGATGACGGTGGCCTCAAGGGCATCGGCTACAACAATGGCCGCGGGTTCAGCCCGGACGGCTCGGGCGGCTATAAGGGCACAGGTTTTAACACGGGTGAGGATTACCGGTCTGACGGCAAAGGCTATTTCCGTGGCGACGGCAAGGCCTCAGGCGCCAGCTGGCGCTCCGATGGCAACGGCGGGTATGAGGGCACCGGCGAGTACCGCAAGCGTGGGTACAAGTCCGATGGTCGGGGCGGCTATGTAGGCACCGGCAAGAACGAGGGCAGGGGGCTTGAGTCCGATGGTCGCGGTGGCTTTATCGGCACCGGCTTGAATGCGGGGGGCGGCTGGGAACCGGATGGAGACGGCGGCTACAAAGGCACGGGTAATAATCGCGGGGAACGCTGGAGGATTGATTGAAGCAGCCCTCACCGTGAGTATCCGGTGCTGATTGCAACAATCAGCACCGTTGCGGCAATTACTCTTTAACGTCCATGAACTCTTCAGCCCACGCCACATAGCTTTCCGGCAACGTGTAGGTATGGGTCAGCTCCGTAGCGCTGAGGTTGGACGTGCTGCTGGTCAGTTTGCGCTGGGCGCGCAGGCTGTCGTAAGTGGCCTTGATCGACGCAAAGTAGGCGCCGTGGCCGGCCACCACGATGCGCACGCCCAGGGCCGCCAGACGCTCACTGTCATTGAGCTGCGGGTTGCCGTAGGTCACCAGCATCAACGGCACCGTCAGGTTGGCGGCGATCTGCTCAAGGTGGTCGAAGTCTTTGACGCCAACCATGCAGATGCCGTCGGCGCCGGCTTTCTCATAGGCCTTGGTGCGTGCGATCACATCTTCGGTCGGCAGCACACCGGCGTTGGTGCGCGCGATGATCGACAGTTCAGGGTCGACACGCGCTTCAAGCGCCGCCTTCACTTTGCCGATCCCTTCTTCGACGGAAATCAGGTCGGTGGATTTGCGCCCGAACTGCGCCGGCAACAGCGTGTCTTCAATGGTCAGCGCGGCCACACCGGCACGCTCAAGCTCTTCGACGGTGCGCATCACGTTCAAAGCGTTGCCGTAACCGTGGTCGGCGTCGGCAATAAACGGCAGTTGGGCGACGCGGCCGATGCGGGTGGCCTGTTCAACGAACTCACTCAGTGTGATCAACGCAAAATCGGGGGCTGCAAGTACCTGCAACGAGGCGACCGAACCACCGAGGATACCGACTTCAAAGCCCAGGTCGGCGGCGATGCGCGCGGACATGGGGTCGAAGACGGAGGCGGTTTCAACGCAGATTTGTTTTGCAAGCAGTTCACGGAAGTTGCGGCGCAACGCTGAGTGAGAAATCTTTGGCATGTTCTTTCCTGGCTTTGGTCATCGTCATGTGACGATCAATGTCTATTCGTGGTGGCGCCAAGATTACCACGCAGAGGAACCTGGGATTATGACGTTTGAGCATGAGACAGGCGCCGAACACATGGATCATCGGTTCACGCTCAGGCGCTGGACAGGCCGATTGCACCGTCGCGGGGCAAAGCCGCCCCATCCTGCACAACTGCTGTGCCGGCGGAGTGCTTAATCCCCGCAAGCGCAATGCCTATAGTGGATTCAAACCCGCCCAAGCCTGAGGTGAACCATGAACAGCGAGTTCAAACCCGACCTGACCGATACAGTGCCAAACGAGCAAGTGGACGCCGAGTACTTCGAGTACAGCAAGGCGGCCAACCCGATCAGCGCCAACCTGATTACCCGGATTCCCTACCACAGCTTCCCGGCCTCGCTCTACGACAGCGGCGCCTCGCGGGTGGTCGCGCTGGACCTCAGCCAAGCGCTGGGCTGTGAAGGCCCGGCGACCGGGCCAGGGTTGTGCGCAAATTTTATCCGGTTGAACGCCGGTGACGCCCTGGACCTGCACCCCAATGCGACCTCACAGGTGTTTTATGTCATCGCAGGCGAAGGCCGCGTGGTGCAGGGCGAACATGAGATCCAATGGTCCAGCGGTTGCTTTATCGCGCTGCCTGGCCTGCAGCCCGCGCGTTTCAGCGCTTCACAGGATGCACGCCTGTACTACGTGCATGATGAACCGCTGTTGCGCTACCTGGGCGTGACCCGCAGCACTGATCGCTTCGTGCCGACGTTGTATCCCGCCGCGCTGGCCAACCAGAAGCTGCGGGAAGCAGCGGATGACCCCCGCGCCCAGGACCGCAGCCGCATCAGCATTTTGCTGGGCAACCGCAATTTTCCCCAGACCCGAACCGTCACGCATGTGCTCTGGGCCATGTACGGCATTCTGCCGGCGGGCTCGATCCAGAAGCCGCACCGGCACCAGTCGATTGCGCTGGACTTCATTATCGACTGCCCCAAGGGCTGTTACTCATTGGTGGGCACTGAGCTGGACGCTGATGGCCAGATCCGTAATCCGGTGCGGGTGGACTGGTCGCCGGGGCTGGCGTTCGTGACACCGCCGGGTTACTGGCATGCGCACTTCAATGAGTCAGACACCGAGGCATTCCTGATCCCTATCCAGGACGCCGGGCTGCAAACCTACCTGCGGGCGCTGGATATCCGCTTCAGCTGACAGTATTCGGTCAAAATGTGGGAGCTGGCTTGCCTGCGATTGCATCAACTCGGTATGCCTGATGTACCGAGTTGCTTGCATCGCAGGCAAGCCAGCTCCCACAGGTTTTGCTTTAGTACGAGCCGCTCAGGTCGGTCTTATTTCCAATAGGGCGTTTCACCCAGCTGCTCGACGACAAAGTCGATAAAACAGCGCACCTTGGACGACACGATCCGCTTGGGCGGGTAGACAAACCACACCGCAAACGCCTGTTCAGCCCCCAGAATGCTCCAGTGCGGCAACCAGACCTGCAACTCACCCGCCTCAACGCTTTTGCTCACCAGCCAATCAGGCAGCAAGGCAAAGCCCAGGCCTTGGCGTGCAGCGAGCAACTGCGCGTCCAGGTCGTTGATGCGGATACAGTCGCCGTATACCAGCGGCAGGACTTCACCACCGGCCTCGAAGGCAACATCATGCGCGCTCAGGATGGCCGGCAGGCCGGCCAGGTCTGCCGGTGTCGCTGGGGCCGCGTATTGCTCACAAAACCCCGGGCTGGCCACCAGCAGGTACTTTCCCGCGCAGATCTTGCGCGCCTTGAGCGTGGAGTCGGGCAGGGCGCCAATCCGAATGGCCAGGTCAACGCCTGCATGAATCAGGTTGACTTGGGCGTTATCCAGCACCAATTCCAGCTTGATTTGCGGGTAGCGCACCAGGAACACGTTCAAGACCGGCAGGATATGGTGCCGGGCAAACGCCGGAGGCAAATTGAGCTTGAGCACCCCACGGGGTTGCTGGTTGAGCGCCGAGGTCGCCGCCTTGGCTTGCTCCAGCTCATCCAGCACACGGCGGGCGTGCAGCAGAAACGTCTGGCCGCCTTCGGTCAGGTGCAGCGTGCGTGTCGAGCGGTTGAACAGGGCGATGCCCAAGTCCTGCTCAAGATCCTTCACATAGCGCGAGACGGTAGAGGCCTTGATGCCCAGTCGCTCAGCCGCCCGGGAGAAATTATTGCCTTCGGCGGCCTCGACAAAGGCGGTTAGCGCAGCGAAATAATCCAAGTGCCGCCTCGGTGGTCAGCGTGGGTGAGCGCTCAGGTTACCGGCTGTGGTCAGGCACCGCCACGGGCACGGATCCCGGTTGTTCGGCGTCCTTATGATGGGTTTCACCAATAAACATATACATCGCCGGCACCATAAACAGCGTCAGCAACGTGCCGATCGACAGCCCGCTGAAGATCACCAGGCCCATATCATGCCGCCCCGCAGCGCCAGCGCCCGACGCCCACACCAAGGGCACCACGCCCAACACCATGGCGGCGGTGGTCATCAGGATCGGCCGCAGCCGCACCGCCGCCGCTTCTTCAATCGCCTCACGCTTGCTGTGACCAGCGCGCTGCAATTCGTTGGCAAACTGCACGATCAGGATGCCGTGCTTGGTGATCAGCCCCAGCAACGTCACCAAACCGACCTGGGTGTACACGTTGATCGAGGCGTAGCCCATGGTGATAAAGGCCAGGGCGCCGAACAGGGCAGGCGGCACCGAGAACAGAATCACCACCGGGTCGCGAAAGCTCTCGAACTGGAACGCCAGCGCCAGGTAAACGATCAGGATCGAAAACAACAGCAGCCCGACGAAGCCGCCAGACTCCTGAATGAACTGGCGCGACTCGCCGGAGAAATCCGAGGTGTAGCCCGACGGTGCCACGTTGGTGAGGATGGTATTGAGCTTGGCCAGCAACTCGCCCTGGGCCACGCCGCTGACGCCCGATAGCGTTGCCGAGTTGAGTTGCTGGAAGTGGTTGATCGATTCCGGCTGGGTCGAGGTCTCGATGTGCGCCACCGTGCGCGCCTGGATCATGCTGCCCGAAGGCGTGCGGATGTAGTAATCGAGAATCTGGTCCGGGTTGAGGCGGTCGACTTGCAACACCTGGGGAATGACTTTGTAGGAGCGCCCGGCGGTGGAGAAGTAGTTCACATAATTGCCACCCAGTGCCGCCGACAGCGCGGCACCTACATCGGCCTGGGTCATGCCCAGCGCGGCGATTTTTTCGCGGTCCACCACCAGCTTGGCTTGAGGTTTGTCGAGTTTCAAATCCATGTCGGAGAACCAGAACAGCTGCTGTTTCTGTGCCTCGGCCATCACCGCCTGCGCCACTTCGTTGAGGTTTTCCACCGAATCGGTGGTGGTGATGACAAACTGCACCGGCAGCCCTTGGGCGCCCGGCAGCGAGGGCAGCGGGAAGGCCGCAATGGTGGCGCCCGGCACCTGGTTCCACTTTTGCTGCAAATCCAGAATCAGTTGGGCCTGGGAGCGTGTGCGCTCATCCCAGGTTTTAAGCAACACGCCGCCCAGGCCCTGGTTGAGCGCGGGCAGGCCGGTGAGCTGGAACATCTGCGCGTATTCCGGCTCTTTATTGGCGATCTGGAAGGCCTGGTCGGCAATCCGCTCCATCTGCTGCGGTGAGGCGGTGGGTGGGCCTTTGATCTGCATAAACACCAGCCCTTGGTCCTCGGTGGGCGACAGCTCACTCTTGGCCGTCATGCCACTGGCGGCCACCAGCAAGAACAGCACAAAACCAAAGGTCACCAGCACCGGCCAGATATTCAGGCCGCCCGCCAGCACGCGGTGGTAACGCTTGCGCAACCAGTCAAAATAGTCATCGAGCTTGCGCGCGAAACGACCTTCTTCCTGCCCTGGTTTGAACAACTTGGAGGTCATCATCGGTGAAAGGGTCAACGCCACCACGGCCGACACGGTCACAGCGCCCGCCAGCGAGAAACAGAACTCCTTGAACAATGCGCCCGTCAGCCCGCTGCGCAGCCCGATCGGCACATAGGCGGCAATCAGCACCACCGTCATCGCGATGATCGGCCCGCCCAACTCCCGCGCCGCCACCAGCGCGGCCTCCAGCACGCCTTTGCCTTCTTCCTTGATGTGCCGGTCGACGTTTTCCACCACGATAATCGCGTCGTCCACCACCAGGCCGATGGCCAACACCAATGCCAGCAAGGTCAGCAGGTTGATCGAATAACCCAGCAGGTACATGACAAAGAAGGTGCCGACCAGCGACAACGGGATCGCCACCAACGGCACAATCACCGCGCGGAACGAACCGAGGAACAGATAGATCACCACCGACACAATGATCATGGCCTCGACCAGGGTCTTCACCACCTCGTAAATCGAGGTGTTAATAAACGCGGTGGAGTCATACACAATTTCGCCGCGCACGCCGGCCGGCAGTTGCGATTGCAACTCAGGGAATGCCTCGCGCACGCTGCTGGCGACGGTGAGGATGTTGGCGGTGGGCGCCGCCTTGATGCCGATAAACACCGAGCGCTTGCCGGAAAACGCCACGCTGCTGTCATAGTTCTCGGCGCCAAGGGTGACGGTGGCCACATCCTCCAGGTACACCAGCGCATCGCCTTTCTGCTTGATCACCAGCCGCTTGAACTCATCCACTGTGTGCAAATCGGTGCCGGCGGTGAGGTCGACCGTCACGGTTTGCCCGCGTGTCGAACCAACGGCCGACAGGTAGTTATTGTTGGCCAGCGCCGTGGACACGTCCTGCGCGGTGACGTTATGCGCCGCCAGTTTGTCCGGGTCCAGCCAGGCGCGCAGGGCGAACTGGCGCCCGCCGAGGATCTCGGCGGTTTGCACGCCCTGGATCGAGTCCAGCTTGGGCTTGACCACCCGCACCAGGTAGTCGGTGATGTTATTGGTCGGCAGCGTGTCGCTGTAAAAACCCAGGTACATGGCGTCGGTGGTCTGCCCCACGGCAATGGTCAGCACCGGCTCCTGGGCTTGCGCCGGCAACTGGTTCTTGACCGAATTGACCTGTGTGTTGATCTCGGTAAGGGCTTTGCTGGCGTCGTAGTTCAGCCGCAGCGTGGCGGTGATGGTGGAGATGCCGGTGATGCTCGACGAAGCCAGGTAGTCGATGCCCTGGGCCTGGGCAATCGCCGATTCCAGCGGTTGGGTAATAAAACCGGCGACCGTGGAGGCGTCGGCGCCGTAGTAGGAGGTGGTGATGGTGACCACGGTATTTTCGGTGCGCGGCCATTGATTCACCGGCAGTTCAAAAATCGAGCGCAGCCCCAGGATCAGAATGAACAGCGAGACGACGATGGCCCACACCGGTCGCTGGATAAAGGTATCGGTAAGCTTCATGGGACACCTTTAATGTTCTTGGGGCGTCGGCGCCGGGTCGTTCAGCGGCGCGACGCTGTTGTCGACCTTCACCGGCGAGCCGTTCTTGAGCTTCATCTGGCCGCTGGTGATCAACAGATCGCCTTCCTTGACGCCGGACAGGATCGCGACCTGATCGCCACGGGTCGGCCCAGTCTTGATAAAGGTCTGTTGCGCGGTGAGCACCTCGTCACCCTTGTCATTCTTGCTCGAGGTGGCAATGAACACCGTGGTGCCATACGGGTTGTAGGTCACCGACGTTTGCGGGACGGTGAGGTAGCGTTGGGTGGCGCCCGAGCTGACCACGGCACGGGCAAACATGCCGGGCACCAGGTTTTGCTTGGGGTTCTCCACGGTTGCTTCAACGGTAATGTTGCGCGTGGTGGCATCGAACTGGGTGTCGATGGTGCTGATACGGCCCTTGAACGTCTGGTTGGACAGGCCGTCAGCCGTTACCGCGACGCTTTGGCCAATGGCGATGGCTTCCATCTGCGTCTGCGGTACGCTGAAGTCGATATAGACAGGATCAAATGTCTGCAACGTGGCGATCTTGTCGCCGGGGTTGAGGTATTGGCCGGGGTTGACGCTGGTGATACCGATGCGCCCGGCAAACGGTGCGCGAATGGTCTTTTTCGCCACCAGCGCACGCTGCTGCTCGGCGGCGGCAAGCTTGGCCTTCAAGTCGGCGGTGTCGCTGTCGACCTGGGCCTGGGAGATTGCGTTGACCGCCAGTTGCGCCTTGTCGCGCTTGAGCACGATGACGGCGAGGTCGGCTGTGGCCTCGAGCGAGTGCAGTTGCGCGATGTCGGAGTCGGCATTCAACTGCACCAGCAGTGCCTGGGCTTCGACATCCTGGCCCGGCTTAAACCCGATGGTGCGCACAATGCCGCCCACCTCGGTGGTCACATCCACGCCGCGCACGGCTTTCATCGAGCCCACTGCCGAGACGCTGGGTTGCCAATCGCTGAATGGCACCTGCATCGCCGTCACCACCGCTGCAGGCAAGGGCTGTTTGGACTGGGCGATCAGCGCCGAGATCTGCACGAACTTCACCCCGGCAATGATCGCGACAATCACCAGCACCACCACGATCATGATCAGCATCGGCCGCCACAGTCGCCGCTTGCGCGGACCATTGGGGGCCGGTGGTGGGGCAGAGACAGGGGTGACTTCAGCCATGGGGTTTCTCACTGTTGATTCAGTTGAGCCGCGCGGCATCGGCCGGCGCGGCTTTGCTCTTGGCCGGCATGATTTCCTGCCACGACGGCAGGCCGAAGCGATCCGGGCTGCCCTTGGTATCCGGGTTCACATCCGTACGGTTCCACCAGCCGCCACCCAACGCCTGGAACAGCGCCGTGGTGTCGCTGTAGCGGGCGGCCTGGGCCTTCACGCGTGACAGTGCAGTGTTTTGATAGGTCTGCTGGGCCGTGAGCAGGTTGATATAGGCCACCGCGCCGAGACGGAACTGGGCCTGGACCAGATCCAGGTTGGCCTGCGCGGAGCGCTCGGCCACGACCTGCTGGTTGAGCGAGTCGGCGTCGGCTTCCAGCGCCCGCAGTGCGTTGGCCACGTCCTGGAAGGCGGTCACCACCGTGCCGCGATAACGCGCCGCCGACTCGTCGTAAGCGGCCACGGCTGCGCGTTTACGGTGTTCGAGTGCGCCAGCGTCAAAGATCGGCTGGGTGATTGAACCCGCCAGGCTCCACACGCCGGAGCCCGATGAAAACAGTTTGGTGCCGCTTGCCACCGTGGAGCCCAGCGAGCCGGTAATGCTGAACTGCGGCAACTGGTTGGCGACAGCCACGCCGATATTGGCACTGGCCTGATGCAGTTGAGCCTCGGCGGAACGCACATCCGGGCGCTGGCCCACAATGGCCGACGGCAGGCTCACCGGCAGTTCTTCGGGCAGCTGCAAGGACGCCAGGTTGAAGCGTTCGCCCTGGTCCTGATTCGGGAAGCGCCCCAGGTAGGCCATCAACTGATTGCGTGTCTGCGCCAATTGCTTTTGCAACGGCGGCAAGGTCGCACGGGTTTGCGCCAGTGCGGTTTGCTGGGTCAGCACGTCGGAATCGCCAATCGCCCCCAAACGCCGCTGGGCTTGCAGCAGGTCAAGCTGGCCGCCCTGCAGGCGGATGATTTCCTCGGTAGACGCGATTTGATCACGCACAGACGCGAGGCTGATGGCGGTATTGACCACATTGGCAGTCAGGGTCAGGTAAGTCGCCTCCAGCTGGAAGCGCTGGTATTCGGCCTGCGCCGTGGTCGACTCGATTTGCCGGCGCGTACCGCCAAACACATCCGGGGCATAGGAGACGCTCAGCGACGCTGAACTGACGGTCAGTATTGGCGATTGCGGCACGCCGGAGGTGACTCCCGAGACTTTCTCACGGGCCTTCTGCACATTGCCGCTCACCGACGGGAACAACGAAGCTTGATCGGCATAGATCAGCTCGTTGGCCTGGCGCAAAGCGGCTTGCGCGGCGCTCACATCCGGGTTGGCCTTCAAGGCTTCTTCGACCAATGCGTTCAAGGCGGGCGAACGAAACAGCGTCCACCATTGGCCAGGAATATCCATCCCGGCGATCAGCCGCTGCGCGGCGCCACCGGTGTCGATATCGGCGTGGGCGGTGGTGGTGAGTTTTTCTTTTGAATAGTCGGCGTTCGCGGCCACATCGGGTCGGGCGAAATCCGGCCCGACGGTGCAGCCGGCGAGGGCCAGGCACAGGAGGCTAAGCGGAGCGAGAACGTGTGATACACGCTGCCGAGGCTGCTCTTTCATGTTGACTCTATTAATCAGTTGGCTAACTGTTTTTTTGTTGAGCAATGACTGCAGGTACATCAGGGACGCTGGACTCAAACCAGTGTAGGTGGTGCCGGGCGCTATGCAATGTCGGTACCTGAGTTTCGGCGGAACCGATGGCTATAAAATGCATTATCCGCATTGTTCTGTGTTTATTATATGCATTGTGAGTATTTTATGCGGGGTGATCAGTCCCTCATCTTCTCTGTCCTTATAAACAGGCATTTGGAGGTTTATCGCACGGCGTATGAAGGCACGACGTTGCGCGAGAGTTTGGGGTTGGGCGTTGCGTAGAGGGTTTTGGGCGCGCGTGGCCTGTTGCAACTTATCAGCGCAGGCCACCGTACCTGCAATAACAGACTCGAGGTTGCAACGGGCTCAACCCTGTCGAGGGTTGAGCAGTGTCCAGTCAAACTCGAGTTGCACACGCTTGACCATTTCGATGACCTGATAGGCAAAACCTGTCGGCTCACGGTCATTGAGCATTAGCCAGGCATCCGGATCAACGCTCCAGTCCGATGCAATGGGCAGCGAGGAGAATGCGCGGGCGTCGTATGTCCACCAGGGCCACCATTTCGTCGTGCCGCCTGACACATCACACAGTGCGTCCATGTGTTTACCGAGCCGCTGAACATCCAGCTCAGCATGTTCACCTTCGTCCCAGCGGCATATCCCGAAATAGAGCCTGCCGTGATTACCCCGATCAAACGCCCAGCCGAGGCCAAACAGGTGTGAGGGATCAAAACGAATACTGAACGACCCTTGCGGCGAACCGTCCAGCAATGTCTGGTCCCAAAACAACTCAGCATTTAAGTGACTAAGGTTGAGTTTCAGGTGAGCCAGAAAGCCTCGCCACATTTCGCGCTTGGCCTCACGCAACTGCTGGGAAATCAAGAATGCAGCCTTGATGTTTTTGTCATTGCGCAGCAACAAACGCGTGAGTTCCTGGGTTGTGTCCAAATGCCGTTCTCCATTGATGTGTTGATCTACAAACTGGGCGAGCGCCTCAACGAACACCCTTACTGAGTTTGCCCGCGTATGACGCGCACAGTCTTCGAGCCACGCCTTGAGACGGAAGAAATCAAAGGTGACGATCCGTTCAGCGAGTGAGGCTGGCGTGCCCGTGGGGAGGCTGCGTTCGCAAACATCACCATTGCTTAGGTAGATGAGCAACCACTCATCACCATGCTGCTTGTTAAGGTAGATTGCGTAGTCGAGCAATTGGTTGGGTTGATCGGGCGCCCAAGGTTTGTTCTCGATTGCTACGCTGCCAGAACTGAAGCGCAGGTACATGTCCAGACGGCGACCGCTGGGCAGCCTGAACTCCGTGTGGTTGCTCTTGTGTTCCGCTGGCGCGGGGTGAAATTTCTGATCCTGAAACAGACGCAGGAAGCTGCTCAAATACAGATCACTCTGCCCGTGTGCGCCATTCGGATCGAGCAGCAAGCTCAGATAGGCGGAGAGGGCGTTCTCGTCGCTTCGCAAAAACGCCATGAGCTGAAAGTCAGGGGCCAATTGCGCCTGGTAGCGACGTTTGGCCTGTTGGTCCACGTCATACCAGAGATGGAACTCGTTAAGCAGATCTTCAACAGCGCCGATATTCATCTCAATCCTTGTTGTTCGCAAAAAATCCGGCATTACGATCGCCGCGCCCCATTTGAATGCGTTTGCTTCATCCAGGACCCAGGGTGGCGCAGGCGCTGGCAGGCACCCCGAAGGCAGTGTCAGGCAATAAAAGCGGAGCATACCTAGGGCATGGAGGATTTACGCGAAAGTAAAGATCCGGGTTTTGCCCGCAGGCAAAAATAAAGATTGAGTATTCACACCAAATGTTATTTTAATAACACCCATAAGAGCGTCACGACCTTCCTGGACGTGCTCGCAAAAAATGGGATGCACCCTGTAAATGACAATTGAACAGCGTTTGATGGAAGAGGCCAAGCGGGCGGCCGAACGCACGTATTCGCCTTATTCCAGGTTTCCGGTCGGCGCGGCATTGCTGACCGCCGATGGTGAGGTCGTACTGGGCTGCAACGTGGAGAACATCTCCTACGGGCTGACCAATTGTGCCGAACGCAGCGCTTTGTTCAGTGCCATCAGCCAGGGCCATGCGCCGGGCAGTTTCAGGGCCATCGCGGTTTACGCACCCAACGTTTCACTGATAAGCCCTTGCGGTGCCTGCCGCCAGGTGATGCTGGAGTTGATGGCCAAGGATGCAGTGGTGATTTGCCAGGGCAGTGACCCTGCCACCACGCGTACCTGGACCCTGGCGCAATTGTTGCCGGGTGCTTTCGACGCTTTCTAATCCTGGGCAGGCCAATTGGCCTGTGTCCGCTCGGTCCATTATTGAGACGCCTGCATGATCAGTCTTGTCGGAATAGCGACCCTTATTGTCATTGCCATTGCTTTATCCCACCAGCGACGCTCGATCAACTGGCGCACGGTTTCGGTCGCCTTTGTGATCCAGGTCCTGATCGGCGCTTTTGCGCTGTACGTGCCCTGGGGCCAGACGGTGCTCGCCGCGCTGTCGGGCGCGGTAGCCTCCCTGCAGCTCTACGCCAACAAAGGCATCGAGTTTCTGTTCGGCGGTTTGAGTTCACCGCATATGTTTGAAGTGTTCGGCAATGGCGGGTTTGTATTCGCTATCCGAGTGTTGCCGATGATTGTGTTCTTCGGCAGCTTTATCTCGGTGCTGTATTACATCGGCGTGATGGGCTGGATTATCCGGTTGGTGGGCGGCGGCCTGCGTCTGTTGCTGGGCACCAGTCGCGTCGAGTCGATGGTGGTGACGTCGGCGATTTTCATCGGCCAGTCGGAGGTGCCGCTGGTGGTACGGCCGTTCATTGCCAAGCTGACGCGCTCTGAGTTGTTCGCGGTGATGGTCGGCGGTTTTGCCGCGGTAGCAGGTTCGGTGCTGCTCGGTTACGCCGGGCTTGGGGTGGAACTCAAATACCTGATCGCCGCATGTTTCATGTCGGCGCCGGGGGCGTTGTTGATGGCCAAGCTTATGGAGCCTGAGACCGAAGCGGCGCGCACCGACGAGGTGATTGAAGAGCTGGGACAGGCCGAGAATCGGCCGACCAATATCATCGACGCGGCTGCCGAGGGCGCGCAGGTCGGCTTGCGCCTGGCCTTGGCGGTGGGCGCGATGCTGCTTTCGTTTATCGCGCTGATCGCCTTGTTCAACGGGCTGCTCGGTTGGGCGGGCAACTGGTTTGGCTACCCGCAGCTGACCTTGCAACTGGTGCTCGGGCACGTGTTGGCGCCGATCGCTTTTCTGCTCGGGGTGCCGTGGCATGAGGCAGTGCTGGCCGGCGGTTTTATCGGGGAAAAACTGGTGCTCAACGAGTTCGTCGCCTATGCCGACCTGGCCAACTACCTGACCGCGGACAAGGCCGCCGCAGCCGGGGTGCCGCTGTTGTCGGCACACACCCAAGTGATCGTCACCTTCGCCCTGTGCGGTTTTGCCAACCTGTCCTCGATTGCCATCCAAATGGGCGGCCTCACGGGTATCGCCCCGCAAAGGCGTCAAGAACTGGCGCGGCTGGGCCTGCGGGCCATGATCGGCGGTACGCTTTCGAACCTGATGAGCGCGGCGATTGTCGGCTTTTTCATTTCGCTGTAAGGAGCACAGTATGTGGTTGCCACAAGAAGTGATTCGCCGTAAGCGCGACGGGCATGCCCTGGCCGCTATCGACATTCAACGGTTTGTCGCCGGCATTGCCGACGGTAGCCTCAGCGATGGGCAAGTGGCGGCGTTCGCCATGGCGGTGTTCATCAAGGGCATGGACGTGAGCGAACGCATCGCCTTGACCGAGGCAATGCGCGATTCCGGCCAAATACTGAAGTGGGAGCTGCCGGGGCCGATAGTCGACAAGCATTCCACTGGCGGCGTCGGCGACATGATCAGCTTGTTGCTCGCGCCCTTGCTGGCGGCCTGTGGCTGTTACGTGCCGATGATCTCCGGGCGCGGCCTGGGGCATACCGGCGGCACCCTGGACAAGCTCGAAAGCATCCCCGGCTACGACTGCCAACCCAGCACCGAACGCCTGCGCGCGGTGGTGGCTGAAGTCGGCTGCGCGATCATCGGCCAGACCGCCAACCTGGCACCCGCGGACAAGCGTTTGTATGTGATCCGCGATGTCACCGGTTCCGTGGAGTCGATAGACCTGATCACCGCGTCGATCCTCGGCAAGAAACTCGCCGCCGGCCTCGATGTATTGATCATGGATGTGAAGACTGGCAACGGCGCCTTTATGGCTGAGCCTGAGCAGGCGCGAGCACTCGCCGCCAGCATCGTTGCGGTGGCCAACGGTGCCGGAGTCAACACCCGTGCCCTGATCACCGACATGGACCAGCCGCTGGCCCGCAGTGCCGGCAATGCCCTGGAAGTGGCTGAAGCGGTCGCTTTGCTCAAAGGCGAGGTGCGCAGTGAACGCCTGTGGGCAGTGACGTTGGCGCTGGCCACACAGGCACTGACGATGGCCGGCCTGGCGAGGGACGAGGCTCAGGCCCGTGATCAATTGCTTCAAGCCTGGCAGAGCGGCGCGGCCTTGCAGCGATTTGAGCAGATGGTTGTTGCGCTGGGCGGCCCGCAGGGTTTTACCGACAAACCCGATGAACATTTACCCAAGGCGGTCGTGTCGGTGCCGGTGTGGGCCGAGGAGGAGGGCTGTGTCACCGAGATCGACACCCGCGCCGTGGGGTTGGCGGTGGTGACATTGGGCGGTGGACGCAGCCATCCGGACGACGTGCTGGACCTGTCCGTGGGCTTCAGCGAGTTGGCCTTCGTCGGCGAACAGGTGAATGCAAAACGGCCCCTGGGCTGGGTTCACGCGCGCACCCAAGAGCAGGCCGGGCAGGGCGCATCCGCCTTGCGCGCAGCGTATCGGCTGGGCGGTGAACGCCTGGCCGCGCGCGAATTGATCCAGGCAATCCTATGAGCAAGGCCATCGTATTAGTGCTGGACTCATTGGGCATCGGCGCGAGTGCCGACGCCGCGCTGTTTGGCGATACCGGCGCCGACACCTTGCGCCATATCGCCGAAGCCTGTGCCCGTGGTGAGGCCGATGGGCCATTGCGCCGGGGACCTTTGAACCTGCCGAACCTGGGCCAGCTGGGATTGGGCGCCGCAGCGGCGGCCAGTGGCAATGGCCCGCTGCCAGGCAACTGGGGCGACGCGACACCGATCGGCGCCTTTGGCCATGCGCGCGAGCAATCATCCGGCAAGGACACGCCGTCCGGGCATTGGGAAATGATGGGCGTGCCAGTGTTGTTTGACTGGGGTTATTTCGAGCAGCCGACCGAGTCCTTTCCACCCCAACTGCTGGCCGACCTGATCGAGCGGGCAGGGTTGCCGGGCATCCTGGGCAATTGCCATGCCTCGGGCACCACGGTGCTGGACGATTTGGGTGAATTACACATCCGCAGCCAGCAGCCGATTTGCTACACCTCGGCCGACAGCGTGATGCAGATCGCCGCCCATGAAAGCCATTTCGGCCTTGAAGCGCTGTACCGAGTGTGTGAAATCGCGCGCACCTTGTGTGATGAATACACGGTCGGCAGGGTCATTGCCCGACCGTTCACCGGGGAGCACGCGGGCCAGTTCCGGCGCACCGGCAATCGCCGCGACTACACCGTGCCGCCACCGTCAGCGACGCTGCTTGATCGCCTCTGCGACGCCGGCGGCACCGTGCACGCGGTGGGCAAGATTGGCGATATTTTCGCTCACCGAGGCATCAGCCGGTTGTACAAGGCCGATGGCAACGACGCGCTGTTCGACGCCACGCTCAAGGCCTACCGGGAAGCACCTGACAACAGCCTGGTGTTTGCCAACTTCGTCGACTTCGACATGCTCTACGGACACCGCCGAGACCTGGCCGGCTACGCTGCCGCGCTGGAAGCCTTCGACCGCAGGCTGACGGAATTACTGGCGTTGATGGACTCGCAGACATTGTTGATCATCAGCGCCGACCACGGCTGCGACCCCTCGCGCCCGGGCAGCGACCATACCCGTGAGCATGTGCCCGTACTGGCTTATGGTGCAGGCGTGGCGGCGGGGTGGTTGGGCGAGCGAGCCAGCTTTGCCGATATCGGCCAGAGCCTGGCGGTGCACCTGGGGTTGGAGCCGTTGGCATGGGGCACGTCTTTTTTGCTGCGTGAGCCATAGCATCGACAAGCGTCATCGGCTTCAAACTACGTTAAGGTGCTCATCACTTATCCATCATTACGTGAAGCATGAATCGTCCATTATTTGTTTCCCTGGATGGGCCAAAAGGCACGGGTAAAACCACGCTGTTGGAAGCCGTTACCCAAGCACTGCGGGCAGACAACAAAAAGGTGATCCGTCTTTGCGAGAGAAAAAGCGATCCCTACAGGGCCGAAACCATGGCCCTGGTCAACGCACACGCCAGAAACCCTACCGATGATTCGGAGTGGAGAGTGTGTGAGCGCTTTGCGGATAGTCGGCTCTGGATTTCCCGGCACGTGCTGACTAAACAGCCAGCCGACAGCATTATCCTGATAGACCGTTGGTACCCCTCAGATGCCGCGTTTCGCCGGACAGTCCCGTTCGCCGACATATTGCAGTTAAACCTGGACCGACACGTACGAGTGCCAGACCTGCATGTGGGCGTTATCACCGACCCCGAGATTTCATGGTCGAGGGCCGCGCAACGACGGCGCGGGATGGGCAGTACGTTGATCCATACGCTGCAGGAGCATGTCGAGTGTACCCAGGCGTTTTTGCGAGCGGCGGGTGATCAGGGCTGGGTTTTGTGCCGTAATGAAGGGGCGATTGAACAGGCGACGGGGCAGGTGATTTCCGAGATCTACAAGGTCCTTAAGGCAGTCGAAGCAGGTTAGAGAAATTGCTCCTGCCATCCCGGCCCTGGGATGGCAGAGGTACACAGCCGATACTCGAAAACCTTCAAATGAGAATGGTGCGCAGGCCGCGCTGGGTCAAGCACTGCAGAACGCCGCAGCACAGCAGGCGCGTGGCGACACGCTGGAGCAGCAGTTAGTGCAACTGCGCTCACCACCGGTAAGCGAGCGCAAGACACGCGCGAGGAAACAGCCCGAGCCCAAGCCAGCGAAGTAAGCACGCCAGGCTATATATTCAGCTTACGGCACTCTAGCTTAAACGGTTGGGAATGACACAACGCAAGGAATGTTAGATGGATGAATTGGGTTTCGCTAATGACCGGCCGATCAAGGCTGCCGAGCGGGATCTGCTGAGGCGATCAGCTTTTGCTAAAACCCTCGCGGCGGCGATTGTCGGTTGGAAAAACCAAGAGAGCCGGGTGATTACCCTGACGGGGCTATAAGGCAGCGGCAAGAGTTCGATCAAGAATCTGGCCATGCAGGAGTTAATCGCCACGCCACAGCTTGAAGTCATCGAGTACAACCCTTGGGAGTGGACCGGCCAGGAGAAACTGAGCGCGTCGTTTTTCGACGAGGTGTCGCGCGCCATTCGGCGAAAGGACAAAAGCAATGACGACAAGAAACTGGCCAAGGTCCTGCGCCAGTATGGGCGAAGGATCAATGCCAGCGCAGAATTGGTTGACGGAATGACCCGCTACCTACCACTGTTTCTCGGTTCGCCGCCACGTCACGGTGCCCGATCGTTAAACACTCAGGGTATGCGTTCCCTCGGTCTACGTCATGAGTTATCAAAAGTATGCATTCGACCGGATGACAAGCTGTGCTCTGACAGACGGTTGTTTCGCACGATTAATCATCTAATCTTTTACTCGCGTCGAAGTGTGCCCCAATATCAGGAATCGCCCGTGCTTTACCTGTCTGGACTTTTCGCTTATCTGGCGAGAATATGAGTTCTGAGCGATAAATATGCACATCTTTCGGCGCCTCGAACCCTAACTGAACACTATTACCTCGAGTGGCTAGAACTCGCAGTTTAGTCTCGCAGCCCAAGTGACAGGTGTTACCGACATTCAAATTTATGATATCCATGCGCATTGCTCTGTGGTGGTGGTCGCCTGCACATGATCCACGTGAACGAGCTGAAACTTAAATCAAAAACAATGAAAAACCAATTTAATTATCGGCCGAGAGCATGCCGTAAGCCGTGAGTCAGGCTGTCGAGCATCTTTACCATGATTTAGCTAAAAATAGAGTTTTTTAGATTTGAGCGCTCATGTTTTCGATTATTCTGGTGTGAATTTTATAGTTGGCTTGACTGACATCAGCGGCAAGCGTCTGTGACAGGCGGAATGAACGATGGAAGAAATTACAGCTGTTGCACTGAGCGGGCACTCTGAAAGGAGAGATAGGATAGCCGCTGTTTTGGAGCAAGCGTCTGTCAGCGTATTGATTAATACGCCGTGCTCGGTGAAGGTTGTTGAAGTAGCACGAATTAAACGCCCTGAAATTGCAGTGCTGGATATTCCTGCGTTCGATATCGAGGGCATCCATCTGATCAGGCAGATGCGTGAGGAGGACCGGGGGTTGAAAATAATTGTCCTGACAGAACAAAATCCCTTCCATTTTTCAGCGCGCTACAGGCGAGCCGGGGCAAGCGTACTGCTAAAAGCGTGTGGTGATATGGGGGGAGTCGCGTTTATTCTTCGAGCCATACGTTCGGGTTACGGTTATTTCGACTTTATTCATTCCCCCATAAAGACCCGCGAGCGATCTTTTGATAGTGATGCGGGCTTAATTGCAACGCTGACGGATCGCGAGCTGATGGTGTTTCAGCGCCTGGCAGCAGGATTGACCAATCAAAAGATTGCTGAAGAAATGAAAATTGGCAGTCGCTCTATCAGTGTTCATAAAACCAATATTTTCGAAAAAATCCAGCTGCAGTCAATGGCGCAATTAAACGCGTTAGCGGTTCGCAATAAGTTGATTTGATCGCCTGGCGCTCCTTCGTGCTCAAGGCCTGGCAGACCATCAAGATGGATTTATGTGTGAAAAGCTGTGATTCATTATTCTTGATTTGTGAAGCGCCGAATTGGGACTAGGGTTGCTTTAACGGAGGTGGCTACATGACTCGGCAAAACGCCGCCGTTCGTATCGTAGAGGGGTGAATGAATAATGATGTATAGATGCAATGCATGGGCAGTGACGGGTGGCCTGGTATCGCTGCTCGTAATGTCTGCCCAGACTGCCTTCGCTGCTGTAGCGATTGCAGGTGATGGCCAAATTCTGTTTGGTGGTAGTTTGGTGGCGGAGACATGCACCATTTCTGTCAACAATACGGTGGGTAGTACATCAAACATAGCGCTACCCAAGGTGAGTCGGACAGGTATGGTTGCAGAAGGCAGCACCAAGGGGGGTACTGGTTTTACGTTTAAACTGACAAGTTGTTCGGGAAGTACTGCTACTAAGGCGAAGGTATTTTTCCAAGGTGGGCCGCATGTCAATTCGGACGGCACACTGGGAAACACCATCACTGTCCATGGGGCCACGGGCGTCGCGCTAAAGTTATACGATGCTTCGATGAACCCCATTCTGATAGGAGACCCCTCTCAGTTAAATCAGCCAGCCACCACCTTTGGCGGTCTGATGGGATACACCGCTCAGTATGTTGTTAATAGCGATGCGGTAGGTTCCGGCCCATTTTCGACGAATGTAACGTATTCAATCAGCTACCAATGAAGAAGTGGGTAGTAACTTGAAGTGATTTTAAGAGATGGAGGTTATACCCTACGCGTTGGAGGAGGGCGTTGATCGGGTGGTGAATTGAAGTGTGAATGTTGTTTTTTGAGTTGTTCGAATGTCGTATAACATGATTGACTGATTGTGTCGCGCAATAGGAAGTGCGAAGGGCTCTTTATGTTGTGCTGCACCTGATTTTTAAGTTTAACCAAGGAAGTTCTTAAAATGAAACGTCAAATAATCGCTGTATCGTTGTTGATGGTTGCATCGTCTGTTCAGTTCGCTAATGCCGCTGCCAGTGACGGCACTATCAATTTTACGGGTGCAATTACTGCTGAAACGTGCACCATTAATGTTAATAACAATGGTTCGTCACCTAGTGTTATTTTGCCGACGGTCTCGACCGCAGGGATGAATGCAGTGGGCCTGACCAAAGGGAGTACTGCACTTAATTTTGCGCTGACTGCTTGTGCAGGAACGGCGTCGAATGCGTCTGTTTTTTTTCAAGGCGGCCCGGGTGTTACTGTGAACGGTACAGTGGCTAACACTGCGCCCGGCTCTAGTGCTGCAACGGGTATCGCGCTGCAAATCAACGATTCCAACAATGTTCAAGTGGCCATTGGCAGTTCCAATCAGCTGACATCGGGCCTCACGCCAATTGCAAGTGGCAATGCCTCAATGGCCTATACCGTTCAATATGTGACGACCAATGCAGCGCCAACAGCGGGTACGTTCGCGGGTGCCGTGATGTATTCCATCAACTACCAATAAGCAATAGCGTCCTGGCTTCTCTCGTTATCTTTGCCCATCAAGACAATAGCGGGAGGAGCCGGGCAGCCAGACAAGGGACTTTATGGCTTACTTCACGTTGATACGCCAAGGTGTAGTGGCAGCAATGATGTTAATGGCCTGTTGCCAAGCAATGGCCAGTGTTGTGATTAGCGGCACGCGTCTGATCTACCCCGCACACGAAACAGAAATTACCGTGACGCTGAAAAATAACGGTGAGTTGCCGGTATTAGTGCAAACCTGGGTTGACAGCGGCGACCCGGCGTCAAGTCCAACCCATTCAACCGCGCCTTTTGTGTTATCCCCTCCTGTTTTTCGTATGGACCCCAATAAAGGTCAGAGCGTGAGGATGATGTTCACCGGCGCGAGCGTGCCACAGGATAAAGAGTCGGTTTATTACTTCAACCTGCTTGAAGTGCCCGCCACCCCACCAGAGACCGGTACACCGGTCAACATATTGCAGATGGCCTTCCGTTCGCGAATCAAGATTTTCTACCGGCCCCAAACGCTAACGGGTGACGCATCGGACGCCATTGAGCGAGTTCAATGGCGGGTTGCTCGCCAGGCAGGTGGTATTGCATTGGTGGGGCATAACCCGACTGGTTTTCATATAACCGTGACCAGCGTGGTGTTAGTGGACGGTGAACAACGGTTTGCGGGGGGCAGCGAAATGATTGCGCCGGAGGCTACCCAAGCTTTTGTCTTGCCTGCGCTAAAGCATTTGCCAGGGCCTCAGGCCCAAGTGGAACTCAGCGCTATCAATGATTATGGCGCAGATGTGGTGATCAAACGGCCACTGGCGCCTTAGACGCTATTGGCGCGTACAGCGCAGACGAGTAATCCATGAAGATCCTTTTTTATTCCTGGGCCGAATTAGCTCGGTATCTGAGTGCCTCACGTTTGCCCAGGCCGATCGTTGTCTGGATGTTCACGGCGGTCATTCAGCCTTTGCAGGGGGCCCAGGCAGCTGAAGTACGTTTTAACAGTGCGTTCCTGCCTGAGGGTTCGGAGCATTTGGATCTGACGCCTTTTGAAAAGGGAAGTGTCGTTTTACCGGGAGCGTACCGGGTGGACGTGTTCGTCAACGATCAGTCCATTGGCCGAAAAAGCATTCTTTTTTCCGCGCTGGGGAGCGATGTAGTGCCCTGTTTCACAACGGTGCTGCTGGATGAATTGGGGGTCGATTCGCACGCGCTAAGTGGAGCCTTATCAGACCACCCAACGTGCCTGGTATTGCCGGATACCGTCAACGGCAGCAGCGTGGCATTCGACTCGCAGGCCTTGGCTTTACGTGTTTATGTTCCTCAGGTGGCGATGCGCCGTGACGCCAGAGGGTATGTCAACCCTGAGTTGTGGAGTCGTGGCGCGACCGCGGCGACGTTTGGCTATAGCCTCAACGCCACTCGCAACCTCAAGGGCGACGCCGAGGACTCGGCTTACCTCAACTTTGATGCCGGATTGAACCTTGGCAATTGGCGTGCCCGCCATAACGGCTCAGTAAGTTGGCAGCCCTCGAGCGGGTCAACGTATCAGGACCTGAGCACTTATCTGCAGCGTGATTTGGTGGCACTTAAAAGCCAACTAACCCTGGGCGAAGCCAATACCACGGGCGAGATATTTGACAGCGTGATCTATCGGGGAGCGCAAATAGCCACGGACGATCGAATGCTGCCGCAATCGTTGCGCGGGTATGCGCCAGTGATTCGTGGTATTGCCCGCACCAGCGCCCGAGTAGTCGTGCGCCAGGGAGGCAACGTTTTGCTGGAGACCCTGGTGGCGCCTGGCGCGTTTGTGATCGATGATCTTTACGCCAGTGGATATGGCAGTGATCTGAACGTAACCGTCATTGAAGCCGACGGCAGCGAGCAACGCTTTACCGTACCCTACGCGTCAGTCAGCCAGTTGCTGCGCCCCGGCGTTTCGCGTTACAGCCTGACGGCGGGGCAATTGCGTAACCAGTACCTTGATCATCCGCCTAGCTTCGTCCAGGCCACCTTTCAACATGGCCTGAACAACCTGTTTACGGGCGAAGGCGGCTTACAAGTCAGCGACTCGTACAATGCATTATTGGCTGGGGTAGCCATGAATACGCCGGTGGGGGCACTGGCGGTAGACCTTACGCACTCAAAAACCCGATTTTCCAGTGGTACAGAGGACGGCAGGACCTTGCGCCTGCTGTACAGCAAAAATATGCTCGCCACCGGTAGCTATTTCACTGCGGCGTCTTATTGGTACTCGGCGACGGGCGCACGGGACCTGAACGATGCCGCGCAGCGCCTAGAGCTTCAACAGAGTGCTCTGTCCGGTGGCTCTGGACTTTCGCTTGTGAGCAATCGCGTGATTCTGAGCGCCAATCAGCGTGTTGGAAACTGGGGGCAACTGGGTGTCAGTGCGTCTTCCCAGCGCTACTGGAACGCTGCCGGGAATGACTTGCAGTATCAGCTCAGCTACAGCACCCAGGTGGGACGTGTGGGCCTGAGTCTAAATGCCAACCGTAGTCGCCTGGCATTGGGGCCGATGGACACCAGCTACCTGCTGACTGTCAATTTTCCCTTGGAGTTCGGCGCAAAGCGCGGTTATTCCCAGTTGTCGGCGCGCTTGGGGCGCGATGCACAAGGCAAACTCAGCGAAGACTTATACCTGAGCAGCAGTGCCGGAGAGAATAATCAATACAGTTACAGTGTGGGTGTCCAACGTGACGGTGCAAGCGGTGCGACGGGTACTTCATGGAATGGCCAGTACCAAGGGACAAAAACTGCTATGAGCGGATCGTTGAGTCAGGGTGACGGTTACGCCGCTCTGGGGCTGAGCATGGGTGGCAGCCTGGTAGCCCACCCGAAGGGGATTACGCTCAGCCCGTTTCGTAGCGACACCATCGCAGTGGTCAGTGCAACTGGGGCGCAGGGTGCAGAAGTCCTGGGCTACCCGGGAGTCAGGCTGGATGGGCAGGGTAATGCGGTGGTGCCTTACCTGCGTCCTTATGAACTCAACGAAGTGGGCATCGACCCTCGCGGTGCATCCAGGGGGGTTGATTTGGCTGAGTCCAGCCGCAAAGTTGCGCCAACCGCTGGCGCCGTGTTGGCGGTTGATTTCGCGACCAACACGGGCAGGGCGCTGTTACTTAACGTGCATTTGGTCGATGGCAGCCCTCTGCCTTTCGGTGCGAACGTGAGCCTTCCCGCTGGACAGCCATTGGGCATGGTTGGCCAGGGCGGGCAGCTCTATGCGCGGGTGCCAGAAGGCGTGGATCAGGTACGGGTCAGTTGGGGGCGGCAGGCCAGTCAGCAGTGCCTGCTGATGCTCCCGGCGTCAGACGACAAAGGGCGAGGTTTACAGTCACAAGACGGCGTATGTACACCCATCCAACACTAATCCGTTCTGGCCTGAGGAGAGGGAACATGTTCACCCCTATCGGTATTCAATATGCATTGGCATGGGGCGTTGCACTGGCGTCCGGCACCGCCATGGCCTCTTGTGAATTGGTGGAGAGGAGCGGGTTGATCCAATCGACCCTGGCGTTGCGTGCCGTTCAGATTACCGTTGGGCGCGACATTGCAGTGGGAACCGAGGTCTACCGGCAAGTGTTCAATCTTGCAGGCAATCCCGCGATTCGCTGCGCCCCGGGGGTAGATGACATCAGTGTCAGGCGTAGCGTGGAGACCCCCGCTGCAGCGATTCCCGGCTATCAAACGCGCGCGGGGGGCAGCGTTTACCCGACCAATCTTGCAGGTATCGGCGTGCAAATTCTGGACGCAGATAATCGCCCCTTCCCATCCATCGCAAGGAGCGCCAACTGCCCTGGATCGGAAGGGTGTGTTTTGCGCAATCAGGGTCTGGATAAATTCACGCTGTCGTTTATAAAAGTCAGCGCCAACGTAGAAGCGGGGGCTATTTCTAGTGCAACATTGCCCACTGTGCTTATCGGCTATGACATCCGGGGGCAGCAGCTGCCGGTGCGCAAAGTGCGACTCTCTGGCCTGCTCAGAGTCGCGTCACAAACCTGCCGGACGCCCCATGTTCAGGTCAATCTGGGAAGGCATCCAATCAGTGAGTTCGAGCACCTCGGCTACACCCCGTGGCAGGACTTTGGCATCGCACTCAATCAGTGTCCGGGATTTCACGGCTATTACTCGGCAGGTGCGGTGGGTGGTGAACCTGGTGTGGTGTTAAACCCCAACAAAGTGGCGTTCAGAATCGACCCCACCCAACCGGCTGTGTCCAATGAAGAGGGGATCTTGAGTCTCACGCCTGGCCTGCAGGGTGCCGTGAAAGCTGCGCAAGGCATTGGCGTGCAAATCGCTCAAGAGAATGCTCAACCGATCAAGCTGTCCACCTCGCTTGACAGTGGTCTCTCACTGCAGTCGAACGAAGGAGGGAGTTATCTTATCCGTCTCAAGGCGCGTTACATCAAACAAGCCAACGCAGTGGCGCAAAGCGGTCCGGCGAATGCCACCGTGACCTTTACGATCAACTACCAGTAGTCAGAAATATCGGGCGTCCGGCCCGTTTGAATGTGTCTAAAATTGTCTATACTCTCGCTCATTAAGCGTGCCGCCGGTTGCCTAGGTGTATTCGCAATCTATCCAGGATGTCGTAGGCGGGTGCGGGGTAATAACGGTAATGCAACCCATTGAAAGCGCTGGTAGCAATACTCCACCGTCGGTGGGGCATCAGCAGGTGACACTCAAACTTCATGACACTTCGCGCTATGCGCAATTTACCCCCAGCCAGCATCTTTTGCTGGTAAGTGATGGACGCACTATCACCCGACTTGAGTTGAGCTACAGCTCAAGCAGGCTCCTTGAATTGTTGATTTCCCGGGCGGACCTGATCGTCGATCGTGAGGAGATGTTCGCCTTTGGATGGCCGGGCAGGGTGGTTGGGCAAAACAGCCTTAACCAGGCAATCTCCAATATCCGCGAACTGCTGGGTGATGATGAGCAACGGACCATCATTCAGACCGTTCCCCGACGCGGGTATCGTTTCAACTCGGCTCATCTGGACGAAGATCGCGATGAGTTCAGCGCTAGCAAAGGCGCTGAGCAGGCATGCGGCGTAATGACGGACAGTGCTGATGACGCAGTGCTGCCTGAACAAACCCAAGTGTCCTATTCGTTCCACCGCCTTTCACGGTTTACCAACCACCTGCTTGCAGCGTTAGTCGTGGTGTTGGCGGTGACGTTGGCCTGGCGTATCGACTGGTCGTTGTGGTTGCAGCAGGGCATGTACAGCGCCAGTGAAACACTGGGTGAGCTGGACGTTCAGTACATATCGGAAAGCCCACAAGAACTGCTCCAATTGCAGACCGATGTGCAGCCGTTACGCGATCGTCTGCTCACCTTCGTCAAGAACCCAGAAACCGTTATCTTCAATAAAATGCATGGGTTTTATGAAATTGTGTGCATTGACCAAGGCAAGTCAGTGCAGTTTATTACCGTTCATAAGTCAAGGCTCTCCCAATTGACGGATGAACAACTGAATAGGTGCATCAATTGAAAGCACCCAATGCTCGCTGGACAATCACCTTGTGTGCGGTCGCTAGTGTATTAGTGTTTTTGCATATCGCCTATTCGGCGCAGTCAAACAGACAAATGTTGCAAGGCACATTCTTTGCGTCAGGCATATTGATTATGAGTGGTGGCGCGGTCTATGACACCAGTCTGCGCTTACAGTCTCATGGCTACAAGTTACATGACTTTGAAGAAATCAATAAAAAAAGTCAGGACTTTTCCCTCACTCAAGTAGGCAGTTTTTTGGGGGGCGCCCGTTATGTGACCAACCAAGAACGCGGCGGTGAGTGGATTAAAGATACCATTAGCGTGGATCGGGACATTGCTTTTAACTACGCTTATTATTCCAATGAATTTTCCAGGCTGAGCTTTTATAAAATAGCGGCGCGTACCGGCAGCCAGTGTTTTTATTTGAAAGAGCTGGAAGCGCTCCGTTGTTTTGGTGCCGAACACTGAGCCTGGCTGTGATGATCCCCCTCTGAACATCCACACGTGCCCTGGTGGGCATGTGTGGCTAGTTCTTTCATATCGCTCACACCCGCGCTGGCGGTAACGTCGACCCCCTTTGAAAGTGGGTCGTACCCTCAATGAATTCTTGTGAAATCACCCTGATTGATTTGTGCGTGATGGCCTTCGCTGTCAGTTTGAGGCGGTCGGAATGGATGCAGTGAACCGATGGCTGGGGGGCTCTGAGCAACCCTTAACGTACGTAATGGATGTGTTGCACTCAATGTTCCAGCAATGCCGGCATGCTGGACGTTAAAGACGCGACTGCAGCCTACAAATCAATGGAAGTAATGTAATGAATAAGACAGTTCTGGCTCTTTGTGGCGTTGCATTTGCATTGTCCTGTGGGGGGGCGACGGCTGCGACTAGTACTACTTCTCCAACAGAAGTTGTCGGTGGGCAGATTCAATTCAATGGCAGGGTGGTGGATGCTGCTTGTGCTGTGAACACGACCAGTATTACAGTAGAAATGGGGCAGATTCGAACGGCTGCAATCGACTTGGGCATAGGTACACAGTCCGCAGCACGCGTTCCATTCAGTATCGTGCTGGAAGATTGTAACCCGACTGTTTCCGCCCAGGCAGCCGTCAGTTTCGATGCCACTATTGATACCACTAATACGAATGGCCTGGTGGCTGATAAAACAGCGATCGTTGCCGGTGAGGGGCCAGGCTCTTCAAATGGTGTTGCTTTGCAGATCTTTGATTCCAGTGGTAACCCTGTTGTGGCTGACAATACAACTAAGAGCGCGGCAACTAATTTGATTCCGGGCAAGAACACACTGATGTTTCAAGTTGGTTTTGTCTCGCTGGTCGCGGCAGGCGGTGTAACGCCGGGCGATGCCAGTGCGATTGTTAACTTTAATATGAACTATTTCTAATAGTGAATACTTCGAGTTATAAAGTGTCCCGAGCGGCATTTTGTAACTCGGCACCTATCGTTGAAGCAAGGAGTGCGCGAACTTGAATGTCCGCAGGTGTTCTGTATGGGGAGCCATCTTTCTTGGGTTTATTCAGCTGTCGGTTTATTCGAGCGCCCGCGCATCAGTCGCTAAACCCGATGAGGTGATTGCGCCGCATGTCCATGCCCTTTTTCCTGGTGGGCGAGTAACAGTGGTTGCGCAGGTATTGAATGGCGGCTGCCTGGTCAGCCTGAGTAATACCGACAAAATTGTGCAGTTGGGCGATGTGAGAAGTAACCAATTTTCAGGCGTCGGCAGCGATGCCGCGGCGGTTCCATTTAGTATTCAGTTGGATGGATGTTCCAGTAACGTCAGTGAATCCGTTGCTGTTGCATTCACAGGGGTTGTAGACACTCAGGATTTACAGGTGCTTGCTGTTACGCCTGGCCCTGGTGCGGCGGAAGGTGTCGGGGTCGCGATATTTGATGAGCGCAATCAATTACAACCCATTAATATTCCGCCTGCTCATTTTGTTTCTCTGAATAATGGCGTGAATACTCTGCGATTCTCAGCCAAATACAGAATGACCCAACTGTTTATCACGCCTGGTGCTGTCAACGCCTATGCTGATTTTACGCTGATTTATCAGTAAGTGATTCGAAACTGAACAAGGAGTAAGTCTTGAGTATTGTCTGTGCTTATAAGAAGCGATTAGGCGCGTGGGTGTTCTTATTGTCGTGTGCTGTTTCTACGGCTACGTATGCGGGCGGCGTAGGCGTTGGAACAACACGGGTTATTTACCCCTCCGACCGAGCTGAAGTCTCTATGTCGGTCAGTAATACAGACGCTGACAATGCCTATTTGATTCAATCCTGGATCGAGACGCCCGACGGCAAGATCGCGGCAGATTTCTTGATGACTCCGCCGTTATTCAAAATCAAAAGAAAATCCGAAAATACCCTGCGCCTGATGTATACAGGCGCGGCACTGGCCGAAGACCGAGAAACCCTGTTCCTGGTGAATGTGAAGTCGATTCCTTCAAAGAGCAAGGTGGCCATGCAAAAGGGCCAAAGCACTTTGCAGCTGGCGGTGGTCAGTCGCATAAAATTATTTTACCGCCCGGCAGCGCTGGTGAACGGGTCCCGTGATGCAGCGCTGCGTATTGAAGCTGAGCGAGCCGCGGATAAGGTCGTGTTTAAAAATCCAACGCCCTATTTTATTAACTTAACCAACATTTCCATCGGCGCCCATGAGCTTAAAAGCATCATGGTTGCACCTTTCTCTGAAGAGCGTGTTGACGTGCAAAAAGGGACAAATGGTGAGTTGGCCTATTCCTATTTAAATGATTATGGCGCCGTAGTAAAAATAAAATAAATCAGCGGTAAGTGACGTCACTATCTTTCTGAAAGTCGAGATGTAGTTGTGGCTGATTTTACATCGTTGTAATCGCCGTCAAGGATGATGGCGAATAAGTATTCTTCTGTAAAATGTTCCGTCTTTGGCGCGCAGCCATCTAAAAAGGCGAGGCCCGATTATGAGAGATTTTCAATCTCGATGCTCGGATGGATAATATTAAACATGGAGTGCAAAATGCAATATTGTCCCCGTCGTGACACTACGGATCAGGTTGTTGTGTATAACGCCGGACACCGATTTTATTTTCAGTATGCCAAGTTTTATATGTGCCTGACTGCTTCACTGTATGGAAACTTGGCCTATGCCGGTGATTATTTTGACCCTGCCTTTCTGTCGAAAACGCCGTCCAATGTTGCAGATTTATCAAGGTTTGAAACCTCTGATCTTGCGTCTCCCGGTTTGTACCGACTTGACCTTTATCTGAACGGGGCATTTTTTGATTCCCGGGATGTGTTATTTGAAGCCGTCACCGCACCGGGCCATCTGTCGGGGGCACTGACGCCCTGCTTTACCGCGCAGGACATCGGCAACTTCAATATTAACCCTGCTGCGGTACCTGGGTTAGCTGACGTATTGCCGGGGGCGTGTGTGCCCTTGGACTCTTTGATTCCCAGCGCCAAAACAGTGTTGACGCTGGAACAGCTAAGGTTGGATGTGAGTCTTCCTCAGGCCGTGCTGAATAAACAAGCCCGAGGTCTTGTAGCCGTCGAGAGTTGGGACAGCGGTCTCAACGCGTTTTTGCTCAACTACAACTTCACCGGTGCTCGCACCGAAGGCAGCAAAATAAAAAGTGGCGACAGCTATTTTTTGAATCTGGACAGCGGATTCAATCTGGGGGCCTGGCGCTTGAGAAACAATTCTACAGTCAGTAATGGCAACCGTTATAACAATGGTCAAGGCGCCAGTTGGAAAACCCTTAACAGCTATGCACTGCGAGCGCTGCCGAGCATTAAAAGCAGTGTGCTGCTGGGTGACACTTCAACCTCGAGCACCATTTTTAATAGCTTCAGCTTTCGAGGGGCCCAGCTTTCTTCCGACGACAATATGTTGGCGGACAGTGAGAGAGGGTTTGCCCCTGTTGTTCGTGGTATTGCCAACAGCAATGCCGAGGTGATCATCCGACAGGGTGGCAACGTTATTTATCAAACGTACGTCGCAGCAGGGCCTTTTGCGATCACTGATATTTATCCGACGGCCTCTAATGGCGATCTGCAAGTGAGCGTGGTGGAGGCTGATGGCCGAGTCAATCGATACAGCGTGCCATTTGCCTCGCTGCCTATATTACAGCGCGAAGGCCGTCTTAAATATGATCTGGTTGCCGGCACACTGCGAAACACGAATTACCAAACAAGCCCCACCATCCTCCAGGGCACAATGGGCTATGGTTTGTCTTCAGGCATGACTATTTACGGGGGGATGCAAAATGCCCAACGATACCAAGCGTACTCGATAGGCGTCGGACAAAACCTGGGATATTGGGGAGCCGCTTCGCTGGATATTACCGCAGCCAACAGTATCCTGGCCGACGACAGTGAGCATTCTGGATATTCACTGCGGATGCTATACGCCAAAACGGTTGTGAGCAGTGGTACAAATTTCAAGCTGGCGGGTTATCAATATTCCACGCGAGGGTTTTATAACTTCACCGATACGGCCAGCAAATTGATGGAGCGTCGGCCTACCTTTCTCGCACAGGACGGCGAGGTCTATGAGGCTCCGGTGTTTTCCGACTATTACAACTTGCGTTATCCCAAGCGCACCAATGCTCAGCTCAATATATCCCAGCCACTGGGAAGCCTGGGCTCGATGTATGTGAGTGGCAGTCGCCAAACGTATTGGAATACACCGGAAATGACTGATCTCTTCCAGGCGGGCTATCAAACCAGCCTCAAAGGGGTTAACTACACCTTCTCTTATAGCTACAACAAAGGTGCCTGGATTCAAAAGGCGGATCAGGTATTTGCGCTGAATGTCTCCATACCGTTGGGAAGTTGGTTGACGTCCGGTAAAGGGACGCGTTCCTCCCTGTATGCCACCTATGGCCAGACAGTCGATGATAAGGGGTATAGCCGTTACAACGCCGGCGTATCGGGCACAGCCCTGGAAAATAATAACCTGAACTACAGTGCTCAGCAGAGCTACAGCGATAGCAACCATCTGGCCAGCAGTAACGTTTCTGCCCAATACCGCGGTGGCACCGGTAACGCCAATATGGGTTACAGCTACAGTGGGCAAAGCAGTCGTCTTAACTACGGGGTTAGCGGCGGGATCGTAGCCCATGAAGACGGTGTCACCTTCGGTCAGCCGCTGGGTGAAACCAATATTTTGGTTAAAGCTCCGCGCGCCAAGGACGTTAGGGTTTCCAGTGGTGTTGGCATCACAACTGACCGGTACGGGTACGCGGTGGTGCCATCTGCTTCCAACTATCGCGAAAATCGCGTCGCGCTGGAAACCGGCACCCTGGCCAATAACATCGAGCTGGATAACCCTGTGGCCTATGTTGTACCGACCCGAGGTGCCCTGGTACGTGCAGACTTTGACGTGCGTGTTGGCGTGCGCGCATTGATGAGTATTACCCACAAGGGGCGGCCGGTTCCCTTTGGTGCCAGTGTGATTCAGGCCGGCAATGCAAACGACAATATCGTGGGTAACGACGGCCAGGTATTCCTTTCGGGACTTGCATTGAAAGGGCAGTTGAAAGTGCAGTGGAAAGCAGGGGCGGACGGGCAGTGCACAGTCGACTATCAATTAGACGATGACAGCGAATTCAAAAAAATCAGCAAGTTAGCCGCGGAGTGTGTGTAATGAGCTGGCGCTATCTGTGTGCGTTGAGTGGGTGGTTGTTTTGTCAACATGCGTCTGCTTATGACCTTCTGCTGAGTGTTCAAGGTGCAATTGCCGATAACGGCTGTGTGGTGTCGGCCGACTCGCAAAATATGACGGTAGCGATGGGGGATATCGCACTTAAACAGTTTTATGCCAATGACGTTGCGTTTGGAAAAACTCAGTTTGTTATAAAACTCGAGAATTGTGGTGTTTTGGCGAGCGGAGTGAAAGTGACTTTTCAGGGCGCTGCAAACTCTGAAAATTCAGAACTTCTTGAGCTTACTCAGGAGCCTGATACCGCCCCAGGGCTGGCGATTGAAATTTTGGATGCTAACAATGCCAGGCTGCCCATTAATACAAAAATGGCCACGGCCATTGTTATTAAACCGAGTACGTCCAATAATTTAGTATTTTATGCGCAATATCGTGCGGTGGACGTAGTGGATGCTGGGGTGGCCAACGCGACTGCGAACTTTCTTTTGGAGTATCAGTAATTATGACTATTGTGAGCGTTTTGAAAAAGCTTGGAACTGTTAGCCTCTCTGTGCTGCTTCTTATGCCTGTAGCGGGCAACGCCTTTGCTGATCTTTTTTCTACAACGTTGAATACTTTACCGATTACTATTCAGAAAGTTTCCAGTGGTTCAATAATAGGTCAAGCGTTAACAAGTTGGGTTAATACTTCGCTGCGCGTGGGGAATAACGGCGCATGGGGAGAGACAGGCATGTCTATGGATACCTCGCGGCTGACAAGTCTGAGCTACTATGAAGGAGGGCAGCAATATTCTGTTTATGGGTTAAATGACTACATCGGTTTTGTAATGAATGTTCGAGCGACAGGCTCCGGATTATTTTGCTCTCCTGATTCTGGCATTGTACCAATGCAGGGAGATGGCACTGGTGTGGGGGGGCTGCACAATGGCTGCGCCCAAGGGAGCGTAAGGTTTTCTTATAACGTTAAATTTATTTCTATCGCTGATAATATTCCGGCAGGACAGATGAATGTTCCTGAACTATATGTTGGAACTCCTCGGTTGGATGGTTTCTTTGGTCATGACAGCCCGCGGACCTCTATGGGAGCATTCTCTGTCGAATATACCGCAACGGGATGTGAAGTAAGTGCCTCCCCCTCCGTTGTCAGTATGGGGGTTATCTCTGCTAGTCGTTTCGATGCCGTAGGTGATGCAGTCGCGGGAACTCCCGTCACGGTAAATCTTCAGTGCACTGATCCAAATATGGGGATTTATGTGACGATGACAGATGAGAACGATCCCGGTAACAGCTCTCCAACGCTGAGCCTGACGCAAACAGGTAACCCAGCCACTGGAGTAGGTGTCCAGTTTGTAAAGCAAGATGGCTCATTGGTAACATACGGACCTAGCTCAAGCTTTGTAGACGCTACCTCGTCAGCCCAGTGGCAGATAAAAAGTAATACAACGATAAGTGCAAATCCCTCGTTTGTCCTGATTCCGCAATATGTAAAAACCAATACCTCCATAACCTCAGGAGAGGCCAACGCGTTAGTGAGTGTGACACTGGCCTATGATTAATGTGCAAACGCTTGATTTAAATTTTAGCCTAAGTCACATAATTGCACTGGCCTTCGCAGGTGTCGGGGCATGCTCCACACGCGTTCAACATCGAGTAAAGTGGTGAATAGTTATGAATTCACCACTCGTCACCCAGTCCTCAGCCCGATCTGCTTTATTCTCGCCCTCCCAATCAGGCAGTAGACAGATCATTCCATTCTTAGGCGGTCATGAAGAGATGTTGCTGACTTCATAGGGCCGCACGCCAGAATGAGTCATATCTGGCTTAGTTATTCGAGATGGGTCCATTCCCAGCAGGTTGATACGTGAAAGTACTCAAACGCGTTTTTAATAATGGGCATTCTATTGAGTGCCCATTGGCAAGTGAATCTAATGCTCCTTCCCGACACACGTTGTCTAGTCAGTTTAAAATAACCGGCGCCTATGGCGTACTCTGGCTGATATCAGCGTTGTTGATGGCCTGGGCTGCGCTGTACGCGGCGGAGCATTTGGCTGCGATGTACGTGGCCGAAAATATGCGCGATATTATCGATTTGGGTAATGGGAATTTCTCTGCTTATGACCCAGAAGTGCTTAATGAGTTGAGTGCCCTGGGCAATTACGACGCCATCACTCCAGCGCACTGGCCTACGTTATTAGCCAAAACCTATGCGTTTATCGAATACTGTATTCTGCTGTTTGTTTGGGCGGCAGGCCTGTTTTCCATATTGGCGGTTTTTAAGGTTTCTTGCTCGGCTTATGCCTTCTACTTTTCGCTGGAGGCAAAATTCCGCAGGGCCATAGTCAATGGCGAATTGGACATACGCTATCAACCAATGGTGGACATGAAAACCGGTATGTGGACAGGTGCCGAAGCATTACTGCGTTGGACACATAAAGGTCAAGTAGTCAGCCCGGCACTGTTTATCCCCTTGATCGAGCGGTCCGGGCTTATGCCATTGACGACCCGTTGGGTTTGCCAGCGCGTTATCGAAGATTATTCTCGCTTGATTTGGGCCTGTGATCGTTTTTACGTCAGCATCAACTTGTCGGCGCAGGATGTGCTCGATTCCACCTTCGCCGGCTATATCGAGCAACTCTTGGCTCAGTACAGAATACCTGCTTCGCGCATTGTATTTGAGGTGACCGAGGGGGTCATGCTGGATAAACAAGCTGCCACTGTGCAGTTGGATCGACTGCGAGCACTCGGCCACAAAATTGCCCTGGATGATTTCGGCACGGGCTATTCGAACTTATCTTATCTGGACTGCTTGCCCTTGGACATTATTAAAATCGACCGTTCTTTTGTGACGAGAAAAGATGATGGCCCGGCGAATATGGTGCTGGTCCATTTGTTGGATATGGCCTGGCACCTGAATCTCAAAGTCATTGTCGAGGGTATTGAGACGTCTGCGCAGGTAAAACGACTTCTCGCTTTAGGGGCGTTGACCGGACAAGGATGGTTCTACTCCAAAGACCTGGCGGCCGAAGAACTGGTCAACGGTTATTTTTCATTGGTTCATCCTGATATGAATCGAGTGATCTAAAGCAAGAAGTTAGTGCGGCAACGTAACAATCATCGTCGCAAGGAAAGAAATAATGCAATCATCGAATGAGTCGGTGTCGAGTGATAAAGCTGCGCAAGCAGAAGTTAAAAAGGTCGTGATCCAGTGTGCTGTCGGTGTACGCACTGTCGTGTTTTTGCCATCACATAACACTCTGATTATTCATGAGTACGGCAACCAACGTAAAGTCGAACTGGGGTATAGCTCCAGTCGGATTCTGGAAATTCTGATTGACAGGGCCGACAGCATCGTCAGCCGTGATGAGATATTCGCTTTTGCCTGGCCTGATCGCATCGTTGGGCAGAACAGCCTGAACCAAGCGATTTCAACGATTCGGGAGTTACTGGCGGACGAAGAGCATCGTGCAATTATTCAGACTGTTCCTCGCAGAGGTTATCAGTTCAACTCCGAGTTTCTGGTTGCGCCTGGGCAGCCCAGCGACGGCAGCGAACTCAACGCCATGCCATTGAGCAATACATTCAGCCTAGAGGTGCCCCAAGGTCGGTTCTCATGGCTCACAGCCCGAATTGGCGCTGAGAAAACGTTGATGGGAGTTGCGCTCATATTAGCCACCAGCTTTCTATGGCGGATCGATTGGAGCCTTTGGTTGCAACCGGATTTTGTAAAAAAAACGGACACGCAAGGCTTATTGACGGTTTGGTATACCGGGGCCAACACGCCAGAAGTCGAGAGGCTACAGAGCAGCATGGCGCCTGTGCTAACGCGCATAGAGAGTTTATTGGAAGCCCCCGGTACGGTAATTTTCAATACGATGCATAGCTTCTACGAAATCCTTTGTATCAGTGGCAGCACGGTAGAGTTTATTTCAGTGCACACGTCAAAGTTAGCTACCTTGACGGATGAGCAACTAGACAGGTGCCTGAAGTGAATAAGCGTACTATTGGGCTACTGGTGGGCATTGGGTTGCTCACGACCTTGCATTTTGTGTATTCATCCGCATCCCGTAACGATGTGCTTGAGGGAGCCTATTTCACTACCGGCGCCATGATCATGAGCAGCGGTGAAGCCTTTCCCGTGCTGATCAGGCTTCAGTCTCACGACAACCAAATTCATGATTTTGAGCAAATTAATAGTGACAGCCAAAAATTTTCGTTCGAATTGGTTAATAATTTTTTTGGCAGCGCACGTTTTTTGACCAAGCCGGTAGGGGGCAATGAATTGCTTAGAAGCCTGTCGGTACGTGATCGTGATATAGCGTTTAATTATGCTTATCTGTCCAGTTACGCCTCGCGGTTGACGTTTTATAAGTTAGACCTGGACCCGAAAACACCGTGTTTTTATATCAAAGAATTGGAGCGGGTATTGTGCCTGGGCACAGAGCGTAGCCGTAGGGCCCCGTAAACGGGTGGGTGTTTATAAAAATACCGCGCAGTGTGAATAGTTGTGATATTGGATCTCTTCAATTGTTTGCAAACTAATTTCCCATCAAGCTGGCTTCACACGACAAGGAAGCAGTGCGTAAAAGTTATGTTTGACAGGGAAAGTTTTCTGCAGTTATTTAGAGGTTCTCCTTATGTCTTGCAAACCCCAATCAGTGCTCTCTGAGTTGCCGTCGCGACGTATATGCCCCACCACATTCAGCCTTTTGGCGGCTGCGAGCCTTCAAGCCTCATTGCCTTCCATCGCGATGGCCGAAGGTTTGCCTACCGCCGGTGTAGTGACGCAAGGGCAGGCCAGCATCAATGCCTCCGGCGGCACCATGAACATTAACCAAAGCACTCATAATGCGGTAATTGGTTGGGGGTCGTTTGATATTGCCAGCGGCAACTCAGTGAACTTTCAGGTCCCTGGAGGTGGTGCAACGCTGAACCAGATTTCCGGTCCGGCCAGCCAGATCCACGGCAACCTGACTTCAAATGGCACGCTGTTCCTGGTGAACCCTAATGGTGTGCTTTTTGGCCAAGGGGCAAACGTAAATATCGGCTCTCTGGTCAGCAGTGCCAGTCACCTTGATCAACATGATTTCATGAATGGCAATTACCACTTTACGGCGGCCGGCGCCGGCACTATCAGCAACGCCGGCACGATTACTGCGGGCTCCGGTGGTTACGTGGTTTTGGCAGGGGCTGGGGATATTCAAAACACCGGTACTATCAATGTGCCGGGCGGCTCGATCCAGATGGTGTCGGCCGATACCTTTACCCTGAAATTGCCCACAGCTAACCCGCTGCTGGATATCACGGTAGACGGTACGGCAACCGGCACAAAAGTGAGCAATACCGGCACCTTGACCGCCAACGCAATCACCCTCAGTGCAGCCCAAGGCGTTGTCAGTACTTACGGCACTGTCAAGGCGACCTGAAAGGTTCGGTCAACCTGTCTGGCAAGCGGTTGTTCGTCAACGAACAGGTTGAGTCAGACGGTACTATCAAGCTGAGCAGCCAGGGCACCACGCGTATCGAAGGCAACCTGATCGCTGAGCAAAATATTGAGGTTAGCGCCAACGACTCGATCACTGTCGCCAATTCAAACATTGCGTCTAAAAATGGCGCCGTTGAATTGTCCACCGAGCGCAAAATTTTCATGATCGGTAGTAAAACGGCAGGCAATGACAACCGCTTGAGCGCTAAAAGCGGCGACGCAAGCCGGCAAGACGGTGCCGTGAATATTTTGAATTCGACGCTGACAGCGTCTTCCATGAACCAAGGCCACGGAAAGCTTCAGATCAAAGGTGACTTCGACGTCGTTGGACCAATCACACCGTTTGAAGACAGTAAGAAAGGTGTTGTGATTACAGGCAGCACTTTGAACGCTAATGAAATGGTTATCAAAGGCTCAGGTTCGGACGGCGTTCATCTGGCGGGCGGCAATACCTTTGTCGCAAACGACATCGACATTGTTGGTGTTGCTCCGGCGGGATACCTTGGCGATAGTTTCAGGACGGGTGACGGTGTAAAACTCACCGGCAGCAACACATTTACCGCGTTTAATAAAATAAGTATCAACGGTGATGGTGAACGCTACGGTGTATCGTTTAACGGCACATCGGTTTTCAACGCGGCCACTGTGAGTGTAACGGGTAATATTGAACTCAGTGCCCCTGAATATAATTACGGCATCAGGTTTAATGGCGCTGTTGACCTGCAAAACGCTGGAAATTTTGAATTCATCAGCAATGGTCAGGCTATCGCCGTACCGCGTTATCTCTAAGAGATACATCAAATAGCCATTGGGATAAGCACCCCGCTTTAAGAGGGCACGGTGTCTATTTGGTTGCTCCGCAGTTAACACGCGTGCTGCGGAGCAGCGTCCAAGCCCCTTCGTTTTACCCCCTCGTCCAACCTGCCTGGCAGCGTTGGCTCAGGTACTTTAATGACTCGCTTACATACTTCAGGAGGCCCGCCGGTTGCGGCGCCTCTTTTCATTGCGCTTGTTGCCGCAAGTTTGGGTGTTTCGGCACAGGCTAATCCTGCGGCCCCACCCTCTGCGGGATCGCTCGGTAACCAACTTAATCAGGAACCCATACCGCGGTTACCCTCCAGACCCATCGATACCCCCTTGCAAGACAATGCCACGCAACCCCCGATTGATACGCAGGACGCGACCACGACGGTCAGGCTTGAGCGCGTGCGCTTTGACGGAGCGCAGGCGCTGAGTGAGGACGAACTGCAGCGTGCCGTGCTGCCGTGGCTTCAGCGCGACCTCACCCTGGCTGAGCTGCATGCCATGATGGCGGCGGTAGAGCAGCTGTATCAAGTGCGTGGCTACCTGGCGGTCAGTGTGGTTTTGCCCGTCCAGACCATGCAGGAGGGGGAGCTGAGGTTGCGGGTGACGGTCGGGCGATATCAACCACCCTCAGTCGTCACCCAGAACTCGCGTGAGCAAGCATTTCTCAACGCGCTGGTGGTACGCGCCACCTGTAAACAGGCGTGTGATGGGCAAACGTTGATCGAAACCGCGCAGGTTGACCGTGCGTTGTACCTGGTTAACGACCTATCTGGCGTCAGTGCTCGGGGTACGCTGAAAGCCGGTGACCTTCCGGCAACCAGCGCATTCGGGGTGAACGTGGCGCCCATCAAACGGGTGGGGGGCTACCTGGACATGAACAATTTTGGCAATGCCTACACTGGACGCGAAGTGCTCAATGCCGGTGCGCAACTCAACTCGGCCTTGCTGGTCGGGGACCAGTTTACGCTGGATGGCGTCATTAGCCTGGAAGCGTTGCAGCATGCTACCGGTCTGCAGCAGGTCAGTGCCAAATACAGCTTGCCGATCGGCACCTTGGGCACACGCTTGGGCGGCGGCTTCAGCCACCTTGAATACCGACTTAACCAAACAGTTCGAGTCGCTGGATGCACACGGCCAGGCTGACACAGCAAGCGTCTGGGTCAACCACCCCATGTGGTTGTCACACAAAGGCCGGGTAGATGTGCGGCTGACCCATGAGCAGTCACGCTATATGGACGAACAATTACGTTACGCCCGCGCGCGTGATGTCGATACCACCACCTTGGATGTGTCCGGCACCCTGTACGGCAATCGCCAGATCGCCGGCTGGCGACTGTCCTCCACGATGGGGGCATTGGCCTATCACGACCCGCTGGATCAACTGCTCGACAGCACCACGCGCAAAAGCGCGGGGCACTTTACCCGCCATCGGTTGGTTGCCTTTGGCTTGATGGGACTGGGCTACCACTGGGAACTGTATGGCGCGCTCAGAAGCCAAGTGAGCAACCGAAACCTGGACAGTGCGCAAGGCTTCGTAATGGGTTGGCCCAATGGCGTGCGTGCGTTCGATAGTAACGCCGCCTCTGTCGACAAAGGCTGGCAGGCCAGCCTGGAAGTACGTTACCAGCGCCCCGCGTTAGGCCTGCAATGGACGGCGGCCGGGTTCTATGATGCCGCACAAGGGCGTCTCAACCACAATGCCTGGGACGCGGGCAGCGACACTCGGCTTCGGCTGTCGGGCGCCGGTGTTTACGTGGCGGGCACCCAGGCTAAGCAATACAGTGTACGGCTGACCTACGCGCAACGGTTGCGGGATAATTTGGATACGGATGTCGGCTCAGACCAACTGTGGCTGAGCCTTACCCGGTTTTTCTAAAGAACTCAGGTGTTACGGCTTGTCGTTTTCAAGCAGGGTCAGGTATTGGTCAATTAACTCAACGCCCTGTATCGGTGAATTATGCCCGGCGATAATCGCTTCAACGGGCATTTCACCGCTGTCGATCAGCCCTTGCAACTTCTTCAGGGTTTTCGGGTACTCGGTGCGATTGGCGAACGTCATGTTGCCCAGCTTTTCCTTGAGGATGCAGTTGCCATACAGCACACGCTCTTTTGGAAAGTACACAAAAATCCCATCTTCGGTATGAGCCGCGCCTAAAAACAGCGCGCGGACTTTGCCGTCCTGCAAGGCAAAGTCGCCCGGGTACACCTGGTCCGGCAGGCTTTGTTCCAGTACCGGGAAGTGCTCCATCCCTTGGCGGGTAAAGTCGACAATACTGCGCCACTGGCTTTTTTCCAGGTCATAGGTCAACTGTGTGGAAACGATACTCGCGCCGCGCTTTTTCCAGTACGCGTTACCGCCCGCGCGGTCGGTGTGGTAGTTGGTGTTGATCACGTCCTTGATGGGCAGAGGGCTGACTTTCCTGATTTCCTGCTCCAGCTTCTCGGCGGTTGCCGGGGTCCAGGTTGCACCGATAATCGTGATGTTTTGCGTACCGATGTAGACCATTGAGTTTTCCTGCACGTACTCCTTGTCTTCAACGATGTAGAGCGGACCTTTGAAGTGGGTGAGGGTCAGGTTGCTGTCGTTAGCGAGTGCCTGGCAGGTAATGCAGGCGAGGCTGAGGACTGAGAGTATGCTGGTAAACTTCATAAAGCTCCTGATAGTTGTTTATTTATGGTGTGATGAAACTGGAGTAGAACGGCAGCAGAGGGGTGCCAGTTTTAGCCGAAGGTTTATTCTCAAAAGCAGCCCACTTAATACTTTCCCAGCTTTTGTAGCCTGAGTGCCTCAGGCCAAAGTCTTTTAATCGTAATTGCATGTGAAAACCCGCCTCCATCGCCGCGACAAACGTGTGGTGACCATCCCCGCAAAGGTAGAGCTGTTCCTTAATATAAATGACGTTCACTTGGGGGATGACGTCTTGCGAAATGAACAATTTCTTTTTCTTTTCGATAATATTTTTGTTGACGCTTTCTTGGCAGGGTAAAATTAAAGAGTAATGTTTTCCTACTATGTTCGTGGGGTGAGATTTGCAGCGGAATATCCTGTTGTGTCTTGTGGCGTTGCCGGCAAGTGTCTTGAACATTGATAGGGGTATCGAGGGCATGTGCGTTACGTCCATGACCTCCATTACAACACCCATGTTGTCAGTTGCTGCCAAGGCGCACTGAGGTTGATGTCGTTTATCCAAGCCAGAATTTATTGCCGTGCTGCAACGAAAACACTCGTTGTTAATTAAATAGCTCATACAGTAAGGACAGGATGCTGGCATTGCTCGTTTCTCTCGTTGTCGAAGGGGTATTCAAAAAGTGCTCACTGCAGCCTATTCATACATTTCGCAATCCAGGACCGTCATGAAGCCTTATTGCTCTGCGGTTCTTCGCGGCCATTTACGGATTAACCATGCGCACTTCAAACTGGCCCGAGCCCTCCCATTCCTCATCAGCTCTGACGCGCGTGCCCGCACGGTCGATCCTGGCTTCGATCTCAACCTGTACAGTCAGGTATTCACCGATGGCAGGGCTTGCCCCTACGTAGGGGGATAGCGCCTGCCCAGACTGAACAAACAGTTCCGACGCGGTGGCTTCTGTGGGATCGAGGGGGCGTAAGCGAACCGGTTTGCCATCCAGTTGTGCATCAATGACCTTCACAACGAATACACCGTTGTTGGCAAAACGATAGCCTTGTTCATGATCCTGCTGCCCCTTGAAGGCCAAGGCCATAATGCTATTGGCACCGCAGGTCGCAGACAGGTTAAGTGTTCTTTTGCCCAGGCTCAGCAGGTTTGAGCCTTTGACTGGAACGGGCTGGTCGCGGTTGAACCGGCCAAGGTCGAGTGCCGACTCGCTGAGCTGAAGCTGGCATTGTTGCTCTGCCTGCGCGGGATTGCTGATAGCCAGGCCCAGCAGCGTGATGAGGGCCAATACACTCAGCTTGGCGTGCGTATAGAGGTGCGATAGTGATTTCAAGGCGTTCATCTCAAATAGGCACGCAGGTCGCTTCGATGGTTTCGATGATTTTCGACAGGTCGGCGTGCTTGGGTTGCGAATAACGGATCTGGCAGGTTTTTTCGTCGGCAAGCATGACGTTCAGCTTCGTGCCGGGTTCCAGAGTCGGGAAATAGACTTTGCCATTCCCGATGGTGGTCGTGACGTATTGCTGGTGCTCGTTGAGCACCGCCAGGCCTTTGGCCAGCGTTGCGCCCTTAGGGTCTTTGACCACGAGCATCGTGCGCCGAGTGGTACTGACGTCGAACGCGACTCGATTGACCGAGCCGCGGCTTGGCTTGAGTTTTTTCACGCCGTTTCCGATGTCGACATTGCGAGGCAGCGACTCGCCGCTCACCGACAGTTGGCTGTCGCGATGGGGCGCAAGGCTTGGTGCGATGGCTTGGCCAAACATATCGGTCCAGACCGGCCCGCGGGGCGTCATGATTTTCACGCCAGACAAATCACCCACCGAGAGCACGCCGAACGTGTCGTCGACCGGGTAGGGCGACAGCGTCACGCCGCTACTGTGAGCCACCACCGCACCGCTGAGGCGCGCGTTGTAGTTAGTACTGCCCTCGCTCGACCTGGCGTACCCCACGTTGGCGCGTACGTAGCGGGGCAGTAGGTTGGCGGATGCCGCGACATTGGTGCGATGGCTTGCATCGTCGTGATCCGCTCGTAACTGATAGCTCGCGCTGTCATTGACCTTTTCACTCAGGGTTGCACCTACACGGGTTCCGTTTTTATCGATATTGGCGTAGGTCCTTACGCTCTCACCAAAGGGCACCGTGGCGCTCACGTAAGTCGTCAGGCCTTTTTCGTAACCGCTGTTACCGATATTTTTGCGCACATTGACGCTGAACAAGGCCTTTTTATAGGAGGTCGACCAGGTAGCAGACAGGTGCTGAGTGTTTTGATTATCGAAGGTTCTCGAGTAAGACGTCGATACGCTGAAGTTTCCGACTGGCGTGTTTCCCCAGCCCAGAGAGGCGCCATATTGATCACGGGTTTGGCCTCTGAAGTTGTCGATGGCCTTTAGAGGGCCGCTGTTTTCCAGAATGTCTTCGACATCCTCGGCGCGATACACGCTGTCCAGAAAGTCTCGATAACCTTCGGTCCGTTGTGTGGTGCTCAGACCCAGCGACAGGTTTTTGCGTAATTGGGTCGACACCGATGCACTGAGCTGTGTGCCGCGCTGACCCAGCTTGCTCGCGTTGGAAGCTGCCTGAGACATGGAAAGGGTGGTCTCAGGTGTGAGTCGATAGCCCATGGACCAGGCGAACCCTTGATAGTCAGTGCCGCCCAGTGCGCCAGCGGTGACCTGAGTGGTTTGGCTGACGGGCCAGGTCCCGTTAACGCTCACTACAAACGGCTTTTCACTTTGGTTGCTGCCGGGACGATACTGCCCCGCCGCAAATGAGTAGCCCGGCGTGGTATCGAACGCGCTGCCATCGAGGCTGGCGGCAGGTAGCGTGAAGGTGTTTTTTGAGCCGTTGTCTTCAATCACGGTAACGACCACATCCTGGCGTCGATTGAGTGCGAGATCTGTCAACAAATAAGGGCCTTCCGGAATCACCGAGGTGTGAATCAGATTGCCGTTCTGTCGCACTTCAATGCGTGCTGGCGAGCGCGCGATCCCCTCTATTCGTACAGGGCTTTCGCCAGTACCGGCGCGCAAGCTGTCCTCGGGGACTACTTGTATTCCGGAAAGCGCAATGCCAGAGAATACCGAATTGGCGATATTGATTTGGCCCGCTTGCGCGGTGGCGTCAATGGCGCTAAAGGTACGTTGGCCGTAAGCATAAAGATGACTCAGCTGGCTGCCGCTGCTCGAAGCGCTATAGTTCTGGCCGCTGCGAAACAACCAGTCACCCACGTTGAGACCCGCCACGGTATTAATGTTTCGGTAGGACATGGACGTTCCTTTAGATTCTGTGACCGAATTAAAGGCCTCGTAGTTGAGCGTGGCGGCTGTACCGCCACTATTGAACTGGCGGGCCGCAGGTTCGCGGGGTTGCAGCGCTTGTACTGGAACAATCAGATGGACTTCTGATTTTCCCGGGCGCAAATCAACGACGGTCTGCGGGAATTGCGCTAGAAAACCGAGGCTGTCAACGTCGGCTGCGGATTCGCAGCTTGTCGCCTTATCAGCAGCACCTTGCGGGGTAATAAGTCCGGCATCTTCCAACAACTTGGCGTCCAGGCAGAGCTGCCCTTCATGATTGAATGACATATTCATGCTGCCCAGGCGGTTACCATTTACGATCAGCGTTACACGTTGGCGCCCAGCCAGAAACCTAGCCGAGCGCGCAAAGAACTGAACTTGCGTAGGGTCCAGTTTCCGGCCTTTGAGCCTGCCCAAGTCATACGTGATTTCTTTGACGGAGCCATTGTCACTTTCGGGCTGCGGCGCTTGGGTAGATGCGCCATGCGCCGAGGTGCTGACGCATATAAGCCCGATCATGCGAGCGGCAGGGCGAAACCAAAGAGCATGGTAAACAGACGTATTCATAAACAAGAAATCAGTGCTCAAATGCCGATGCAAAGTGCTGGGGGATATCGCACTTACTCAATTGGGGCGCTGAAAGGTTCGGCTGCGTAACCATGCAAGTTGGCCGGTTTTATCGTGACGCGGGTGGCAACGGCGCGTTGATCTTTAGGCAGATCAAGATTTAATGTTTGCCCCGGCAAGATATAAGTTTTTGGCAGCGAGAGGGTCTGATCACCTGGGAACAGCTCAACGAGCGGCAATAAACGAATGACGTAGGGACTTGGGTTTTTGACGGTCAACTTTCCAGCCGCGGATGTCCACTTTAAGTGTTTCCACGGCGTAAGGTCTTTTTTCAGGCCTTTTGGGTTAATGATAACGGGCATATCATGCATGAGCGTCATGCCCACTTTAGAGGTTTTTGACTCGGTATTAGGGGGGATGCCTTCAAACGTAACACGACGCAGCAGTTGAACTTGCAAGGGGGCTTTTTGTTCCAGAATAAACCGGACCGATTGCATATCTCCCGCTTCTACTCGTGCCATCGGAGGGTTAACCAGGATGATCTCTTCATCATCACCTTCAAGGTTGTAAATAGTACTGACCAACAATGAGGGACCGTTGTCAGTATTGGTGACGTTCATGGTGGTTTCACCTTGACCTTCATCAATCAGCAGTACGGTTTTATCCGGGCTCATGCCGCTGCCATAAGCCGGTTCAAGCCCAAAAATCAAGGCTGGCAATACCAGCGCGGTAACGGATAAGGAGTGTTTAAAGTAAGTATTCATAATGTTGCCTATGGTCCAGTGTGTTGAAGTATCAGAGGTCGGGGCAGCCTTAATCTGCTAAATGAGCAGATAATAAGATGTAGCGGTTCCAGCGTTGGGCACGCGAAAGCTTGCCATTAAGGAATGGCTCGCTAACGCGTTATTAAGTAGGGCGAGTAAGTGCGGCTTACATGTAAACCATTTTAAATGTAGTTTCGCCAACAAATTCCACGGGGGAGGCCGGGTCGAAACTAAATTGGGAGGTCGGCAGGATTTGTGATTCGACAGAGAAAACGAGTGTTAAGTCTTCGATATACTGAGGCGTGCCCGGTTCGTTGGTAAAGGTTGTCGTCGTGATGCTCCGATCTACGTCGCTTTTACTTGAGCGCAAATAGACATCCCAATAGGTGCCGTCAATATCGGTCATGTTGTAGTGATTGTCTTTCGAATCGCGGATATCTTTCATGTGCAGGACGTAACTGCCGATCAGGGCGTCTGGGTTGTTTTTGTCCACGAGTGCAAACTGCTGTGCCAGGCCACGCGCGCCAGGGAAAAGTTTGTTATGGGGGCCGGATGTCAGCGTATCCATGTGAGTGTCTTTGAGGCTCATGGTCAGCAACATTGGGCCTGCGCATGAAACGTTGAGGCTGGCGGCATGTCCAGGAATTGACTTGGAGTTGTCCTTGTCAAGCTGGCTGGGGGAGGTGAGACCCAAGTCGATGGTTTGCCCGCTGTTCAAATCAAACGTGCAGGACGGGGCGTTAATTTTGACGTTGACGTCGAGTTTCGCTTCAGTCTTCCCTTTTTTGCCGCTTTCGGTGGCCGGAAGGCCAGCGAAGGCTGACGAACTGATGGCAAGGGAGAGGGTCGAGATAAATAAAGCCTGTTTCACGTGTACTGCTCCGGCATGTCAATAGTTGGCTAAGGCCCAGAAAGCCTAAACTTGTGTGACGAAAGCCAATCCATTGCCAATCCGTATACGTTAAATCTGCTTCTGAAATTGCATCAGGTAGAGCAGTTGCACCTACGGCTAGTCCCTACGGTAGAAGTGACGCCGCAAATCATAACGAGCGGGTAGAAATAACCGGAGTGAATAGGTGTGAATTCACGGTTGTTGATGTTGTTGTGGGGGAGGCAGGTCCGTATGGGAACATGATGTCCAGTACATCACCGCGGCGCTTTATCTCGAGTCGGTTCGCCATCTCCTCGCGTGCGTTCGCTGGGGTCAATGACAAACGATCAAACAACAATGCCCAGGGTGATGGGATAAGCGCAGCGACATCCGTGGTTGAAGGTATAGCCATTCATTGATCCCTTCGTTAACACGTGCGTAATCGTTGGTTTCAGCTAGCGTTCAGATGCGGCTGAGCGGTAATTGGGAGATGTATGAGTTGACTATAACGGCGGGCGCCCGGATCTCAAGCGGTAGACGAATGAAAAGTCATGAGTGATCAATGAGAGTTCCAGTCATAATTAATAGTGGAACCCATGCTTTGAAAGAATAGGGGCAGAAAAGGCGCGTATAAGGCGGGGGAAGGGCAAGGGCCAAACAAAAAAATGCCCGCCATCAATCATTCAACTAATGGCGGGCAAAGGGGATGGTCGTTTAACGCAGTGCTATGAAATTACATGTACACCATTTTAAAGGTGGTTTCGCCGACGACATTCACGTCGCGACCAAGATCCAATTTTGAGGCAGGCAGGAACGACGCTTCAACATTGAAGACCGCTTCCATTTTTTCGGCATACACGTTGCCGTCACCGACCAGCATAATTGCCGGCTCTGTGCCTTCGTTGGTCTTGGTGGAAAAAATCTCGCCTGTTCTGCCAAGTTCAAAACCGCTCATACCGTGGTTCTGGGTGCTGCCGTCTTTATTCGATGTCGTGATTTTACCCAGGAAAAACACGTAGCTACCGAACAGTTTGGTTGGGTCGCTGGCATCCACCAAACCGAACTGATTGCGGGTAGGGTGAGGAAGGCCATCGCGTTTACTGTTGCGCAGGGTATCCAGGTAGGTGTCTTGAACGGTCATTTGGACCATCGTCTTGGCGTCGCAGGTAACCGCCACAGAAATCGCCTTGCGAGGCAGTTGGTAAATCTCGTGCAGTTTCAAGCTGCCAGGCTCAATACTGCCAAAGTCCAGCCCTGCGCCACTATTCAAGTCGAAATCACAAGTAGGTGCGTCGATCTTCGCCGTGACGGTCAGTGTCTTCTGATCTTTCCCTTTTACACCGTTGATGGCGTCTGCGTTGGCAACGATGGAAGTGCCCATGGCGGCAATGAGGGCGGAAATGGCAAAAACGTGTTTCATGGAAGGTGCTCCGGTCTATCAAAAGTTGGCACAGACTACTGAGAGTAAGTCTGATAAGCGGGGTGCGACGAATCCCAATCCTTTGCCAATTCGTTACAGGTACAGCATGAGTCAGATGACAATACAGGCGAGTGCCTTCAACACCGTCAGCTATCACATGCAGGGGCGTTACAGGTAAACCATTGAGAAGGTGGCATCGCCGATAATCTCAACGTCGTTACCTTCAGTGAACCAGGTTTTTTTCGGCAAAAAGTTAGGTTGGATAGTGAATCCGACATTCATCAACTTGCTGGCATAGCCGTTGGGGTTGTCGATGACTAACGTTTCTTGTTCGCCGCTGCCGCTATTGTCTTTGGTAGAAACAAATACGTTTGAGCGGCGGCCGCCTTGAATGTAGAGGTCATGACCTTCTTTGGTGGTGCCATTATCGGTTGTGGAGATTTTATTCTTCACAATGATATAGCTACCGATCAACGTGTCTGGGTTATTGGCATCAACCAAGCCAAATTGAGAATCAGGTCCATAATGACCAGGGAATAAGTCTTTATGCTTGTTGTCCTTGAGCAGGTTACTGGCGTAAGTGTCTTTTACCTGCAGCCTGACCAGAGTTTTGGCGTCGCACTCTACGGAAAACCCACCGGTAATCGAGCTGATGTTGCCTGCGGTCACCTGATCCATTTGTAGTTGGCTTGGGGCAATCGTGCCGAACTCAACTGCTTGCCCGCTATTCATTTCAAATTTGCAGGTCGGCGCGCCGATAGCGCCAGTGACGCTCAATACTTTGGAGCTTTGCCCTTTATCGCCGGTCAGATCCGCGGCGTTCGCTACGAATGAGGAACTCATAGCGAGGGTAAGGGCGGAAATCAAGAAAATAGGTTTCAACGGTATTGCTCCGGTGTGTCAGACATTGGCAAAGGCTTTAACAGGGCGTACCCAAATAAGCCTTATGTAAAGTGACGAATGCCAATCCGTTGCCGATCCGTTCTTGTGTACTGCATGCGCTGTACATGAGCGCAGAGTCATACTCCCCGTGTTCCGGTAGGCAGTGCTGACGAACAAAGGCTAAGTTAAAGTTCGCCAAACCCGGAGTGAATAGCTATGAATTCACGATTAATGATGATTTTCCCAGATGTGATCCAGGCTGAAAATGCCTGCGGTGTTCGTGCAGACATAGGGCTTGCGTGGTGTTGGGTGCCGATTCTGGCGAACCGTAAGAGGGCGCGCAGCGACGTCAGTGGGCGGTTAGTGTGGTGGTGGGTGGTGATAGGTTGTTAAGTTCTGCGGCGGATTAGTATTTTAGTTAAGTGATAGCGTCCGTGTGTGTAGGCTTGAGGGGTAAGAAGTTCCCATGTGGCTTACTAATCTGAAACGCTGAGGTAATGATGTTTAAAGTTGTCGTTATTGATGGGCAGCCGCTCGTACGGGCGGCTATTAAGGTTGTCTTGCGTCAGAATGATTTTGCCTGGGTGGCAGAGGCTGATAATGGTGCTGACGGCCTTGAGCTTGTGCATGAGCACAGTCCGGATTTGGTGATCTTGGATATCCATCTTTCCAGAGTCAGTGGGCTGGAGGTTATGGAAAAGATTTATAGCTTTGATAAAAACATCGAGATTCTGGTGCTGACATCCTATTCAGCGCGCCATTATTACAACCGATGCCGTGCGGCGCGGGCTTCGGCATTTTTGCCGAAAACATGCACTATCGAAGAGCTGGAAAGGACCGTCAACGTGTTGATGATGGGCGGAGCGTGCGTTCCTGATAGTGTTGATCGCCTCCCCGCAGCGGGTAGCAGCTTCGCCAATGAAGCCTTGCTTATCAATTCGCTGTCAAATCGTGAGTTAATGACATTTGAGCTGCTTATACGGGGTATGAGTAATAAAGAAATAGCGAGCTATTTGCAGCTCAGTAATAAGACGATCAGTACCTACAAAACGCGACTGCTGGAAAAGCTCAATGTGTTTTCTCTGGTTCATTTGTTCGAGTTCGCCAAGCGCAATGGCCTGGTTGGCTAGGATCTTTACGGACAGTGCATTGTAAACACTGAGGTGGCCCTGATTTCCCGTGCGCAAAGTGAGCCCGATAGTCTGCGGTTGCCGCTGTTCAGTTTATTAACGCTGATTCAAATGGCCGGCTTCGGCGTGGGGATGCTGGTGGTCGGGCCATTCTATTTGGCTTGGACGCCGGCTCAGGTGATTGTCTTGTTCCATGGTTTGCCCTTGACCGCGCTGGTCATCATGGCGATCTGGATGAAAAGACGCACATAGATGTGTGCTGGGTATAACAGCGATTTTGGCAGCGGTCATTAGCGGCCAGAATCGCTAACCGGTCGATTCTGAAAAAGTACACCCGCTCAAATTGAGCTTAATCACAGCTATTCACTTGCTGTTGTATCAGCTGCTTATGATGATTGAGGGAGGAAACGTAAACGCTATTGCTCTCGTTGCACCGCTGACAATTTAGATGTGTGGCCATACGGACGGTGTGCCACTTCAGTGAGCGGCAAGAGGGCAGCTGTACATGAAGGTCTAGGCGATGGAGTCTGCACAGGTAGAGGGGTTGCTCACGCGAAATTCTGATGTCGTGGGTTACATGCAAAAACCTTACGACAAATGCTTTGATTGCGCGGTTAAAGTCGCGAATATATTGCGCGCTAATAACGTCCGGCATCGCGTAGTAGGCATGTTGATCTGGAGCTCTTTTTCCCGGGCGACCGAGACGCACTTTGTTGTGTCGGTCTATGACCTGGATGACTCGCACAAGCGTGTTAATCGAGACGAGCCCTTTATTGTTGATCCGACTTCCGAGCAATTTCTAAACTGCGGGCCGCTGTTCAAATACTTTCATGAGTGGCGCTGTCAGTTGGTGGACGGTACGGAACTGGGGCGGAAGCTGGTCAAGCTAAAAGAATATGAAAATATCTGCCATGCTCGGCGCGATCTGGAAAGGTTTTATGGTTACCCGAGCGAGTTTGACGGCGGCTGTTTGACCACTCCCAGTTGGTACATGAAATATCGGAACGATACTGCATTGGCGGACGCTTTTGAAAATCCGAGCCTTCCAACACAGACGTTACTGGGTTCTCCGTTAGTGGGCTCGAAGGGCGTTATTCGCGATATGCTGGCGCGTCGAAGAACCCTTGGTTAATTGTCATTAGCGTCGACACTATTTAAATAGTGTGCTGAACGGCATCTTGTCAGCAAGTTGCATATCTTGTTCACGCGGTAAGTAAACACAGAGATCGCTCTGCACTCATGAATTATGTAGATGAATATATTGGCGCGCTCAGTAGCCGTTCCTGTGGCCGCGACCTTGAATATACGGCCGAATTTATCGCGCTGGAGCAGGCTGTACGCACCGCCGAAACTGTTGAATACGGCGAGCATGTGTATGTCGCGCAGGCTATCGATTGGCCGCATGTGGAGAGCCTGTGTCGAGGCCTGTATGAGCAGACGCTGGATCTGCGGGTCATGGTGCTTCTGACGCGTGCTTTGCTTGAGCGTTGTGGTTTGAATGGTTTTTTGGGCGGTTTGCGCCTGGTGGCCTGGTTGGTGCGACAACGCTGGGAAAGTGTGCACCCGCAGTTGGTGGCGGACGATCAGTTCGATCCATTGATTCGGATTAATACCCTGGCAGAGCTGGCGGTTCCGGCCACCGTGATTGCCCTGCTCAAGCGTCAGGTGCTGGCGAGGACGGAGGACGGGCAAGCGCTCTGCCTAGGGGATCTGGACGTTATATGCGGCACCGAAGGTGTGCAGCATGGCGAGCAGGTGGCGCTGTTGACCCGGTTGATCGAGCCTAACTGCTCAGCTGAATTAATGCGCAGCCTTGGGCTGATGAATGCCCTGCGTACTGTGCTTGATGAAATGACGGCGGATCTGGACGAAAAAACTGCTGTGCAGGGGATCTCTCCTTTTCTTGGGTTGAGCAAGTCGTTGCACAAATGGGCGCGGGTGATCGAGGACCGCTTACGTCTTGTGGTAACGAAACGGCCATCAGCACAGCCCCAGGAACGTTTGCCGAAGGCCCACAGCAACGAGCGCGTTGGTGGCAATTGTGATTCGCGCGAGGATGTGGTTCGCGCTTTGGATGCGATCTGCTCGTACTACCAACGGCATGAACCCTCGAGCCCGGTTCCCTTTTTGATTGCCAGGGTCCGTCGCGTTACCACCATGAGTTTCATCGATATTATCGAGGAACTGGCACCTAACTCTGTTACCGACTTGCGCCGTTTGGGCGGGCGCGTCGGTGATTAACTAACTTCTAGCAGGTTGAGTCGTATGTCGAGTAATAACAGCGGGCAAAAGTTTATTGGCCGTAACCGTGCGCCGCGCGTGCAAATTGAATATGAAGTTGAACTTTATGGCGCAGAAAAAACGGTAGCGATTCCGTTTATCAACGGTGTGTTCGCTGACTTGTCAGGGGCTAACCGCAGCCCGTTGCCGATTTTTTCAGAGCGTAAGTTTCTGGACATTGATATCGATAATTTTGATGACCGCATGGGGGCGATCAACCCTCAAGTAAAAATGACGGTGCCGAATAAACTCAGCGGTGAGGGCCAAATGGCGATCTCCCTGAGCATGAGCACGATGGAAGATTTTTCCCCAGGTGCTATCGCGCGCAATGTTGAGCCGCTGCGCGAGTTGCTTGAAGCGCGTAATCAATTGGCAAACTTGTTGACCTACATGGATGGCAAAAGCGGCGCCGAGCAATTGATGGCTCAATTGCTTGAAGACCCCGTGTTGATGGCCTCGTTATTGGCACAGAGCAATCCGCCCGCCGATTCGGCATTGGATGCTTGACGCGTACTTTCCATCTCTTCTTATACAGGTGCCCCCCATGTCAGGTGTTCTCCAGCAGTCCATTCCAGTCGTGGTTTCCAACAGTGAGTTTAATGACCTGTTGCAACGCGAATTCAAACCTCGCAGTGAACAAGCTCGGGGTCTGATTCAGACCGCCGTGCACACGCTGGCCAAGCACGCGTTGCGCAATACCCAGTTAATCGCCGATGACACCTTGAGTACCATTTCGGCGTTGATCGCCGAGATTGACCAAAAACTTGCCGAGCAGGTCAACGTGGTGTTGCATCACCCCGATTTTCAAGCCGTCGAGTCGGCCTGGCGGGGGCTTGAATACCTAGTGAGCAATACGGAAACCGACGAGCAATTGAAGATCAGATTCTTCAATGCCTCGAAGGCCGAAGTTGCTCATGAGTTGAAAAAATTCAAAGGTGCGGCATGGGACCAAAGCCCATTGTTCAAGAAGATCTATGAACATGAATACGGGCAATTCGGTGGTGAGCCATTTGGCGTGTTGATTGCCGATTACTATTTTGATCACAGCCCACCGGATATGGCGTTGCTCGCGTCCATGGCCAGGATTGCGGCGGCGGCCCATGCACCGTTGATCAGTGCGGCCATGCCGAGCGTGTTGATGATGGATTCCTGGCGTGAACTCGCCAACCCACGGGACCTGACGAAAATATTTCAAACGGCCGACTACGCCGCCTGGCGCAACTTGCGCACCAGCGAAGACTCGCGTTATGTCGGGCTGACAATGCCGAGGTTTCTTGGACGCATCCCTTACGGGGCTAAAACCGCCCCGGTAGACGAGTTCGCTTTCGAGGAAGTGACCGATGGGCAGGCTGACAACTATCTGTGGACCAACGCCGCTTACGCCATGGGCGTAAGTATTAACCGATCATTCAAAGAATATGGTTGGTGCTCACGTATTCGCGGGATTGAATCGGGTGGCGCGATCAGTGATTTGCCGCTGCACACCTACCCAACTGAAGACGGCGGTGTGGACATGACGTGCCCCACCGAAATCGCGATCAGCGATCGACGGGAGTTGGAGTTGGCAAAGAATGGTTTTATGCCGCTGGTGCATTGCAAAAATTCGACATTGGCGGCCTTTATCGGTGCGCAGTCGCTGCACCAGCCCCAGGAATACAGTGATCCCGACGCCACGGCCAACGCCAAGCTGTCTGCGCGCCTGCCTTATCTGTTTGCCACGTGCCGTTTCGCGCATTACCTCAAGTGCATCGTGCGCGACAAGATCGGCTCGTTCAAATCACGTGCTGACATGGAGACTTGGCTGAACAACTGGATTATCCGTTACGTCGAACGTAACCCAAGTACTGCGACAGATGCCGATAAGGCGCGCAAGCCACTGGCCAGTGCCGAGGTGGTGGTCGAGGACATTGAAGAAAACCCAGGGTTTTACCAGGCCAAGTTTTACTTGCGCCCGCATTACCAGTTGGAAGGCCTGACCGTCTCGCTACGCTTGGTCTCTCAACTGCCCTCCGTCAAGAACTGAGGCCGCCCGGTTTAGGGCTTGCGCCGTTATCCATCACACTATTTTTCTGAACCAGAAGGCTCATCATGATTGCACTTAAGTTTGAAACTGAAATTAAAGGCACTTGCACCGAAGCGAACCATAAGGGCGAGATTGTTATTGAATCTTACTCGTTTGGTTCTTCCCGTTACGTGGCCATTAACGATGGCGAGCGTCAAACCGGCGTCTCGAATATTTCCGAAATGAGCCTGACGAAATCCACCGACATTTCCTCCCCGGATCTGTTTTTGCAATCGACCAATGGCAAGTCGTTGGGTGTGGCCACCCTGACGGTGCTGCAAACCGGCGGCAGTACGGAAGACACCCAACCGTATTTGATTATTACCTTGAGTGATGCGCTGCTCACCAGCTATGTCATCGAAGGCTCCAAAAGTCGACCGACCGAACGCCTGCATTTGAGCTTCACCAAAATCAAGTTCAAGTACGTTGAATTTAACGGCAATACCAAGAATGGCGATGTTGAAAAGACCTACGATCTCTTGGCGAAAAAAGCCGGTTGATTGGGGTTGCCCGTTTTTGATAAGCGCTTATCGGTCTGTTGAGGTCTCTGCATGTCTATTGCCACGGCGTCACTGCTGGATCGTTTGATCAGCTCCACCGGTGCCTGTGGCAATGACCTGATGGCGCCTGCCGGCAGTGTTGAGCGCTTATGCCATGAGTTGGCACAGCTGTTCAATTCCACGGGGTTGGGCAGCCTATATGAACTGCACGGCCAGCCACGGGTTGCTCGTTCGGTCCTCAACTGCGGTCTCGGTAACTTTGCCGGTGTGCTGTTATCCAGCGTTGACCTAAAAGAATTGGAAGTGCGTATCCGTAACTTGATTCGGGACTTTGAGCCCCGGGTGCTCAGCCACAATCTGCAGGTACAGCTGTTGCCAGGTTCTGGTAGTCATAGTCACTTCACGTTTTTGTTACATGGCGAAATACGTCATCGCGCCTCACCGTGGTCGTTTCGGTTGCACGCTTCGTGGAATACCGAGAGCGGCGAAGTGAGCGTCCAGCCGTATGGCAAGCATCATGGATGACCGGTTGTTACGCCTGTATGAGCGCGAACTGAGCTTTTTGCGCGAGGCGGGCAGTGAGTTTGCCAAGGATTACCCGAAGGTTGCCGGCGCTTTGGGGTTGGATCATGACGAGGTCACGGACCCATCGGTGGAGCGTTTGCTGGAAGGCCTGAGCTTTCTCACCGCGCGCGTGCAGCTGCAAATGGAGGCTGAGTTTCCAACGTTCACACAGAACCTGTTGGCCTTGATCCAGCCTCATTTTTTGCTACCAGTGCCCTCGATGGCGGTGGTCCAGTTTACTCCCGATTTGCAAGAAGGCACCTTGGCGTCGGGTTATACCCTGCCCAGCAATACGGCCTTGCGCTCAAGTGTGGATCGCGAGGGACAGGCTCCTCGTTGCGAGTTCAGAAGCCTTGCGCCGGTCACGCTATGGCCGATCCGGCTGGAGTCTGTCGACTACCTTCCCAGCTCCAGATTGCTCAAAGGCTTGCCGCCGGCATTGGCTGGCCAAGCCGTCTCGGCGCTGCGCTTGCGTGTGCGCACGACCTCGGGGTTACGTTTCGAGCAATTGGCGCTTGAGGCGTTGACATTGTTTTTGCCGGGTGCCGATTCGTTGCCGATGCTTTTACAGGAGGCGTTGCTGGCACATGCCTGTGGCGTGATCGTGCGACCTGCCGGGAGCGATGCGCCAGGGGGACATTTGATCGAGCCGCACCAGATAACGCAAACCTATCGGGAGCCGCGCCAGGAAGGGCAGCAAATGCCTGCATCGATGAGCGGCTCGGCGTTTGCCCAACTGCGGCAGTTTTTGGCGTTCGCGCCTGCGCAACGCTTTGTGACAGTGGGTGGGTTAACGTCGGCGGTACGTGCCTGCCGCACTGATCAGCTGGAGCTTGTGGTGCTGTTTCGACCACTCACCTTACCGCTCCCGGCACGTTTGGATGTCAGCAGCTTTGCGTTGTTCTGTGCGCCGGCGATCAACCTGTTTACCAAGCATACCGATCGCATTGCGTACGACCCGCACCGTCAAGAGTTGCCGGTCGTTGTCGACAAATCCAATCGTCTGGCCCACGAGGTGCTGGACGTTCTGTCGGTGCAGGGTTATTGCGCCGGGTCCAGGGAGCGCCTGGTGTTTTTGCCGCTCTATGCGCCGCAGGCGCTGGCGGGGAGTGGTCAGCGGGCGGCGGGGTTTTATCAGTTGCATCGCAGCCTGAGTCGCAGGTCCGACCGGGCGCTGGGCCGCCCGTCCAACTATCAGGGCAGCGATGTGAGCCTTTCGTTGGTTGTTACCTCGCTCCCTGAAGACGAGAGTGACCTGCAGCAACTGGCGATGAAAGTCCGCTGCTCCAATCGTGATTTGCCATTGAGCATTCCACTGGGGCAGGGCAACACGGATTTTGCACTGGATGTGAGTGCGCCAGTGTTGTCCGTGCGCTGTGTCGCCGGCCCCTCCAGACCGGTGCCCGCGCCCCTGCAGGGCGAGCGGCAGTGGCAAGCGGTACGTCATCTTTCGCGCAATTTTCTGCCGCTGGCCGAGGGGGATGGCAAGGCCGGTGCGCGGGCTTTGTGCGATCTGCTGTCGTTATACATCGCCGACGATAGTGTGAGCAGCAAGCTGTTGCAGGCTATCCATTCGCTGCGTGCCCAAGTGATCACGCGACGCCTTCCGGGGCCGGGCCCTGTGACGTTCGGCCGTGGGTTAAAGCTGATGCTGACGCTGGACGACAGCGCTTGTGAGAGCACCGGGACTTATGCGTTCGGCTCGGTACTGGAGGCGTTCTTTGCCCATTACTCAGCACTTAATTCGTTCACCGAAACCGAGCTGCACAGTGTGACCCGCGGTCATATCAAGACCTGGCGGGCGAGGGGAACTCAATGCATGACCTTGTGACTCGCTTGCCAGCTCTGAGCAAGTGGCCATGGCGCTATGAGTTTTTCAGTGCCATGCGCTCTATTGAGTCGGCCTACCCGCAGATGCCGCGTTGGGGGACTGCGGACCATCTGCGCGACGACCCTGTGCGCCTGGCGCAGCAAGTATCCCTGGCGTTTCAGCCAGCGATGATTGCCGGTTGGCGCCTGCGTGAGGGGCAGGCGGCCTGCCTGCTGGTCAACTTCTTCGGTTTGACGGGTGTGAACGGCCCCATGCCGTTGCATTTCAGCGAAAGGCTGCTGTCGTTACAGGTCAATCATAACGATCCTGCTGCTGCGCACTTTCTGGACGTCTTTCATCATCGATTATTGAGCCTGCTCTACCGCAGCTGGGCCATGGCTCGCCCGGTTGTGTCGGCTGATCGGCCAGCACAAGACCGCTTCTGCGACTACGTATCGGCCTTTTCACCGGGACAGATGAGCGCATTGCCAGGGGCCGCAAGTTATTACGCCAGCCAGATGGTTGACCAGCGGCGCAATGCTCGCGGCCTGCTCGCGATGGTCAGCGACTTTTTGCACATGCCGGTTAGCGTGCAAACCTTGGTCGGCCGGCGGGCTGCGTTGGAGCCTGGGCAGCGCCTTAGTCTCGGGCGCCGACATGAGTCCAGCCAATTAGGCGTCGCGACGCTATTGGGCCGGCATGCCTGGAATGTTCAACACAGTTTTACGCTGCAACTGGGACCGTTGTCGTGGTGCGATTACCAGCGATTGCTACCTGCCGCAGAGTTCCTCTTGCCGCTTTATCAGTTGGTCGAGCGTTATGTCGGCCCGATTTTTCAATGGAGTCTTGAACTGCAGCTCGACCCTGCGCAGGTCGTGCACTTGCGCCTCGGAAACCGGTTACCCCTGGGCCAGGCAACCTGGCTGGCGGCTGCCGGTGATCCGCGCAGGCATCGGTATTGGCGCTTCACTCCGGCGCGATTTTTCAGTGATTGATTCAGGAGAAAGGGCATATGCCGGCACAAGTTGTCATGGGGGCTTCATTGCGTTGTTCATTCGGCAATGCACAAGCCAAGTTGCTCGTACTGCCCATCAATCGGGTGCTTGTCGAAGGCCAATTGGCGGCAACAATCATGGATCACTTACCGATGGCAAATATTCCCCCGTTTGGAATGTGCAGTTCCATCGCCAACCCTCAAGTCGCGGCCGCGACTTCGGCGGCCATGGGGGCATTGACGCCGATGCCGTGTTTGCCCGTGACGGTCACGCCCTGGATTCCCGACGTAACAAAAACCCTGATCGGCAAGCTCCCGGCTTTGGGCAGCACCGCAACCTGTTCCTGTACCTGGGCAGGCCTGATTCAGGTGGCAAATCCAGGCACCCAAAAAACACTGATTTCATGATGAAGCGAGTTGCACGATGAGCAGTTTCAAGGCCAGTCAAGTCAAGGCGCCTTCAGCGGCAGGGACGTTATCGCTGATTCGCTTCGAGGCGAGCGAGGGGCTGAGCATGCTCGGGCAATACACCCTTGAGGTACAGGGCAACAAAACCGAACTGGACGCCAATGGCTTGCTCGGTCAGACACTGGGTGTTGGTTTGAGTGCTTCCGACGGCGGCGTGCGCTGGGTTCACGGGCATATCAGCGCGGTGGCCCAGGATGATCGATTTGGCCAGCAGGGGCGTTACACGCTGACGCTGCGCCCGTGGCTGTGGTTATTGACGCTGGCGGGCCATAACCGTTTTTTCGAGGAGAAGACGGTGATCGATGTACTTAAGGCAGTGCTGGACGATTACCCCGGTACGGTGGACTGGCAAGTGACCGGTCGCTATGAGGCCCTGGAGTATTGCGTGCAGTACGCCGAAAGCGATTTCGATTTTTTCAGCCGGTTGATGGAGCGCGCAGGGCTTTACTATTTTTTCACGTTTGAGGACGGTGGCCATGAGTTGGTTATCGTCGACGCCATGAGTGCCCACAAAACGGCAGCGCATTGCGCGAAGATGAGCTACCGACCGCACCAGACTCATTTCCTCGCCAGCGTTTCCAGTTGGGTGTCGCGGTCTGAAATGACCACGGGAAAAGTCTCGCTGCAGGACTATGATTTCAGCAAGGCCAACAGCCGTGAGGCGAGCGTTCAAAGCGGTGAGGCCGCTGATGCTGCCGGGTATGAGCTGGATGATTATGAGCGCTCGTTGTACCCCGGCTTCTTTGCCGATCAACGCGCTGGCGATGCTGCTGCCAAGGTACGGGTGGAGGCTCTGCTCGCCCGCCAATGCCTGGCTCAGGCGACTCACTCGACACCGTACCTTTCGCCTGGTCATCGTTTCGAGCTGACCGGTCACCCGCAGTCGGCCCATAACGCCAAGTACCTGGTGGTGCGATCGACCCTGAAGGGCAGCTGCCCGGAATCGACGGGGGGGCTTGGTGAGCTTCGTTTTGAAGGCTGGGTTGAGGTGATCAACACCAGCCAAGTATTCCGTGCCCCTATCCTGACGCCAACGCCGGTCATTGGCGGGGCGCAGACTGCCTTTGTGGTGGGTAAGTCCGGCGAGCCGCAGTGGGTGGATAAGCATGGCCGGATCAAGGTGCAATTTCATTGGGACAACAGCGGCAAAGAGAACGAAAACTGTTCCTGCTGGGTACGCGTCGCCCAGCCGATGGCTGGCAAACGCTGGGGGGCTATGTTCTTGCCGCGGGTCGGCCAGGAGGTAGTGGTGCAGTTTCTGGACGGCAACCCGGACCGGCCTCTGGTGGTCGGTGGTGTGTACAACGCTGGAACGCGGCCGCCTTGGGATTTACCCGACTTGGCGTCACGCTCTGGCTTTAAGACGCAATCGCTCGGCGATGAGCAGGTGTACAACGAGCTGCGATTTGAGGACAAGAAGGACGCTGAACAACTGCTGATTTATGCCGGGCGCAACCAGGATGTCACGGTTGGCAATGATGCCTTCGTCAGCGTCGGCAACGATTGGCATATCAGCACGGGGGCTAACCAGTTCGTCAAGGTTGCCAAGGACCTGCACGAGTCGGTCGAGGGCAGTCGCAATGTCAAGGTAAGCAAGGACTGCTCGCTGAGTATTGACGGAGATAGCCACTCCGAAGTTGGGGGGAAACAGTATTTGACCGCCGGCAGCGTCGACGTCAAAGGGCAGCAAACGATCACCCTTGAGGCGGGCAGTGAGTTGGTGCTCAAGGTCGGTTCAAGCTCGTTGGTAATCAGTGCTTCGGGCGTAGCGATCAATGGGGTCAAGGTCACGATTGATGGCTCTGCCATGGTCGATATCAACGGCGGTGGCGGTGGTGTTGCTACCGGTGCTGATGCGGCGCAACCCGTGGCCGCGACACTGCCGGAGGAAGCCGATAATGGCCAGGCTTGAGCTGCTGACACGGTGGTGGCTGGCGAGTGGCCTGTTAGCTTGCATGAGCGGATGCAACCTGTTTGCCGACCCTGCACCCGAGCCTCCTGCGGACCCCCACCTGACCCTTACGTTGCAGGCGTCTTTGGATACTAATCGCAACCTCTACGGCAGGCCGTCGCCGGTGCGTGTTCAGGTGTTTCAACTGCTTGACCGCCGAACCTTCGAGCAAGCCAGCCTGGCTCAATTGAGTACGGCAGCCGAGCAGACTCTACGCGGTGACTGGTTGGGGCAGGAGATGATCGTGCTACGCCCCGGCGAGCGTTATCGCTACCACTTTATTCCTGAGCCACGTATGCGCTACATCGGCGTCATTGCCGAGTACCGCGATATCGACCAGGCGCGCTGGCGAGTCATCACCTTGCTGGATCAACGCAAGACCCCCGAGCTATCCGTGCTGATCGGACGGCATGCCATCGAGTTCATGGCCCCCTCAATGATAGAGCTGCAAACCAATGATTAACCAACCTAAAGTCGTGTGGTCAGAAGGCATGTTCCTTCAGCCTCAACACTTCCAGCAACACGAACGCTACATTCAAGCCCAACTGGTTCAAGCATTACGTGCCCTGCAAGTCGATGCCTGGGGGTTTACCGCGCTTAAAATTGACAAAGGGCAGTTGGCACTCGGGTGTATCGTTTTGACCGAGTGTGCAGGCGTGCTGCCGGATGGCAGTTTTTTTGTCCTTGGCGATGATGAGTTGGCGTTGTTGCGCTACACGGTGGGGGAGGGGGAACGAGATCAGCAGGTGGTCTTGGCGCTGGCCCTGCAACGTGCCCAAGGTATGGACACGGAAACCGCGCCGTCTGCTGACAGCCTGGCGCGCTATCGGGTGGTTGAGGCCTGCGTACCTGACAGCAACCTCCATGGCAGTGAAGCGGCTACGTTGCAGTTGGGTCAGCTGAACATGAAGTTGGCGCGTGAGCAGGATGTCGTGGTTTCCCATGTATTTTTGCCTATCGCCAGGGTGCTTGAGCGTTCTCCTGGAGGGCAAGTGCTGCTCGATGATGAGTTTATTGCGCCGGTAATGGCCTGGCGTCGTTCGCCGAAGCTTGCGGGGTTTGTCGATGACATCATTGGGCGTGTTCGCCAGCGTGCTTTTACGCTGGCGGCGAACCTTGGGGTGCAGGGGCTGGGCGGGGTTTCCGAGGTGCAGGACTTCCTGATGCTGCAAACGCTCAATCGTGCTCAGCCTTTGCTGGTACAGCTGGCCAGTCGCGAGGGCTTGCACCCTGAGCAGCTCTATCGTTCGCTGGTAACGTTGGCGGGCGATCTGGCGATTTTCTTTGAAGAGCAAAAACGCCCCAAGCAATACCCAATCTACCGCCACGATCAATTGGCCGACTGTTTTACACCCGTTATCCAGGACCTTCACCATGCCTTGAGTGCTGAAGCCGGCTCCGATGTGGTTCCGCTGGCGTTGAGTGACAGAGAATTGGGGGTGCGCTTTGCGTCGGTGCCTGACACGGAGCTGTATCGGACGGCGCGTTTTGTACTGGCTGTACGTGCACAGCTGCCTGACGATGAGCTACGTAAGCATTTCCCGAATAACCTGAAAATTGGTCCGATCGAACGCATGCGTGATTTGGTCGATTTGCAATTGCCTGGGCTGAAGGTGCACGTACTGCCCGCTGCGCCGCGCGAACTGCCTTACTACGCAGGATTCAGTTATTTCGAGCTGGAAAGTGAGCATCCCTTGTGGGCGGGCTTGAGCAGTAGCGCGGGGTTTGGTTTGCACCTTGCCGGAGATTTTCCAGGGTTGCAGTTGGCTTTCTGGGCCATTAAGGCCGGCCAATGAGTGCGGCCAAGCCACGTTACTGGCGTCGCTGGTTGCCGCGACGTAAACGGCCACTCAACCAGGGTGTCGACGAGCCTGCGCGTGCCTTTTCGGTATCGGCAAATGAAGTGCTGGTGCAATTGGCGGGAGATCTGCTCTACGAAGTGGTGCCGCTGCGAGGCTTGAACCATGTTCCCGATATCGACGAGCTACGCGCCCGGTTGATCACCCAGGTGCGTAGCTTTCAGCGCAATGCCATGGAAGCGGGTATCGATCAGCATACTCAGGAGCATGCCAAGTATGCGCTCTGTACGTTGCTCGATGAGGTGATTGCAAACTGTGAGTGGGGGCAGGGTGCGTGGTCCAAGCAAAGTCTATTGATGATTTTTCACAATGAAACGGCTGGGGGGGAAGGCTTCTTCGTACACCTCGATGCGGCGGAACTCAAACCGACCGAGAATCTTGCCCTGCTGGAGTTGATGTACCTGTGCCTGGCACTCGGGCTGGAAGGTCGCTACCGCATTCAGAGCGAAGGGCGTGCGGCCTTGGCGTTACGCAGACGTCAGCTGTACGAAACCATTCGGTTGCAACGGGGCCATCATCCCAAGGTGCGTTTGAATGAGCACCTGCTCTCCTTGAGCGACGACTATTTCAGTCGGCGTGAACGCTTATTCTGGTGGGGGTTTTGTCTTTCATTGCTGGTACTGGCCGCGGCCGGGGCACTTTACTTCGAAGAGCGCTCCTATCAACAGCTGCAGGCCCTGCAAGCCCTGCGTCCGCCACAGTCGACCACCGTTGCACAAACGTTGGCCGAGAAACTGGCCACCGACATCGAAGCCAACCGTCTGACGCTCATTGATGATGGGCGTAGCGTGCGCATCGTGCTCAGTTCCACCGGTTTGTTTGCCAGCGGTGGAAGCGAGATTGCCGAACAGACGCGTGCGCTGCTGTTGCGAATTGCGCAGGCGTTGGGCGACTGGCAAGGCCGGGTCCAGGTGATTGGCCACAGTGACGACACGCCAGTGGCCGGACGGCTGGGCTCCAACGAAGCGCTGTCGCTGGCACGGGCACAGTCGATCCTGAAGGTGTTGGTGGGCGACAAACGTGATCCGCTGCGGTTCAAGGCAGAGGGGCGGGGTGCAGCCGAGCCGCTGTTTCCTAACGACAGTGTGGAGCACCGCTCACGTAACCGGCGCGTCGAGATCTTGATCTTTGCTCCTGAGCCTGCGACGACCCCCTGATGGGGCAATGAAGTTTCCCCTCCTATCTGTGGATGAAAGGCGTCATGTTTTTGCGATTTTTTAAACCGCTGTCACGGGCCGTCGTGATGGTCGCGGGTTTGTATTGGGTGACGGTGTTGGTACGTGATTACGGCCCTCGCTTGTCGGTAGATGGCAGCGTGCTGTTCACAGACGCATGGCAGCAATGGGGGGTCTTGCTTGCGTTGTATGTTGGGGGGCTGATCTGGTTTTGCTGGAGATGGCGCGTTGACGTGCAGCGCGCCAAACACCGGGCTCTGGAGGTTAAAGCTGACCTGGAAAAACGGATAGCTCCCGGTGAGCGTGAATTGCAATTGCGTGAGCAGCTCACACAGTGGCGCTTGCAAACACAGGTCGAGGGCGTCCGGCCAACATTTTTGTTGTTCGATTTGCATGCCTCCTCGACCGTTGACCTGCGTATTGAACGGGTGGGGCGTTACAGCGTACTGACGGTGAGTGGCGGCTTCCTGTCGCAGGCTCAGTCGCGATGCTGGCAATGTTTGTTGGATGAGCTCAAAGGCGCTAAAGGTGACCGGTGCGCCTTGATGGGCGGCCTATTGTTATTGAATGCCCACAAGCTGCAGGCAGTAGACGGCGGTCAGGACTTGCAAGCATTGAATGTGCGCGAGCGTCTGGAGGAGCTGGCGTGCGCTATCGGTAAAGGCTTGCCGATTCAGGCCATTGTGACCCACTGCTCCAGTCTGCCTGGCTATGTCCCTTCAATCATGGGATTGCAGGGTGAGGCGCGTGAATTGGCGATCAGCTTCCCGTTGGCGGCTAACCAGTCCAACCTCTTGCGATTGGCCGAGCGCATGGGCAATCGCCTTGAGTGTCTTGATGACAGCCTGCTTGATCGGTTGCAAAAGGAGCCGCTGACCTTGCTGCGCACGCAGCTTTATGGGTTTTCACCGTTGTGGCGACAGTTCAGTGAACAGGTGCAGCTTTTTTTACAGACGGTCTTTCATGATCAGGCGCGTTTGCAGTCGTTGCGCTTCAGTGCAGGGGACTTGGTTGAGGACGCTCAAGGGGTTGGGAGCTCGACGCTGTTACTGCGGACTTTGCAGCGGTGTGAGCGTTATGGTGTATGGCGTACGTTTCTTAAGCATGCTGCAGGTTGGGCGCGTGCACATGCACGCTTGTGTTTGGCGCTGATCGTGGCAGGCGTGTGCGCGTTTGTGGCCAATCATTATTACCATCAAGCGCGGATGCTCGATAACCTGGCCGAGCAACAGGCGGCGCTGAAAACCCTGTTGCCGAATGTTCACCAGGGAGGACTTGAACGGCTCACTATCCTGGCCGATATGGTTGATGTGTCGCAGGGTAATAGCTGGCTGCCGAACCTGCGGCTGAGTCAGCACCAGCGCCTGGTGACACTGATTCAAACGTTATACGAGCAAGCGTTGAGCGAGGCCATTACACAGCCATTAGCCAACGCGCTGGAGGCGCTGATCAATGATCCCAAAGCGGATACCTACGATAGCCTGCGCCTGTATTTGATGTTGGGCGGGCAAGGTCGCTTGGATCTCAACTTCGTTGAACGCGGGCTCAAGAGTTTGTCGGATCAGCGGCTACCTCACCCACAGCGTGATTGGCTGAACGCGCATTTACAGCCTGTATTGCAGTCGATGCGTACGAATGTCAACGAAACCCTCGTAGAACAGGCGAGAGTGAACATTGCGCGTGAGCCCGTGGCGCAGCGTGCTTATCGCCAGCTATCGGCCGTGATGCAAAGTCCTGCCCACAAGGAACTGAGTGTCGCCAGCGAAATCGGTGCGGAAGGCTTGATGCTCTTTGCCTCGCGCAGTGGCCAGTCTATGACACGGGGGGTGCCCTGGCTTTTTACCCGGGAGGGCTATGAGCATTTGAACCCGCGATTGGTGCGGTTTATTGCCGATGCGCTTAGTGATGAGAATTGGGTCATGGGCGCAGCTCGTCAGCAAGACCCAGGCTACGTGCGTACGCAGGTGTTGAGTCTTTATCAACGCGACTATGTGCGGCGCTGGGAGCATTTCATCTCGGACTTGAAGGTTGCAGGCCTCAATGATCCAGAACAGTTGCCGGGGCGTCTGGAACGCCTGTCACAGGAGGAGGGGGCGTTAAGTCGGTTGTTACAGTTGATCGACCGTGAAACCCGTTTAAGCCTCAGTGCTGATAACACCGGCATGATCGAGCGTTTGCGTGCGCACACTGTTGCGTTGACGGCACCCTTGGGGGCCACTGACAACACCCAGGGGGCATCGGAGCCGAGTGCGGTAGCGCAGCACTTCGCTTCGTTTCATCGGTTGACCGAGTCTGTCGAAGGGCGTCCCGGCCTCCTGGATCAACTGCGTGAAGCGCTGGCTTACGCTGGGGTTTATCTATCTGCCCGTGAGGCGGCCATGGCGTCGGGTTTATCGGCACCCGACGTCAATGCGCTTGAGCGCCTGAATACACTGACGAACACCTTGCCGCTGCTGATAAGGCCGCTGTTGAGTGACATTGTTAACGTCGGCAAAGATTGGGTGCGTGAACACCAGTCTGTGACGCTTGCAAGAAAATGGGCACAAGACCTGGGGCCTTACTGTCAGCGTGTGGTCGAGCAACGCTACCCTTTTGAGCACAATGCGAGCACCGATGTACCATTGGAGGCGTTCAACCAGTTGTTTGCCCCTGAGGGGTTATTGCAAACATTTGCGCGCTTTTATCCTCGTCGGCACGAAGACCAGAGCACCGTGCTTCGCCCCGCTAATAGCGCGCTTGAAGCTGATGAGAACGATCCTTTGATTCTGTTGCAATTTGACCGCGCAGCGGCTATCGGCAAGGCGTTTTTTCCTGCTGGCGCCGCCAAGGCCCGGATTGATTTCGAGCTCAGCCCGGTGACCATGGACGAAGAGATCGCCTCCTTCAGCTTGGTTGTGGATGACCGTGAGTTGAGCTATTCCCACGGCCCTATTTTACCGAACTTGTTTACTTGGCCGTCCCAAACCCTGGGCACACGTCTCAAGGCCGTGGTGACGCTGTTGGATGGGCGTACCGTATCGCAATCGCAGGAAGGCGCGTGGGCGTGGTTTCGGTTACTCGACCAAGGGATGCTGAGTGCGGGGCCATCTGCTGACACGCAGTGGCTGACGCTTTCATTCGACGGCTACAAGGTCGTACTGCAAATACGCAATGGGGGGCTCGAACAGCCCTTCGGTGAGGCTAATTTGCGAGCGTTTCGCTGCCCATATTCATTGGGAACGTAATATTAAATGTTACCTGGGGTCAGTGACGTACGGGCGCAACTCTAGTGTGGAGTTATTTCCTACAAGTTGCCCTACAACACGCAGGTTTAAATATTGTTACTTTCCTCTGCGGTGTTCACCACGGAGTTCTGATTGATGAAGAAAGTAATGTTGAAAAAAACAGTTGGCCTCGCTATTACCCTGGCATCTTCACAGGCGTTTGCGAGTGGCTTTGCACTAAACGAACAAAGTATCAGTGGCATGGGAACAGGTTTTGCGGGGCGATCTTCATCGGCAGAAGATGCCAGTACTGTTTATGGCAACCCCGCCGGCATGGTTCGTCTGGAGGGCAAGCAAATAACCGGCGGTGCGGCGGTTATTGATGCCTCAACCAACATCAGCCAGGCCAGCGGCAGCTCAAACGGTAGTAACAAGGGCAATATGGTGCCGCTGACCGGCGTGCCCTTTGCTTTCTACACCCAAAAGCTCAACGAGCAATGGGCTGCAGGCTTTGGTTTCTACGTGCCGTTTGGCATGGTGGCCGATTATGAAAAAGGCTTCCAGGGCAAAGCATTCGGCAGTAAGAGTGAGGTGAAAGTTATCACCCTCCAGCCTACGGTCAGCTACGCATTCAACGATAAGCTCTCTATTGGCTTTGGCCCGACCATTAACCGAGTTGCCGGTGCTCTGGCGTCGGATGTCACCCTTCCGATCGCAGGCCTGGCTTCCAACAACATCAAAATCAAGGGGGACGATACCGCGTTAGGGTTTAACGCCGGTATTCTGCTTCAAGCCACCGACACTACGCGGGTGGGCCTGACATACCATTCGGAAGTCAAATACAAGCTTGAGGGGCACACTCAAGTCACTAAAGGTGCCAATGTTCCTGCTGGAACGCTGAGCAGCGGTCGATACGACGCTTCGCTCAAAATCGATACGCCCGAGTCCTGGGACTTATCGGTGACGCAAGATGTGAATGCAGATTGGAAACTCTATGCAGGGACCACCTGGACGCGTTGGAGCCGCCTGAAAGACATTACCGTGAACAACAAAGGCGTCACTAATAGCAACGGTATTTTTGCTCCGGCTTTGCTCAGTACCATTAAGGAAGAGCAAAACTGGCACGATACCTGGGCCTATGCCGTGGGGACCTCCTACCGGCTGAACAAGCAGTGGGTGCTGCGTACCGGTTTGACAGTTGATCAATCGCCGACCAACAACACTGACCGCTCGCCACGCATTCCTACCGGAGATCGGACCATCTTCAGTCTCGGCGCAGGTTATGACGTGACGCCGAATATGACTGTCGATGTGGCTTATGCCTACCTCAAGGAGGAAACGGTCAAGGTTAACCGCACCAACGAGCTGGGTCAGTACTACAAGGCCAAGTACGAAAACAGCGCCAATGGTTTTGGTTTGGGCGTTACTTACCGTTTCTGATTCTTCGTCACTTAAAAGCTCCGCTCTTTTTTTACAGGGCGGGGTATTTTTGTTTGTGGGTGATTTAAGTTCGTGTTGCAGACGACTGATGAGTCGGTGGGCACATGATTAACATTGGTTTTCTTGATTATGCGCAGTGAGGTTTTAGTGCGTCATTATTTTCTAAGTGCTGCTTTGTTGTTTAGCAGCTTGAGCCTCCCTGTGGCGCAGGCGGCTGAGCCTTATGTCGAGTTGCCTCGTAGCGCCTGGCTGGCACCGGGAGAAAAGGTAGAGGTGGCAGCACTGTTTTCGTACGGTTGTCGGTATTGCCGTGAACTTGAACCGCTGCTCAATTCATGGGTTGCGCAACTGCCCAGTGATGTGAATTTTACCCGCGTACCGGCGATGGCCGGAGGGATATGGAATATCTACGGTCAGTTGTTTTTGACGCTTGAAACCCTGCGGGTCGAGCCGGCGGTGCATGCGGCAGTGTTTGAGGCGATCGGCAGTCGCCAGTCATTGGCAACGCCTCACGAAATGGCATTGTTTCTGGCAGGGCATGGGGTTGATAAAGCGGTATTCCTTGATACTTACCAGTCTTTTGCGGTTCAGGCTAAAGTCAAGGAGGCCATCCGCAAGACTTCGGCTTTTGAAGTGTCGGGTGTTCCGGCATTGGTGGTGAACGGCAAATACCGTTTTGACCAAAGCGCAGGCGGAGCCCAGGGCATGTTGGCGTTGGCGCAGGAGCTGATTGACAGGGAGCGAGCTCTTCGAAAGTGAAGTGTGAATATCCAACGGTTAAATAGCCCGGCGATTGTCGGGCTGGTTTGATAGGTGCTCAGTTTTACCCTGGTATCACTATCCAATATCGACCTTGATCAGTTCTCTGATTCGCTGGTCCAGCGCCTTGATAGCGTCGGGTGTTTCTGCTTGTAACCACGCATCCACTGCAAAGACCTCTTCAAAGTCGCCACCGATGGAAGTGCCGGGTGCTATGTGAGTGCTCACGCTGAGCACGCCTGGTAACTGGCGTGCCGCCTCGGTGCCGCGGATACCTTTTAATATGCCACTGACCCGCGGATAAACCGCAGACATCGCGTAGTACCCGGACGTCGTGGGAGGTTCGGGGAAGTTAAACGGCTTACCCAACAGCTGTTGGACGTACATCGCTGCAATGTCTACGCCGCGCAAAGCCAGCAGGCTTTCTTTTACACGCATTCCACCGACGCGGGGGTTAACTTCGATGATACTGGCGCGGCCTTTGGAGTCGTATCGTAATTCAACGTGGCAGACGCAGTTCCTCAAACCCAGTGTGTTCAAGACAACGCGGGTGTAGATCAATATTTGCTGCTGTTCGTTGGGTGTCAGGCGTATGGGGGGAGTGACCAGGAGGTTTTCATAAGCTGAATATGAGCTCTGTTCCACGTCTAATTTATCGTGCATCAACAACGGCAGTATCTGATTCTCGGTGCATAAACACTCGACACTGATCTCATAACCATCAATCGCCTCTTCGCCAAGCATCTCGCGCATGGGCTCGAAATGTTCGTCACCAATGCCGTGGGCGCAAAAGTATTCGGTGTAATAGCCATCGCGGGCGTGCGCCTGGTAATGGCGAAATACTCGACGCATGTCAGCAATATTTTCACAGCGGGAGATGAAGCTGGAGCCCATACCAACCACTGGTTTCAATATCAGTGGGAAGCCCACGTGCTCGGCGGCGGTGACAAGGCTGGCGTCGCCGATGACGCGTGCGTAGCGAGCGGTATAGACATTGCGCTCACGCAAGCGTTGGCGCATGGCGAACTTGTTGTTGGCCAGGTACAGCGCTTCGATAGGAGGGTGGGTCAGGCCGCGTCGTGCGCACAGTTCTGCTACTTGGGCACCTAACAAGCCTTCGGGCGTGAAGAAGCCAATGCAGGTGCCAATGCCGACCACGGCTGCGTGCCGTTCGAGGCTGCACACCATTGTTTCCAAGCCGGCGCTGCTCCAGTCCCGAATGGGTACGGTACGAAATGGCAAGGCATCAATTTCATCGGGGCTGAGGACGTCGGGTACGATGGCGATCATCGTCACCCCGGCTTGAGTGGCCGCCGCGGCAATGGCGTGCAAGTTCGGCAGACGTATGATCAAGTTTTCTATAACAATAATAGTTCGTGGTTTCATAGAGGGCTTATTGGGTCAATAGGCGAGAAAGGCGTCGCTGCCATCTGGATAGTGCGAGACGATGTAGCCCTCGGCATCAATCTCGTGCAGTGGTGGCAAGCTTGAGTTGCCTGTGAGTGTTTTATACTTCTCGGCCTGACGGGGTGAGCGGGCGCGAACAAAGCGCTGGCCGTCAATATCTTTGTATTTAAGAACTTGATCGGGTGCGATGTAGTGTTTACCCAATGCAGTGACGTACCCATAAGGCATTGCATACGTGTCCGAACATTCCCTTAATTGGGTCATTAACGTATGGCCTTTTTGCACCGTGGTGCGCAGCAGTGCGCTGCCGGGAGCGTCTGTGCAGTGCAGTAAGTGATAAGGGGTGATACCAATCGCGAGAAAATGGTCGATCAGATTTTTAAGGCTGTGAAAATTATCGTTGATTCCTTTGAGTAGTACCGCTTGCCCACGTACGTTGATGCCATGACGGGTGAAGCGATCGAGCGCCCTGAGGGTCTCCGGTTGCAGCTCGCTGGCGTGGTTGAGTGATACATCCAGAGACACGCTTCGCGAGCGCAGAGGGTGCGTGTAATTGACGTGGTTGTAACTGGCCACGCGCTCTGCAAACTCTTCATTAATGCACTCTGGCTGGAGCAGAGCATGCCGGGTAGCAATCCGAATGCGGTTGAGGTGAGGGATGCCCGACAAGCTTTCCAGTAACGTGAACAGCTGTCGCGGTTTTGCCATGGGATCGCCGCCGCTGATCAATGCTTGGGTGATGCGTGAGTCGCCGCGCAGGTAATCAACGGCAGCATTGAGACTCTCCTCGCTCATTGATTGAGGCGAATAATGTTTAGCGCGTATTTTCCTGATGCAGTGGCGGCAGCGGCAACCGAAATAAGGCGTCAACACTGCGCTGTCTTCATCGATGCGCTCCAGTCCGTATATGCCCGTGTTCTTCTGGTTGTGCTGCATCATATTGCGTCCATTCTCAGAGTGGGCAGTGTGAGGGGGTGAGCAGCCCTACTCTGCTGTTGTTAAGGTGACGCTAAAGTGCCACCGGGTTGCCTCCTGCGGATACAGCTATTCAGTGGATTTGAGAGATATTCATAATGCATTTGATTTGGGGCGAATGTGCGCGTTCTCGAATTAGCTTCTGGCAAGATGCAACAAGATGAGAGGCGGTGAATTGTTTGTTTTCACGCGCGATGTCTGCGCACTTACCTATCGTGACACCCACCAGGGCAGGAGGGTGTCCGGTTTCATTAGACCACTACAGCCCAGAGATCGGTTACTTGCTCCATAGGGGGCCGTAGAGGCCGCCGCTATCACCTTGGAGCATTTCCAGACTACGCGATGGAGTGTGGTTTTGGAGATGCTGAGGCGAGTACAAAACCCGTGAACTCTTTTTTTTCCGCAAATCCAGGTCGCCGATCTTGTAGCTTGCGATGGCGGTTCGGTAAACAACCGCGTTTGCGTTACTTGCGACCCCCTGAAAGACAACGATGCTCTCAAGCTTCTCAAGAGCCCACTCACTTCGACCGCTTACCGTCGGGGGACACATCATGTGGACGTGCTCGACCACTACGTCTTTCACCGCGGACAGGTAGTGCTGCAATTCATACGCGCATTCGATCACTGCAGCGCGGTTTTTCTCACCCGTGCGCATAGACGTGATGGTAGCGATGAAGCAAGGACCTTCGATTTCGCCGTGAGTCCAGGTGCGAACCTCTCGATGGGCTGGGTCAAAAACAAAAATCACTCAAGGCACCGTGATAAGTGAGTTGTAACTGCTCTAGTGGACTGAGCGGTTAATTCATTTATCTAATGGTAACGATATACTGTGCGTCCAATGTCATGGATTGGTTATACGCATGGCCCGACCGACTTCCCCCTTCGCTTTAATGCCTTCCGATCTCATCGCCCTGCAAGGTTGGTTGCGTATGAGTACGCTGGAACAGAGCCTCGCCCAGAGAGCGCGCATCCTGCTTCTACTGGCTGACGGATTGACGCCCAAGGCCGTCAGCGAGCAGTTGCAGGTCACGCCGCCGACGGTATTCAAGTGGCGAAAACGTTATCTAGAGGCGAGAATCGAAGGGTTGAGCGATCTGCCGCGCAGCGGCCAGCCACTCAAACTTGGGCCCGATAAAATCAACGAAATCCTGACACTGACCACCCGGCGTGTACCCCAGGAAGCCACTCACTGGAGCGTCCGTTTGATGGCCAAGTATGCGCGGGTTACCGCGTGGCAGGTGCGGCAGGTCTGGGCCGCTTCCGACCTCAAACCCCATCGTCTGAAGACCTTCAAAATCAGCAACGATCCTCATTTCGCCGACAAGGTAGTCGACGTGGTCGGGCTCTATCTGAACCCACCGGATAACGCCCTGGTGTTGTCGGTTGACGAGAAAACCCAGATCCAGGCGTTGGATCGCACCCAACCGATGCTGCCGCTACGCCCAGGTCAAGTTGAGCGTCGGACCCATGATTACAAGCGCCATGGTACGGCGAGTCTGTACGCGGCTTTCGACATCCTGACCGGCCAAGTAATCGGACGGATTACCCAGCGCCATCGAGCCAAGGAGTTTCTGGCTTTTCTTCAACAGATTGAACGCAGCACGCCAGCCGGACTGGATCTGCATGTGATTCTAGATAACAGTTCGACCCACAAAACGGCTGCAATCAAGCAGTGGCTGGAAAAGCATCCGCGTTTCAAATTGCACTTCACACCAACCAGCGCGTCTTGGCTGAACGCCGTGGAAGGCTGGTTTGCACAACTGGAAAGACGAGCGCTATACCGGGGTGCCTTCACCAGCGTCGCCGACCTAAAAGTCGCTATCCGCCAATTTATCGAGGCTCACAATGAGCATTCAGCCAAGCCGTTCAAGTGGAATAAAACGGCTGAGGCCATCATTAGCTCGGTACATAAAGCGAAGCTGAGCGTGATAAAAAATAAATTAATGGATTAACCGCTCAGGCCACTAGCTGATACTGATGATCTGGGCTTGGTTGGTAGGGGGGGCTTTTTCGGTGACTTCGGACACTGTTAGATAGTGAGATGATGGAATGGAAAAGTTAACTGGCCGATTCACGATATATAGGGCTGAAAAGAGTACTTTGGTGACATCGGCCTAGGCGGTGAGGGAAGTTTGTCTGTGACGAATTCGCCTAGTAGAAAACCAGGTTTAAGCAATGCATTATTGAAATCAGCTGCATGGTGCACGCCCGGTGCAAACTTTTTGACCTGCCTATGGCGAAAAAAGCCAATTGGCCGAACACGTACTGTTAGCGAAAGCACTCTACGAGTAGCTACTGGCTCAGCGCGGTCTTGTGCCCAACGGATCAGCGACGACTAAGGCACTGACTTATAGTCTTAAACGCTGAGTAGCGCCGACGCGCTACTTGGAAAATGGCGCTATACCCATGGACAAAAACTCAGTCTTGAATCAGATCCGGCCGTGGGTAATGGGACGCTCCAATTGGTTGTTTTTCGGGTCGCTTCGCAGCGGCCAACCGGCGGCATTTCTTTTGGTTACGAGGAGTAACCTATGCATGAGCTTGCGATGTGGTCGAGAATACTGTTGCTAGCAGTTTTATTGTGGGCGTTATACGAGCAATTATTTCGCAGGTGAAATTTCAGAAAGTTTCTGAAGTTTCTTACTTCACAAAGTTCGGACTTTTTTCCTGATACAAATGGAGCCGCCTTTCCCAAGCCGGGAATAGAATTAAAGGTAAAGTCATTTTTACTCAAAAGACTTTATGAGGGGCTTACCGATCCACTCTTACGAGAACAAGTTAGGATGCTGAGACGTCGATATCTAATAGATTTGTATTTGGGGGTGAGTGTCTTGATTTTGATGGGGGGGTAATTTGCGTGGACAGCCTACGGTTACTGATCTCGCCTCCAGCCGGTATTGGTGGTAAAAGCTCAGCATCCAAACGACGCGCATGAACGCCCTGGAGAAACCGATAGGCAAATGTTAGAGGTCTGGAAGCGGACGTAGCGGTGATTCTGGACCCGAATGAGCTTTATGCCCTGCGACTATGAATAGTCTCGATCAGTCCGGATGAAATCCGCACTCGCATCAATGAACTTCCCGGCATGCGACGCACCGCGGTTGAATGGATCTCGTGCGGTTCCGAATTTCCGCCAATCCTGATAGGCGGAAATCGGGATCAAAGAGGAGGGCGGTCATCCCCTTTAAAAGACGCATGAAATTAGCCCCCCTGCGAAGCGCTTAAGACGTATTCGACTGCTGACACCCGATGATAGGATTATCAAAATCCTGCTTCCCGCGTGAAGGAGTAGAACCATTGAGCACTTCAGCACCTGAGCGGCGCCAAAGTGGAAAGCATGAGAGGTTGCGTAACTTAGGGGCCGAGGAGTTTTGGGCCTTCAGTTCCGGTCGCTTCGCACTTAGGGATTCTGAGCGACTGGCCCAGATTAAGAACGGATTTCCAGCCCATCTTTTTCAGGCCATGCGCCGAACTTTTAACCTTCAAGAACACGCCTTGAGTGTTCTCCTCAATACCTCGATGACAACGCTTGAACGACGAGTTCGTGAGCACCGAGCCCTTGATGCCGCCGTGTCCGAGCGCATGGATCGTATAGCGACCGTTTCACACTTGGCAGAAAGAGTCTTTGAGGACCGAGATGCCGTAGTGCAATGGATGACAAGGGCGAACAAGGCCCTGGCCGGGAACGCACCAATCCTGCTCTGCGAGACTGAAATTGGTGCTCGGCAAGTCCGCCGGGCACTCCGTGCTTTAGACTCTGGAGGCGTAGCTTGATTGCATCCGTGTCGACTAAAAGAGCAGCCATAAGCCGTCAGTCCATAATTGCTATGTCAACCCCGCTGCCCTCAGCCCCGATTCAGAGAGCTCTTAGCCGCAAGAACTGGTTCTTCGCCCAATCCCTACGCTACGGATTCGTCGTGCCTGAAGAGAGGTCTACTGTAACCGTCCGGCAAGTCACAAATCGAACTCCAGCATTAAGTGCGACGGTGTCCGCGTATGTTTAAGCGAACGCGATCATCCTTAGCGTTAGGATTTCCATGCGCCAACGTAGCTCTTATCCCAAACCGTTCAAAGTCCAGGTCGTCCAGAAAGTGTTTTGATCAGAGGTGTACTTTCATCTTTAGCAGGCAGCTCAATTTCGTTTCGATAAGACAAAAAAAATCATGGTTGTCATCTCTCAATCAGAATTATAAGGACTGCATCGGTGACGCAATTTCTCTTCCTCGAGAAAGGTCAAAAGGTCAGCAATTCTGTCTGTGCGGGAAGAGTGTCGCATTTTTGTTTTGTTAACCACTTTGTTCGAGGAGAAAGCGATGTCGCGTGAGGTCGCAACGAAGGAATCAGTCAGTGCCGCCCGACAGCACCTTTTAAGCCTCGGCATCACGCCAACACAACGCAACGTTTTGGAAATCACCGGCGGCTCTATGAGCACGGTTAACAGTTTCATGAAGGAGCTGGATGAGGAGGGCAGGGATATGCTCGGCCCCGGCGACCGCACCCAAGAGCGTCTCGGTGCCTTGGTAAAGGCCCTGCCTTCTGCTTCAAAAAATTAGGGAGGAGATGAATAACCGTCCGGGCATCACACTTTTCGAAAGAAGCTGCCGCAGACAGCGAAAACCTGAGCCACAGGCCCCTGGCCATATGATAAGTACGCGAGGAGATATCACTCGGCATAAACTTTGGAAGAAAAAATCAGTGCGGTGTAAGCTGCGACATTTTGGCCAGATGTGCACTCAAGGCTCGGAAGTAATTCGTCGGTCCCGTGTAAAACGCGTCAGTTCTCACGATTACTTCAGGTTCCGAACCAAGAATTATTTCCGAGGACTGCATGCGTGCGATCTCGAAGATACATACATCCGACAGCGTAGCTTCAAACTGGGAGCTGCAACGCTCAGCGGCGTTTCGCCTGCCGAAAGAAATGGACAGGAAACGTGCAGAACCAATCACTAGAGTTACACATTTGTACAAATTTTTACCACACAGTTTCAAATTTGCGAACACAAGGGAAGCAATAGGGGTATTCAGACTCGGAAGGTTTCAAAATCGCGCAGTCGCAAGGCAGTCGCAAGACTGAGCGCGTGGCGGTGATGACTTACCATCGCCAGTGCGTGATACATAATTTAACATAATATACATTATGCGTAACGCGATGTTACTTAATCAGGAGCAGTACGCGTCAGATTTTGAGTCAGCGTCTCCAGGCTTTTCCTCCTCTCACTGATCATCACCACTCAGTTGCCAGTACGCCGCAACCTCATCGTTTTCACCCACCACATGGCAACGCCCTCAGGTTTGATCTTTACTCGTCCCAACGCCACCCGTGCTCAAGGAAGATCTGCATGAAGCTCTATGCCGCCGTATTGCTCGCCGCTGCGTTGCTTGGCGGCTGCGATGTCAGTTTTAACAAGCCATCGCCCAAGGTCGTGGCCACTGATCCCGGAACGCCGCAAAAGCAACAACAGGTATTCGACACCGCCGTTGCGTTTCTCATGCTGCTGGATGCCGGCGAACCTGCAAAGACCTGGGCAGCCGTCAGCCCGGTTATGCAGGCGAAAACCTCTGAGCTGGCGTGGGTTGCTGGTTTGAAAGCGCTGCGTCTTGGACTGGGTTCGTTGCAGGCGCGCAAACCCGAGACCATTGGCTTTATTGTTGATCTGCCCGATGCGCCTACAGGACGCTATGCGGTGATCGAATTTGCGTCGACGTTTGCTACCGCCACCGTCAAAGAGAAAGTCATCTTTCGAGACGACGACACGCGCTGGGGCGTCGTAGGTTACTTCGTGCACAAGAGCGTCACATTTGGCGGTGATAACAAGAAGGCGCCCTAGCCTTATCGCTAATGCTCTTCATCGTGGGTGTTCAGCCTTTATTGCTTGCGCGCAATCTCATCGAGCATACGTTCACTGCCTTTGAGGTAACCCGTGAGCTCGCCATTGTCTCTTTTGAATTTGATGCCGATAACTTCATTGCCAAGTTTTGTCAGGCTGATCGATGCGCCTATGACTTCATGCGGATGTGAGATAACCGCAGCTGACTTGCCTTTTTGGAGGGAGACTTCATTGACGGTCTGCTCGAACAGGTTGCGTTCAGAGTCATACGACCAAGTGGACTTCTGGATAATCTTCTGCGAGGTATCCTGGTCGCCAACCATCAGGTAGTCTGTTGCCGTGCCGTCCTGTTTCAGGACCAACAACGCCAAACCTTGGGCATTTCCCTCATTAAGGTTGATGTACCAAACGCCGTACAGATCTGTTTTTTCATAGTGAGCAGCTGTGCTGCTGGGCGATGTGTCGCTGGCCATGACTGCGCCGACAGGCATTGACAGTGCAACCAATAGCAATGCGGCAGCCTTAATATGCTTTCTCATATCAACCTGATGTCCTTTCAGAAATAACCCGGAAACTGTTCTTATACGAGTGGTCGATGATGAACCCCTTGCTCATCAGTTGAACTACCCTCCTCCTTTTAATAACGGTTAAATATAACTCAACTAAATGTCTATTTAGTTGAGTTATATAAGCAGCGTTTCAATAACCGCCCACCGCCGCCATTTCCCCACCCACAATTGCAACCCCCGAGCTACTGCCCAAACGCGTAGCCCCGGCCTCAATCATCTTCACCGCCGTCGGATAATCACGCACGCCACCGGAGGCCTTGACCCCAACCCCAGCGCCTACTGTCTTGCGCATCAGTGCCACGTCCTCAACTGTGGCACCACTGCGGCTGAACCCGGTGGACGTCTTGACGAATGCCACGCCCAAATCCCGGCAGATTTCGCAGGCCTGGATCTTTTGTTCGTCGCTGAGCAGGCAGGTTTCCAGGATTACCTTCAATGGCACGGCGCCGCAGGCTTTATGCACCATGGCTATGTCTTCGCGCACGGCCTCAAGCAGGCCTTCCTTCAGCCAGCCGATATTGAGCACCATGTCGATCTCCCCTGCCCCGGCGGCTATCGCCCGTTCCGCTTCGAAGGCCTTGGTGTCGCTCAGGCCGGCGCCCAATGGGAAGCCCACCACCGCACAGATCACCACGCGATCGTCGGTCAGGCAGGACGCGGCGTAAGGCACCTGCCCCGAGTTCAGGCATACGGAATAAAAGCCGTGCGCCTGTGCTTCTTCGCACAAGGTGCGAATCTGTTCACGGGTGGCATCGGGGGCCAGCAAGGTGTGATCGATGTACTTGGCCAATGCTGCGGGTTGAAGCGTATTCATATAACGTGCCCTTGCCTGTATGTTGCCAATGGTGGTGTGCGCGTGTTGCGGTGCTCACATTAAGCGTTACAATATTCACAATTAATGTTACTTAGTTAACACAAACAATCAAGCCCTGGAATGCCCGTGGACAGTAAAAAAGCCGAGCGACTCAAGCTTATCCAGCAAGCCCTGCAGGACCAGAGCGCCATTCACCTGCGGGAAATGGCGGCGCTGCTGGATGTTTCCGAGATGACCCTGCGCCGCGACCTCAGCCACTTCAGCGAGCATTTGCGCCTGCTCGGTGGCTACATCACACGGGTCGGCAGTGAGGCCGGTGATTACCGGGTCGCCGACCAAGGCACGCGTCACGTCGAAGAAAAACGCCGCATCGGCAAACTCGCTGCGCGGTTGATACAGCCCGGCGACACGGTATTTTTTGACTGCGGTACCACCTCGCCGTTTGTGATTGATTTCATCCCCGACGAGTTGGAGTTCACCGCGGTGTGCAGCTCGTTGAACGTGTTGCTCAAGCTGCAGAACAAGCCCAACTGCCATATCGTGCTGTGCGGCGGCACCTTTCACCGCAAGAACCAGGTGTTTGAAAGCAGCGCCGAAAGCAGCATTCTCGACAGCGTGCGCCTCACGTGGGCCTTTGTGACGGCGGCGGGCGTCAGCCAGGAATTTGGCGTGACCTGCTTCAACTTCAATGAAGTCGAGGTCAAGCAAAAGGTCCTGCGCCAAGCCCAGCAGCGCGTGCTGCTGGCGGACTTCAGCAAGTTCGACACGGTGCGCACTGCGCACTTTGCCAGCCTTGCAGACTTTCAATACGTGGTCAGCGACAAGAAAATCCCCCAAGCGTACAAAGAAGCCATCCAGGCCAGCGGCGCGCAATTGCTGGTTTAACCCAGCAGCGTTTGGCGCTCCCGCGCATTCAAGTAGCCGGTGGTCACGCTGAACGAAGCGCTGGCCCCGGCCGCCAGCACACGCACGTGACCTTTGGCTTTTTCGGCGTTATAACCTTCGGGTTCACAGGTTGACGGCAGTACGAACGCCGCCACTTGCTGGTCCGGTGAGTGCAGGATCCAGCGTGCGGCGTGCTCGAACTCCTTGGGGCGATAACGGGTGTAAAACGCCGCACCATTCGGGTGGTCCAGCAGAAAATGCGCATGGCCGCTGGCGTCTGCGCCCACGTCGTCGAAGAAAAACACGATTTCAGGGTCGTACAACGCCGGTGTGTCGAGACACGCCAACTGCGCCGGATGCTCGGCCAGTTGCGCCATATAGGCGCTCCAGTCCGGCGTGGGCTTGACGTGGTCCGGCACGCTGGTGCGCAGGCGCAGGCGCTGCATGCCCAGCGGCTCGACAAACCGCGCGCCGGCCACATAGGCGTAGTTCATATGGGCCATGTACATCAGTTCCATGGGCTTGCCGGCCAGGTTGGTGACGTCCATATCGATATCGAACAGGGCTGAATCCGCGCGCAGTGTCACGCTCGGGGTTGCCCTGTATCGATCGCCAAAGCCCTTGGCATATTGGTAAGTGCCACCCAGGCTCACAACGCCCTCGCCTATTTCCAGCCAAGCTGTGTCCATGGGCGCGCAGGGCATTTCGCCGTGCAAGGCATGGGTGTCATCCGGCGCCGGGCAACCGTTGCGCAGCAGGCCACTGTGAAACATAAAGCAGCCATAAGTATCAATGACGGTCGGGCTGGGCCTTGGCTGCTCGAACAGGTTGGTCATGGTCAGGTCGCAGCCGTCGAACACCGCCGACCAGATCATCTGCCCTTGATAAGGCAACACCACCAGGCGTCCACGGCTGTTCTCCAGGCCCACGGCCAACACGCCGGACGGGTAAACCCAGGCACTGACCTTAAAGTCTTCGGACTGTAGCAAGACCTTTTCCTGCTCGCTGAACAGCACCGGATACAGCGGGATACGCGTGTTCATGAGGCCACCGCCGCCGCACCCGACGGCACGCTGTCCGACTGGCGCATGCACTTGAGCGCATACATCACGATCACGATAAAGCACAGCAACGGCACGCTGTAGGCCAACTGCATGTTGCCACCGCTGGCGTCAGACAACAGGCCCTGGAAGATCGGAATCACCCCGCCACCGACAATGCTCATCACCAGTAATGAACCGCCGACACCGGTGTCCTCACCCAGGCCATCGATGGTCAGGCCGTAGATGGTTGGCCAGCACGGGCCGAGAAAAATGCTCACGCCAACTGCCGCATATACCGCGGAAATGTTCGGCACCAGGATGGTGTAGGCCAGCAGCACAATGCACAGCACGCCATAAATCGCCAATACCCGGGCCGGGTGCAGGCGGCGCATCAGCAGGTTGGCGATCATCTTGCCGACAAAGTAGGCGGCAAACGTGGTCAGCAAAAACCATGAAGCGCTGCGCTCATTCATGCCGCCCATCTGCATGGCCAGGCGAATGGTGAAACTCCATACGCCGACTTGCGCACCCACATACAGAAACTGCGCGAGTACACCAAAGGTAAAACGCGGGTTGCGCCACAGGCGGCCCAGGCTTTGGCGCAGGCTGCCGGATTTATTGTCGACGGGGTTATTGCCCTTGCAGGCCGGAAACCGGGTAATGGCGATCAGGATGAACATCAGCACCAGTACGGCGATCATCCATTTGTAGGGCAACAGCGTGGACTGGATCATCTGCAACTGCTGCACCGCCGCCTCGGAGGCGCTCATCTGCGTCAGTTGCTCGGTGGTGGCATCGGTGTCCTTGAACATCACAAAGCTGCCCACGTACACCCCGGCCATGGCGCCGAACGGGTGAAAGGTTTGCGAGATATTCAAGCGCCGCGTCCCGGTTTCCCGTGGACCCATCAGGGTTGAATAGGTATTGCACGCTGTTTCCAGGAACGACAGACCGGCGGCAATCACAAACAGGGCCAGCAGGAACATGCCGTACTTGGCGGTGGACGCCGCAGGAAAAAACAACAGGCAGCCCAGCATGTACAGCAACAGGCCGATCAGAATGGTGCTTTTGTAGCTTAAGCGGCGCACCACCATCGCGGCCGGAATCGCCACGAAAAAGTACCCCAGGTAAAACGCCGACTGCACAAAGGCGGTTTGGAAATCGCTGAGCAGGAAGGCTTTCTTGAAGTGCGCGATCAGCACGTCGTTCATGCTCGCCGCTGCAGCCCACAATGCAAAAATGCTGCACAGCAGGATAAACGCGAACCAGGGCGTGCGGTTCAGATAGAAGCCATCGGGTGTCTGTTGCAGCGCAGGTTTGTTCATTATTGTTCTCCGGGCTGGGTTGAGAGTCTTACCGCTGTTGCTGGAAACGGGCGAACGCTTCGGCGTCGGGATAGGAGGTCTGTGTACCCAGCGCTGTGACCGAACAGGCGGAATACGCCACCGCTTGCTCCATGGCCTGGCGAATAGCGCCGTCGCGGCTCCAGTGCTGGATGAAACAACCGATAAACGCATCACCGGCGCCGGTAGTGTCGCGGGCCACCACCCGCTGGCCGGGCACCTGGAACTCGCCCTCCTCGCCCACGTACAGCGCGCCGTGCTCGCCGAGGGTGACGATCACGTGGCGAATGCCGCTGGCCACCAACGTACGCGCGGCGCTGCGGGCCGAGTCCGGCGAGTCCACGACGCGACCGGTGATCAACGCCAGTTCCGATTCGTTGGGAATCAGGAAATCCAACTGCGCCAAGTGCTCGGCACTCAAATCGGCCAGGGCCGGCGCCGGGTTGAGCAGCACCGTAATGCCATGACGGCGGGCAAATTCGATGGCGTAGTAGACCGTGTCCAGGTTGATCTCCAGTTGCAGCACGATCAGCGTGCATTCACGCAGGTCGGCAGCGGCCGTCTCGATGTCCGCTGGCAACAAATGCGCATTGGCGCCTTTGACGATCAAAATGCTGTTATGGGAATCGGCGCGCACAAAAATCGGCGCCACGCCGCTGGAGACGCCCGGCACACGCTGCACGTAACGGGTGTCGATACCAAAACGCTGGAAGTTGGCCAGGGTGTTGTCGGCGAACATGTCGTCACCGACTTTACTCAGCATCAGCACCTGCGCGCCAAGCTTGGCTGCCGCCACCGCCTGGTTGGCGCCTTTACCGCCACACCCCAGGGCAAAGCCCGGCGCTTCCAGGGTTTCGCCCTGGTCCGGCATGCGGTCGATGTAGGTAATCAAATCCACCATGTTGCTGCCGATGACTGCGATCTTGCCCATTGCTATCTCACCTTGTTGCGGCACGACCAGGCAGGTCGTAGCGCTCTTGTTTTGTTATTTAAATAACATTAAGTGTGATTATTCAATCTTTATTTTATGAAGATCAGTCAAGCCGCAGGAAAATGTAGCGTCTGTGTAAGCATCATCTTGTGTGCCCAGGTACAGCTCACTAAGCTGGCCGATCTTTTGCTGTGACCCGGAACCCCCATGTCTCGAAGTATTGCCCACCTCGCCTTGTTGCTCGGGTTGATCACCGCCATCGGCCCTTTCGCCATCGACAGCTATCTGCCTGCGCTACCCACCCTGGGTGCCAGCCTGCAGGCGTCGCCGGCGGCCGTGCAGATGAGCCTGACGGTGTTCTTCATGATCATTGGCGTGTGCCAGTTGTTTTACGGGCCGATCAGCGATGTGTACGGTCGCAAGCCGCCGATTTACGCGGGCCTGGCGATTTTTGCGGTGGCCAGCGTCGGCTGTGCGCTGGCGCCGACGATTGAAGTGCTGATTGGTTTTCGTGCCCTGCAAGCCTTTGGCGCCTGCGCCGGCATGGTGATCCCGCGGGCGGTGGTGCGTGACCTGTACACCGGCCACGAAGCCGCACGGTTGATGGCCCTGCTGATGCTGGTGATGAGTGTTTCGCCGATCCTCGCGCCCTTGGCCGGCAGCGTGGTGATTTCACTCTGGAGCTGGCGTGAAGTGTTCGTGGTGCTCGCAGTGGTTTCGCTGTTGTGCCTGGTGATGACCTTTGTGCAACTGCCCGAAACCCATCCTGCCGAACGCCGCCTGGGCAAGACCCTGGGCAGTGCGATCGGCAGCTACGGCGCCTTGCTGCGCGACCCGGTATTCACCGGCCTGTCGGTGGTGTGCGGGTTTGGCTTGGCGACGTTCTTTGTGTTTATCGGCAGCGCGCCGTTCGTGTACATCGAGTATTTCGGCCTGACGCCTACGCAATTCAGCCTGTGTTTTGCAGTAAACGCCGCGTCCTTCTTCGCCATGAGCCAACTGACCGCACGCCTGAGCGCGCGTTTTGGCTTGGCGCCGCTGATTCGCTGGTCGGTGATCGGCGTGGCGGTGGTTATGAGCGCGCTGGCCGTCACCACCTTGTGGAGTGACAACCTCGCCTTGATGATGGCACTGCTGTTTATCGGCTTCGGTTTTCTCGGCCTGTTATTGCCAGCCGCGGGGGTGTTGTCCATGGAGGATCACGGCGCAGTGGCAGGTTCTGCCTCGGCACTGCTCGGTGCTATCCAGATGATCACGGCGGCCGTGTCCATGACGCTGGTTGGCGTGTTTGCCGACCATACGCCTGCGCCCATGCTGGTCGGCATCGCGCTGTGTGCGGTGGCGGCGATGCTGGTGACCTTGTGGACCCTGCGTCGTTTGCCGGCTCACCTGGCGCGTGATTGACGCCATTCGTCGGGGGCGTGGCCCATCCATTACAACTATCGCGGGCGGCAAAACACCTAACTCCATAGCACCTTTGACGTTCTATGGAGTTAGACATGACCGACTACCCTCGCCCACCCTTCGCGCCTCAAGCCCAGTCCGTACCCGGCACCCAGAAGAAAATGGACCCGTACCCCGACTGCGGCGAGAAGAGCTACAAAGGCTCCGGCCGGTTGGCCAACAAGATCGCCCTGATCACCGGCGCCGACAGCGGTATTGGCCGCGCGGTGGCGATCGCCTTTGCCCGTGAGGGCGCCGACGTAGCCATCGCGTACCTGGATGAGCATGAAGACGCCCAGGAAACCGCACGCTGGGTCGAAGAAGCGGGCCGTCAATGCCTGTTGTTGCCGGGCGATATCGCGCAAAAAACCAACTGCCAGGCGCTGGTGGACAAGACCGTCGAGCAGTTTGGCCGCATCGATGTGCTGGTCAACAACGCCGCGTTCCAGATGACCCACGAAACCCTCGAAGAGATCGAGGATGAAGAATGGGTCAAGACCTTCGATATCAACATCACCGCGATGTTTAGGATCTGCAAGGCGGCCCTGCCGCATATGAAAGCCGGCAGCTCGATCATCAACACCAGTTCGGTTAATTCCGATATGCCCAAGCCAACCCTGTTGGCCTACGCCGCCACCAAAGGCGCGATTGCCAACTTCACCGGTGGCCTGGCGCAGTTGCTGGGTGACAAGGGTATTCGCGTCAACAGTGTGGCACCAGGGCCGATCTGGACGCCGCTGATTGTAGCGACCATGCCCGACAAGGATGTGCAGAGCTTTGGCTGCGAAACACCGCTCGGGCGGCCAGGCCAGCCTGTAGAGGTGGCACCGATCTATGTGCTGCTGGCCTCAGACGAAGCCAGCTATATCTCCGGCTCGCGGTACGCGGTCACTGGCGGCAAACCGATTCTCTAAACCTCACATAGCCCTAATGTGGGAGTGGGCGTGCCCGCGATTGCGGTGTATCAGGCAGTCAATCTGTCACTGACACACCGCAATCGCGAGCAAGCTCGCTCCCACAGTTTTAATCAGTGTCTGACCTGGAAGCTACAAATCAAACCTGTCCACCGCCCGGCGCCGCTCGTTGTCATCGCGCACGTCATAACTGGCGGTGGTCTGGATATTGGTGTGATGCGCCAGTTTCTGCGCAATCGACAGGTCGTGTTCTTCAATCACCCGCGTGATGAACGAGCGTCGGAAGTCATGGGGCATGATCTTCACGCCCACCTGCTCACCGCGTTGACGGGCGATGTAGTAAATCGCGTGCTTGGTGATGCGTTCACGGGTGATATGGCTGCCACGGCGAATACGATTGAACAGGAAGCTATCGTCCTGCTCACCTTCCTTGAGCTGCTCGCGACGAAACGCCAGCCAGGCCTGCAATTTGTCGAACGCCCAGGCTGGGGCGTACTTGATCAGTTCTTTGTTGCCTTTGCCAATCACACGCAAGCTGCGTTCATCGAAGTTGATCTGCGCCAGGTCCAGGTTGACCGACTCCGACTTGCGCATGCCTGAACCATACAAAATGCCGATCACGGCGGCATCCCGCAGGCCTTGAGGGCGTGGGTCGGCGGCACAGACTTCCATCATTTCGCGGATCAGGGTGCGGCGCAGGTTACGGCCCTGGCTGAGGCGTGTGCCCGGCGTGGCCTTGACCGAGCGCATCTTCAACAGGTGGTCCTGGCTGATCAGGCTCATTCGCCAGGCCTCGTTCATCACCCCGCGTACCGCATTCACATACAGCGAAGAAGTGTTCGGCGCGCAGCCGTCCTCGCGCAATGCGCCGACCAGCGCAATCACCTGTTCGGGTTGCAGCAGGTGCCAGTCGATCTCTTCCAGGTTGATATCTTCATAGCCCAGGCGGTCGGCGGCATCTTGCAGCACGTAGCGCATGGTCAGTTGGCTGGAGGGCGCCAAGCGGGTGAGGTAAAGGGTCAGTGGGTTGCGGATAGACTCAGTCAAAGTAGATCAGCCTTTGGATTAAATACCTCATTCAAGCCTTTGTTTAATCGAGGTATTTAGTGAATTGGCGGAGGTCGAGTCTAACTCAGGACCGGGCTTGGCACCAAATCACGGCACAACATCACGGCGCCGATTCGTCGTCCTCGGTCGGGTTTTCAGCCTGAGGTTGCGCCTGGGATTGGCTCCAGTCGGCATCCTGTTTGTGCATCAGTGCAAACCAGTGCTGACGCATGAACGCCAGGTAGCTGTCCGGCGCTTTGGCAAAGTCGCTTTCATCGCCATAACAGCCCGGCAGCGGCAACTCGGTGCCCTGCTCCTTGTACTGGCTGACCAGTGCCTGCTGTGCGGCAACGCTGCAGTCAGTAGGCAGCGGCATACCCCGCAGGGCACCGGCATCCTCGTCCCACCAGCTTGCACCGACGCGATCGACACCGCGCAGGCGGTACTTCTGGGACTTGCCGACATGCATGATCAGCTTGAACTCACGCGGGCTGACATCGCTGGTGCAGGTGCGCGAGTAACCCACCGTGGCCTGGGTAATGCCATCGCCGGCAAGGTCAGTGACCTTGGTTGCCGCCATATCAAAACGCAGCCCTGCATCGAATTCGCAATGCTGCACATCGTCATAGAGCATCCAGACACGCTTGGGGCGGTCGCCGCCGAGCAAATACTGGGCCGCGTAGACAAATGCCGACTGGGTACCGTCGTCATCACGCTCGCTGACTTGCTCGGCGAGTACCAGCAAGTTCTTGCCTTGGTGGTCGTCCCAGGTATAGGCCGCGACCTGTTTGCCGCGCACTTCCACGCCGTCCGGCACCTGCTCGATGCTGGTCAGCGCCACGCCATCGTCGGCTCGAACGGTGGTGACACAGGCCACTACCATCAACAAGCCCATCAATGCAGGCCGCAACTGGCCGTGCAAAATCCGCACACTATTCATCCGAGTACCCTGGCAAGAGATGGCTTACTTTACCGGCACTTGAGGGCCATTGCAGAGAAGTTTGTTGAATTACCTTGCGCGCCTGCGCAGCGGTGCAGAATCCGTCGCGGTTTTGCTTGCAGAACCAATCCCCAGGCGCTTCAGCGGTTTAGCTGAACCCTACCTGTCTACCTGTCAAATAAACGAGTTTTTCATCCGCCTTTCATATTCGTTCAACAATTTTCCGCTTAATCTTGACCGCAGGACTTGAGAACGAACCGCGTCTTCCCCGACTAACCTGTTGATTACGCTTTACCTTTCATAGTTTTCGTCTTTACTCTGCTAGCCCATGGAAGAAACCGTTGCCCGTCCTCAGGAAAGTCGAACGAATGCCGCACACCCACGCTACATTTAATCGGCCGGCGTTGTTGCCGACTGATTACTGCTGTTTTCACGCTCCAATTGTTCTAGCCCCGAGGTCATGAATCTTTGAAACCCTACCCTATTCATTGCGTGTCGATCGTTATCCCGGTCTACAACGAACAAGAGAGCCTGCCTGAATTGCTGCGTCGCACGACTGCAGCTTGCAAGCAATTGGCTTACGAATACGAAATCATCCTGGTGGATGACGGTAGCCGCGACAACTCGGCCCAATTGCTGGAAGACGCTGCCGCAGAAGACGGCAGCAACGTGGTGGCGGTGATCCTCAACCGCAACTATGGCCAGCATGCCGCGATCATGGCCGGCTTCGAGCAGTGCCGTGGCGAGGTGGTCATCACCCTTGACGCCGACCTGCAGAACCCGCCCGAAGAAATCCCGCGGCTGGTCGAGCAAGCCGCCCTGGGCTACGACGTCGTCGCCACTGTGCGTAACAACCGTCAGGATTCGGCCTTCCGCCGCTGGCCTTCGCGCCTGATCAACCTGGCCGTGCAACGCTCCACCGGCGTGGCCATGACCGATTACGGCTGCATGTTGCGTGCTTACCGACGCACCATCGTCGACGCCATGCTCGCCTGCCGTGAGCGCAGCACCTTTATTCCGATTCTGGCCAACGGCTTTGCCCGGCACACCACCGAGATCCTGGTGCACCACGCCGAGCGTGAGCATGGCGAGTCCAAATACAGCGCCATGCGCCTGATCAGCCTGATGTTCGACCTGCTGACCTGCATGACCACCACCCCGCTGCGTCTGCTGAGCATCGTCGGCTTCAGCCTCGCGGCACTGGGCATGCTGTTTGCCTTTGCGCTGGTGTTCCTGCGCTTGGTCTTCGGCGCCGAATGGGCCGGTTCAGGCATGTTCGTGCTGTTCGCGGTGCTGTTTGTGTTCACCGGCGGCCAATTCATCGGCATGGGCCTCTTGGGTGAATACCTGGGCCGCATGTACAGTGACGTGCGTGCCCGTCCACGGTTCTTTATTGAAAAGGTGCTGCGTAACCAACCCGCAGAGCCGGCTCCGGTCGTCGTGGTCGACGGCCTTACAACTTCCCACTCTCCTACTTCTCCTTCCGATCAGGTTTCGTCATGAATTCAAAAGCTGTTGTCTTCGCTTACCACGATATTGGCTGTGCAGGTATTGAAGCCCTGCTGACCGCCGGCTACGACATTGCTGCCGTGTTCACCCATGCCGACGACCCCAAGGAAAACAATTTCTACGGCTCCGTCGCCCAACTCTGCGCACGCAACGGCATCCCGGTACATGCTCCGGAAGACGCCAACCACCCGCTGTGGATCGAGCGTATTGCCAAGCTGAACCCGGATTTCATCTTCTCGTTCTACTACCGCAACCTGCTGAGCGAAGCCCTGCTGGCCACTGCCAAAAAAGGCGCGTTCAACCTGCACGGTTCCTTGTTGCCTAAATACCGTGGCCGCGCTCCGGCTAACTGGGTGCTGGTCAACGGCGAAACCGAAACCGGCGTGACCCTGCACCGCATGGTCAAGCGTGCCGATGCCGGCGCGATCCTGGCCCAGCAAAAAGTCATTATCGACCGCACCGACACCGGCCTGACCCTGCACGCCAAACTGCGTGATGCGGCCACCAACTTGCTGCGTGATGCCCTGCCACAGCTGGCCCAAGGCAAATTGGCCGAAACGGCCCAGAACGAAAGCCAGGCCACCTACTTCGGTCGCCGCACTGCCGCTGACGGCAAGCTGGACTGGAAAAAGCCGGCTGAAGAGCTGTTCAACCTGGTTCGTGCCGTGACCCAACCGTACCCAGGCGCATTCTGCGCTGTCGGCGAGCACAAACTCATCGTTTGGCAAGCTGAAGTGGTCAAGGGCAACGAAGGCCTGGCGCCAGGCCGTGTGATCAGCGTCAACCCGCTGCGCATCGCCTGCGGTGAAGATTCCCTGGTGGTCAAGTTCGGCCAGCGCAACGAAAACGGCCTGTACCTGGCCGGCCCTTCCCTGGCTGACGAACTGGGCCTGGTCGACGGTTCCGTGCTGCGCGGCGCCGAGTCCGGCCGCAAGCCACGTCGCACCCGTGTACTGATCCTGGGTGTGAACGGCTTTATCGGTAACCACCTGTCCGAGCGCCTGCTGCGTGACGACCGTTATGAAATCTACGGCCTGGACATCGGTTCCGACGCCATTGAGCGCCTGCGCAGCCACCCGAACTTCCACTACGTGGAAGGCGACATCAGCATCCACTCCGAGTGGATCGAGTACCACATCAAGAAGTGCGACGTGGTCCTGCCGCTGGTGGCCATCGCTACGCCAATCGAATACACCCGTAACCCGCTGCGCGTATTCGAACTCGACTTCGAAGAGAACCTGAAACTGGTTCGCTACTGCGTCAAGTACAACAAGCGCGTGATCTTCCCGTCGACCTCCGAAGTCTATGGCATGTGCCAGGACCAGTACTTCGACGAAGACACCTCCAATCTGGTGGTTGGCCCGGTCAACAAGCAGCGCTGGATCTACTCGGTCTCCAAGCAACTGCTGGACCGCGTGATCTGGGCTTACGGCGACAAGGGCCTGAACTTCACCCTGTTCCGTCCGTTCAACTGGATGGGCCCGCGCCTTGACCGTCTGGACTCGGCACGTATCGGCAGCTCCCGTGCCATCACCCAGCTGATCCTGAACCTGGTGGAAGGTACCCCGATCCGCCTGTTCGACGGTGGTGAGCAGAAGCGTTGCTTCACTGACATCGCCGACGGCATCGAAGCACTGGCACGCATCATTGATAACGACAACGATATCTGCAACGGTCAGATCATCAACATCGGCAACCCGGAAAACGAAGCCAGCATCCGTCAGCTGGGCGAAGAACTGCTGCGTCAGTTCGAAGCTCATCCGCTGCGCAGCAACTTCCCTCCGTTCGCCGGTTTCCGCGACGTAGAAAGCAAGGCGTTCTACGGTACCGGTTACCAGGACGTGGCGCACCGCAAGCCAAGCATCGAAAACGCCAAGCGCCTGTTGAACTGGGAGCCAACCGTTGAGATGAGCGAAACCATCGGCAACACGTTGGACTTCTTCCTCAAAGAAGCCATGCTCGAAATCGCGGACAAGAAGTAATGCAGGCAGGCTTGCGAATCGACGTCGACACCTACCGTGGCACCCGTGAGGGCGTGCCGCGGTTGCTCGAATCCCTGGATGAAGCCGGGGTAAAAGCGACGTTCTTCTTCAGCGTCGGGCCGGACAACATGGGGCGCCACTTGTGGCGCCTTATCCGCCCGCAATTTCTGTGGAAGATGCTGCGTTCCAATGCTGCCGGCCTGTATGGCTGGGACATCTTGCTGGCCGGCACCGCCTGGCCAGGCAAGCCGATCGGCCGTGACCTGGGGCACTTGATGCGCCAGGCCAAGGCCGCCGGCCATGAAGTCGGCCTGCACGCATGGGACCATCACGGTTGGCAAGCCAACACCGGGCGCTGGAGCGACGCACAGCTGGTCGAGCAGATCCGTCGAGGCGTGGACACCCTGAGCGACATCCTGGGTGAACGCATCGACTGTTCCGCAGCCGCCGGCTGGCGTGCCGATGAGCGCGTGGTGCAAGCCAAGCAAGGTTTCAACTTTCGCTACAACAGTGATTGCCGGGGCACCAGCCTGTTTCGACCAACCCTGGCCGATGGCAGTGCGGGTACCCCACAAATTCCGGTAGACCTGCCGACCTTCGACGAAGTCGTCGGGCCGGTGGTGGCTGCCAAAGATTTCAACGGCTTCATTCTTGACCGGTTCGCCGAGTCGAAGCTGAACGTCTATACGATCCACGCAGAAGTAGAAGGGATTCTGATGGCTGAAGATTTTCGCCAACTGCTCGCCCAGGCCGGGCAGCGCGGCATTGACTTCAAACCCTTGGGCGACCTGTTGCCCGCGGATGTGACCACCCTGCCCCAGCAACAGCTGGTACGCGGCGCGCTCAGCGGCCGCGAGGGTTGGCTCGGAGTACAGCAGGCATGATCCGGCGCTGGGCATTGCCCCTGCTCCTGTTGGCGTTTGCTGTGTTCTACCTGTTGCCACTGGCCAGCCATGGCCTGTGGATCCCGGATGAAACCCGTTACGCGCAGATCAGCCAGGAAATGCTGCTGACCGGCAAATGGGCCTCGCCGCACTTCATGGGTATCCGTTACTTCGAAAAACCCGCTGCCGGCTACTGGATGATCGCGCTGGGCCAGGCGATTTTCGGGCAGAACCTGTTCGGCGTGCGCTTTGCGTCGGCCTTGAGCACCGGGCTGAGCATCCTGCTGGTCTATCTGGTCTCGCGCCGGCTGTGGAACAATCCGCAAAAAAGCCTGGTCAGCAGCGTGCTGTACATGAGCTTTGTCAGCGTGGCGCTGCTTGGTGGTTACGCCAACCTGGACCCGCAGTTCACCTTCTGGGTCAACCTCACCGGCGTTGCGCTGTGGTTCTGCTTCGACAGCACCACGCGCAACGGCCGCTTGGGGTCTTGGGCCTTGCTCGGCTTTGCCTGCGGCATGGGCTTCATGACCAAAGGGTTTCTTGCCTGGCTGCTGCCAGTGTTGATCGCCCTGCCCTACGCTATCTGGCAGAAACGCTTTCGTGAATTGCTTGGCTATGGTGTGGTCGCTGTGGCCGTCGCAATTATCGTCAGCCTGCCGTGGGCACTCGCCGTGCACCTGCAAGAGCCGGACTACTGGAACTTCTTCTTCTGGCATGAGCACATCCAACGCTTTGCCGGCGATGACGCCCAGCATGCCGAGCCGTTCTGGTTCTACCTGCCGCTGATGGTTGCGTTCTCGTTGCCATGGATCGCCCTGCTGCCGTCCACGGTCAAACAGGCCTGGCTGGAAAAGCGCCTGCCCAAGACCGCGTTCCTGCTGCTGTGGCTGTTGATGCCTCTGGCGTTCTTCAGTTTGGCCAAAGGCAAGCTGCCGTCCTATGTCATGCCGTGCCTGCTGCCCTTGGCCCTGCTGATGGGGTCGACGCTAAGCGACAAGTTGGCCAAGGGCCATGGCCGCGCCTTGCGCATCAACGGCTGGTTGAACCTGGCTATCGGTATCGTGGCGTTGCTGGCCATCAGTTGGTTCCAATTGAAAAAACCGGTGTATGAGCCGGGTCAGGAGACTTTCAGCCTGGTGCTGGTGTTTACGTTCCTGTTCGGCTGGATCGTGGTCAACCTGCTGCAAGCTGCACGCCCATTGAAGCTATGGGCTGCGCCGGCCATCGGCAGTTGGTTGCTGGTGGCCCTGGTGCCGGCTGCCCTTCCGCATTCGGTGGTTTATAACAAGACCCCGGACCAGTTCATTATCGACCATTTGCCCGAACTGCAACCCACCGCGGCACTGCTCAGCAATGACCTTGGCGCTGCCTCGGCGCTGTCGTGGCGCCTGGGCCGCCCGGACGTTGCGCTGTACAACACGGTCGGTGAAGTGAAGTACGGCATTGCCTATCCAGACACTGCGTATCGCAAGATCGGCACCGCCGACGTCCAGCAATGGATGAGCGAGGCGCGTAAAAAAGGCTCGGTTGGCGTCGTCATGCGGGTCAAGGGCGACGATGAAGTGGCCGAAGTGAACCTGCTGCCCCAAGACGGCAAGCGCTATGAGCAAGGCAATATCGTCATCCTGATCTTCCCACAGGCTGCGCAATGATCACCTTGCTTCTCCTGTTGAGCGCCTGTCTGCTCACCTGCATGGGCCAGGTTTCGCAAAAGTTTGCGGTAGAAAGCTGGCGTGACCAGCCCGACGGTTGGGCGCCGAAACTGCGCTCGCCGTGGCTGTGGTCGGCGCTGGTGTGCCTGGGCCTTGGCCTGCTGGTATGGCTGCTGGTGTTGCAGCGCCTGGAAGTGGGCATCGCCTACCCCATGCTCAGCCTCAATTTTGTGCTGGTGACACTGATGGCGCGGTTTGTCTTCCATGAGCAGATCGATGGCCGTCATTGGCTGGGTGTCGCGCTGGTGATTGGCGGCGTTGTGCTGCTAGGGCGTCACGTATGAGCCGCACACAAGGGTTTGCCCTGGCCTTGGGCAGTGTTGGCCTGGTCAGTGCTGCTCAATTGGGCATGCGCTGGAGCATGACGCGCCTGCCGTTGCCCACTGAGTGGCTCAATGCGTTTAACAGTCAATCGATTGATCTTGGCGCCCTGGGCGTGGTGATCCTGGCGATCATCGCCTATGCGCTGTCGATGCTGTGCTGGCTCGGCGCGCTCAAGCACTTGCCCCTGGGCCGCGCCTATTCGCTGCTAAGCATCAGCTACGCGCTGGTGTACCTGCTGGCGGCCAGCCTGCCGGTGTTCAACGAACATTTTTCGCTTTCAAAAACCCTGGGGGTGGCCTTGGTCATTCTCGGTGTTCTGGTTATTAACTCTCGTCGTGCTAGCGTTGCAAGCCCCAGGAATGCCCCATGAAAATCAGTGTATTTGGTAGCGGTTACGTCGGTCTGGTACAGGCCACCGTATTGGCCGAAGTCGGTCACGATGTGATCTGCATGGACGTGGACAAGAGCAAAGTCGAGTCGCTGCAAAAAGGCCACGTGACCATCTTCGAGCCGGGCCTGGCTGCGATGGTCAAGGAAAACCTGGAAAGCGGGCGCCTGCACTTTACCTATGACGAAAAACTCGCCGTAGAACACGGTGAGGTGCTGTTTATCGCCGTGGGCACGCCGTCGGACGAAGACGGCTCGGCCGACCTCAAGTACGTGCTTTCGGTAGGCGATGCCGTATCCCGCCATCGCGTGGAACCGGTGATCCTGGTGGAAAAATCCACCGTGCCGGTCGGTACGGGCGACACCCTGCGTGCCCATATCGAAAAAAACCTGCACATTGCCGGTCGCCACCTGGAGTTCGATATCGTCTCCAACCCCGAATTCCTCAAGGAAGGCTCGGCCGTTGCCGACTGCCGCCGCCCGGACCGCATCATCATCGGCTGTGAACGCGAAGAAGTGCGCGAAGTGATGCGTGATTTGTACGCGCCGTTCAACCGCAACCATGACCGCATCATCTTCATGGACCTGCGCAGCGCCGAACTGACCAAGTACGCCGCCAACTGCATGCTGGCCACCAAGATCAGCTTCATCAACCAGATCGCCGAGTTGGCCGAACACTTGGGCGCCGACATCGAAGCCGTGCGTTTGGGCATTGGCGCCGACTCACGCATCGGCTACCACTTCATCTACCCGGGCTGCGGCTACGGCGGTTCGTGCTTCCCCAAAGACATGCGCGCCCTGATCCACAGCGCCAAGGAAGCCAACTGCTCCAGCGACCTGCTCGAAGCGGTCGAAGCGATCAACCAGCGCCAGAAGAGCAAGCTGTTCGAGCGTATCAATGCGTATTTCAAAGGCGAACTGCAAGGCAAGACCTTCGCCTTGTGGGGCCTGGCCTTCAAGCCCAACACCGATGACATGCGCGATGCCCCAAGCCGCGTGCTGATGGAAGCCCTGTGGGCGGCCGGCGCCAATGTCCGTGCGTTCGACCCCGAAGCCATGCAGGAAACCCAGCGCATCTACGGTGACGAGTCGCGTCTGACCCTGCTGGGCACGCCGGAATCGGCCTTGAGCGGCGCCGATGCGTTGATCGTGTGCACCGAGTGGCAGCAATTCAAGGCGCCGGATTTCGAACTGATCCACGCCCGCCTGAAAAACCCGGTGATCTTCGACGGTCGCAACCTGTACGACGGCGAGCGCCTGGCGCGCAAGGGCTTCAAATATTTCCCGATGGGCCGTGGCGACTCCTGCGAGCTGCCGATTCCACAGCAAAACTGGGTAGCGCCAGCCAAGGAAGACTAAAGACGTGAACAAAGCTCAATCGCCGCTGCTTACAGCAACGATCCGCAATCAGTCGCTGGGGCTCGGGCTCCTGGCGCTGGTGCTGTTTATTGTCGGCAACTGGCACCAGACAATCATCGGCTTTGACTCGCGTTTCGTGGTGTTTGCCCAGGAAATGCTGCGCCATGGACCGAGTTTTTTCCCCACCACCTATGGCCAGCCTTACGCGGACTACCTGGCGACCTCGACCCTGCTGACCTGGCTGTTGTCCCTGCCGTTTGGCGAGGTCAGCAGCCTCACCGCGTGGTTGCCCACCTCCATCGCCTCGGCGGTGATCGTGGTGCTGGTGTATCGCCTTACGGCGCCCTACTCCACGCGCTGGGGTTTGCTCAGCATCGCGATGCTGCTGCTCAGCAGCACCTTCATCAGCGAAACCCGCGCGGTGTCGCTGGACCAGATGCTCGCGGCCATCGCCTTGACCGTGTTCTATCTGGGCTATGCCCATGACCACTTCGGGGCAGCCAAACGCTTGCATTGGCTGTTTTTGCTGCTGATCCTGGGCTTTGCGGTGCGTGGGCCAATCGGCCTGGTGATCCCCACTGGCGTGCTGTGCAGCTATTACCTGATCAACCGCCAATGGCGCCAACTGTTCACCTTCGGCTTTATCGCGCTGGCAGTGCTGGCGGCGTGTGTCGGCCTGTTGTTGCTGCTGGCCAAGCTCAGTGGTGGCGAAGACTTCATGCAGGACGTGATCCGCATGCAGTTCCTGGGGCGTATGGACGGCACCGAAGGTTCCAGCGGGGTTTTGTATTACTTCACCAGTTCCATGGGCAACTACGCGCTGGCTTATCCGCTGGCGTTGCTGGTGCTCCTGGCAATCGCCATCGGCGGTCGTCGGTCACCCGACCCGGCACTGAAACTGGTGCTGTATTGCGCGGCGGCAGGTTTGCTGGTGATGCTCGGCCTGTCGGTCCCTCAGGCGAAGAAGGCACGTTACATCCTGCCGATGCTGCCCATGGCGGCGATCATTGCGGCCTACCCGTTCCAGGTCACCCAGGGGCGGCTGTTCGCCTGGCTGCGCGGCTTGATGCTGGGCATCTGGACGCTGCTGCCGGCGCTGCTGGTGATCGGGCTGGTGGTGGCGCGCAAGCGTTACCCGGCACAGCTGGACAACCTGGGCGTGGTCTTCGGCGTGCTTGGCGTGCTGCAAATAGTGTCGCTGCTGTCACTGCTCAAGGCGCGTCTACGCCCGCTGGGGTCGGCACTCGCGGCGGTGCTGGCGCTGTGGTCGACCTACATTGTGGTGGTCGAGCCATTGGAGCGTACGCTTTACGACACCCGCACATTCAGCCTTGGCGTCAAAGAACAGATCATGCAGCAACCGGCCCCCGTGGTGCTGCATGGCTTGGGCAAAGATGCAAAAGCCATCAAGTTCATGGTCAACTTCAACTGCGATAAGGTGCCGCTGTTTACCCAGTCGGCTGCAGACCTGGCGCCACTGCAAGGTCCGGCATGGCTGGTAATGAGCACGAAAGACTTCGAAAATCTGCAGGATCCGCGCTTGCGTTCGATCACCCCGACACTCACCGGGGAGTTCGACAAAGACCCGTATGTGTTGCTCCATCTAGAGAAAGTCAGCGCGCCGTAATTACGCTGACAGTGGTCTGACGGAAACAGCGCCCACTCCTTCAAGAGTGGGCGTTTTTCGTTATGACTGCCCGGAAAGCCCCTACATGGCTATGCGTAAACGCTGGCGCACTTTGCCTTCCGATGCCCGGAACCCAAATGTAGACTCCTTTGTCATGTGCGTTAACTATCTACTACCGGGCGCCGTCAGCCTTCCACGCACACAGACCTGCTTGATCAAAAGGGCAATGCCGTGCCAGAAGACCTGTTGCTTATCCCTGCGCCGAGGCTGGATCGATTGATGGCATTGCGCGATGCCTTGGTGGCATTGAAGGGGCCTTTGGCCGACGACCCTGCCTTGCGGGAGAACCTGCAAAGGCAGCTGTTCAACGAAGAGGCTGATAGCCGCGTGCTCGGACGCATCAGCACGCCGCTGCCGCAACCGACGCATCGCATCACCTATGACGAGGGTCACTAACTGCATTATTTTTGCATTTAACCCTCATTAATATGCATTGGCGCCATGGCATCAAGCTCGGCACACTGCACAGGTTCCTCCCCCAAATGTTGGAACGTTCAAAGGGCTTATCCGGGCAACCAGGCGAGCCTTTTTTTTCGTCTGCTGCTTTATGGATCGTGTCGATGCTCGCTCGCTGGTTACCCGCTGCAATCAATACCCGCCCCGTCGAATGGAGCCGCGCCGCCATTGGCATGGCCTTGGGCACGCTATTGAGTGTCTGGGTGTGTGCCCAGGTATTCGGTATGGAAGTCGCCTTGCACCTGCTCGGCCCGCTGGGGGCATCGGCGGTTTTGCTGTTTGCCGTGTCCTCCGGTGCGTTGGCACAGCCCTGGTCGATTATCGGCAGCTACTTGTGCGCTGCCGTTGTGGCTCTGCTGGTGGCGCGGGTGCTTGGCCGCACGCTGGGCAGCGCATGCCTGGCTGCGGGCATGACCGTCGTGTTGATTTGCTGGCTGCGCTGCCTGCACCCGCCCGCCGGTGGCTTGGCCATGACGCTGGTGCTCGCCGATCCGGCCTCTATCGCCCTGGGTTGGCAGGAAGTGGGGCCGGTGATGCTCGGGGCTGGCGCGCTGCTGGCCGGTGCGCTGGCCTATAACAACGTGACACGCACGCGTTACCCCAAAGGCGCGATCGAATCGCCCGCCGTGGTCCTGGGCAGCACAGCGCCGGTGACAGATGCCGCCATCACGGCAGCCGATCTGAAACTGGCCCTGGCCGAGATGGAACGGTTCTTTGATGTGGAGCCGACGGAGTTGGAGCAACTGATTCATGCGGCTGAAGGGCATGCCCGGCGCCGCAGCATCGGTGAAGTGCTGGGTGGCCGCAGCGCTGCATAAATGCAAAAACGACCTGCATGATTCCGGGTTGTACTGGGCAAATTTGCACTGGTACGATCGCGAGATAGTTCGTGCGCGAACATCTTGATAAAGAACAATAAAAGCAGGGAGTTAGTGATGACTGCTCAGGTTTCATCCGAAGCAAGCCACACCAGGATTCTTCAGGGCGAGGTGCTGGCCGAAGTCCGTAACCATATTGGCCACCTCACCCTCAACCGCCCCGCTGGCTTGAATGCCATCACTCTGGAGATGGTCCGCAGCCTGACCACACAACTGCTGGCTTGGGAGAGCGATCCGCAGGTGTATGCCGTGGTCCTGCGCGGTGCCGGTGAAAAAGCGTTCTGCGCCGGTGGCGACATTCGCTCTCTCTACGACAGCTTCAAGCAGGGCGACAGCCTGCACCAGGACTTCTTCGTCGAGGAATACGCCCTCGACCTGGCAATTCACCATTACCACAAGCCCGTGCTGGCCCTGATGGACGGCTTTGTCCTCGGCGGTGGCATGGGCCTGGTGCAAGGCGCCGACTTGCGTGTGGTGACCGAGCGCAGCCGCCTGGCGATGCCGGAAGTGGCCATTGGTTATTTCCCGGACGTAGGTGGCAGCTATTTCCTCTCGCGCATCCCTGGCGAGCTGGGGGTTTACCTGGGTGTCACCGGCGTGCAGATTCGCGCCGCCGATGCGCTGTACTGCGGGCTGGCGGACTGGTGTATCGACAGCGCGAAACTCGCCGAACTCGACCAGAAGCTCGACCACCTGCAATGGCAGGATTCGCCGCTCAAGGACCTGCAGGGCGTATTGGCAAAGCTCGCGGTACAACAATTGCCCGACGCCCCGCTGGCCGCGCTGCGCCCGGCGATCGACCACTTCTTTGCGTTGCCGGATGTGCCGAGCATGGTCGAGCAACTGCAGCAAGTCACTGTCGCCGACAGCCACGAATGGGCGCTCAGCACCGCCAGCCTGATGCAGACCCGCTCGCCGCTGGCAATGGCCGTGACCCTGCAGATGCTGCGCCGTGGCCGGCGCTTGTCGCTGGAGCAGTGCTTCGCATTGGAATTGCACCTGGATCGCCAGTGGTTCGAACGCGGCGACCTGATCGAAGGCGTTCGCGCGTTGATTATCGACAAGGATAAAACCCCGCACTGGAACCCCGCGACGGTCCATGAGTTGGACGCCAGCCATGTCGAGAGCTTCTTCAGTGACTTCAAGCAGAGTGGGAAATAAGCCATGCAAGATATTGAATACACTGAAGAACAAGTGATGATTCGCGACATGGCGCGCGACTTTGCCCGTGGCGAAATCGCCCCGCATGCGCAAGCCTGGGAAAAAGCCGGCTGGATCGATGACGCCCTGGTCGCGAAGATGGGCGAACTCGGCTTGCTGGGCATGGTGGTGCCGGAAGAATGGGGCGGCACCTATGTCGACTACGTGGCGTATGCCCTGGCCGTCGAGGAAATTTCCGCCGGTGATGGCGCCACCGGCGCACTCATGAGTATCCATAATTCAGTCGGTTGCGGGCCAATCCTCAACTACGGCACCGATGCGCAGAAACACACCTGGCTGGCTGACCTGGCCAGCGGCCAGGCCATTGGTTGCTTCTGCCTCACCGAGCCTCAGGCCGGTTCCGAAGCCCATAACCTGCGCACCCGCGCCGAGCTGCGCGACGGCCAGTGGGTGATCACCGGTGCCAAGCAGTTCGTCAGCAATGGCAAGCGCGCCAAGTTGGCCATTGTGTTTGCGGTGACGGACCCGGAACTGGGCAAGAAAGGTATTTCTGCCTTCCTGGTGCCCACTGACACACCAGGCTTTGTGGTCGACCGTACCGAACACAAGATGGGCATTCGTGCCTCGGACACCTGCGCCGTCACGCTGAACCAGTGCACCGTACCCGAAGCCAACCTGTTGGGTGAACGCGGCAAGGGCCTGGCCATCGCCCTGTCCAACCTCGAGGGTGGACGCATCGGCATTGCCGCCCAAGCGTTGGGCATCGCCCGTGCAGCCTTTGAGGCGGCGCTGGCGTATGCGCGTGATCGGGTGCAATTCAACAAGGCGATTATCGAGCACCAAAGCATCGCCAACCTGTTGGCCGACATGCAGACCCAGCTCAATGCCGCCCGCCTGCTGATCCTGCACGCCGCACGTCTGCGCAGCGCCGGCAAGCCGTGCCTGTCGGAAGCCTCCCAGGCCAAGCTGTTTGCTTCGGAGATGGCCGAAAAGGTCTGCTCCTCGGCGATGCAGGTCCATGGCGGGTATGGGTATCTTGAGGACTACCCGGTGGAGCGCTACTACCGGGATGCGCGGATTACGCAGATTTACGAAGGCACCAGCGAGATTCAGCGGATGGTGATTGCCAGGGAGCTGAAGAACTACCAGCTCTAAAAGCCACACAAGACCAATGTGGGAGCTGGCTTGTCGAATCGTCGCACCGCTGCGATAGCATCACCTCGGTCTAACCGATAAACCGAGGTGTCTGCATCGCAGGCAAGCCAGCTCCCACATTTTGATCTTCAGTGTTTACGGCCGGGTTACTGGTCCTTGAACTCCGGCGCACGCTTGGCCACAAAAGCCGCCATGCCTTCCTTCTGGTCCTGTGTGGCAAACGCGGCATGGAACACCCGCCGCTCAAAGCGCACGCCTTCAGACAGGCTCACCTCAAACGCACGGTTCACGCTTTCCTTGACCATCATGCTGATCGGCACGGACTTGCCGGCAATCAAGGTCGCGGTTTTCAGCGCTTCTTCAAGCAGGTCATCGGCCGGCACAATGCGCGCCACAATCCCGCAGCGCTCAGCTTCAACGGCATCAATAAAGCGCCCGGTCAGGCACATTTCCATGGCCTTGGCCTTGCCCACGGCGCGGGTCAGCCGTTGGGTGCCGCCCATGCCGGGCAGTACGCCGAGGTTGATTTCCGGCTGGCCGAACCTGGCGCCGTCACCGGCCAGGATAAAGTCGCACATCAAGGCCAGTTCACAGCCGCCGCCCAGGGCGAAACCGTTGACCGCAGCAATGATCGGCTTGCGGCGGTTGGCGACGCGGTCGCTGTCGCTGAACAGGTCGTCGAGGTAGATCTGCGGGTAGGTCAGCTCGGCCATCTCTTTGATGTCGGCGCCGGCGGCGAAGGCTTTTTTCGAGCCGGTCAGCACGATGCAGCCGATCTGCGGGTCGGCTTCCAGGCCGTCCAGTGCCTGGTTCAACTCGCTGACCAACTGGGCGTTCAAGGCGTTCAGGGCTTGCGGGCGATTGAGGGTAATCAGCCCGACGCGGCCCTGGACTTCGAGCAAAAGGGTTTCGTAACTCATGTATCGGCTCCTTAAAGGTTGCGTGAGATGACCATGCGCTGAATATCGCTGGTGCCTTCGTAAATCTGGCAGACCCGCACATCGCGGTAGATCCGCTCCAATGGGAAGTCGCTCAGGTAACCGTAACCGCCCAGGGTTTGCAAGGCGGCCGAGCAGACTTTTTCGGCCATTTCCGAAGCAAACAGCTTGGCCATCGACGCCTCGACCAAGGCCGGCTTGCCGCTGTCACGCAGGGCTGCGGCGTAATGCACCATCTGCCTGGCCACCGCGATTTGCGTGGCCATGTCGGCCAACCGGAAGGCCACGGCCTGGTGTTCGATCAGCGCCTTGCCGAAGCTTTCGCGCTCACGGGCATAGTCACGCGCGGCTTCGAAGGCGGCGCGGGCCATGCCCACCGATTGCGAGGCGATGCCGACGCGGCCGCCTTCGAGGTTGGCCAGGGCGATCCTGTAGCCTTCGCCCTCCTCGCCCAAACGGTTGGCGACTGGGACTTTTACGTCTTCGAAGAGGATCTGGCAGGTGTCGGACGCATGTTGGCCGAGTTTGTCTTCAACCCGCGCCACCGTGTAGCCCGGCGAGTCGGTCGGCACGATAAACGCGCTGATCCCACGCTTGCCTGCGGCCGGGTCGGTGACGGCAAACACAATCACGATCCCGGCGTTCTGCCCGGAGGTAATGAACTGTTTGCAGCCATTGAGCACGTAATGGTCGCCCTCAAGGCGTGCGCGGGTTTTCAGGCTGCTGGCATCGGAGCCTGCCTGCGGCTCGGTCAACGCAAAGGCACCGAGCATGGCGCCACTGGCCAGCGGCGTGAGGAACTGCTGTTTCTGCTGCTCGTTACCGAATTTGAGGATTGGCACGCAACCCACCGAGTTGTGCACGCTCATGATGGTCGAGCACGCGCCATCGCCGGCGGCAATTTCTTCCAGGGCCATGGCGTAGGCCAGGTAGCCCGTGTCGCAACCACCCCACTGTTCCGGCACCAGCATGCCGAAAAAGCCCAGCTCGGCCATTTCGCCAATGGCTTCCTTGGGGAAACGGTGCTCGCGGTCCCATTCGGCGGCGAACGGTCTCAGGCGTTCCTGGGCAAATTGCCGGGCCGCTTCGCTGATTTGCAGTTGTTCGTCATTGGGCAGCATGTTGAGTCCTTAATACAGGCATTCGACGGCCATGGCCGTGGCTTCACCGCCGCCGATACAAATGGCGGCAACCCCGCGCTTGAGGCCTTTCTGGCGCAGGGCCGAGAGCAACGTCACCAGGATGCGCGCACCGGAAGCACCAATTGGATGCCCCAAGGCACAGGCGCCGCCGTGAATATTGACCTTGCTGTGGGGGATTTCCAGCTTGCTCATGGTCACCAGGCTGACCACCGCGAAAGCTTCGTTGATTTCAAACAGGTCAACGTCGCCCAGGTTCCAGCCGGTCTTGCTCATGAGCTTGCGAATCGCACCCACGGGCGCCACCGGGAACAGCCCCGGCTCGTCGGCAAAGGCCGCATGCCCGTGGATCACCGCCAAGGGCTTGAGGCCACGCTGTTGCGCCTCGGACTGGCGCATCAACAGCAACGCCGCCGCACCATCGGAAATCGAGCTGGAGTTGGCCGCCGTCACCGTACCGCCCTCGCGGAACGCCGGTTTCAGGCTGGCGATCTTGTCCAGCTTGGCCTTGGGCGGTTGCTCGTCATGCAGGATGGTCTTTTGCTCTTTGCCGACGGTGACCTGCACCGGGACGATCTCAGCAGCAAAGCTGCCATGGGTGATGGCCTCTTGCGCGCGGGTCAGCGAGGCAATGGCGAAGGCGTCCTGGGCTTCACGGGTGAAGCCATTGTGCTCGGCGCAGTCTTCGGCAAAGGTGCCCATCAGGCGGCCCTTGTCGTAGGCGTCTTCGAGGCCGTCGAGGAACATATGGTCAAGCACCTTGCCGTGGCCCATGCGGTAGCCGCTGCGCGCGCGGTCGAGCAGGTACGGCGCGTTGGACATGCTTTCCATGCCGCCGGCGACCACCACGTCGACACTGCCGGCCAGCAGCGAGTCGTGGGCGAGGATGGTCGCTTCCATGCCCGAGCCGCACATCTTGTTCAAGGTGGTGCAGCGCGTGGCCTTGTCCAGCCCGGCGCCCAGCGCCGCTTGACGCGCAGGCGCCTGGCCCAGGCCCGCGGGCAGCACGCAGCCGAACAGCACTTCGTCCACGGCATCCGGGGCAATCCCGGCGCGTTCGACGGCGGCGCGGATCGCGGCAGCGCCCAGTTGCGGCGCGGTCAGGCCCTTGAGGTCGCCCTGGAAGCCGCCCATGGGTGTGCGCACGGCGCTGACAATAACAATCGGATCGTTCATGGGGTGTTCTCCTTACTTGGCTGCCATACGCAAGGCGCCGTCGAGACGGATCACCTCGCCATTGAGCATGCTGTTTTCAATGATGTGGCGTACCAGCGCGGCGTACTCGGACGGTTTGCCCAGGCGTGGCGGGAATGGCACACCCGCGGCCAGGGAATCGCGCACTTCGGGGGTCATGCCGGCCATCATCGGCGTTTCGAAAATGCCCGGGGCAATAGTCATCACGCGGATGCCAAAGCGCGCCAGTTCGCGGGCAGCGGGCAAGGTCAGGCTGGCGATGGCGCCTTTGGAGGCGGCATACGCCGCCTGGCCTATCTGCCCGTCAAAGGCGGCTACCGACGCGGTGTTGATGATCACGCCGCGCTCACCGTCGGCGTTCGCCGCGGTTTCAGCGATGGCGGCAGCCGCCAGGCGCAACAGGTTGAAGCTGCCGATCAGGTTGACGTTGATCACCTGGGCAAAGCTGGCCAAGGCGTGTGGGCCATTTTTGCCGAGGATTTTTTCGCCGCGTACCACCCCGGCGCAGTTCACCAGGCCGTGCAGGCCGCCAAAGGCTGCAACGGCGGCGTGTACGGCCGCTTCGGCGGCGGCTTCCTGGCTGATATCGGCCACAGCGCTGCGGGCGTTATCGCCCAGTTGCTTGGCTTTGGCCGCCACAGCGTCGGCGTTCAGGTCGACCAGCATCACCTTGGCACCAGCGGCAATCAACATCTCAGCGGTGGCCGCGCCGAGGCCCGAAGCACCGCCGCTGACCAGGAATACCTTGTTTTCAATCTGCATCATTGTTTCCTTAAAAGTGGATCAGGCGATGGCCTGTGCCTTCGCAATTTCCTGATTACGCAAAATAAAACGTTGCAGCTTGCCGCTCGGGGTCTTGGGCAAGTCGCTGACAAATTCGATTTCCCGTGGGTAGGCGTGGGCCGCCAAACGCTTGCGCACGTGCAGACGCAGCTCCTCGGCCAGCTCGGGCGTAGCGCGGTACTGTTCGTTGATCACCACAAAGGCTTTGACCAGCTCGGTGCGCTCCGGGCAGGGTTTGCCGACCACAGCGGCTTCGATCACGGCCGGGTGCTCGACCAGTGCGCTTTCGACATCGAATGGCCCTACGCGGTAGCCGGATGTGGTGATCACATCGTCACTGCGCCCGACAAAGCTGATGCTGCCGTCCGGGTTGAGCTCCACGGTGTCGCCACTGAGGTAGTACTTGCCGACAAACGCCTTGGTCTTTACGCCGTCGTAGCCGGCGAACCAGCACATCGGCGACTGTTCACGGTCGATGGCGAGAATACCGGGCTGGCCTGCCGGCAATTCCTGGTTCTGATCATCGAGCACCACAATGCGGTGGCCCGGTGAGGCAAAGCCCGCAGAGCCGACATGCACGGGGTGTTCCAGGCCGTGGTGGTTGCACAGCACCATGCCCAGTTCGGTCTGGCCGTAATGGTCATGAATGGTCACGCCCAGGTTGTCGGCAAACCAGCGGATCACTTCCGGGTTCAGCGGCTCGCCGGCGCTGCTGACGATACGCAGCTTGCCCTTGATAGCGCGCGCGAACTGTTCGCCACCAGCAATCAGCAGGCGGTAAGCGGTGGGCGAACCGGTGAGGTTGGTAATCCCATATTTATTGATCACCCGGCAGGTGCTTTCCAGGGTGAACGGCCCATCGTAGAACGTAATCGGGTGGCCCATGGACAACGGCCCGGTCACGCCAAAATAGATGCCATAGGCCCAGCCCGGGTCGGCGACATTCCAAAACGCGTCTTCGGGACGCAAATCCACCGCGTCGCGGGTGTAGCTCTGGAAGGCGACAATGGCCTTGAGCGGCACCGACAGGGCTTTTGACGGGCCGGTGGTGCCCGAGGTGAACATCAGCAGGAACGGGGCTTCTGCGCCCAGCAGCACCGGTTCGCAGGTATTCGAATAGTTCGGCAGTTCAGCCCAGAAGCTGTAGTCGCCGCGCACGATGCCTTCGCCCTTGTCCCCGGCCACCGTGACGATGGTCGGGCAGCCTTCGACTTCAGCCAGCTTGGGGCGGTTGACCGCATCCGTGACCACCAGTACGGCGCCGGAGCTGTTCAGCCGATGCTCGATGGCCTTGGGTCCGAAGGCGGTAAACAGCGGCTGATACACCGCGCCGATACGCCAGGTGGCGAACACCACCACCAATAACTCTGCCGTGCGTGGCAGCAGCCCCGCCACCTTGTCACCCTGTTGCACGCCTTGGGCCAGGAGGAAATTGGCAAAGCGCGCCGCCTGGTCCTGCAATTGGGTGAAGGTCACACTGGCGCTGCGCCCATCCTTACCTTCCCAAAACAACGCAATGCGCCCCGGCAGCGCGTGGCGATCGCAACACTCCACACAGGCATTCAGGGCTTGCAGGTTGCCGGACAGGGCGGCGTTGACGGTGTGCTGGTAGTCGAAGGCAGTGGTGGCAGCCAAATACTCACGCATGGTTCCAAATCCTTGTGTGTTTTTATTTTCAGGACATTTTTCACGACGAGAATCGCTGAAATAGTCGCTCTAGAGCGCTTTGGCGGCAATGGTCAAAGCCTTCAACTTGGCTGACTGGTTTGGCCAATCATTGATCCGGCTTATCAGCCGGTCAGCCGCAGTGATTGGACGCTCTGGGCGCAAACTCCTAATCTCCAGGCCTGCGCCGCCAAAGAAGCCGTGTCCCGATGATCGTCCGCCCCAAACCCAACCTCATGGGTATCCTGTTTTCCCTTAAAGGTTCGATTGCCAAGCGCATTGCCTTGCGCAGCCTGATGGTCACGTTGCTGGCTTCAGTGATCGTGCTGGTGGAGACCCTGCACCCGGCCTACTTCTCCAAGGTCAATGCAACGCCGTTCACCTTGCTCGGGTTGTCGTTGTCGATCTTCATGAGCTTTCGCAACAACGCCTGCTACGACCGTTGGTGGGAAGGCCGCAAGCAACTGGGGCAGATGATCATTGAGGTGCGCTCGCTGATTCGCGAAACCCAAGTGCTGGGCAACTCACCCGAGCGCGCCAGCCTGCTGCGTGGGGTGTGCGGGTTTGCCCACGGCCTGGTCGCGCACCTGCGCCGTGAAGACGAGGCCCGCGTTATCACACCCTGGATAACTGTTGACCGGGCGCATCCCAATCTCCCCGACAACGTGCTGCAACAACTGGGCGCGCGCTTTTCGCGGCTGGCCGAACAGGGTGTGATCAGTGAATGGCGCTACACCCAGCTGGAAACCCGGCTGGTCAGCCTCAGCCTGGTGCAGGCCGCCTGCGAGCGGATCAAGAGCACGCCACTGCCCTTCCCTTACACGCTGCTATTGCACCGCACCATCTACCTGTTCTGCATTTTGCTGCCGTTCGCCATGGCCGAACCGCTGGGCTGGTTGACGCCGGTGTTCACCGCCATCGTCAGCTACACGTTCTTCGGTTTGGATGAAATCGGTGATGATCTGGAAGACCCGTTCGGTTTTGATGAAAACGATCTGCCCTGCAATGCGATAGTGCGCACCCTGGAGCGCGAGATTCTCGCCGCCCTGGGCGAGATCGATCTGCCTCCTGCTCTGGAACCAGTGGAATACGTGCTCGGCTGATACGGGTTTGACACTCGTCGTGGTCTGACCGAAGCTTGAGGCTTTGCGATTAGCTGCCCCCAGCTTTTGGACGCCTGCATGTCAAAGTCACGCCGTTACTCCATCGTCGGCCTGTGCGCCCTGTTGTTGCTTGTCCTGGTCACCTGGTTTTTCTCCCGCTCCACTCCGGTGGCCGTGCCGCCGGCGATCGCCCATGGTTACGCCAAGGCGTTGAAGCAAGCACGTAACGGCGAACCCGGCGCCGCCCGTGTGCTGTATCAACAGCTAGGCCGCCCGGACCTGTCACCTGAACGCCGCGCGGCGCTACACGCCGAACTGCCCAATTACCCAAGCCCTCAGGCGTTGAAGCTGGCGGATAAAGACCTGGCTGATGAGTCGCCGTTGGTTCGTGAAGCTGCGATTCACAGTATTGTTGGCCTGGTGCCCAGCGGCCAACGCACCTTACTGCTTGGCCCGGCACTGGACGATCCTGAACAAGCCGTGCGTTTTGCCGCCGCCAATGCCCTGCTCGGCCTGTCGCCGGATACCCTGGGCCTGTATTTCGGGCCTTTGCAGCAAGTGCTCGATGAGTTTGTGAAAAAGCTCAAGGCTGAGCCCGAAACCGCCGAAGGCTGGATTCAGCTCGCGCGCTTGTACATCCACAGCGCCCTGCTGCCGGACGCGCAACATGCACTGGAGCAGGCCATGCGCCTGCAACCGGACAACCTGCAAGCTGTGGTCGCACAAATCGAATTGCTCGATAAGCAGGGCAAGACCGATGAGTCCCGCCAGTTGCTGGCGCGGCAATTGGCGGCACATCCGGAGTCGGCCTACCTGCAACACGCCCTGGGCATGTGGCTGTTGCACCATGGGGAGCGGCCATACGCGTTGCTTGGCCTGTCCAAAGCCGTGGAGCTTGAGCCTGACAATCAGGATTACCGCTTCGACCTCGCCACCACGCTGCACGACCAGGAAGAGGTGGACGCCGCCCAGCGTCAGCTGGAAGAAATCGTCCAGCGCCACCCCGCCAATCGCAAGGCGCGTGTGTTGCTGGTCAGCTATTGGAAAGAAACCGGGCAGTTGCAGAATGTGCAGGTGCTACTGGCGCAGCTGGAACAGCAGAATCCGGATGATCCGGCGTTGCAGCAGGGGCTTTAGTTTCGCGCGCTATGTGGGAGCTGGCTTGCCTGCGATACAGACACCTCGGTCTGACAGATAAACCGAGGTGATGCTATCGCAGGCAAGCCAGCTCCCACACAAAAGCAGCGCTTTGGCGCAGGTCACAAATCCACCACGATTTATACGACAGGTTGAACCGCCACAACCCGCTACGGTCAAGTAAATATGGCGCGTCCAAGCCGACGCGCCTCCCTTTACTTGTACGTGACCCGAGGGCACTTCTTGTCTACATCCAAAGAGCTGTTCAGTGAAAAGGCGGCCACCGGCATCGAAGGTCTTGATGACATTCTTTCCGGGGGGCTATCACGCAGCCACCTGTTCCTGCTGGAAGGCGAACCCGGCACCGGGAAAACCACCGTAGCGCTGCACTTTCTGCAAGCCGGCGCGAAAAACGGTGAGCGATCCTTGTACATCACCCTGTCAGAAACCGAACGCGAGTTGCGTCAGGGCGCCAAGTCCCACGGCTGGGACCTGGACGACAACATTCACATCTTCGAGCTGACCCCACCGGAAAGCCTGCTCAACGCCGAGCACCAGCAAAGCCTGCTGTATTCCTCCGACCTGGAACTGGGTGAGGCAACCCGGCAGATTTTTGAAGTGGTGGAACGGATCAAGCCCACCCGCGTGGTGGTCGACAGCCTTTCGGAAATCCGCCTGCTGGCCCAAAGCTCGCTGCGCTATCGCCGCCAGATCCTGGCGATCAAACACTACTTTGTGCGCTACGACGCCACCGTCCTGCTGCTTGACGACCTGACCACCGAATCCCTGGATAAAACCGTGCACAGCGTGGCCCACGGCGTAATTCGTCTGGAAGAGCTGACGCCCACTTACGGCGCTGAACGCCGCCGCATCCGCGTGGTGAAGTACCGTGGCCAGAAATACCGTGGTGGCTTTCACGACTTCACCATCATGCAAGACGGCATCCACGTGTTCCCGCGCCTGGTGGCCGCCGAGCATCGTGGTGGTTACGTGCGTCAGACTTTGAGCAGTGGCATCCGTGAAATGGACGCCTTGATGGGCGGCGGCGTAGAAACCGGCTCCAGCACGCTTATCCTCGGCCCGGCCGGTACCGGCAAATCGTTGATCTCGATGATATTTGCCGCCGCCGCAGTGGCGCGTGGTGAAAAAGCTGCGCTGTTTATTTTCGATGAAGAGCTGGGCCTGTTGTTCGAACGCATGAAAAATATGGGTATCGACCTCGCCGCGCTGCAAGACACCGGTAACCTGCTGATCGAGCAGGTGGATGCGGCAGAGCTGTCACCTGGCGAATTCTCCCACCGAGTCAGGCGTTGCGTCGATGAACGCGGGATCAAAACCGTGGTCATCGACAGTATCAACGGCTACCAGGCAGCGATGCCTGAGGAAAACTCTCTGATCCTGCATATGCACGAGTTGCTGCTGTACCTGAACCGTCGCGGCGCGGCGACGTTCATGACGGTGGCCCAACATGGGTTGGTAGGCGACATGCAGGCCCCCGTCGATATTACTTACCTGGCTGATACCGTGATCCTGTTGCGTTATTTCGAAGCACTCGGCAAGGTTCGCCGGGCCATTTCGATCATCAAGAAACGTACCGGCAGCCACGAGTCCACCATTCGTGAATACCGTATCGGCGGCAGTGGTTTGACAGTGGGCGAGCCGCTCGACAACTTCCAGGGCGTACTGCGCGGTATCCCGACTTATATGGGCGCCGGTTCCCCACTGCTCAAGGAAGAGGGCGTGTGACCGGCCTTTCTCCCCTCTCCGAGCGCGCAATTATTCTCGCGCCACTGGGCCGTGACGGCTCCCTGGCGCTGATGATGCTCAAGGAAGCCGGCTACACCGGCATGGTTGCCGGGAACCTGACTGAACTCTGCGAAGCACTTGGGCAAGGCGTCGGTATGTTGGTGATTGCCGCTGAAGCCCTGCGCGGTGTCGATCTGGAGCCCCTGCTGCATTACCTGCATGAGCAGCCGGCCTGGTCCGATTTGCCCATCGTGCTGATGACCCACCATGGCGGCCGTGAACAGAACGGCTCATCCCACCTGAGTGGCCTGCTGGGCAACGTGACCTTCCTGGAGCGCCCTTTCCATCCAGTAACCCTGATCAGTCTGGTGAGCGCGGCCCTGCGCGGCCGGCGCCGGCAATACGAAGCGCGTGACCGCCTGATCGACTTGAGCGAGAGCGAGTTGCGCCTGCAACGCACCCTGGAAACCCTTGAGCAGCAGGTTGAAGAACGCACGGCGCAACTGCGTAACAACGAAGATGCGCTGCGCCAGTCACAGAAAATGGAGGCCGTCGGCCAGTTGACCGGCGGTATCGCCCATGACTTCAACAACATGCTCACCGGCATTATCGGCAGCCTGGAGCTGCTGCGCAGGCGGGTGGCCCGCGGCAAGCTGGACGACCTGGACAGCTTGATCGACTTGGGCGTGACCTCGGCCAACCGCGCTGCCGGCCTGACCCACCGCTTGCTGGCGTTTTCACGGCGCCAGTCGCTGGACCCCAAACCCGTGGAGATCAACCAGTTGGTCAGTTCCATGGGTGAACTGCTGCAACGCAGTATCAATGAAAGCATCGCCTTGGACATGCGTCTGGCCGATGAACTCTGGACCGCCGAGGCCGACCCCAATCAGCTGGAAAGCGCCCTGCTCAACCTGGTGATCAATGCGCGCGATGCCATGCCCAGCGGCGGTAGCCTGACCGTTGAGACCACCAACCGCCACCTCGACAATGTGTTCACGGCCGCCTATGGCACCTTGCTGCCAGGCGATTACGTGGAACTGAGCGTCAGCGACACCGGCTGTGGTATTCCCGAAAGTCTGTTGGGCCGCGTCTTCGACCCGTTCTTCACGACCAAGCCGATCGGCCAGGGCACCGGCCTCGGCTTGTCGATGATCTACGGCTTTGCCCGCCAATCCCATGGCCATGTCACCATCCATAGTGAAGTCGGCAAGGGCACGACAGTCAGCCTGTTCCTGCCGCGTTTTATCGGGGAGCGCGTCGCGGACGCCGTCACCAACCCGGCACTGCTGCCATTCGCCAATGCCGGTGAGACGGTATTGATCGTCGAAGACGACGCCGCCGTACGCGTACTGGTCAGCGCAGTGCTCAAGGAATTGGGCTATGCCTTTGTCGAGGCTGGCGATGCCAATACCGCCGTGCCGATCATCGAATCCGACCAACGCATTGACCTGTTGATCAGTGATGTGGGCTTGCCCGGCATGAACGGGCGGCAGCTGGCAGAAATCGGGCGGCAATTGCGCCCGGAGCTCAAGGTATTGTTTATCACTGGCTACGCCGAGCATGCGGCGGTGCGCGGCGGGTTCCTGGACCCAGGGATGCAACTGATCACCAAGCCGTTCACCTTCGACCTGCTGACGGCCAAGGTGCGTGAGATGATCAAGCAATAGGGCTGCTGCGAGGCAGCCCTATTGCTTCAGGCCAGCAGGCGCTGGATATGCTCTTGCAAGGTATCCAGATCAAACGGCTTGGCCAGGATTGGCGCGTTGCGCGTGATCGGGCTGTTGCAGTCGAGTATTTCTTGCGGGTAACCGCTGATAAAGATCACTTTCAATTCAGGTCGCAGCTTGATCGCAGGCTCAGCGATCTGCACCCCGGAAATCCCGCCCGGCAGGCGGTAATCCGTGACCATCAGGTCCAGGTGCGGCTTGGTCGCCAGAATCTCGAAGGCCTGCTCCCCATCGATCGCCTTCAGCACCCGGTAGCCCAGGCCTGCCAGGTATTCACCCAGCACAAACATAATGGATTCGTCGTCTTCGACGATCAGTACGACATCTTGTGCATCTTCACTCATGGGAAGCCTTTGTCCGGTCAGTTGCTGCAAGTACGACCATGGGGTCACGCAGAGGTTGCGTCGAGGCGACGATTGATTTCATTGCGGCTCGCCAAGTGGCAGGCACACCCTGAACAACGCGCCCTCGCCTATCTGGCTTTCCACCTCGATGGTGCCGCCATGGGCCGTCACGATCTGCTCGGAAATAAACAGCCCCAAGCCCAGGCCTGCCGCTACATGGCTGGCCGAAACGCGTTCGAATTGCTGGAAAATGCGCTTCTGGTTGTCTGCGCTGATGCCGATGCCACGGTCACGCACCTCGACGCGCGCCTCACCGTGCTCGGTGTACACACGCACATCCACTGGGCTTTTGGCACCGTAACGCAAAGCGTTGGTGAGCAGGTTGGTGACCACTTGCTCAATACGGAACTCATCCCAATTGCCCTCCACAGGTTCATCGGCAACCAGGTGCATCGAAGAACCGGCGGATGCCACTTGCGGGGCGAAGTTTTTCACCAGGTTGCGCACCAGTTGCGCCAGGTCAAAGCGCGCCGGGCGAATCGACAGTTTGCCGGTGCGGATGCGCGACACGTCGAGCATGTCCTCGATCAGGCGGATAAGGCTCTGGATCTGGCGCTCGTCGCGGTCAACCATGGCGTGCATCTTGTCCAGGGTAAACGCGGCGGCGTTATCCCGAGCCAGGTGCATCTTGCGCAGCTGCGTTTCCAGGATCAGCCCGTTAAGCGGTGTGCGCACTTCGTGAGCGACGATCGACATGAAGTCGTCACGCATGCGCACGGCCTGCTCAAGCTCCGCCTGGGTGGCCTGCAGGCGCGTCAGCAGCAGCTCCTGCTCGCGGCGGCTGCGCTCCAGGGCTTCGACCTGCTGTTTCATGGCCTTGCTCTGGCGGTACAAGTCGACGAACACATTGACCTTGCTTTTCACCGCATGGATATCCAGCGGCTTGTGCAAAAAATCCACCGCACCGCTTTCATAGCCTTTGAAGGCATAGTTGAGTTCGCGGCCGGCGGCGCTGACGAACACAATCGGGATGTTCTTGGTCTTTTCGGTGCCGCGCATCAGTTCGGCCAGCTCGAAACCGTTCATGCCGGGCATCTGCACATCGAGAATCGCCATGGCGAACTCATGCTCCAGCAACAGTGACAAGGCCTCGTCAGCGCTCAAGGCCTTGAAAACCTGCCGATCTTCGCGCTTGATCAGCGCCTCAAGGGCCAGCAGGTTTTCCGGCAGATCGTCGACGATCAGCAGTTTGGCCTGGACAGTACTTAACATGGGGAAGATTCCAGGGAAGCCAGCAGTGAGCCAATCCGGCTCAAGGTGAGAATATGATCAGGTGTGTGCAAGGCCAGCGCCGCCAAGGGCATCACGGCGATACGTGCTTCTGTGGGCTCTTGGACGATGGTGGTGCCTCCCGAGTCTTTGACGTGGGCAAGGCCACGCGCGCCATCCTGGTTGGCGCCGGTCAGCAGAATCGCCAGCAGGCTGTTGCCGTAGGTGTCGGCAGCCGAGGCGAACAGGTAATCGATTGCCGGCCGCGAATGGTGCACGCGGTCTTCCTGGCTCATCGACAGGCTACGGTCGCTTTCTACCGACAGGTGATAGCCGGGGCCGGCGAAATACAGGGTGCCTGGCGTAATCGTTTCCTTGTCGCGTGCTTCTTGCACCGGAATGCTCAGGCGCCGCGCAAAGACTTCGGCCAGCTGGCTGCGGCGCTCATCCGGCAGGTGCAACACGGCAATAATCGGCAAACTGAAGGTGTCAGGCAACGTACCAAAAATCGTCAGCAACGCCTCAACACCGCCGGCGGAGGCGCCGACGACGATGGCTTCAATCCCGCGTGGCGGGTTAGTTGCGGCCTCGCTCATGATTTTCGGTAGATCCGTTCCTGTTTGACCAAGGGTTCGAATTGCTTGCTGTAGGCGGAGAAATCCAGGGTTTCCTTACTGCCCAGCACCAGGAAGCCGCGATGGCACAGCGATTCATGAAACAACCCAAACGCTCGATCCTGTAACTTTTTATTGAAATAAATCAATACGTTACGGCATGAAATTAACTGAGTTTCTGAGAAGACGCTATCGGTTGCCAGGCTGTGATCGGCAAAGGTTACGTTCTCGCGCAGCGTCTTGTCGAAGATCGCGTAATCGTAAGCCGCTGTGTAGTAGTCGGCAAATGAACGTTGGCCGCCCGCCTGCTGATAATTGGCAGTGTACGCACGCACGTTCTCCAGGGAGAAAATCCCTTGCTTGGCTTTGTCCAGGGACGCCGGGTTGATGTCCGTGGCGTAAATGATGGTGCGCTCCAGCAAACCCTCTTCGCGCAGCAGGATCGCCATGGAGTACACCTCCTCGCCCGTGCTGCACCCGGCGATCCAGATTTTGATCGACGGGTAGGTCTTGAGCAGCGGCACCACTTCCCGGCGAATCGCCAGAAAGTGCGACGGGTCGCGAAACATCTCGCTCACCGGGATCGTCAGAAACTGCAGCAACTGCATGAACGCCGTCGGATCATGCAACACCCGCTCCTGCAGCGCAGAAATGGTCGCGCAATCGAACTGGCGCAGTGCGTGGGCCACGCGGCGCTTGACGGACGCGCCGGAATAGTCGCGAAAGTCGTAGCTGTACTTGAGGTAAATCGCCTCAATCAGCAGGCGCAGCTCAATGTCGCTGCTTTTTTCCAAGAAAACTTGCTCCACTTAAATGCGTTCCATCTTCGGCAGCCATACGCGAATCAGCGAGAACAGCCGGTCCAGGTCAATCGGCTTGGCCAGGTAATCGTTGGAGCCCGCCGCGAGGCAGCGCTCCTGATCATCCTTCATGGCTTTGGCCGTCACTGCAATAATCGGCAGTTTCTTCCAGCGTGGGTCCTGGCGGATCAAGGCAGTCGCCTCGTAACCGTCCATCTCCGGCATCATTACGTCCATCAGCACCAGGTCGATGTCCTCGACTTCATTGAGTTTGTCGATGGCTTCATGACCGTTACGCCCGATCACCACCACCGCGCCTTTGTGCTCCAGGGCACTGGTCAGGGCGAAGATGTTGCGCACATCGTCGTCGACCAGCAGGATCTTGCGCCCCTCGAAGACCTTGTCGCGGCTGCGGGCGGTCTTGAGCATCTTCTGGCGGTCATGGGACAGCTGGGATTCGACTTTGTGCAGAAACAGTGTCACTTCGTCCAGCAAGCGTTCAGGTGAGCGCGCGCCTTTGATGATGATCGAGCGCGAATACTTGCGCAGCTCGGCTTCTTCGTCGCGGGTCAGGTTACGCCCGGTGTACACGATCACCGGCGGGAACGAGCAGATATCCTCGGTGGCCATGCGCTTGAGCAGCTCATTGCCGAGCATGTCCGGCAGCTTGAGGTCGATGATCATACAGTCGTAGACGTTAGTGCGCAGCAGGTCCAAGGCGGCCTGCGCGTAGCCGACGTCGGTGATTTCGATGTCATCGTCGCCGATCAGGCGGGCAATGCTGTCGCGCTGCAGGTCATCGTCCTCCACCAGCAACACGCGCTTGACCTTCTGGGTCAGCTTGGCTTCCAGGCGCGCAAACACGTCCTTGAGCTCTTCGCGGGTGGTCGGCTTCACCGCATAACCGATGGCGCCCATGTGCATGGCGGCTTCGACGCGGTCTTCAACGGAGATCACATGCACGGGAATGTGGCGGGTATTGGCGTGCTCCTTGAGGCGTTGCAACACGGTCAGCCCGGAATGGTCGGGCAGGCGCATGTCCAGCAGAATCGCGTCCGGGATGTACTCCTCGGCCAGACTGTAGCCTTCGTCTGCGCCGTGGGCGACCAGGCAGTTGTAGCCCAGTTCGTGGGCCAGGTCGTAAAGGATGCGGGCGAAATTGGGTTCATCTTCCACCACCAGGATGCAGCGGGTAGCGAACGGTGCCTTGTCGCGGTCGTCGGCAAAGCGCGGAATCTGCTTGGCATCGGCCACCGGCAGCGGTGAGATCGCGATGGGCTTGGGTGCAGGTGCCGCCACCACTTGGCGCGGCGGCTCGATCGGCGCGGCACCTTCATCGCGCTCTACATATTGCTCCGGCAGTACCAGGGTGAATACGCTGCCCTTGCCCGGTTCGCTGGTCACGCTGATATAGCCGCCGAGCAAGGTCGCCAGATCACGGGAGATCGACAGGCCCAGTCCGGTGCCGCCGTAACGGCGGTTGGTGGTGCCATCGGCCTGGCGGAAGGCTTCGAAGATACTTTCCTGCTGGTCTGGCGCGATGCCAATGCCCGAGTCGCGCACGGTAAAGGCTACGCCCTCCCCTGGTGCACGGGATACCGACAGGCTGACATCACCCTGCTCGGTAAACTTGACCGCGTTGGACAGCAGGTTCTTGAGGATCTGCTCCAGGCGCTGGCGGTCGGTGAACAGCATCGGCGGCGCATCCGCTTGAATGTCCACCTGGAAGCCCAGCTTGCGGTCAGCCGCCAGCGGCTCGAACATCCCGCGCAGGCCATCGACCAGGCGCGCCACGCTGGAGTTTTCCGGGCGCATTTCCAGCTTGCCGGCTTCGACCTTGGAAATGTCCAGAATATCGTTGATCAGGTTCAACAGGTCGTTGCCCGCCGAATAGATCGACTCGGCAAACTTGACCTGCTCGGTGCTGAGGTTTTCCTGCGGGTTCTCGGCGAGCAATTTGGCCAGAATCAACGAGCTGTTGAGCGGCGTGCGCAGCTCGTGAGACATGTTGGCGAGGAATTCGGACTTGTACTTGCTGGAGCGCTGCAGCTCGTCGGCACGGTCTTCCAGTTCCAGTTGAGCCTTGTTCAACTCGACGTTCTTGCGATCCATGGCGTCGCGCTGTTCGGCCAGAGTCTGGGTCTGTTCGGCCAGTTGCTCGTTGGTCTGCTCAAGCTCAGCCTGCTGGGTTTCCAGATGGGCCTGGGACTCCTTGAGGATACGTGACTGTTCTTCGAGCTCTTCGTTGGCGGTTTTGAGTTCTTCCTGCTGCACTTGCAGCTCTTCGTTGAGCTGCTGGGTTTCGGCCAGCACTTCCTGCAGGCGTTGGCGATAGCGCGCCGCTTCGATGGAGGTGCCGATATTGCCGGCAATCAGCTCCAGCAGCTCGACGTCACGATCATCCAACGGGCGCAGGAAGCCGAGTTCGATCACGCCGTTGACGCGATCATCGTCGCTGGTCGGTACCACCAGTACGCTGCGGGTCGAACCTTCGCCCAGGCCGGAACTGACCTTGAAGTAATCCACCGGCACATCATCCAGGCGAATCAGGCGATCAAGCTGGGCGGCCTGCCCGACGATGCCTTCGTCGCTGTAGATCGCCTGCTCTTTTTGCTCCTGCTCGCGGGAAAACCCATAGGTGGCCACGCGCTTGAGGCCGCCGTGCTCTTCGCGCACATACAGCGCCGCTACCGCCGAGCCCATGTATTGGGCGAAAAACTGCAGGATATTGCGCCCAAGCATGTTCAGCGTCAGTTGGCCGAGCACCTGTTCGGCCAGTTCGGTCTGGCCGTTACGCAGCCAGGCCTGTTGCTCCAGGCGCCGGGCGATCTTCTGTTGTGACGCGAGGTTTGCGCTGTAACTCTCTGACAATGCGAGTAAATTCTTTCTACCGATGTAGGCCAGAAAACCGCTCAGTCCAAGCACGAAGGCCAGGTACAAGGTCACGCTGATGATCGTGGTGCGGGTGACATCGGCATTGCGCGTGACACGGAACGCTTGCTCCATCGCCACCGCATCCGTGTATTCGTTGCGAATCGCGTCGGTCAGGCTCTTGCCGCGGCCGGCCTGCACCGCCCCGCGGTAATCGCCACTGCTGCGCTGCAAGTCGATCATCGATTGGGCGTACTTGTTCCACTCGTATTGCATCGACTCCAGACGCTTGAGGCGGTCGACCTGCTGTGGGTTGTCCGCCACCAGCTCCTGCAGGTTGCGCAGGTCACCAATGATGCGGGGCTTGGCCACTTCGTAAGGGTCGAGGAAATGCTCGTCGCCAGTGATCAGAAAGCCACGCAGGCCGGTTTCCAGGTCCACCGTCAGCTTGGATGACTCATTGAGGTTATTGATAACCCGGTCGGTGTGCTCCACCCACTGGATAACCGACAGCAAATAAGTGATCAGGCAGACGAAAAACACCGCGCTGAGCACGCCGACGCCCAAGGGTAACGCGACGTTTCGGCTCAACAGGGTACGGAAGCTCTTTTCATCGACGGACGACGCGGGAGTCATGGGCATGCCTTGGCCAAGTGCGGAAAAAGGGGGAGTTTGCCCGAATATCAGGGGGCAAGGCTATGTTTGTGCGTTGTTTTGAAGCGCTGGCCTACAGGCTGCGAGTGAGTTACACGCCAATTCGGGCCGGTTTCATCAGACCCCTTACATACGTGCATACAGATGCGGCGGAACGTAGGTGAAGGGTTGCGGCACTCAGGACAGCGCCTCACGAACACGGAAGATCTTTTGGAAGGCGTCTTTTTTGCCCCCCAAGGTACCCCCAATGAGCATAACCGCCCCTACCCGCACACTGGCAGACAACCCCAGCGCCTTTGTCGTCGAAGCTCCCGCGCCGGTTGCGCAAGACGCTTCACACACGTTCACTACAACCGCCTCGGATTCCCCACGCGTGGTTCAAACACCTGCCCCCGCCACCTTGCGCACACAACTGGCAGACCAGCAGAACCTGCGCAACCTGGCCGAGCAACTGCGCGGCATTGATACCCGGACGTATGGCAAGCCCGTTACTCCGGACAATGTCTCATTCGGGTTGAACAATAGTCGTCTGACGCCCCATAAAGACTCGGCGTACGCCCACGTGCAGCCGGCAGCGCAAACCCTGGCGACAGTGATCACGCACTTGGGTTTTGAACTGCCGCGCACGGTCGATGAGATGGCGGCACTCGCGCAGAAACTGGAGCAAAAGGCCTTACAGCATCCCCTGGGTGATTTCGGTGGCGCTCTCACCTGGCCAATGCCCATGGCGAAGGCGGACCAGCACAGCATTCGCGCCTTCCTCAAATCCGACACAACAGGTTTGCCAGGTTTGCCGTTGCCACCCCATGGCAATGGCGTACTGACCTATCTGCTGAGCGGCAGTTCGGTGAGCCAAAGCGACTTGCAAGACCCGACCGTGACGATACAAAAGCTGCTCGACTCGCCTAAGGCCCGAGCACTCGGCCTGGCTTTGCAGGCCCACCTGCAGGGCGCGGCCACGGACAACAGCCTCTACGACTACGTATTAGCGGCGATTCACCTGGGGCTCGACCCGGATTCACTCAGGGCACCTGAGCGCAACAAAATCGCCGAATGGCCTTTGCATGCCCCTGATCACTGGGGGCAGCGACCCTCAGAGGTTACCGCGTGTTTGAGCCGTCATCTTGAGAAAAATGGCCGCGCCAATTCCAGCACGGTCAAACTCGCTACCCATCTGTTGCTGTCCAGGGTAGCGCCGCAGTTTCTGATTAAAGATATTCCCGACAGTGTAAAAATCGGCAGCGTGGCGTGGTTCAACCTGACGGTTGCGGCCGCGGCTATCGAAGCCGAGCGGCCAGGTACCGTCGCCAATATGACCTTTGCCGAGGTCATGTGCGATGCACAAAAATGTGCACCATCGGCTGCGAATGCGCACGCTCAGACCCGCGCACTGGTGGATTGGGGAGTCGCCAACGGTGTATTCGTTGCAAATGCAGAGGACAGCTATAGCCCCGAACGACTCAATACCCTCAAGGATGAATTCAACAGACAAGTCAGCAAGCGGTTGGTTGCCAGCCAGACATTGGACAAAGCACTACCCACGCGAGAAGGTATTGCGCGGACCAAGCTCATCGAGCGATTTGGCGACCTCGGAGCGCTTTTCGACTTGAAGGTGCTCGGTACAGACCCGTATCGCGGGGAGCCTGGTCAAGTCGGGCTGGGCGGCATGCATTCGCTATTGGACATCGCCATGATGGACATGCCGAATCCGCGCCCCTTTATGTCAACTGACCCGCGTATCCCATTGGAAGCCTTGAACAGTAACCCAAGGTTTGGCGTCCAGGAGGCGTTCGATCAGCAATTTGCACGCGCAATCGCTGATAAAAAGGACGCGGTCGCTACGACCGTTCAGCACATGATCTCCCAACTTCTCTTAGAGGACCGAGAAAAATTCGATTTCGGGAAGCTCGAGTTTTTTTATGAACGCACATCCAGGCTGTCGACCGGCTTCTGGGGCAGCACGCCAGATAAAAATCAACCGGAACTGTTGGTCAAGGTTGAGCTGGAGGGGCAGATAACTACCTACGAAATCGACCTGAACCGCGGCACGATTGAAGAGGTGCCGCTGTCCAGGATCACGCAACCCAAGCCAATGATTGCCAACAGGGTATTTACCGTCAATCAGGTCAAGCTCGAGGGGGCAGACAGTCGTCTGAGCACGGAGCAACCGGTAAAGGACGGCCCCTTGGATAGCTTCAATAGCGAGCGCTCCCATCGCATAGGCACAGTATTTGCCGAACACCTTGAACTCGACGACCCCGCGATAAAAGAACTGGCGCGCGGCCAGACTACCCTGGATACATTGCAGGGCGGGCCAAAACCACTGAGTAATTTCCTGTTAAATCTGATTCCTTTCAGATCAGCCGTCATCAACTTTCAGAACGGCAACTATGGCGATGGAATATTCGACCTGACACTGGATATCTTCGGGTTCCTGAGTGCCGGTGCCGCCACCGCAGGAAAATTGATCAAGATAGGCGGCTCGGCTCTTTCCACGGGTGCCAAGGGGTTAAAGGCCGTCCAGATTATCGGCGCCTCCACGCTCGGCCTGCTCAACCCCGTGAGTGGTTTGGGTGATTTGGCGGTTGGAGGCCTCAAGCTATTGGGTAAAGGCGGCAATTACCTGTTGTCCAAAGGTGCCGATGCTATCAGCGCGCTCAAGGCAGCCAGTAATACCCACGGCATAGTGGCGACGGGGACCTTCAAACGTGCAGGGCGGGCTGTTGAAGAGGCGGCGGTGTTTCAAAAGGGCAAGTGGTATAGCTATAACCCTGGCACGCAACAACCGTATGGTACCGGGCTCACCGATTTCAAACCTGTAACCGTCGCGGCCAATGGTGAAATAAACAACAACTTCATAGATTGGCTGGCCACTTATGTCGCTCCCGTACCAAAGGCAACCGGAGATCAGTTCAGGCAAGCCTTACAGGCAGCGCAACAAAGCAACCCAGTTGCTTACGCTCGAGGTCTTTCCGGGGTTGTCGACGATATCCCGGGCTATCACTCGAGCATGAGGGTCTCGCAGATAAAAAGCTTGGCCGTCAGCAAGGCCGGGAATCCCGAAGCCATCGGCACATTGGCCAAAGAGATAGAAAAGCGCATGGCGATCCAGAGTCTTGAGAGCTTCAAGACGTTTGAAGCGGAAGTACTGGCCGAAGGTGGCAAGGCCTACATCATGCCGCAGAACTTCTATCTCAGCCAAACTGACCTGGCGTCCAATGGTGAGTGTGCAGCCCTGGTGAATACGATGGCGCTGGCCATTCTTAACAACCGCAGGGACGCCTTCATCAATAACTTTTTCAAAGCCGCCAGGAATGCTAACGACACCAAGGTTCGGGCCTTTCGCAAAGAGCTGAACGAAATGCATCAGGTGCTCCGCGAACAGTTTCACGGTATTCAACGCGTCAGCCAAGTGCCGTATACCGACGTTGCTGCGCGTTTAAGTACCGCAAGCCCTCCCACGCTCCTGAAGATCAGCACCCAGAACCATGGGCTTCTGGCAGGCGTCACGCTCGATAAAAACAACCAGAAGGAATGGTTTTTCTTTAATCCAAACTTCGGTCTTGCAACTTTTCCAAATGAAGCCTCAATGCGAAAAGGCTTGGAAGTCTCCTTGAACAGCGGGAAGACGGCGGGCACCCTTGATCCCGTGGCGGTGACCAAAGGTGTGCCGGAGTACCACATCAGCGAATTCAGTGATGGAGACTTTGTTATGACGGTGCCCTACAACAAACCGTATGCCCTGTTTAACACCACACTTTGACTTTCGCTTGACCCCCTGGTGTCAATGGCCCGCTTGTAGCGTGTCATTGACGCATTGCCCGCTCAGCACACCGCCTCCATGCCACGCGACATTTGCCCCCTTTCCCTTCACAATGCCCCACCAATGGAACTTGCCGAGATGGCCGTGACTCAGTAGAGAACGGTCTTACAACCGACAGACACCTGCCCTTCCATTTTTCAGGAATTCCCCCTATGTGCGCTGCCCCCTCCACCATCCTTGTAGTCGAAGACGACGCCATCGTGCGCATGCTGATCGTCGATGTACTCGAAGAGTTGGAGTTCTCGGTGTTTGAGGCTGCCGATGCCGAACAGGCCCTCAAGATGGCTGAAGATGCCGATCAGCATATCGACCTGATGATGACCGATATGGGCCTGCCAGGCATGAGCGGCAAGGATCTGGCCACCCAAGTACGCGTGCTTCGCCCTAGCCTGCCGATCCTGTTCGCCAGCGGCTATGCCGAAAACATCGACGTACCCGCAGGTATGCAGGTAATTGCCAAGCCGTTCTCCATTGATCAACTGCGTGACAAGGTCAAATCGATGTTGCCTGCCGCTTGAGGGCACTGCCTCACAGGCAATGCCCACAACTGCGGCACTCAAAACCGTGAACACCCCCACATCCACTACATTCCCATCGACTGGGCACGGGCACGGCCTGGAAAGCCGGCAGTCATATCCTTGGCGCTTTTGTCGAACCGCCATGGACAGTGGCACGCAAGGCCGACGGAGTCACTCAGTTCACGTTGTTTGCAGGGATTAACGTGACGTTCGGCCAATAAAACAGGAAACTCTGGGCTTTGATCCCACGCCCTCTAAAAAGCACTCAGGAAGGACGCAACAACATGATTGGAAAACCGACGCGCCTGCTGTTGGCGAGCCTCTCGATACTCATGAGCACCGGCGCCTGGGCCGATTTCACGGCGACCCCGACTGAAGCCCGGGCCATTGCCAAGGAAGCCTACCTGTATGGCTACCCGGTAGTGGAGATGTACAAGACGCTCTACACCCAGGCCGTTGATAAAGGCGGTGCCAACTACAAGGCACCGTTCAATCATATCGGCAACACCGCCCAGGTGTTCACACCCAGGGACACCGCATTCGTCACCCCGAACTCGGACACACCCTACTCTTTCGTGTGGATGGACCTGCGCAAAGAGCCGTTGGTGCTGACCCTGCCCAAGATTGAAGACAACCGTTACTACTCGGTACAGTTGATCGATCTATACACCCAGAACATCGCCTACCTGGGCACCCGCAGCACCGGCAACAATGGTGGCCACTACATGATCGCCGGGCCGGACTGGAAAGGTCAGCAACCTGTCGACGTCGATCGCGTGATCTACAGCGAAAGCAACATTGCCTATGCGCTTTACCGCACGCAGCTGTTTGATGAAAAGGACTTGAACAAGGTCAAGCAGATCCAGAATGGCTACAAAGTGCAGCCGCTGAGTGCCTACGTGAAACAGCCTGCGCCGGCCAAAGTAGCGAAGATCGAATGGCCCAAACCCATGGCAACCATGACCGAAGGCCCGCAGCTGTTTCGCTACCTCAACTTCATGCTGGCCTTTGCCGCGCCTCAGGACAGCGAGAAAGACCTGATGACGCGCTTTGCCAGGATCGGCATCGCCCCCGGCGCGCCCTTCAAGGTCAAAGACCTGACCGCTGAACAGCGCAAAGCCCTGGAAGATGGGATTGCCGATGGCCGCGCTGAGTTCGCCGCGTTCAAGAAAGACAAAATCGACACTCACCAAGTCACCAGCAGCGACCTGTTCGGCAGCCGTGACCGCCTGAAAAACAACTACCTGTACCGCTATGCCGGCGCAAACATGGGGATTTTCGGCAACTCCACCGACGAAGCCATCTACATGAGCTACTTCGTCGACAGCGAAGGCAAACCGGTCAACGGCGCACGCCACAGCTACACCGTGCACTTTGCCAAGGACCAACTGCCACCGGCCGAAGCGTTCTGGTCGCTGACCATGTACGACGCCAAAACCAAGCTGCTGGCGCCCAACCTCAAGAAGCGCTACCTGATCAACTCAGCGATGCTGCCCAACCTCAAACTGGACGCCGACGGTGGCCTGACCTTGGCCTTACAGCATCACGAGCCGCCAAAGGCCGAACAGAGCAACTGGTTGCCGGCCCCGCCCGGTCCGTTTTACGCCGTACTGCGGATTTACCTGCCCAAGCCTGAGGTGGGGAATGGCCAATGGAAGCTGCCGCCACTGACACCGCTTAAATAATGCTCGGGTGAAAGCAGCGTGCCCGTGCGCAAGGGCGGGCACGCGCCTGAAGACATCAGGCCAACAAGGGTGCTTGCGCCCTTGCCACAGTTAGTAGTCAGGGCTTTTTGAGCTTCACAAAGGACTGATGCAAGTCCGACGCCCAGCCGTCAATCACGCTTTTTACGTCATCGGCCTTCATCACCTGCGAGTCGTTGGACAACGGCTTGCCGGTGCCTTTGCGCACCACCTGGGCAATTACTTTGCCGCTGCCACCGTCGAGGAACTGCGCTTCAGTGCCCAGGGTGGTTTCCTGGTCACGAATGCCGGTGCCGGTGCTCACTGCAGCAGCCACCAGCGCCACAGGGACATACTCGTAGGGCTTGAGACTTTCGGTCTTGCTGCTGACGGCGGTAATGGCCGCGCGCACCACGATCACACCTGGGCCTGGCGCGTTGGCCAGCGGCAGCGATTTGGCCAGCTCACGCTTGAGCGCCTGGTTGTAATAGGTGTTGATGCCGTTGAGGGTGCTGTCGGGAATTTTCGCAGTAGCTTGGGGCTTGGGGTAAAACTGCGTCGGTTCGATGAACACCGCCGTGAAGTTATTCAGACTCAGCTCGGGATCAACCCAGCGCATCACCTCGGCCCCTGAAGGCGACTTCGCCTCTTTGAGGTGGCTGTAATCCGCGAGAAAGCCTGAATATTCGTCCGGTTGCGTTACCTTGCTGGCACAGCCGAGCATTGCGATAGCAACGCACAGCGTGCTGATCATTAGCCTTGATTTCATCATTGAACTCCCTGGCAGTCATCGTCGATGGCCCTGAACTGTAGGTATAGCCCACTTATCCATTGATCGAAGGCGACCTGGTTGCCGATTACGAGGGTAAATTGTGGGAGCGGGTTTGCTCGCGAATGCGGTGGGTCAGTCTACACGTCCTTCTCTAGATACTCCGCTTTCGCGAGCAAGCCCGCGCCCACAAGGGTTATGTGTAGGTCTGGGGATCTAAGGGTCCAGCACACCGCCGCTGTAGCTGTCCGACAACCGTGTGCCGGTGAATTTGGCCACCACCGCCCCCTGGGCCACCCGGCGCTCACGGTGGCGTGTCACCATGCGGCCGGTTTGCGCTGCCTGCAAAAACACTTCCGAAGACGGGTCGCCAGGGCAGCCTATAATGCGCGCGAAACGCTCGCCCTCTTCAACCAGGTCACCCAGGCTTTTTTCAAACACCAGCACACCGGCACAGGGCGCGAGGACGGTTTCCATGCAGCCCATGTCCACCACCTCGCCCTGCCATTCGCTGATCGTGGCGACTTCATCAATCACCCCATTGATGCACAGCCACGCCCACAGCCCGTCGGCGTCTTGTTGCGCGAGCGCATCGCTGACATCGGCCTGCCCGCGCAATTCGACAGTCGCGGCCAAGCGCGGCGCGCCATGGTTGATGATGGTTTCTTCAAAAGAGCCGTCACCGCCTTCATCCCAGACAATCACCACCTCGACCTGCAACGCGGCCGCCAGTGCCAGGCCTTGTTCAGGCCAGAAACTGCGATGAATATAAAGGTACAGCAAGGCCTCATCGTCGGTATGCAGGTCCAGCACCAGATCGGCGTCGGACGCCAACTGCACTAAACTTTTTTGCCAGTGCGCCAGGTTGCTCGCGGGGCGTTCCATGGCCAGGGAATGATCGAACGCACGGTTGAAGTTTTGCCCGGTGGCCTCATGGAAACGCCCGAGCAATTTGCCCTGGCGAAACTGGCCAATGCCAAAGGGGTTGGCCTGGGGCACCACGGTCACACTGCCGCGCAGGCGGCCCTGGGCCTGACACGCCTGCAAGCGCGGCAGCAGTTGGTGCAGCACCAGCATTCCGGCGATTTCATCGGCGTGTACACCCGCTTGCAGGTGCACCTTGGGGCCACTGCCGTCGCCTTCAAAGCGCCAGGCGCCGATGTGCAGTGTGTTGCCGGCATCACCTGGCACCTGCCACGAAAGGTCTTTTGCCATGCCTTGCCCTCCTCTGATCATTTAATCGCTAGAGATTGAACACACGTTCAATTAACCTGAGCACCCTGGTCTTTTATCAAAGGCATGCCCGTGACCATCGACCCTCCCAAACTGCGCCGCGCCGACCCCGATGAACGCCGCGACTTATTGGTTGCCGCGACCCTTACCTGCCTGGCCCGTGACGGCCACGCCGGGATTTCCGTGCGCCGCATTGCCGCCGAAGCCGGCGTTTCGGTGGGTTTGCTCAACCACCATTTCGGCAGCATCGACGCGTTGATCGCCGAGACTTACCACAAGCTCGCCAATGAGCTGACCAGCGCGTTATGGGCGCAAGTCGAGCTGGCCGAAGGCGCCGCTGCGCGCCTGGACGCGTTTCTTAGCGCGTCGTTTTCGCCACGGGTGATGGACCCCGACCTGCTCGGCGTGTGGGTGGTGTTCTGGAGCCTGATCCGCCACTCGCCCCACGTAAACCAGTCCCACGAAAACAGCTACCGCGCCTACCTGGCGCTGATCCAACAGCTGCTGGACGACCTGGCCCGCAGCGAAAACCTGCTGATCCACGACAGCCACCTGGCCGCCATTGGCCTATCGGCGATGCTCGACGGGCTCTGGCTCGAGGGGTGTCTGAACCCCGGTACTTTCAGCCCCGCCAACGGGCTGCACATCTGTCGTTGCTGGGTACAGGGGTTGCGTTACGGAGCATTCGGCGCCGACCACATCTTGTGATTCCGAGTGGCGGGCGCTGAGCATGGCCAGGGTGCCGCTGACCGCGATCAACACGGCGCCGATGATCAGCGACACATCCATTGACGTGCCCCAGATCAGGCTCGAAAGCAAAAACGCCCAGATCAACCCGGTGTATTCGAACGGCGCCAGCAAGGTCGCCGTGGCCCGGCGGAAACTCGCAAACAACAGGAACTGACCTATGCCGCCGACCAGACCTGCGGCCAGCATCCCCAACCAGGCGGGGGTCGGCGCTGGCGTGTGGGTCCAGGGCAAGGTCAGCGCAATACAAACCACGAACACCACATTGGTGATCAGCATCTGCTCCAGCACCGAGGTTGCCGGGTCGACCTGGCGCAGCTGGATATAGGTGAACGCCCAGCACAACGCGGCCGCCAGGGTCAGCGCGATAGGCACTGGATCGAGCATGTTGCTGGGGCGACAGGCGATCACCACACCCACAAACCCGATGATCAGCGCCACCCATTGCCCACGGCTGGCACGTTCCTTGAGGATCAGCGCGGCCAGCAGCGTGACCATGACCGGCGCGGAGAAATACAAGGTGGTCATTTCCGCCAGGGTCAGGTCCTTGGCGGCGGTGTAATACAGCAACCACGCCAGCAGCGAGAGCAGCCCACGAATGATCAGCAGCTTGCGGCTCACCGAGCTCCACACCCGACGCAACAAGCCCATGCGCCCGGCGATCACGCACGCACCGACCACCACCAGGCTGCGCCAGAACAGAATGCTGAACACCGAATAATCGGCCACCAGCCATTTGATCACCGCGTCCTGCAACGCCAGAAACGCGTAGGCCAATGAGCACAGGGCTATCCCTTGCAGCGCGCGGTCCTGTTTCATCCCGCCGACCTGCGCAGCGGCGTGCCGCGCCGTTCGGCGATGGCGTAGACGCCCTCGATGAGGAAGGTCAGGCACAGGTAAACACCGGCCACCAACAATAAGGGTTGATAGATCTGCAAGGTCTGCGCACGTACGACGTTAGCCGCGCCCAGCAGGTCGACCACGGCGATGGTCGATGCCAGCGCGGTGGATTTGAGCAGCATCACCGTCTCACCGGCCAAGGTCGGCAACAGCAGACGCATCGCCCGTGGCAAGCGCACCCGCAGCAGGGCCTGGCGCGGGGTCATGCCAAATGCCGAAGCGGCTTCCATCTCGCCCTTGGGCACCGCCAGCAGGCCACCGCGAATCACTTCACCGACGTAGGCGCCCACCGACAACACCAGGGCGAACACGATGTACCAGTAGCCGTCACGCAGGAACGGCCACAAAAAACTGCCGCGGATCATCGGGAACTGGGCAAACAGGCTGCCCAGGCCGTAGTAGAAAATGTAGATCTGGATCAGCAGCGGTGTACCGCGCAGCACACTGGTGTAGGCCAGCGCACCGCGCGCCAGCCATTTGCGCCGTGATAACCGCGCCAGAGCCACCAGCACCGCGAGGGCAAAACCCAGCACGGCGCTGATCAACAGCAATGACAAGGTGGTCTGCAAGCCCTTGGCGATCAGCCCGGCGTAGTAACTTATCCACTCAGGCATGCGCGCCTCACTCGACAACCGGCATCCAGCGACGAATACGTCGTTCCAGGCGTCCGGACAGGTAGTTGGAAGCCAGCGTCACCAGGTAATACAAGACGGCGGCCGTGAGGTAGAACAGCAAGTAATGACGGGTGGAACCCGCCGCCTGCTTGGCGGTGTACAGCAGCTCATTGGTACCGACCACGCTGATCAAGGCACTGTCCTTGATCAAGTTGATCCACAGGTTGGACATCCCCGCCAGCGCATACGGCGCCATGATCGGCAAGGTCACCCGGCGAAACAGGCCAAAGCCGCTCAAGCCAAAGGCCCGCGCCGCTTCGATCTGGCCGTGGGGAATCGCCAGGATCGCCGCGCGGAAAATCTCTGACGCATAGGCGCCCTGTACCAGCCCTAATACCAGGATCGCCACCAACGGCCCGCTGATGTTGACCTGGGCAAAACCCAGCCACAGCATCAACGCGTTGAGGCCCATGGCGCCTGCGTAATACAGCAGCAGGATCAGCAGCAGTTCCGGCACCGCGCGAAACACCGTGGTGTAACCGCGCATCAGCAGCGCAATCGGGCGCGGCGCGCTGAGCTTGGCGCAGGCCACCACCAGGCCGATCAGCAAGCCCACGGCAAACGCGCCAACGGAGATTTGCAGGGTCATCCATAACCCTTTGAGCAGTGCGTTGCCCCATCCTTGGTCACCAAAGCTGAGGAGATCGAGCATTATTCGGTCTTCTGGGCGATTTGCTGATAGGGGCTGTCACAGGTCTTGCTCACAAAGGCCGGCGTGTCACCGCGCTTGCACGGGCTGACCGACAGGCCGAAATAGTGCTGGGACAAGTCGTCATAGTCCTTGCTCACCAGCAGTTCGCCGATGGCTTTGTCCAGGCGTGCCTTGAGCGCGGTGTCTTCCTTGCGCAAACCAGCGCCGACGCCACGCCCGATGATCGGGTCGTAGGGCACGCTGGCGATATGCGCCAGGCCGCTGGCTTCCGGGGTCTTGACCATCATGGCGATGGCGGTGTCGTCGGCCATCATGTAGTCGATACGCCCGGCGATCAGGTCGGCATTCGCCGATTCCTGGGTGTCGTAGTACTTGAGGTCAGCGATGTTTTCGTAGTACTTCTTCAGGTAGTTGGCGCTGACCGTGGAGATCTGCACGCCGATCAACTTGCCCTTGAGGCCTTCGGGGGTGATGTCCACCGTAGCGCCTTTGGGGCCTGCCACGCCCAGCAGTGAATCGTAATAGGCGCGGCTGAAGGCGATTTGTTTTTCACGTTCATCGGTGACCGACATCGAGGAGAAAATCACGTCGATTTTCTTCGCCAGCAACGACGGAATGATGCCGTCCCACGCCACTTCCTTGATCTGACATTCGGCTTTCATGCCTTCACACAGCTTGTGGATCAGGTCCACTTCAAAGCCCGACCACTGGCCGTTACCGCCTTTTACGGTGAACGGCGGATAGGGTTCGGCCGCCACCGCGAACACGATGGGTTTTTCTGCCGCCAGGGTAAAACCTGCGGTCAACATCAACACTGCACTGCCCAACCACGTTGCCATGCGTTTGCATTTCATGATTTGCCCCGTCTTTTTCTGGAGTTAGCGAGTTTGATGCGCGTTGACGAACTGTCGGCAACGCTCACTGCGTGGGTCGAGGAACACCGCGTCCGGCGTGCCGGTTTCTTCGATCAAGCCTTGGTGCAGAAAAGCCACTTTGGAGGACACATCCCGGGCGAAGGCCATTTCATGGGTGACCAGGATCATGGTGCGGCCTTCTTCGGCCAGGGAGCGGATCACACGCAGCACTTCGCCCACCAGTTCGGGGTCGAGGGCTGAGGTGGGTTCGTCGAACAGCATGACTTTGGGGCGCATGGCCAACGCGCGGGCAATCGCCACACGCTGCTGTTGGCCGCCGGACAGGAACGCCGGGAATTCATTGCGTTTGGCGGCCAGGCCAACGCGGTCGAGCAAGGCTTCGGCGCGCTCGATGGCCTCGGCACGGCTTTCGCGCAGTACCTGGGTGGGCGCTTCGATAAGGTTTTCGAGGACGGTGCGGTGCGGCCACAGGTTGAAGTTCTGGAACACCATGCCCAGGGTCGAGCGGATGCGTACCAATTGCTTGGCATCGGCGACCAGCGGCGCGCCGGGCATGCCGTAGTTGAGCTTGATGCTTTCACCGTCGACATGGATGCTGCCCTGGTCGGGCACTTCAAGCATGTTGATGCAGCGCAGCAAGGTGCTTTTGCCTGAGCCGCTGGCGCCGATCAGCGAAATCACCTCACCTTCGTTGGCCGTGAGCGAGATGCCTTTGAGCACTTCGATATTGCCGAAGCGCTTGTGCAGGTCGATCACCTCAATCATCTTGCGCGCTTCGACAGGCAGCAGCACGTCGATCTCAGGCGTCGGCGCCACACGCGGCTCGCCGGCAAGCTTGGCGACGAACCTGGCGATACGCTGGCAGGCTTCGGCCAGGCGGGCTTCGCCCAAGGTGAACGACAACCGCACAAACCCTTGCGCCGGCTCGCCAAACGCCGCGGCATCCAGCACCGAAACACCCGCCTCGCGGAACAGGCGCCAGGCAAAATCCAATGAGCCCAAACCCGTGCCGCGCACGTCTACCAGCACAAACATCCCGGCTTGCGGCGCCTGTACCTTGATGCCGGGGCACGCACTCAGGCCGGCCACGACCAAGTCACGGCGGCGCCGGTAGATGTCGCGCATGCCCACCGTCACTTCGTCATGGGCCAGCACGGCTGCTGTGGCGGCTTCCATCACAAAACCCGGCAAGCCATAGAGCATGCTCAGCACCAGGGTTTCGGCGTGGGCGATCATTTCCGGCGAGGCGATCAACCAGCCGGTTCGCCAGCCGGTCATGGCGTGGGATTTGGACAGGCTGCCAATCACGATGCAGCGCTCGGCCATGCCGGGTAACGCGGCGAGGCTGTGGTATTGGCCGTCAAACACCAAGCTTTCGTAGACCTCATCCACCACCACCCACAGGTCGTGGGCGGTGGCCAGGTCGGCTATCGCTTGCAGCTCCTGCGGGTTGAGCACCACGCCGGTGGGGTTATTGGGGTTGGAGAAGAAGATGGCACGGCTGCGCGGGGTGATGGCGGCAGCCAGGCGTTGTGCATCCAGGCGAAACCCGGACTCCGGCGAGCACGGTACGCGCACCAGGGTGGCGCCGCTGGCTTTGAGCGTGGCTTCGTAGGTGACGTACATCGGGTCGAGCACCAGCACTTCATCACCGGCTTGCAGCAGGCACAGGGAACTGATGAACAACGCATTCTGTGCGCCGGGCACGATGATCACGTTGTCGGCGTTTAGCGAGCGTGCCAGGGTCTTGCTGTAGCGCGCCGCCACAGCCTCGCGCAGGGCGGCGCGGCCGGGGATTTCGGTGTAGTGCGTGTCACCGCTGTGCAACGCGCTGACTGCGGCTTCGGTGATGAAGGCCGGCGTGGCGAAATCGGGGTCGCCGACGCTGAGGATGATGATGTCTTCGCCCTGGCTGGCAGCCTGGAACGCGGCGTGGTGGATGTCCCAGGCGGCGACGCCCTGCCCTGCAATTCGTTCGACGAAGGGGGAAAGCCGCATGCCAGAGCCTCTCGTTCAAGAAGAAAAAGCGCGAACCCGGTTGTGTGCAAACGGGTGGATGCGGTCAACATAGTGCAAACTGAACAGTCGTTCAATGGGTATGTTTGAGGGGGTGTCGTTTATCGAGTGAACAGGTCGTGAATAACATTTGCGGGGGAGTTTGAGTGTGGCGGATGAGTGCATATCCGTTATCGGGGTAACGGCGGCTAAGGGTTGCGCCCTGACGGCGGTTCACCTTGGCAACAGCAGAGCTACACGCGATCAAATGTGGGGGCTGGCTTGTCGAGCCAGCTCCCACACTTGGAGCAGCAGGTAGATCAGATCAGATCAGATCAGATCAGATCAGGATAAAAATTAGCGCCAACCCAGCGAAAATCGCCCATTTTTCCAGGTAATACCGCGCACGATTACGCTTTTTCAGTTCCTTGCCACGCAAACGAATCTTGTACAACCGCGTAAACGCGCGGTTCAAACCACCGGTCTTGTCACCCTCATCATTAGGCGAACCCGCAGCCGCCATTACATTACGACTGAACCAACGGTTAAACGCCGCCGCCCAGCGGTACTTCATCGGGCGCTCAATGTCACAGAACAGAATGATGCGGTTCTGCTGCGTAGTGTTTTCCGCGTAGTGAATGTAAGTCTCGTCAAACATCACCGGCTCACCGTCCCGCCAGTAGTAACTCTCGCCATCCACATTGATGTAGCAACCCGGATCGTTCGGCGTGTCCAAGCCCAGGTGGTAACGATAAGAGCCTGCATACGGGTCACGGTGGCGCACCAGCTTGGAGCCCGGCGGCAACTCGGCAAACATCGCCGCCTTGATCGAGCCAATGCCTTGCACCAGCTCAGTGGTACGCGGGCACAGCTTCATCGCCGAAGGGTGACTGTCGCCGTACCACTTAAGGTAAAAGCGCTTCCAGCCCGACTTGAAAAACGAGTTGAAACCCACGTCATTGTATTGGTCCGAGCGCTTGATCTCGCCCGCGCGCATCAGGTTCTGACCTTCCTGGCGGATTTCCTCCCAGTGCTCCTGCAGCGGGCTCAGGTCCGGAAAGTCGCTGGGCGACAGAAACGGACGGCTTGGCTGCCTGGAAAACAAGTAGAGGAAACAGTTGATCGGCGCAAGGAACGTCGAGTGATCGCTAAGCTGGCGACCCAGCTTGTGTCGCACTCTGCCACGCAGGTGAACATACGCAATGGAGGCAACGTAGAGAACAACAATGATGAGTTTCAAGGGATTCGTCACAAGTTAGAAGAGAACAGGCTGCTCCTGCATGCCCACAACGGCCGAGGATAAATAAGCAGCACCTGAAATCACGATTACATAGTGGCGGCTGGCCGGACGAGTCACTTCCTAAACCACGCCTTAGACCTTTATTTAGCCACAGTTTGTAACCAAAGGTTAACTAAGAATTGTGAAAAGCTGTCTACGCAACGCGTAGGACTCACGTGCGCCTGCCTGGATGCAAGCCCAGAGTGAGGCTATTTACAGCGCAGGCGGTTGCGCTGGCAACCCACAAAAAACTCGGCACCCAACCAGGTTCAATCCCCTTTCAGTTATCATCGCGCCAATCAATCTCCAGCAAAAGGAACTTGCATGAAACTTCAACCAGACTCGGACTTCACCGCGCTTCAGGGCGCCTGGGAGCAGACTTCCCTGGAAGACAGCGGCGTACTCAACCCTGCGGACGCACACAGCGCGCCAGGCGCCATTACCACGATTGAGGGTGATCAGTTCGAAGTCCGAACCGTCGCTGGCAACGTATTGCTGGCTGGCCGGTTTTCCCTGGACAGCAGCACCACGCCCAAACGTATTACCTGGGTAGATTCCATGGGCGATGACGCCGGCAAAGCGTTACCCGCCAGTTATCGCCTCGAAGGCGATAATTTTGTGTTTATCGCAGCGGATGAAGGCATGCCCCGCCCAACGGTCTTCAGCACCGGGCCAGGGCAAACCATGCGCACCTTCGTGCGCCGCACCTGAAAACCGCATGCCATCCGAAACGCCGACATGCTTTTCACACGGTGTTTACTTCCTGGCCTTTAGCGTAAGGCCACCTACTCCAGTGAATCACTTGGCCCGCCTCTTCTGTCGCGGGCCTTTTTTTGAGCGCGAAAAACCCACTCAAACGGCGCGCTTGATGGCCGTCAGGGTGAAACACAACGGCAATTGGGCCGACTGGTGCTCGTACTGGTCATACAGCTCCTCGCGGTTGGAGTGCGGATACTCCTGCAGATGCTCGATCTGCAAGTGCGCCGCAATCGCCGCGGTGACGACGCTGCCCAGGGTGTGAACGTACCAGTAGGACGTCGGCCCAGGCACCTCTGTCAGCCCTTCATACACAATTGACGCCTGCAACACGAACGGATCGCGTTGAAAATACGAGCTGTCGGGCAAAAACGGGTTGCTGGCCTGAGGGTCGAAGACTTCCAGGAAAGGGTGAGTCTCGTAGATCACCAGGGTGCCGCCGGGCTTGAGGGTACTGGCCACATGTTGCATAAACAGCGCCACATCCGGCATCCAGCCGAGTACGCCAATCGTCACCAAGGCAATATCGAACCGGCCAAGCAAACGCTCAGGCAGGTGATGGATATCGGCTTCGATGAATTGCGGGTTATGCGGGGAAATATCAGCCAACTCCCGAGCTTGCGCCAGAAAGGCTGTCGATTGATCGACACCCACCACCTCACGCGCGCCCAGGCCAAACAGCGACAGGCTTTCACGCCCGTTGTTACAGCCGACTTGCACCACCGACTTGCCGGCAACGCCGACGGTTTGCAACAACGCGGTGATGGTGGGGTCGAGGCAGGAAAAAGCCGGCTCAACGACTGATTGCAGCAAGGTGTTCCAGGTCGCAGTATCTTTGTGCAGCGCGGCAGAGGCGTCCCAGGCGGCCTTATTATCGGCGATTGCCTGTTGGGCTGAGGGCATGTCCATTGCGTCTCCAGGGAGTCATTTCAGCGGGCTACGGAAAATAATCCAAACGCCCGTCAGATGAAACCCTCAGCGGCAGCGAAACTTCTGTTCAGGCCCACGGGTCACTAGCCCAATGAGTGTCCAGCCCCTGAACACCCTTTGCGAAGACAACGCCGTGGCCAATCACTCTGACTTGCGTAATACCTTGTCCCTGGACAGCCTCAATTTTTTCCTGGCCGATGTGCGCGACGGCCTCGGGCCTTACCTGGCGATTTACCTGCTGGCCGTGCACAAATGGGACCCGGCCAGCATCGGAGTGGTCATGACCCTGGCGGGCATCGCCGCACTGGTCACCCAAGGCCCGGCGGGTGCGCTGATCGACCGCACACGCAGCAAGCGCGCGGTGATTGCGGCGGCTGCCATCCTGGTGACCATCAGTTGCCTGATGCTGCCATTTGTCAGCGCCTTCAGTTGGGTGGCCTTGACCCAGGCCGCCAGTGCCGTGGCCGCCTCGGTGTTTGCACCGGCCATATCGGCCATTTCCCTCGGAATTACCGGGCCACGCGCCTTCACTCGCCGAACGGGGCGCAACGAAACCTTCAATCACGCTGGCAATGCTGTGGCAGCGCTGCTGGCCGGCGGCCTGGCGTACCTGTACGGCCCGGTGGTGGTGTTTTACTTGATGGCCTTTATGGCGCTGGCCAGTATCGTGGCCGTGAGCTGTGTGTCGGCCAAGGCGATTGACTATGAAGTCGCCAGGGGCTTTGACCCGGCCCACCACAGCGATCACGAACAACCGTCCGGTGTGAAAGTCCTGCTGGCCAACCGGCCGCTGCTGGTATTCGCCATCTGCTGCGCCCTCTTCCACCTGGCCAATGCGGCGATGCTGCCGTTGGTCAGCCAGAAGCTTGCGCAGATCAACTTGCAAATGGCTACGCCGCTGACCTCGGCGTGCATCGTCGCCGCGCAGTTGGTGATGGTGCCGATGGCCTGGCTGGTGGGGTTCAAGGCCGATGTGTGGGGTCGCAAACCGCTGCTGCTCGCAGGTTTCCTGATCCTGCCACTGCGCGGCGTGCTCTACACCTTGTCCAGTGATCCTTACTGGCTGGTGGCGGTACAGATGCTCGACGGCATCGGCGCGGGGATCTTTGGCGCGCTGTTCCCGGTGATCGTCAAGGACCTGACCCAGGGCACCGGGCGTTTTAATGTGAGCCTCGGCGCGCTGTCCACGGTGTTTGGCCTGGGTGCGGCGTTGAGTAGCAGCCTGGCCGGTTTCGTGGTGCAACAGGCCGGCTACAACGCGGCATTCCTGACCCTGGCCGGCGTGGCGGCCGTGGCCTTGGCGCTGTTATGGCTGGCGATGCCGGAGACTCTGGAGAAACCATCGTTCGCCTGCCATACAACTGTCGCCTGACATATGCGACAATGCGCGCCAAATTCCAACACACAGCCAAAATTTTCTGCTCAGCGACCGGGTTTCGCGCCTTGATGTCGCTGTTGACGCATGCCTGAAGGCTCCTGCCGCCACGCTCGCAACTCATTGATAGGTAAAGTAATTGATCTCCACAGCTAACATCACCATGCAGTTCGGCGCCAAGCCGCTCTTCGAGAACGTCTCGGTCAAATTCGGCGCCGGCAACCGTTATGGTTTGATCGGTGCCAACGGTTGCGGCAAGTCGACCTTCATGAAAATCCTCGGCGGCGACCTCGAGCCGTCCGGCGGCCAGGTCATGCTGGAGCCAAACGTGCGCCTGGGTAAACTGCGCCAGGACCAGTTCGCCTACGAAGAATTCACCGTACTCGACACCGTGATCATGGGCCACGAAGAGCTGTGGCGGGTCAAGGCTGAGCGTGACCGCATCTACTCGCTGCCGGAAATGAGCGAAGAAGACGGCATGGCCGTTGCCGAGCTCGAAACCGAATTCGCCGAAATGGACGGCTACACCGCCGAATCCCGCGCCGGTGAACTGCTGCTGGGCCTGGGTATTCCGCTGGAGCAGCACTTTGGCCCGATGAGCGAAGTCTCGCCAGGCTGGAAACTGCGCGTATTGCTGGCCCAGGCGCTGTTCTCCGACCCTGAAGTGCTGTTGCTCGACGAACCGACCAACCACTTGGACATCAACACCATCCGCTGGCTGGAAAACATCCTGACCCAGCGTTCCAGCCTGATGATCATCATCTCTCACGACCGTCACTTCCTGAACAGCGTGTGCACCCACATGGCTGACCTGGACTACGGCGAGCTGCGCCTGTTCCCGGGCAACTACGACGAGTACATGACCGTGGCGACCCAGTCCCGCGAGCAGCTGCTGTCGGACAACGCCAAGAAGAAGGCGCAGATCTCCGAACTGCAATCCTTCGTCAGCCGCTTCTCGGCCAACGCCTCGAAAGCCAAGCAAGCCACGTCCCGCGCCAAGGCGATCGACAAGATCCAGCTGGCCGAGGTCAAGCCGTCGAGCCGTGTGAGCCCGTTCATCCGTTTCGAGCAGAACAAGAAGCTGCACCGCCAGGCTGTGATGGTCGAAAAAATGGCCAAGGGCTTCGACGGCAAGCCTCTGTTCAAGGACTTCAGCTTCCAGGTTGAAGCCGGCGAGCGCGTGGCGATCATCGGCCCGAACGGTATCGGCAAGACCACCCTGCTGCGCACCCTGGTCAACGAACTGACCCCGGACGCCGGCAGCATCAAGTGGACCGACGCCGCGGAGCTGGGCTACTACGCTCAGGACCACGCCCATGACTTCGAAGACGACGTCACCCTGTTCGACTGGATGGGCCAGTGGACCCAAGGCGAGCAGATGATCCGTGGCACCCTGGGCCGCATGCTGTTCTCCAACGACGAGATCCAGAAGTCGGTGAAGGTGATTTCCGGTGGTGAGCAAGGCCGCATGCTGTTCGGCAAGCTGATCCTGCAAAAGCCGAACGTGCTGATCATGGACGAACCCACCAACCACTTGGACATGGAATCCATCGAAGCGCTGAACCTGGCGCTGGAAAACTACCCGGGCACGCTGATCTTCGTCAGCCACGACCGTGAGTTCGTATCGTCCCTGGCCACCCGCATCATCGAGTTGAGCGCCACCGGCGTGATCGACTTCAGCGGCACCTATGACGACTACCTGCGCAGCCAAGGCGTGGTGTTCTAAGCCCCCGCGGCTAGCCGGCTTGTTGTGGCGAGCAGGCTTGCCCTGCGCTGGGCTGCGAAGCAGCCCCAATAAAAAACACCGCGTTCTGCCAGGCAAAACGCGGTGTTTGGTTTTAGGGCCGCTGCGCAGCCCAGCGCAGGGCAAGCCTGCTCGTCACATCGAGCCTGTTCACTACAATAGAGCGGCTTATGATGACGGGCCTCTTCAGCAAAACCCGTTAGCCAGCTTCCTTTTCCCCCACGCCCTTGCCATCATGCCCTCACCGCCCGCCCGCGAATGAGTGACCATGCCTGCCGCCGCCCCCAGCTCCCTGTCGATCACCCTGCAGATCGTCTCCATTGTCTTCTACACCTTTATCGCGTTTATCTGCATCGGCCTGCCGATTGCGGTGATCCCAGGCTATGTGCATGAACAACTGGGCTTCAGCGCCGTAGTCGCCGGGGTCACCATCGGCTCGCAATACCTGGCCACCCTGCTCAGCCGCCCGATGGCTGGGCGCATGTCGGATAACGTCGGCACCAAACGCGCCATTGTGTTGGGTTTGGCTGGCATCCTGGTCAGTGGCGTGCTGACATTTTTCGCAACCTTGCTTGAAAGCATGCCCGCCGTGAGCCTTGGGGTATTGATCGTTGGCAGGCTGTTGCTCGGCGTGGCCCAAGGCCTGATCGGCGTTGGCACCATCAGCTGGTGCATGGGCGCGGTCGGTGCCGAACACACGGCGCGCTCGATCTCCTGGAACGGTATCGCGTCCTACGGCGCCATCGCGATTGGCGCGCCGCTGGGCGTGGTGATGGTGGCCGATTATGGCTACACCAGCCTGGGCATCGCGCTGTCCGTGTTGGCCGCCTTGGGCCTGGTGTTGATCCGCAATAAACCGTCGGTGCCGGTGGTGCGTGGCGAGCGGCTGCCATTCTGGTCGGTGTTCGGGCGCATCGCGCCGTTTGGCGCCAGCCTGTGCCTGGCGTCTATCGGCTACGGCACGCTGACCACCTTCATCACCCTGTATTACCTCAACCGTGGCTGGGTCGGTGCGGCGTACTGCCTGACGGTGTTTGGCGTGTGTTTTATCTTGTCGCGCCTGGTGTTTATCTCCGCCATCAGCCGCTTCGGCGGGTTCAGCGCGGCGATTGCCTGCATGACCATCGAGACCGTCGGCCTGACCCTGTTGTGGCTGGCGCCCTCCACCGGTGTGGCGCTGATCGGCGCCGGGCTGACCGGCTTCGGTTTGTCGCTGGTGTACCCGGCGCTCGGCGTGGAGGCTATCAAGCAAGTGCCCAACAGCAGCCGGGGCGCGGGGCTGAGTGCGTATGCGGTGTTTTTTGATCTGGCCCTGGCGATTGCCGGGCCATTGATGGGCGCCGTGGCACTGAACCTCGGCTATGGCTGGATCTTCTTCTGCGCCGCGCTGCTGTCGGTCACGGCCCTGTGCCTGACCGTGCAGCTCAAGCGCCGCGCTTACTGATCAGCGGTCTGCAAACCGGCGCGGGTCGACTGACCCAGGGTATGCTCGAAGAAGCGCCCCGCCTCCGAGATCAGGTCGCGGTGGATGCCTTCGCGGTCGACACCGTCGGCATCCGTGCAAATCGCCGGCATGGCCAGCAGTTGGTCGCTGTCACACGGCGCCATGAACACAAAGTGCCCGGCCCCGGCCAATAGTTTGAAATCCGGCGGCTGCGGCAGTTTGCGCGCCAGGGCAGCGGCGTTCTTGTCCACGGCCACCAGCTTGTCGCCGTCGCCACTGTAGAGCAGCACCGGCACGTGCACATCGGCCAACGTGTGGCGGCCAAACATCAGGCTCAACGGCGCCATCAGCATCAAGGCGTGAATACGCGGGTCGGCTTGCGGCTGCAGGTCTTCACGGTCGACCACCAGCTCACCTTTGGTGGTGCAGGCGTCGCGGTCTTCCGGGCGCTCCTGGCAATAGCGGCGCAGGCGGTCGAAGTCCGGCTTGGCCCCGGCCAGGATCAGCGCGGTTTCGCCACCGGCTGAGTAACCGATAACGCCCACCTGGTCGATATTGACGAACGGCGACAGCATCGTATCCCCGAGCGTGGCGGTAATCGCTGCGGAAATCTGGATCGGCCGCCCGTACAGGTTGCTCACCGTGCCCAGGCGGCTGTGATCCTTGTAGTTGTCGCCGGGATGCAAAACGGCCACCACCACAAACCCTTTGCGCGCCAGCGAAGTGGCCAGGTCGTGCAGCGCCAGCGGTGTACCGGTGTTGCCGTGGGACAACATCAGCATCGGGAAACGCCCGATGGCCACTTTGGAATCCTGGGTGGCAGCCACGTGGTAGGGACCCAACTGCGTGGAATGCTCGTCATCGGTAGACGGGTAAAACGCGATGGCGTTCATCGGCTGCTGATCCAGCGGGTCGAGAAAACTCATGCGATGAAAGCCCACACTCCAATGCGGGTGCGGCGCCGGGGCAGCGTGCACTGAAATCAGGCCACCGAGCAGGGAAAGAACCAAAACAGCACAAAGACGCATCATGGGGATGTCCACCTTTGCTGCGCGACCACGTTCAACACCCGCGGCATGTCGGTTTGAAAAGTCCATGGGCCAAGGCACTCGCTCCGGGTGATAAACCCATGCATGCATAACCTGGGCCAAAGTAATGACAGCGGGTAAACGAAAAAACTCCGTACTCCGGTCGCGTTCAGGCGATCAGAATACAGAGTTTAGGCGCCCCGGTTCAGATTGGAACCGAACAGAGGCGAACTTTACACAAGCCTTACGCGGCGGCGAACAATTGTTCGTTGATCACTACGTTGGCGTCGCTCAAGGCCTTGCTGCGAACTTCTTCACCGTACGCCAGGCCTTGGGCGCGGACAAATTCGATATCAGTGATGCCGAGGAAGCCAAACACCAGTTTCAAGTAATCCTCGTGCCCCACATTGCTCGCCTGGCCCGCATGCAGACCGCCAGCGGTGGAAACAATGATCAGCTTCTTGCCGCCGCACAGGCCTTCAGGGCCGGCTTCGGTGTAACGGAAGGTTTGGCCGGCCACGGCAATACGGTCGATCCAGGCCTTGAGCTGGGACGGCACCGAGAAGTTGTACATCGGCGCACCGATGACTACAGCGTCGGCGGCGATGAATTCAGCCAGGGACGTAGCGCTCAGTTCGGCCTCGTGTTTTTGTACGGCGTCGCGCAATTCGGCAGCGGTGCCCAGGGCGCCCAGGGTCAGGCCGGAAAAGTGGCTGATGCCTTCGGCAGCCAAGTCACGATAGGTCACTTCCACACCTGGCTCAGCCGCTTGCCAGGCCTTGACCACACCAGCGCTGAGCTGACGCGAAGCCGAGTTGTCGCCGAGGATGCTGGAATCGATATGCAACAGTTTCATGCGGGTTCTCCAAGTGAGGATCGCGGCTGGGCGATCGAATGAAGTTAATCCTACACATGAACCCAATAGTCGATTAGACGGCACAAATGTGATTGTTCGTCCTGCCAGCAGGACAATCAGCTCGCCAACTCAGTGCGAAGACACATAAATCGATGCCGACGTAGGCGCCGGCAGCGCATAGGTGCGTTTCATCCACTGAATCTCCTCCTGGGGCGTACGCCCGAACAAGCGCTTGAACTCTCGGCTGAACTGCGAGGCGCTTTCATAGCCCACCTGGGCACATGCCGTGGCGGCAGTGATGTCGTTGCGCAGCATCAGCAAACGCGCCTGGTGCAGGCGCGTGGACTTGAGGTATTGCATCGGTGAGGTGTCGGTGACCGTGCGAAAGTGTGCGTGAAAACTCGGCACGCTCATCATCGCCTCGCGCGCCAACGCTTCCACGTCCAGGTGCTGGTGGTAGTCCCCATGAATCTTGCGGATTGCGCGTGCCACCTTGCCGAACTGGCCTTGGCGGTTAAGCGCGGCGCGCATCGAACCGCCCTGCTCGCCTGTAAGGATGCGGTAGTAGATCTCGCGCATCAGCGCGGGGCCGAGAACCTGTGCCTCCATCGGCGCACTCATGGCTTCGAGAAACCGCAGCAGCGACTCACTGAGTTTGTCGTCCATGGGCGAGGAATACATGCCGCGCGGCTTGGCTTCGAGCAATTCGGGAAACGCATCCAGCGCCAACATCAATTCGGCGGCGAGGGTGAAATCCAGGCGCAAGTACACCGCCAGCATCGGCTCTGCTTCGCTGGCCTCGGTTTCCATGGTGAACGGCACCGGCACCGACACCACCAGGTAATGCTGGGCGTCGTACAGGTAAATCTCTTCACCCAGGTAACCGCGCTTGCGCCCCTGGCAGACGATCACGATGCCGGGGTCGTACAGCACCGACACCCGGTGCAGCGGCCGATTTGAGCGCAGGAAACGCACATCCTCCAGAGCGCTCAGGTTATAGCCTTCGACAGGCGCCAAGCGCCCCATCAGCTCGATGATTTTTTGGGTGCGGCCCATGGCGCATGGCTCCTGGCGAAAACAGCACGGTACTGCGCAAACACCGGTATGGCTATGCACTCATAGGAATAGGCAATCAGCACATTGGAATGGATATTCGCTCAAACCGCAGTGTTCCGTAGCCTGAAACAGCACTTTCAGCCTTCGGAGTTTGCCCATGCTTATCGTCTACAACCCTGCCACTGGCGAAGAAATCGGCCGTGTGACCAAGCACACCTCAGCCCAGGTCAAGGCCGCCGTTGACCGCACCTGCGCCGCCTTCCCCGAATGGTCCGGCAAACTCGCCAAGGAGCGCAGCGACATTCTGCGCCGCTGGCACGACAGCGTTAAGGCGGACAAGGAGGCCTTCGCCGAACTGCTGTGCCGCGAAAACGGCAAGTGCCTGAGCGAAGCCCGAGGTGAAATCGACTACGGTTTGGGCTTTATCGAGTGGTACGCCGAAGAGGCCAAACGCGTCTACGGCGACACCATTCCCACCCACGACCGCAATGCCAATGTCATGGTGACCAAAGAAGCCATCGGCCCCGTAGCGGCCATTACGCCGTGGAACTTCCCGTTCATGATGATCACCCGCAAAGTCGCCACGGCCCTGGCCGCCGGCTGCACCATGGTGATCAAGCCCGCCGAAGACACACCGCTCACCGCCCTCAAGCTGCTGGACTACGCACGCAAGGCCGGTATCGAAGCCGGTGTGCTTGAAGTGGTGGTGGGTGATCCCAAGGAGATCGGCCTGATCCTCACTGGCGACCCACGTATCCGCAAGATCTCGTTCACCGGCTCCACCGGTGTGGGCAAATTGCTCGCAGCGCAGTGCGCAGCGACTATCAAGAAGATGACCCTGGAGCTGGGCGGCAATGCGCCGTTTATTGTGTTTGAGGACGCCAACCTGGATGAGGCGGTAAAAGGACTGGTCGGCGCCAAACTGCGCAACTCGGGCCAGGTGTGCATCTCGCCGAACCGGATCTTTGTGCAGCGCAGCATTCTCGAAGACTTTATCGAACGCATGAAGGCTGCCGTCGCCAACATCGAAGTGGACCAGGGCCTGCGCGAAGGCTTTGTGGTCGGGCCGCTGGTCAATCAACTGGGTTTTGACAAAGTCGTGCGTCTGGTCGAGGACGCCAAGGCGGCGGGCGCCAACGTGCTGATGGGCGGCAAACCCCACGCCAAGGGCGGGCTGTTCTATGAACCGACCGTATTGACCGGCTTGCAGGACGATTCACCGCTGGCGACCGAGGAGATCTTCGGCCCCGTGTTCGCCGTCTACTCGTTCAAGGACGAAGAAGAAGTCATCGCCCGCGCTAACCAGACCGAGTTCGGCCTGGTGGCCTATGCCTACACCAGCGCGCAGGGCCGGTCGTTGCGCCTGTCACGTCAACTGGAGGCCGGCATGGTGATCCTCAACTCGGGTTCTGTGGGCACGGCGTCGGTCCCGTTTGGTGGCATCAAGCAGTCCGGCTATGGGCGTGAAGGCAGCTATTACGGGATCGAGGAGTACGTGCACGTGAAGTATGTGTTGATGGCGGGGGCGCAGTTCTAAGCCCTCTCACCCTCCAAAAGCCAGTGCCTGCAAGGTGCTGGCTTTTTTTTAGGCTGGATTTGCGCACGCCACACGCGGATAGTTCGTCCCACTGACAGGACAATAGGTTGACCATGCAAGACCTCAACGACCTCTACTACTTCGCCAAAGTCGTCGAAGCCGGCGGCTTTGCGGCGGCCGGCCGGCTGCTGGGGATTCCCAAGTCACGGCTGTCGCGGCGCATCGCCGAACTGGAAGAACGCCTTGGCGCCCGCCTGTTGCAACGCACCACGCGGCAATTGACCCTCACTGCCGTCGGCGAGCGCTACCTGCGCCATTGCCAGGCGATGCTGCTGGAAGCGGAAATGGCCGACGAGGCCGTGGCCAGCATGTCCAGCGAACCCCGCGGGCGCCTGCGCGTGAGTTGTCCGGTGGGCATGGCGCAGCACATGTTGCCAGGCATCGTTGCCGGCTTTCTCGCCGCTCACCCACTGGTGCAGCTGGAGATGACACTGGTCAACCGACGCGTCGACCTGGTGGCCGAAGGTATCGATGTGGCCCTGCGCGTGCGCGAGTTGGGCGATGAAGACCCGTTGCTGGTGACCAAGCGCCTGCGCCAGGCCCAGACAGTCTTGGTGGCCAGCCCGCAGTTCCTGCAAGGCCGCCAAATCAACACCCCGGACGATCTCAAGCAATTGCCGGTACTCGCTGCGCTTGAGGCCGATCGCCTGGTGCACTTGCGGTTGATCGACCCGCAAGGCAATACCGAAAACTTATCCATGGAAGCGCGCCTGGGCATCGACGACTTTATCGTGCGCAAAGCCTGCGCCTTGCAGGGCCTGGGCTTTACCCTGCTGCCAATGATGTATTGCGAAGAGGAGCTGGCCAGCGGCCAATTGGTGCAGTTGCTGCCGCAATGGTCTTCGCCGGGCGGCTGGTTGCAGGCGGTCTACCCGCACCGCCGTGGCGTGTTACCGGCGATTCGGGCCTGGATCGACTATCTGGAAGAAGCCTTCAAGGGTTGCGGAGACCGTTTGCTATGAAGATGAGCGAAGCACAAGTCGCGGCATTCTGCCTGGGCCTGCCCGGCGCGCGGGAAGACTACAAGTGGGGCGGCGTGCGCGTGTTCTCGATTGCCGGCAACAAGATGTTCGCCCTGCAGAACCTGCGCGGTGACTCGCTGGCGTTCAAGGTCGACAAGGAGCTGTTCCTCGGCCATGTGGACCGCCCTGGCATCCACCCCGCGCCGTACCTGGCGCGGGCGCAGTGGGTGATCATGAACACGCCCTACCCGCTGGGCGCCGAGGAACTGCGTGGCCTGTTGCAGCGCTCGCACCAGTTGGTGGTAAGCAAATTGCCCAAGCGCGCGCAGGTGGGACTGAAGCTGGATTGATGGTTCAACGCGCAAACGGCAGTGCGCGCTCAATGGCCATCGCCGCCCCCAGCGCCAAATGCTCGTGCCAGGCCCGTGCAACGATCTGTACACCCACCGGCAAACCCGAGTCAGCAGTACCGGCGCGCACCACCACACAGGGCCAGCCGGCCAGGCTGTATGGCAGCGTATGGCTGAACAACCCTGGCCGGGCGGTGCCCAGCAGCGGCGCCGGGGCCGCGTCAACCGGGCACAGGATAATGTCGTAGTCCGCCATGAACCCCAGCATGGCACTGCGAAACTGATCCCAATCCGAGAGCAACTGTATCGCCTGTGCCCCGGAGCCTTTGCCCATTGCCCAGTAGCGCTCGGTAATATCGCGAGCATTACGCAATGCCGAAGGGAACGCCTGACGGACCACGGCGCCCGCACCTGCCAGCAGGTCGGCAGCCACCTGCAGCGTGACCTGGGTACACGTGTCTACCGGTTCGATGCCGCCCTCGCTGTACCAGGCGACGCGCAAACCATTCAGTGCCTGTGGAGGCATATCCGGCAGCGGCATTGGAATCACCCCACAATCGTGCCCATCCTCACCGGCGATCACCCGGAACACCAGGTCCAAGTCTTCGACATGCCGGGCCATCGGGCCGATCTGGCTGCGGCTATCACTCAACCCACCAGGGTGATCGAAAACCCCGGTGTTGGGCACCCGGCCCGTGGTGGGCTTCAAGGTACTGACTCCGCAAAAATGCGCCGGTATGCGCAGGCTGCCACCGGAATCGCTGCCCAGTCCCAGCGGCGAAAGGCCGGCAGCCACCGCAGCAGCTTCGCCACCGCTGCTGCCGCCGGGGCCATGGGACAGCGCATGGGGGTTACGGGTAGCGCCGTAGACCGGGTTATCGGTCACTCCACCGCCACCGCCCGGCGGGCAGTTGCTTTTACCCAAAAGAATGGCGCCGGCCGCTTTCATGCGCGTCACTGCAAGAGCATCGTGCTGAGGACAATAATGAGCCCGATCAACCAGACCCGCTGCCGACACTACCCCACGGGTATCGAAAACATCTTTGACCGTGAAGGGAACGCCCTGCAACACGCCGCCATACTCGCCTTGGGCGATAGCACGATCAACCGCCCAAGCATCGGCCAACGCCGTATCGGCACAGACCTGCACCAGCGCGTTGACCGAGGGGTTGAGCGCCTCGATACGCGCAAGGTAAAAGCTGACGATGGCGGTGGAAGTAAACTTGCGTTGTTGAATCAGCGCTGCAAGCTCAGTTGCCGAATGATGGAGCAATGAATCTGAAAAAGACATTCGTGTGGGCCCCGTGCGCTCAAGTGCCCGAAGCATAACGCGAGCCTGCTGCCGGTTTACAGGGCCGTCTGGGTAAGCTGCCTCCCGCAATCGCGTAGGAAATATCCCAGACACCTCAACACTATAAAACCGAGAGCAGCGTGCCGCCCAGGAACAGCTGGTCCAGCCAGAACACTTGGTGCAGCAACACAATCACCCAGAACAGCACCTGATACGACACCTTGCGCGTCTTGTGGCGAAACACCTGCTGGGCAATCAGCGCCCCCGGCCAACCGCCCGCCAGCTCCACGGCATGCAGGATATTTTCGCGCACGCGCGGGCCTTCGGCTTGGGCCTTGCGTTTGTCGCCCCAGTACAGGAAAAACGCCACCACGCTGACCACGCCATAGGCGGCCAGCGGGATCAGCGTCTCGCCGCGATGCCACAACAGTGCCGCGCCAGTCAGCGGCGCGGCGCATAGCAAAACAAAGATGAACGCCTTCAAGCGCGGGTGTTGAATGCTCATGGCTTGACCGCCGTCCAGTCGATCCAGCCAAACTGCCAGGTCGCCAGGATCACCAGGCCAAACGCAATCCGATACCAGGCAAACGCCGCGTAACTGTGGCTGGCGATAAACTTGAGCAACGCCTTGACCGCAATCATCGCGAAGATGAACGAGGTGACAAAGCCGATAGCAAACACCGGCACGTCATCGGGCTGGAACAGGTGACGGTACTTGTAGCCCGAATACACGGCAGCGCCGACCATGGTCGGCATGGCCAGGAAGAACGAGAACTCGGTGGCGGTCTTGCGCGACAGGCCGAACAACAGGCCGCCGATAATGGTCGCGCCGGAGCGCGAAGTGCCTGGAATCATTGCCAGGCACTGGGCCACACCGACCTTGAGCGCGTCTTTCCAGGTGATCTCATCCACCGTTTCAGCGTGCACTGCATGTTGGCGGCGCTCGGCCCACAGCATGATCACCCCGCCCACCACCAGCGCGGTGGCCACCGTGATCGGGTTAAACAGGTAATGCTTGATCAGGTCGGCAAAAATCACCCCCAACACCACCGCCGGCAGCACTGCGATGATCAGGTTGACGGTAAAGCGCTGGGCGTTGCGCTGGGTCGGCAAGCCGATCACCACGTCGAGGATCTTGCGCCGAAACTCCCAGACCACCGCGAGGATCGCGCCCAGTTGAATAATGATGTTGAACGCTTCAAAGCGTTCTCCGCCGAAGCCGATCAAGTCGGCGACGATAATCTGGTGCCCGGTGCTGGAGATCGGCAGGAACTCGGTCAGCCCCTCCACCACGCCAAGAATCAATGCCTGTATGGCGGTCCAAAAATCCATGTATCCCCCAAAGATCATGCGCTGCGGCATGCCTTGTCTGTCTTTTTAATGTTCACTGACCACGTGCAATCGTGATGCGCTGCGGATTTTCACCAGCCGTGCGCAAAAATTTCGTGAAAAATCAGGGAGTACTCAGGTTTTTCGATTACAGGCCGAAAGCCTATCAGACAAGCTGGAATTGTCGATGCAGCACACAATTATAAAAAGCACGGAGTGACAGGACGATGAACAGTTTGCGCAGCATGTCGATCAGCCGCCGTCTTTGGCTGATCCTGATAGTCGCCGTGTTGATGCTGCTAACCTTGGGGCTGTTGATGCTAAAGCAGATCCATGGCGACCTCTACCAGGCCAAACGCCAGCAGACCCAGCACGTGGTGCAAACCGCCAGCGGCGTGCTGGCTTACTACCAGAACCTTGAAAAAACCGGCGTTCTCACCCGCGAGGCCGCGCAACAGCAAGCCCTCAGCGCAGTCCGTGGCTTGCGCTACGACCACGATGATTACTTCTGGATCAACGACCTGACGCCCGTGATGATCATGCACGCGGCCAACCCCAAGCTCGACGGCCAGAACCTCTCGGCCATCCGCGACCCGGACGGTTTTGCGGTGTTCAATGAATTTGTGCTCCTGGCCAAGGCCAAGGGCGCCGGCATCGTCAACTATCGCTGGCCCAAACCGGGCGCCGACGCGCCGGTGGAGAAAACCTCGTATATCCAACTGTTCGAGCCGTGGGGCTGGATTATCGGCTCGGGCGTATACGTGGACGATGTGCAGGCCGAATTCACCGGCCAGGTGTGGAAAGCCTCATTGATCGGCCTGGGCATTGCGCTGCTGATGGCGCTGTTGGTGATCCTGATCGCGCGCAGCATTGTGCATCCATTGCAGGCGGCGGTGAATGCCATGGGCAATATTGCCAGCGGCGAAAGCGACCTGACCCGCACCCTCGACACCCACGGGCGCGACGAGGTCACTCAATTGTCGCAGCACTTCAATAGCTTTACCGCCAAGCTGCGCCAGGTGGTCGGCCAATTACAGGAGTGTGCCAACGCGCTGGGCCAATCTTCCACGGAACTGGGCACCAATGCCAGCCAGGCCCACGATCGTAGCCAGCAACAATCCCAGCAGATGGAGCTGGTGGCTACCGCGATCAACGAAGTGACCTATGGCGTGCAGGACGTGGCAAAAAATGCCGAGCATGCCGCCAGCGAAATGCGCGACGCCCAGGCCCAGGCGCAGCAGGGCCAGGTGAATATCGACGGCAGCCTGCAACAGATCGACCAGCTCTCCAGCACCATCAGCCAGGCCGTGGAGGTGATCCGCACGCTGTCCAGCGAAAGTACACAGATTGGTGGTGTGCTGGAAGTGATCCGTTCGATTGCCGACCAGACCAACTTGTTGGCCCTCAACGCCGCCATCGAGGCGGCGCGTGCCGGTGAACAGGGTCGCGGGTTTGCCGTGGTCGCCGATGAAGTGCGGCTGTTGGCCCAGCGCCCGCAGAAATCCACCGCCGAAATCCAGGTGATGATTGAGCGCCTGCAAGGGCATTCGGAAGCGGCGGTCAAAGTGATCAGCGACAGCCACAGTGCCTCGCAACTGACCATTGAACAAGCTGGCCAGGCAGGTGCGAGCCTCACCGCCATTGGCCAGGCGTTGCGCAACCTCAATGGGCTGAATGCCTCGATCGCCAGCGCGACCTTGCAACAGGCGCACGTGGTGGAGGATATCAACCAGAACGTCACCCAGGCGGCGGGTTTGTCCCACAGCACGGCGCTGGCGGCGGAGCAGTCCAGTGTGGCGAGCGCGCATTTGCGTGGGTTGAGTGAGCAGCTTGGAGGGTTGTTGCGCCAGTTCAAGATCTAGCACTCATGCTCGTTCCCACGCTCCGCGTGGGAACGCCGCCACGGACGCTCTGCGTCCAGGCCTGACGCGGAGCGTCTGGGGATGCATTCCCACGCAGAGCGTGGGAACGAGCATTCCTCCGCCCCACCATCTTGGTTACAATCACCGCCCTCACCCACTCTCCCAAGGAACCGCCATGTCCGGGCTTGAATTGTTCGCCGCCGCCCTGGGGGTGATCGCTGTCTGGCTGACGGTCAAGCAAAACCCATGGTGCTGGCCCATCGGCCTGGTAATGGTGCTGCTCTACACCTGGGTGTTCTTCGACGTAAAACTCTATTCCGACATGCTCCTGCAAGTGGTCTACGCCGCCCTGCAACTCTACGGCTGGTGGCAGTGGACCCGCGCCGGTGAGGTCGCGCAGGGTCGCCAGGTCACCAGCCTGGGCTGGTCCGCGATCATGGTCAGCCTCACCGTCGGTGCCGTGTTCAGTGGCCTGCTCGGCGCCGCCATGGCCCACTGGACCGATGCCGCGCAACCCTGGCTCGACGCCGCACTCACCGGTTTCAGCCTGGTGGCGCAAATGTGGATGGCGCAAAAACGCGTGCAATGCTGGCCGCTGTGGATCGCCGTGGACGTGATCTTCGTCGGCCTGTTCCTCTACAAAGGCCTCTACCTTACCGCCGCGCTGTATGCACTGTTCACCGCGATCGCCGTACAAGGCTGGCGTGAATGGCGCGCCGACCCGGCGTTGCACGCATGAAAGTGGTGGTACTGGCCGGCCCCGAATCCAGCGGCAAAAGCTGGCTGGCCGCGCAACTGCACGCCCGTTTCGGTGGGTTGATGGTGGGTGAATACGTGCGCTACTTCATCGACCATTACCAGCGCGACACCACCCTGGCGGACATCCCGGCCATCGCCCGTGGCCAACTGGCCTGGGAAGACGCTGCGCGCGCCGAGCAGCCTCGCCTGCTGATCCTCGACACCCACCTGCTGACCAACAAACTCTGGAGCCAGACCCTGTTCGGTGATTACCCGGCGTGGCTAGATGATGAGTTGCTGGCCCGCCATTACGACCTGCACCTGTTGCTGTCCCCCGAGGACGTGGAATGGAGCGCCGACGGCCAGCGCTGCCAGCCGGAACTGGCGGATCGCCGGGTGTTTTTCCAGGGCAGCCTGGACTGGATCGAACAGCATCAGCAACCCGCCCTGGTGATTCGTGGCGACTGGGAAGCACGCCGCGCCATAGCCTTTGAGGCGGTCGAGCAACTGCTTGCCCAGCCGTGCCGAGGACATCTTGCATGACCATCTCACTGCGTATCGCCATTGTCGGCGCCGGCCCCGGCGGTTTGACCTTGGCGCGTATCCTCCACCGCCACGGCGTGGCCGCCTGCGTATTCGAACGCGAACGCGGGCCTCTGGAACGCCCCCAGGGCGGCACCCTGGATCTGCATGTCGAATCCGGCCAACTGGCGCTGCAGCAGGCCGGGCTGGAAGACGCCTTCCGGCGTATCGCGCGCTATGAAGACCAAGGTGCGCGCCTGATGGATCAGCACGGCCATCTGCTGTTCGAAGCCCCCAACCCCGATGACGGCGAGCGCCCGGAAGTCGACCGCACCCAATTGCGCCAGATCCTGCTGGATTCGCTGCCTGAAGGCTGTGTGAAATGGGGTGTGAACATCAATGACATCCGCCCGGCCGGTGTTGCACGCTGGACACTGCATCAAGGCGAGATCACCCACGGCCCCTTCGACCTGGTGGTCGGTGCCGATGGCGCCTGGTCCAAACTGCGCCCATTGCTCTCGCCCTACCTGCCGCAGTACAGCGGGCTGACGTTTATCGAATTCGGCATCGATGATGTCGACCGCCAACACCCGCACATTGCCACGCTGGTGGGGCGCGGCAGCCTGCAAGTGCTGGGCGGCGCCAAAGCGATCATCGTGCAGCGCAACGCCCATGCGCATCTGCGCGGGTATGCGATTTTTCGCGTGCCCACCGAGTGGGCAGCCGACCACCTCAGCCTGCCTGCACTCAAGGCTCAGTTTGCAGGCTGGCACCCGGACATTCTGGCGCTGTTTGAAGCGGCAAATGCAACCGTCCTGGCCAGGCACATCCACGCCCTGCCGGTGGGCCATCGCTGGGTCCACCGCCAGGGGTTGACGTTGATTGGGGATGCGGCGCACCTGATGTCGCCGTTTGGCGGCGAAGGCGTGAATGCCGCGATGCTCGATGCGGCCGAACTGGCCCAGCAGCTGCTCCACACGCCTGGCTGCTCAGCCGCAGTGCAGGCGTATGAAAACCACATGTTCGAACGGGTGATACCGGCAGCCCAGGGCAGCGCCGAGGGCGCCGCCATCCAGTTATCCCATGACAGCCTGGCGCTGTCCCTGGCCTTCCTGAATCAACACCTCACACCTCAGTAACCGAGCGACAACCCGGTATTGCGGCGTGGGTCGTTAGCCCCGTAGAAACGGTTGTTGCCCACCGGCTTGCCACCCAGCGAAGGCGCACCCACCAGGATCGCCGCCAAGTGGTTGGCATCCTGGGGGCCGGCAAACTTGTGGCCCCAGCTTTCCAGAATCTTCTGGGTGTCAGGGCTTACCGCGAAGGTTTCCAGGTTGGTGGTTTCAGGCATCCACTGCTGGTGGAAGCGTGGCGCGTCCACGGCTTCCTGGATGTTCATCTTGTAGTCGATGACATTGAGGATGGTCAGCAAGGTCGCGGTGATGATCCGGCTGCCGCCCGGCGTACCGACCACCATCACCGTCTTGCCATCCTTGGTGACGATGGTCGGGCTCATCGACGACAGCGGCGCCTTGCCCGGTGCGATGGCGTTGGCTTCGCCCTGCACCAGCCCGTACATGTTCGGCACACCGACCTTGACGGTGAAGTCGTCCATTTCATCGTTGAGGATCACCCCGGTCTTGCTCGCCATCACGCCGGCACCGAACCAGTCGTTGAGGGTGTAGGTCACGGACACCGCGTTACCCCACTTGTCGACGATCGAATAGTGCGTGGTGTTGTTGCCTTCATGGGGCGACACACCCGGCTTGATCGCCTGGGAATCACCCGCCTTCTGCGGCTCAATGGCGGCACGCAGCTTGGCGGCGTAGTCCTTGTCCAACAGGTGCGCGATAGGGTTCTTGACGAAATCCGGGTCACCCAGGTAGCTGTTACGGTCCACGTAAGCGTGACGCATCGCTTCGATCTGGTAGTGCAGGCCTTGGGCCGAGTGATAGCCGAGGTCGGCCATCGGGTAACCTTCGAGGATGTTCATGATCTGGCAGATCACCACACCGCCGGAGCTTGGCGGTGGCGCCGAGACCACGTGGTAGCCACGGTAGTCGCACTCGATGGGCGCCAGCTCGCGAGTCTTGTATTTGTCGAGGTCGGCCTGGGTGATGATGCCCTTGCCGGCCTGGCTGGAATCCACCAGCGCCTTGGCCACCCAGCCTTTATAAAAGCCGTCGGTGCCCTTGGCGGAGATTTCCTTGAGGGTCTTGGCCAGGTCTTTCTGCACCAGTTTCTGGCCGACCTGCATCGGTTGGCCGTTGTGCAGGAAGATTCCGCGCAGGTCTTTGTCTTTTTCGAACTCGCCGGTGGCGGTGTGCAGCAGGTCGATATCGCCCTGCTCCAGTTCAAAGCCGTTTTCGGCCAGTTTGATCGCCGGGGCAATCACCTGGGCGCGCTTGAGGGTGCCGTATTTGTTCAGCGCGGTTTCCATGCCGGACACGGTGCCGGGTACGCCGACGGCCAAGTGGCCCTTGGCGCTGAGGCCGTCGATCACCTTGCCGTCTTTGTCCAGGTACATGTCGGCAGTGGCCGCCAGCGGGGCTTTTTCACGGAAGTCCAGGAAGGTCTTGCGCCCATCTGCCAGCTGCACGGTCATAAAGCCGCCGCCACCGAGGTTGCCCGCTGCCGGGTACACCACGGCCAGCGCATAGCCCACGGCAACCGCCGCATCCACTGCGTTGCCGCCGGCCTTGAGTACATCCACGCCAACATGAGTGGCCAAATGCTGGGCGGTCACCACCATGCCGTTTTCACCGGCCACCGGGGCCTGTGAGGCGGCTTGCACGCCGTTGACCGTCAACACCAGCGCAGTGGCAATCAGGGTACGGCTGAAGGGTTGGTATTTCATCCATGGCTACTCTATTTATTGAGGTGCACCAAAATAGCCCGACTAGGATCCAATCCCCAGCGCAATGGCGTTTTTATTACAGAACTTGTCGGTCATAGAACGGGCACGAAAAAGCCCATGCTATATTTCGCGCCCCGACTGGCGGCAAGGCGCTTTGTGATGGCGATCAAGAAGACCGGAATTCGAACGCAACAGGCCGACCAGACACGTGCGCGTATCTTGCAGGCGGCAGTCAAGGTGTTCACTCGCGACGGCTATTCCGGTGGGCGCGTCGACACTATTTCCAAGGCCGCCGACTCCAACGACCGCATGCTTTATTACTATTTCGGCAGCAAGGAACACCTGTTCGTCTGTGTGCTGGAACATGTCTATGAACAGTTCAATAAAGCCGAAAGCAAACTCAAGCTGGACCTGGGAGACCCCGTGCAAGCCTTGCGTGAACGGGTGGCATTTATCTGGAGCTACTACGTCAAGCACCCCGAGTTCGTAGCGATCCTGAGCATCGAGAATCTGCACCAGGGCAAGCATGCCCAGCAGTCCGGCGAGATGCGCAGGTTGTCGGGCGAAGCGGTTGGCGTGTTGCGCCCGATCATCGAAGCCGGCCAGGCCCAAGGTGTGTTTCGCCAGGACATCGACCTCAAGCACGTGTATTTGATGATTGCCTCGCTCTGCTACTTCTACAACTCCAACCGCCACACGCTCAGTTCGTTCCTGGGTGAAGACTTGGGGGATAAGGAGCATCAGCAGGATTGGCTGGGGTTTATCAGTGACTTGGTGCTGCGTGGTGTAACGCCGATTCCACTGTAGCAACCGGCTCATCCTGTGGGAGCTGGCTTGCCTGCGATGGCGGTCTTTTGGTGTACATATCCGTCACCGCAGCAACGGATATACACCCATAGCCCCTCTCAAAAGCACCACCGAAACAAATAAAACAATCCCATGCTCAACAGCACCGTAATCAACACGCTACGCGTCCAAAACATCAAGGCCACCGCGCAGACTCCCGCCAGCAAGTAAGGATTCGTCGGGCTCAAATTCAGCGTGTGATCAGCGAGAAAAATAATCGGCCCGCAGATCGCCGTCAGCATGCCCGGCACCGCAAACCCCAGGAACTCCCGCGCCCCCCGATTAAGCCGTACCGGCAGGCGCGGCTCGATAAACAGGTATCGGTTAAGGAAAACCACCAGCCCCATGGCCACAATCATGATGTAGATCACTTCTGCCCTACCCCCAGCCGCTTGCAGGCAAACCCCGCACTCATGCCCAACACCCCGGACACCACCACCGCCGACTCCCAGTGCAAAAAGCTCAACCACACCGAAAACAGCAACGACACCGCCACGCACACAACCGTCGGCACATCACGCACCACGGGTGTGATCAACGCGATAAAGGTGGCGGCAATCGAAAACTCCAACCCCAACTGGTCAAGCCCAGGAATGCTTTTGCCAAGCACGATGCCAGCCAGGGTGAAGAGGTTCCAGGCGATGTAGAACGTGAGGCCCACCCCCAGCGCATACCAGCGATTGAACGTCTCGCGGTCATAGTGGTTGACCAGCGCGAAGAACTCATCGGTCAGCAGAAAGCCCAGGCTCATGCGCCAGCGGGCGTTGAGTGACGAGAGTGTCGGGCGCATGTGCATGCCGTAGAGCAAATGTTGGGAAGTCAGCAGCAGCGTGGTCAGCACGATCGAGATCAGGCTGGCGCCGCTCTTGACCATGCCGATGGCCACCAGTTGCGCGGCACCGGCAAACACGATGGCGGACAAGCCCTGGGCCTGCAGCGGGGTAAATTGCGCATCAATGGCCATGGAGCCGGCGAGCAGCCCCCACGGCGCACAGGCCAGGGATAACGGGATAACGGCGATAGCGCCGCGGGCGAAGGCGTAATGCGGTAAGGCAGTGGGCATGGAGACGGCTCGTCGACAGACAGTCGACAAGCATGCCAGCGTTTAAAGCGGGTTGTCTTGAACGATCTTGCTCACTCAGGCGAGCTTGACCGATACCTGCTCCACCGAGTCGCGCGCCTCACGCAATTCATGGGCGTCCTGATTGAGCCGGTGAATGGTGTTGAGCAGGCGTTGGCGCAGCACTTCATCGCCGAGCTTTTCGACGGCGCGCATCAGGTCAAACGCCGCGGTTTCGTTATTGTCCGCGACGGAATCGAGGGTCTTGCGCAGGTTGCGAGTGGCACGGGTCACGCGGGTTCATCCTTCATCAGCAATGGGCAGGCACTTTAGGACATTCGTGTTTCATTTTAATTTCAGTCACTTGTGGTGGATTGAGCGGGGTTTGATCCACATCAATCGAATTCAGGAATTGACCTACATATATGGATATTCGTATATTCGGATAACCATATACAAAGAAGACCCTGATCATGTCGGCCCCCTTCTCACCGCCCACCCTGTTCAAATGCCTGGCTGACGCGACTCGCGCCCGCTTGACGTTATTGATCCTGCGCGAAGGCGAACTTTGCGTGTGCGAACTGATCCATGCTCTGGACGACAGCCAGCCAAAGATCTCCCGGCACCTGGCGCAACTGCGCAGTTGCGGGCTGCTGCTGGATCGTCGTCAGGGCCAATGGATCTACTACCGCATCAACCCGGCACTACCCGCCTGGGTCACGCAAGTGCTGGACACTACCTTGCAAGCCAACCAACCCTGGTTGCACCACGACGCGCAGCGTCTTGATGCCATGGGTGACCGACCACAACGGGCCAGCACCTGCTGCTGAGCCATCGGAGCGTTTATTCATGCTTGTCGCAATTGGCATTTTTATCTTCACCATCGTTCTGGTCATCTGGCAGCCCAAAGGCCTCGGGGTCGGCTGGAGTGCAAGCATGGGCGCCATTCTGGCCCTGGCCTGCGGGGTGATCAGCCTGGCGGATATTCCGGTGGTGTGGCACATCATCTGGAACGCCACCGGCACCTTTGTTGCGCTGATCATCATCAGCCTGCTGCTCGACGAAGCCGGCTTCTTTGCCTGGACCGCCCTGCACGTGGCGCGCTGGGGCCGTGGGCGTGGCCGGCGGCTGTTTGCCTATATGGTGTTGCTGGGCGCGCTGGTCTCGGCGCTGTTTGCCAACGACGGCGCCGCGTTGATCCTCACGCCCATCGTCATGTCGATGCTGCTGGCCTTGCGCTTTTCCCCGGCGGCCACCCTGGCGTTTGTCATGGGCGCTGGGTTTATCGCGGATACCGCGAGCTTGCCGCTGGTGGTGTCGAACCTGGTGAATATCGTCTCGGCGGATTACTTCAAGATCGGCTTCAACGAGTACGCAGCAGTAATGGTGCCGGTGAACTTCGTCAGTGTCGCCGCCACCCTTGCGGTGCTGCTGTGGTTCTTTCGCCGCGACATTCCCCAAGCCTACGACCCGGCCGACCTGGAAGACCCCGCCAGCGCCATCCACGATCGTGCGACCTTTCGCGCGGGCTGGTGGGTGCTGGGTATCCTGCTGGTGGGCTGTTTCGCGCTAGAGCCGCTGGGCATTCCCATCAGTGCGATTTCTGCCGTGTGCGCCGTTTTGCTACTGGTGATCGCCGCCAAGGGCCACAAGATCTCTACGCGCAAAGTGTTGAAAGAAGCGCCGTGGCAGATCGTGGTGTTTTCCCTGGGCATGTACCTGGTGGTCTACGGCCTGCGTAACGCAGGCCTGACCACCTACCTCGCGACCTGGCTCGACACTTTTGCCACCTACGGCGTGTGGGGCGCGGCCATGGGCACCGGCGTGCTGACGGCGCTGTTGTCGTCGGCGATGAACAACCTGCCGACGGTGCTGATCGGCGCGCTGTCGATCGAGTCCAGCCATGCCGTGGGCGTGGTCAAGGACGCGATGATCTACGCCAACGTGATCGGCAGCGACCTGGGCCCCAAAATCACTCCGATCGGCAGCCTGGCCACCTTGCTGTGGCTGCATATCCTGGCGCGCAAAGGCATCACCATCACTTGGGGTTATTACTTCAAGGTCGGCATCGTGCTGACCTTGCCGGTGCTGTTGATCACCCTCGCCGCCCTCGCCTTGCGCCTGAGTCTCTGAAGGAAATACCGCTATGAAAGTCCTGTTCATGTGTACCGCCAACAGCTGCCGCAGCATCTTGTCCGAGGCGATGTTCAACCACCTGGCGCCAGCAGGTTTCGAGGCGATCAGCTCCGGCAGTTTCCCCAAGGGCCAGGTGCTGCCGCGCAGCCTGAGCACGTTGCAGGCAGCGGGCATCAGTACCGAAGGCTTGTACAGCAAGGGCAATGAGGCCTTTGAGGGCAGCCCGCCGGATGTGGTGATTACAGTGTGCGACAAAGCTGCGGGCGAAGCGTGCCCGGTGTATTTCGGGCCGGCGGTGAAGGCGCACTGGGGGTTGGAAGACCCGTCGAATGTTCAGGGTGACGAGGCCCGTGTAGACGCCGCCTTCAAGGCCACGCTCAGCACCATCGAAAGGCGTTGCAAGGCGTTCCTGGCCTTGCCCTTCGCCCAACTCAGCCCTGCCGAGTTGAAGGCAGAACTGGCCCGCATCGCAGCGCTTTAACCGGAGAACACAATGACCACCCTGCCCAACCTCAACAGCACCCTCGCAGGCCCGCTGCCTGTCGGGCCAGGCCACCCGCCGCGCATCCTGCTGCTTTACGGCTCCACACGCCCGCGCTCATTCAGCCGCTTGCTGGTGGAAGAAGCCGCGCGGCTGTTGCGCCACTTCGGAGCCGACACGCGAATTTTCAACCCTTCGGGCCTGCCGTTGCCCGACGATGCGCCCATCGATCACCCTAAAGTCCAGGAGCTGCTGGACCTGATGCAATGGTCCGAAGGCCAGGTGTGGTGCTCGCCCGAGCGCCACGGTTCGATGTCGGCAGTGTTCAAGGCCCAGCTCGACTGGGTGCCGCTGGCCCTCGGCGCCGTTCGCCCGACCCAGGGCAAAACGCTGGCGGTGATGCAGGTGTCCGGCGGCTCGCAATCGTTCAATACCGTCAATCAACTGCGCGTGCTGGGGCGCTGGATGCGCATGTTCACGATCCCCAACCAATCCTCGGTGCCCAAGGCGTTCATGGAGTTCGATGACCAGGACCGCATGAAACCATCGGCGCTCTACGATCGCGTGGTGGACGTGATGGAAGAGTTGGTGAAGTTCACCGTTTTGCTGCGTGATCGCCCGGACCTGGTGGACCGCTATTCAGAGCGTAAGGAAAGCGCCGATGAGCTGTCGCAGCGTGTCAACCAACGGTCGATTTGAGCAGCCCTGCTGGCGTATGCTCGTGCCAACCGCATCCTGAGCTGAATCATGAGCACTCTGCACCACGCCTTGCTGGGCAACTACGAAGTCAGCAGTACAGCCTGCACGGGCCTGACCTTTGCCAGACACAGCCATGATGAGTGTGTAATCGGCGTCAACCTGGTCGGTGAGGAAAAGGTCTGGCTGGACCGCCGCGAATTCGAAGCCGGGCCGGGCAGCATTACCCTGTACAACCCCGGTCAGATTCAAGGTGGCGGCGCGGCGCAAGGCGCGCCTTGGCACTTTGTCAGCCTGTATGCCACAGCCGATCAGCTGGCGGCTGACCTTGGGTTGGCGCAGCTGGAGTTCGATCGCTCGTTGTGCTTTCAACCTGATCTGGCGCAGCGCCTGGCGGTAGCGGTGAAAGGCGCCTTGAGTACCGATGCATTGGTCCGCGATCTCAATGAAGAGGCGTTGGTGTTGCTACTGGGTGAAGTGGTCGGCGTCAGTGGTGTACGTGTGCCTGGCAGCATGGCAACGGGCAAAAGCATGATCAGCCGAGCCCAGGAATTGCTCGCTGCACACTTGCATCAAGGGTTGCCCCTGGACCACCTCGGCGATGAGCTGGGATTGTCCAAATTCCATCTGCTGCGCGCTTTCCAGAAGGAAACCGGACTCAGCCCGCGCCAGTGGGCGATGCAACTGCGCACCCGCCGCGCCAAAAGCCTGTTGCGCAACGGGGTGGCGGCCGGCGAAGTCGCCCATGACTTGGGCTTTGCTGACCAAAGCCACCTCAACCGCCATTTTCGCGCCGCCTATGGCATCACGCCCGGCCGCTATCAAAGCGTGTTGAAGCGCTGAACAGCGCAATCTGGTTCAAGACGAACGCTTTCCCCATCGCCACACTGCCTGGACTTTCTTGAAGGAACGCGGGCATGTTAACGATCTTCTTTTATGCGCTGGTATTCGGTTTTGTGTTTTGCCTCTCGCCCGGTGCCGTGCTGGCGGAAACGTTGCGCCGTGGCTTGCTGCACGGTTTTACCCCGGCCTTGCTGGTGCAGATCGGCTCGCTGGTAGGCGATGCGGTGTGGGCGGTGATCGGTCTCACCGGCATTGCCTTGCTGATCCAGCATGACGCGGTGCGTGTGCCCCTGACGGTGGTCTGCGCGCTGTACCTGGCCTGGCTGGGTATCCGCAGCTTGATTGATGCCTGGCGCTTGCCCGAGGCGAGCGACGCGCCCGCCAGCTCCGGGAAAAATGCGCTGGCGGTGGGCGCGGCGATTTCACTGGCTAACCCGAAAAACATCGTCTATTGGGGCGCGCTGGGCAGCGCCTTGTCCGGCATCGTCGGGGCTGCGCCCAGCCATGGGCAAACGCTGATGTTTTTTGCAGGCTTTATGCTGGCCTCGGTGTTGTCCTGCTTTCTGATTGCAGCGTTGGTCAACCTGCTGCGCAAGAACGCCTCAGCGTTATGGCAACGCATCAGTTATGGCGCCTGTGGTGTGGTATTGATTTATCTGGCAGTTCTGGCCGCGCAAGGCATATGAAGTTATATAAGGTGAAACTTGTCTGCGCCTCTTATCTGAATGAACTCTGAACACAGGGTAATTTAACTCATCCTGCGTTGACATTTTGCAACCAGCTAAGTAGATTGCCCCTGCCCACAACTGGGGCCTTTTTTAAACCTCACAAAAGAAGCCAATGGACACAGTATCTAGTCGCTGTCCGAGCACCGTTCACGCGGGCATCGGGCGCCAAACCCAGAATATGACAGGACTCGCCTTCCAGGTCCGGTAAGCTGCGCTAGAGCTTGATGCTCCACCGTAACTGCCTCACCGGTCGCCCGTCCGGTCCCGAGGTGTGTTATGACCTTTCAACTGATTGTTTTGCCTGACATTCGCACGCTAGCCGCAGCCCTGCGCGCCAAGCTGTGCCGCGAGCCCGCTGGCTTTTCACCTACCCGCTCGGCCTTTGCTGCACCCTCTCCCCTAGCCAGTAAAGATCAGCTGCGCCCAGCTCCCCCGCTGGCGCACTGGCGTGTCTGCCCTGCCAGCGGCCAATTGCTGCAGCACTGGGACCACGCCGACCCTCAAGACCCGCAGAGACCTCAGGTTTCCACCCTGGCTCAAGCCAGCCTGTTGCTCGGTTTTTACCTGAGCAATCGCGCCGCTTAAACCAGCTGGAAACAGCAACTTCCTGATAATTATTCTGGAGTTCGTTATGAACACATCCAGTAGTAGCCCGCTGCGCGCCAGTTAACTAACGCGCACTTGGCGGGCGCTGTAGAAGTTATGTGAACACCCTATTTAAACCGATCGCGAAGTCCGCGGCTCGGCATGCTTTCGCTCGCCTGTATTCAGGTAAGTACCGGGTATGTTTTGTCGAGAATTGGCGACAGGAGTACAGACAATGAGCGCCGTAAAAAACACGCCTCTGCACAAAAAGAATGGCACCGACACCGACACCAAACTGTCGATGCGTGCCGCCCGTGAAGCCCAGAACGGCCTGTCGGCTACTATGGCCAACGTCCGCGCCACCCAGGACGGCCTGACCGAACTGGACGCTTCGGCACGTCTGCAACGCGAAGGCTACAACGAAGTGGCCCACGACAAGCCGCCTCACGCCATCGTCCAGTTCCTGCAGGCACTGAACAACCCGTTCATCTATGTACTGCTGACGCTCGCCGGGATCAGCTTTGTCACTGACTACTGGTTACCATTGCAGGCCGGTGAAGAAGTGGATTTGACCAAGGTCATCATCATCATGACCATGGTGCTGCTCAGCAGCCTGCTGCGTTTCTGGCAGGAGCACCGCTCGGCCAAATCCGCCGAAGCCCTCAAAGCCATGGTGCGCACCACCGCCACCGTATTGCGCCGCGAGCAAGTCGGCAGCCAGCCGATCCTGCGCGAAGTGCCGATGCGCGACCTGGTCGCCGGTGACATCGTGCAGCTGTCTGCCGGCGACATGATTCCGGCCGATATCCGCCTGATCGAATCCCGCGACCTGTTTATCAGCCAGGCCGTGCTGACCGGCGAAGCCTTGCCGGTAGAGAAGTACGACACCCTGGGCGATGTCACGCAAAAATCCGCCTCTACACTGGCGGCCGACCAAGGCAACCTGCTGGACCTGCCGAACATCTGCTTCATGGGCACCAACGTGGTCAGCGGTCGCGCCAAGGCCGTGGTGGTCGCTACCGGGCCGCGCACTTACTTCGGCTCCCTGGCCAAGGCAATTGTCGGCTCCCGCGTGCAAACCGCCTTCGACCGTGGGGTGAACAGCGTCAGCTGGCTGTTGATCCGCTTCATGCTGGTGATGGTGCCGATCGTGTTCTTCCTCAATGGCTTCTCCAAGGGTGACTGGGGCGATGCCTTCCTGTTTGCCCTGGCGGTGGCCGTGGGCCTGACCCCGGAAATGCTGCCGATGATCGTCAGCGCCAACCTGGCCAAGGGGGCTACCGCCATGGCCAAGCGCAAAGTGGTGGTCAAGCGCCTCAATGCGATCCAGAACTTCGGTTCGATGGACGTGTTGTGCACCGACAAGACCGGCACGCTGACCCAGGACAAGATCATCCTTGAGCATCACGTCAACGCCTTCGGCCAGCGTGATGACGCAGTGCTGTCCCTGGCCTGGCTCAACAGCTTCCACCAGAGCGGCATGAAGAACCTGATGGACCAGGCCGTGGTGCAGTTCTCGGAGCAGAACCCCAAGTTCCAGTTGCCACTGGCCTACAGCAAGGTCGATGAACTGCCGTTCGACTTCGTACGCCGTCGCTTGTCGATTGTGGTGCGCGACACGGCCGGCGACCAGTTGCTGGTGTGCAAGGGCGCCGTAGAAGAGATGTTGAGCATCTCCACGCACATGCTCGAAGGTGGCACCGCCGTGCCGCTGGATGATCAACGTCGTGAAGAACTGTTGGCATTGGCCAACGACTACAACGAAGACGGCTTCCGCGTCTTGGTGGTGGCGACCCGCAATATCCCTAAATCCATGGCGCGCCAGCAGTACACCACCGCCGATGAGCGCAACCTGGTGATCCAGGGTTTCCTGACCTTCCTTGATCCACCCAAGGAAACCGCAGGCCCGGCGATTGCCGCACTGCAACAAATCGGCGTAGCGGTAAAAGTGTTGACCGGCGACAACGCTGTGGTCACCAGCAAGATCTGCCGACAGGTCGGCCTCGAACCCGGCCAGCCGCTGCTGGGTGTGGAAATCGAAGCGATGGACGACGCCACCCTGCTGCGCCGCGTCGAAGAACGCACAGTGTTTGCCAAGCTCACGCCACTGCAGAAGTCCCGCGTACTCAAAGCCTTGCAAGCCAACGGCCACACCGTGGGCTTCCTCGGCGACGGCATCAACGATGCCCCGGCGCTGCGTGATGCCGATGTGGGTATCTCGGTGGACAGCGGCACCGATATCGCCAAGGAATCGGCCGATATCATCCTGCTGGAAAAGAGCCTGATGGTGCTGGAAGAAGGCGTGCTCAAGGGCCGCGAAACCTTCGGCAACATCATGAAGTACCTGAACATGACCGCCAGCTCCAACTTCGGCAACGTGTTCTCGGTGCTGGTGGCCAGTGCGTTCATCCCGTTCATGCCGATGCTGGCGATTCACCTGCTGCTGCAAAACCTGATGTACGACATCTCCCAGCTGGCCTTGCCGTGGGACAAGATGGACAAGGAATACCTGGCCAAACCGCGCAAGTGGGATGCGAAAAACATCGGCCGCTTCATGATCTGGATCGGGCCGACCTCGTCGATCTTCGACATCACCACCTTTGCGCTGATGTGGTACGTGTTCAGCGCCAACAGCGTGGAAATGCAAACCCTGTTCCAGTCCGGCTGGTTTATCGAGGGCCTGCTCTCGCAAACCCTGGTGGTGCATATGTTGCGCACCCGCAAGATCCCGTTCTTTCAGAGCACGGCTGCCTGGCCGGTGTTGATGATGACCACCATCGTCATCTGCCTGGGGATCTACGTGCCGTTCTCGCCGCTGGGCACCCTGGTGGGCCTGGAGCCGCTGCCGCTGGCGTACTTCCCATGGCTGGTCGGTACCCTGCTCGCCTACTGCTGCGTGGCCCAACTGATGAAAACGATCTACATCCGCCGCTTCAAGCAGTGGTACTGATCACCCCCGCCGTTTAAACGGTGGCGGTCGCCCGATCGCCACCGTGCATCACAAGGACCCTGACTATGCGCATCCTGATCTGTGCAGGTCGTCATTACGCCGACACCAAAAAGACCCGCCAAGTGCTGGACGCCTACCACCGCTTGCGCCCGGTACAGGTATTGATACACGGCGGCAACCAGTTCCTGGGCAGCGACATCGAGGAATGGGCGCGGGAAATGAGCATCGACGTGGTGCGCTACCCGCCCAATTGGCAACGCCACGGCAAGCAGGCGGAACGCCAGCGCAACCATTTCATGCTCGCCGACAGCCGCCCCGACGTGATCATCGCCCTGCCGGGTGGTGACGACACCTCGGAGCTGGTCTGCCAGGCCAAAGCCAGCGGCATTTCGGTGCTGACCGTAGAAAGCTGAATTCAAGCGAGGTGCATCATGCACAAAAAACACAGCCCTGAACGTCACGACGGGTTTGCCAAATATCGCGCGCGCCATTATCGCGGCGCTCGCCACACCCTGCTGTTGCTGCCACCGGCCAAGCGCCGCGCGCTGCAACGTAACCTGATCTTTATCGGCACCACACTGGGCCTTATTTTACTGATCGCGCTGTTTTCAAAAGCCCAGGCGGCCGGCGGCTCCTACGTGGTCGACGACGGCGGGATCAACGATCCGGGCGAGTGCAGCGTCGACGCCTGGTACACCGCCAACCGGCATCAAGGCAACATTCATAACCAGACGCTTAACCCGGCGTGTACCTTCAGCGCGCTACCTGCCGTGGAATGGAGTGCAGCACTGTCGCGCGCCAGCAATGCGGGGGAAGCCGAGACGCAAATCAGCCCGCAGGTAAAGGCCCAAGTGTGGTCGCAGGAGGCGTTGGGGCTGCAAATCGCGGTGTCTGCCACCAGCCACTTTGCCCTGGACCGCCAGCATGCATTCGACGGCGCGGACTTTAATGTACCGTTGACCTGGCAACCGGTGCAGGCATTGCGCCTGAGCCTCAATGGCGGCTGGACCCATGCCTATAATGGCGGTGAACAAAACCACCGCCTGACGTGGGGTGCAGGCTTTGAGTACCAGTTGGCAGACGCGCTCACGCTGATCGGGGAGCGCTACGGCCAGGAAGGCGGCGACCAGGCTTGGCAGGCCGGGCCGCGGTTCCATGTGGGCAAGCTGGTGGATGTGGATGTGGTGGTCTGGCAGAGCCTCACCGGTGATCACAACCAATGGTTGACCACCGGCGCGACCGTGCGTTTTTAAGGTTTTTTAGCTTGCTGCTCCAGGTGTAGTTGCAACTCTGGTTCGAGTCGCAACTGCGCCGCCAATTCGTCTAGATAGCTGCGTTCCTTCGGCGCCTGGTCATTGACCAGCATCACGCTGGCCAGGTAGACCTCGGCCGCCATCGCCCCGTCACCGGCATATTCGGCAAAATCGGCGGCGTTCAGCGGCTTGGCGACTTCTTCGTCGAGCCACTGCTGCAATTGAGGGTCGTCGGTATGGCGGCCTATCTCGGCTGAGATCATTTGCTTCTCGTTGTCATCGATACTGCCGTCGGCCTTCGCTGCCGCAATCAGAGCGCGTAACACCGCATGGCTATGAGCTTCAGCTTCCTGACCATCAAGCTGGTCAACCGTCTGGATGGCTTGCTGCGGTGCGCTGGCCTGCTGGCGTTGCCAGGCCTGGTAGGCCTGGAAAGCCGCCATGCCCAAGGAGGCCAATGCTGCGTAGTTCATCCCACCGGAGCGCGTTTGGGGGGTGCCACTTGCAGGTGCACCGCCCAACAATCCGCCCAGGCCACCTAATAAACCACCCAGCCCACCGCCTGCCGAAGCGTTGGTGCCGCTGGCGGAGCTGTTCAACAGGCCGCCCAGCAAGCCACCCAGGCCGCCGAGCCCACCGCCCTGCGCACCGCCTGAGCCGCCGCCTTGCTGGCTGGCACGCAGCAGTTGTTCCAGTAAATTGCCGGTATTCATGGTGTCACTCTCCCGCAGCGTAATATTGGCGTTCAACAACCATACCCCGCCTGCGCAGGAACACCAAGACCGCCGAGCGGGCACGCCTTATGATGGCCTCACCACGTTGAAGGAGAAACCTTGTGAACCGTCTTGAGCACATAGTGTTGATGGCTGACTACAACCAGTGGATGAACCGCAAAGTCTATGCCGCCGCCAGCCAGCTTACCGACGCAGAGCTGACCACGGACCGGCAGGCGTTCTTCGGCTCGATCCTCGGCACACTCAATCACCTGACGCTGGGGGACACGGTGTGGCTCAAGCGATTTGCCGAGCATCCGGCAGGCTTTGCCCGGCTGGCGCCATTAACGTCGATTGCCACGCCCTCTGACTTGAAGCAACTGGCTTTCGCCAACCTGCGCGAGCTGGCGGCCCGCCGCACCTGGCTGGACCAACTGATCATCGACTGGGCTAACAGCCTGCGCGAGCCCGATCTGGACCAGCGCTTGCAGTACCACAACATGCGCGGCGTGGCGAACCACAAGCCGTTCTTCGCGCTGCTGGTGCATTTTTTCAACCACCAGACCCACCACCGAGGCCAGGCAACCACGTTGCTGACCCAGGCGGGCGTGGACGTCGGTGATACCGACTTGCTGGCCCTGATTGATTGAACTCAGCGGGCACTGAAGGTGGCGTAAGCCTGCATCAAGCGCGGGAAGTCCTGCGGCTCGGGCAGTTGCGCGAAGCTTTCGAGCGCCGGCGTCGCGGCCCAAGGCAGTTTTTCGCTGGTCCAGGTTTCCATGAACGGCACGTAATCGCGGGCGTTATCCAGCAAGGTTGCGCGCACATTGACGAACTCATCGATGCCATGGGGGCGCGTAAACAGCCAGCTCATGCAGTGCGGGCAGCAATAATGGCGGTCCACGCCGTGCAAGCCACCTATCACCGGGCAACCCTGGGTCACGGTGAAGCCTGCGGCCGGAATCAACGCGCTAAGGGAAAACGCACTGGCGGTCATCTTCTGGCAGCCGTTGCAATGGCACGCCATGGTGATTACCGGCGGCAAACTCACACTGAAACGCACCCGGCTACAACGACAACTGCCTTCCAGCGGCAAGGTTTCGACGCTCATCACTCACTCCTTTTCATGATTGTTGGCACCGCAGGGTAACGTGAACTGCCCCCGGAATAAAACCGAACGCCGCGCCGCCTGCGAGGTCACAACCCTGAGGGCGCGGGGTTGTTTGCCCGCGCCCTGCCCACGCGCCGCCGCTGCTTTATGGCCGCGCGTACCCCCATAAGAAGGAGACGCTTACATGGTCACTCACTTCAAGGTCGCCGGGCATCTGGCTTGCGGCCATCACGGCACCAACCTCACGTCCAGCACCGAGCTGAACCGAGTCAAATGCCGCACCTGCCGCAATACCGACGCCTACAAAGAAGCGCGCCGCACCCAGCGCAACGCTGCCCGCCGCTCCGCGCGCAAAGCGAAAACCCATACTGCCGTTGACTGGCGCAGTGCCTGGACGCAACGCCTCACCGACTTGCCTGGGCTGCAGCGCCTGCCACGCGGTTTCAGTGGGCAGCCATTTGTCTGAGCTGTTCAGGCGTTGAAAACAGATTAACCCGGTTCCCATCGGGTTCCTGCAGCAGATGCTAGGTGTCAGTGCGCCGTGTGCTCGGCTGGCGGTGCATCGGCCTGCAACTTCTGCACGTCGCTGACCGCCAGCTCCCTCGACTGGCCACCCCAACCCTGGCGCAGATAGTTGAGCAGGTCGGTCAGCTGTTGGTGATTGAGCTTGTCGGCAAAGCCCGGCATCGGTTGCATGCGCTCGAACCCGGTGAATTGCTGCTCGCCGATGCCGTCCTCGATCACCCGCAGCAGGTTGCGCGGGTCTTCCAGGCGCAGCGTGGTGTTGCCGCGCATGGCCACCGCGATGTGCGGCTTGCCCTCGCCGTTCGGCGCGTGGCAACCGGCGCAGACGTTCAGATAGTCCTGGCGGCCGCGTTGGGCGCTTGGGCTCATGGCGTCCAGCGACGTCTCGCTCAGCACCTTGGCCACCGGCGGTTGATCGCCCAGCAGGAAAGTCGCCATGGCGGCCAGGTCCGGATCGCTCAGGCCCTGGGTGCTGTTGTGGAACACCGGGAACATCTCATTGAAAATCGTGCCCTGGGCACTCATGCCGTGCTTGAGGAACGTGCTCAGGTCCTGATGATTCCAGCCGCGAGCGGCCAGGTCATTGGCCAACAGGCTGGGTGCCAGATAGCCATTGAGCAGGCCGCCGGTCAGGCGTTTATCCTGCTGCATTGCGCCGGGCAACCCGCGTGGCGTGTGGCATTCGCCGCAGTGGCCGAGCACCTCGACCATGTATTGGCCACGCTGGAATGCTTCACTTTTGCCCTCGGTCGGGGCAAGTTTTACATCCTTGCCGTAGAGCATGTTCCAGCCCATCAGGCCCAGACGCACGTTGAATGGAAAGCTCAGGCGGGTAACCGGCGCCGCACGCTCGATAGGCTCGATGGTTTTCAGGTACGCATGGATCGCGTCCGAATCTGCACGGGGCATCAAGTGGTACGAGGTGTACGGCATCGCCGGGTACAGATTCGCGCCGTCCCGGCGTTTGCCTTCAGTGAGCGCGGCGAAGAATTCGTCATCGGTGTACAGGCCAATGCCGTGCTCTTTGCTCGGGGTGATGTTGGTGCCATAGATGGTGCCGAACGGCGAAATGATCGGCAGACCGCCTGCAAACGGTGCGCCACCCGGTGCGGTGTGGCAGGCCATGCAGTCAGCGGCGCGGGCGAGGTATTCGCCGCGTTTGACTTGATCATCCGCGTGCGCCAACAACACCGGCGTAGCCAGGCCAACCGCCAGCGCAAGACGGGAAAGTAGTTGCTTCATGCTTAACCCTCCTTGACCAGGCCGAGATCGGTCAGCACGTTGCGGGTCGCGTTGTAGTAACGCACGTAGCCGGTGCAGCGGCATATGTGGTGGCCGAGGCTGTCCTCAATGACTTTTTCCAGCTGGCTTTTGACGATGGGCTGACGCTGCAGCTTCTCGACCAGCACGGTCGCGGCATTGACGAAACCCGGCGCGCAGTAGCTGCACTGGAAGGCGAATTCATCGACAAAACGCTGCTGGATCGGGTTCAGCTCAGTGACTTTACCCTGATCGTCGCGGGTTGCGTGGCCTTCGATGGTGCGGACTTTTTTGCCTTCGAAATAGTGTGCCCCCGTGATGCAGGTGCGCACTTCTTCGCTGGTGCCGTCCGGGTTGTCGACGATCACCACACAGGCGTGGCAAATGCCCTGGCCGCAGCCGAGGCGCGAGCCAGTGAGGTTTTTGTATTCGTGCAGGTAATCGATCATCGGCAGGTCATCAGGGATGTCCACCGGGCCGACGGATTGACCGTTGAGGGTCAGTTGAAACGGACGGTTAGCCATTGAGGGCCTCCTTGATGCGCGCAGAAGTGATGGGCAGGTCGCGGACACGTTTGCCGATGGCGTGGGCCACGGCGTTACCGATGGCGCCGACAATCGGGATCATCACCACTTCGGCAATGCCCTTGGACGGGTCGCTCGGCGACAGCGGCGCCAGGATTTCGGCCGTCTGGTTCCACACCGCAACGTGGCGGGCCATCGGCAAACGGTAACGGTTGAAATTCCAGTCCCCCTCGCCCGGCCCGCCTTCGTACAGCGGCATCTCTTCCATCAACGCATGGCCAATGCCCATGGCGATCCCGCCTTCGAGCTGCCCCTTGACCAGCTCCTCTACCAGCACCCGACCGCACTCGACCCACGAGTGATGGTTGAGCACTTGCACGTCGGCGGAGCCCTTGTTCACTTTCAATTCCACCAGCGTCGCGACCGGGCTGTAGTAAGTCACCGCCGCGTTGTTCAACTGGGTGTCCGGGTAGTGGACGTTCTGGCGATCCAGCAGGTGGAAACCGTTGCTGGTCATTTGCGCCAGTTTCGCCTTCGGCGCGCCGTCGCCGTACTTCACGGCCAGACCGTCGAGCGGCAGGCGTTCACGCACGCCGTCGATGCTGTAATCGGCCTCGGCCCAGCTCCAGCGGTTGAAGCCGTGCACGGTAGCGCCGGTCACCAGGCCTTTTTCGTGGGCATGTTTGGCCAATTGCGCAAAACTCAGCGGCTGCATGCCATTGGCGGTGAGCTTGCCGTCAACCCAATGCGCGTCTTCGCGGCGCACCACATACGGGTTGGCCTGGCCGCCGTAAGGGCCTTGGCCCCAGATCTGCAACGCCGCCGGCCACAGGCCGTGGTTGAACAGCACCCGAGAGGCTTCACGGGTGGCGTGGCTGAAGTAATACGCAGAATTGGTCGCCGACGAGGCCGACGCCAGTTTGCCGACCCAACGTGGGTTGCGCAAAAAACCATCCTGCTCGGCCTGGCTCATGACGTAAGGGTTGCCGCCCGTGATCAGTTGCAACTCTTCCCATTCGGTTTCGCCGGTCTTCACTTGCGTGGCCGGAATGCCGATGAAATCCGCCACCACCAGCGCTTGCGAGGTGGACATGCCGGTGCCGATTTCAATGCCGATATGGCGCAACGTCACGTGGCCTTCGGCGGTGAATTCGATGCTGGCCATCGGCGCCTCGGAACCGGTGCCGAAGTCTTTCTGGCAGATGGCAAAACCCACGCCATACCAGTTATCCGGGTCAGCGGCTTCGCGCGTCTTTTTGATTTGGTCGCGGTTTTTCCAGACGTCGTGGGCAGCCGCTTTGTCGAGAATCTCGTGTAAGCGCAACGCCCCGGCCGGCACCGCGCCCTGGGTGTTTTTCATGCCCGAGAGCATGGCGTTTTTCTTGCGCAGGTCGATGGCGTCGATGCCCAGACGCCCGGCGATTTCGTCGACCATCATCTCGGTCGAGGCCATGCTCTGCAGGGTGCCGTAACCGCGCATCGAACCCGCTTCAACCGCGCGGGAATGGTAGGCCGTGACCTGCAAATCGTTCTGCGGCATGTAGTAGATCGACTGCGCTGCCGTGGCGCCAACCGCCGCCACCGAAGGGCTGTAGTTGATCCGCCCGCCGCCATCGACGTTCATCTCGGCGCGAAAAATCTGGAAACTGTGATCGTTCTTGTCCACCGCCAATTGGTAGCGGATGTCGAACGGGTGACGCTTGATGCCACTCTGGAACTGCTCATAGCGGTCGTTGGCCAGGCGCACCGGGACACCGGCGCCATACAACGCGGCGAGGGCTGCGTAGTAGACAAAAATGTTGTGGTCCTTGGAACCGTAACCAACGGTGTAGCCCGGGTGCATGTTCAGGTTCGCCAGGCCGAAGCGCGATGGCGCGATCATTTTTGCGGTTTCGGTGGCGGCTTCCAGCGGGCACTGAGTCGCGACGACAAAGTGCAAGGTTTTGGTGGCCGGGTCGTACCAGCCGTTGCCATTGTCCGGTTCCATCGCCGCCGGTTCAATCGACGGGGTTTTGTAGCGCTCGTCGAACACCAGCCAGTTGTCGGGCGGCGCGTCGATTTGCTGCTGCATCCGGTCGGCGTAAAACAGCCCGCGCTCGGTCAGGTTGCCGTGCAGGTCCGGCTGGGAATTCCACACCGGGCGACGGTTTTTCAGCATGGGGAACAGGATCGAATCCTTGAGGCTGGCGAATTCATCCTCGTCCGCCGAGGTCGCACCGCCGACGCGCACGTAGCGGAAGCTGCCGTATGGGTCACGTTCGTAGTACGGCACCTGGGCGCCGTAACGGATGGCTTTGTCATTGAATTTGAGTTTGGCCTTGGCCTGGCGGAAACGCTCGAAGTCGTTCCAGATCAGGATCGCCACAGGGTGACCGATGAACATCGGCACCTTGCCTTCCGGCAGCAGCGGATCCGGCGCGTGTTCTTCCGGGAAGACGATACCGTCCTTGTCCAGGTCGGCGGCGGTCACAATGCGGTCAGGCTGCAAATCGGCACCGAGCCACGACAGATCGTAGCCGGCGTAGATGCGATCGGCCTTGGTTGTTTTCAGCAACATGGCGTGGCCCTGCTGCTGCGGCCAGCCCGGCATGTCCTTGGCGCGGATGTCGCGGGCAAAGACTTTGCTGCCGCAGACCTTGGACAAGGCGTCGTTACGCGAGCGCGCCTTGCCGTTGTTGCCCAGCCATTGCTCGGACGGCACGGTCACGCTGTTTTCCATCAAGGCAGCCAGCGCCTGGGTGCTGAGCGGTGTAAGCGTCACGCTCACACCCGCCACCAGCCCGCCCTGAAGGAACGAGCGCCGGGAGATATCACGGTTGGACATGGATCATCCTCTGGGCGGTTATGGGTCCGCCCTTTTAGTTATGTTCTGGGGGTCTCGATCCTTGCAGGAGCGCTTTCGCTGGAAACAAAAGGCTGGAGTTGACAGTGCAAAGCTGACCGAAAGGTTAACTTTATAGGTTTCTGCGCCTGCCGCAAACAATCTGTTACAAAAACCGAACAAAGAATCAACGCGTTGCCGCTTTGCTCTGAGTAAAAGCAAAGGTCGCGAAGGATCAGGGGAATGTCAGGATGGCTACACACGCAAAAGGATCGGCAAACAGGTCATGCCGACAAAACGAGCGGTGGAGTTTTCTAATTTGGGGGAGCACAAACGAAAAAGGGCTCGCATGAAAAATCATGCAAGCCCTTGATATCTATGGTGCCCGAACCCGGAATCGAACCGGGACGCCCTTACGAGCGGGGGATTTTAAGTCCCATGCGTCTACCAGTTTCGCCATTCGGGCGGTAGCGCGATGTTGCAGGGTTGGGAATATATAGACCCCGGCGCTTGGATGCAAGGTCGAGGCGCACCTTTATCGTGCTCTTCCTGAGCTGAAAAACCTTGTCAGATCAGTGATCTACGCAGCCAACCTGGCATTGCACCAAGCGGGTTGGGTGACCGTCCTGGGCCGATGCCACGGGTTAAATGCAGCACTCGTTTTCCAGAATCAGCTAAGTTGAAGACTTTGGCGACACCAAAACCAATGATCAAACAGGAATGATCGCAATGCGCACCTTTTCAATCCAACATATAGATCATGTTGTTTTACGCGTGAAAGACATCACCCGCAGCCTGGCGTTTTACACCTCGGTACTGGGCTGTGAGGTCAAAAAACGCCGTGACGACCTCGGCATGATCCACCTGAGTGCCGGGACGTCCCTGATTGACCTGGTCGATGTGAACGGGTCGATCGGCCGTGAGGGTGGGGAGCCGGCGGGCAAGCAGAGGCATAACGTCGATCACGTTTGCCTCAGGGTTGAGCCTTTTGATGAGTCCGCGATTCTCAACCACTTGGCTGAGGCGGGTGTGTTTGCGGAAAAGGCGCAGAAGCGCTATGGCGCAGACGGAACAGGCTGGTCGATTTACTTCAACGATCCGGATGACAACCGGATCGAGCTGAAGGGCCCTGCCATTTAGTCTGGTTGCTTAGAGGGCGGCGAACGATACGTTTATCGTGCGCCAGGCTTTCAGCGCACTAGTCAAAAGCGCCGTTAAGCACTTCGTAGATGATCCCGGAAGCAATTGCCACGAGGATCAAATCCGTGCCTGCCTGCTGCCATTCGTAGCCGTCGTAATGAGGCAGCCTGCCGAGTAATCGGCCGTCCAGTTTTTTTGCGATCCCTGGAGGCAGCGGCTTTCCTCGAGCGAGGTTCTTTTGTATGCCAGGTGGCAGTGATGGGCCAGGCCGCCAATAATCACGATAGCCACCCAGCACGCCTAGCACGCTGCCTCGATCAATGCTGGGAGCATATTGCGAATCGCCGCCTTTGCCCTTCTTGCCCTGCCCCCCATGGCCGTTGCCGTTGCCGTTGCCATGGCCTTGCCCCTTCCCGTTACCAGGATCAGCCAACGCCGTCGCCGAGCCCGCGACCAGGGCAATGCAAGTGATGACGACTACCAACGAGCGAGATTTGAACATGATCATTCACTCCAGAAGGGACTGCCCTTTTGAATATAGATCGAATTGCCGAAATCAGTAGCGCTCGCCCATTACGGAGCGCTCAAATGCAGCACGCTCAACTTTATAAAAACGATTCTCTTGCGAACGCCCAGCGAACGTTTTTACCGAAGTATGCGAAAGCTGCCCGCCGATTTTCTCCATTGCCCGTTGCGAGCGAATGTTGTCGGCGCCGACATGGAACCATACGGTATCGACCCACTGAAAGGCGTGCTTGAGCATCAGTTGTTTAAGCTCGCCATTGGCCCCGCCGCCCCATTTTTCACGGGCCAGAAACGTGTAACCGATGGCCACCTCACGTTGCGGCTCACTGAAGTCGTAGTAACGAGAGCTGCCCACCACCCTGTTGCTCTCAAGGTCGATCACCACCAGTACGCTGGGGGATGCCAGCGCCTGCTCGAACCATTCGCGAAACACCGGTTCCTGGTAGCGCGTGGGGCTGGGGTGCTGGGCCCAGATCAACGGGTCGCAGGCGACGCCATACAGGGCCTCGAAATCCCTGGCTTCCAGCGGGCGCAGCTCAAGTAACACACCCTTGATGGAGGGCGGTATGGGTAGCGATTGCATCACTGTACTCCAGGCGCTGACAGTGCCAGATCATCGCGCATGGGCGATGGCATTCGCAACAACCGGTGAGCCACCGTGAAGCTACACCCCCACTTCTCTGTTGCGTGCAGTGGCCACAAGGCTGGGATCAACCCTGGCCATGAGCTGGGTGAGCGTGTCGAGGTCCGGCAACGGCAATGCACTGATCAATACCTTGTCCTGACGGCACACCAGAAACGCCGGGATACCCGATTGCCTTTCATCGTAGATCATTGCGTAACGCACGTACGGGTTGTCCATGCAGAACGAAAACAGATCAAATTTCACGCCTTTCACCAGTGAAGCGTTGATGATCAGCAGGTCCAAGGGTTCGCAGTCATACTCCAGCGCGCTTAATACCTCCTCCAGCCGGTGCATCGGCGCAATCCGGTAGTAACCCAGATGGTTCAGGGCACGCTCGATCCTCAACCGGGAGAAATGCTGGTCATCTGCGATCAGAATCCTGAGTGCTTTATTTGGCATCTTTCGCATCCTCGCGATTAGTCTTACGTACTCCATCACTGATAAATAATCGTAAACGTTGCCGACGCGTTGGCCGGCCCCGGCGTGACCTTGGACTGGGTTTGCAGATAACGTGCGCGCAACGGGATTGAATAGCTGCCCTCGGTCGCTCGCAGGGCCAGGCCACTGTTTTGATTCGTCGCTAAAGGCAAGCCGATTCCGTTAGGGGTTGCGACCTGCACACCTACGCCTGTGGCGGCAGGTGCACTGCCGCCCGTTGTAGAGTCGAGGCTCAGCACGCCATTGCCGCCGTTGATCGCAGTCCGCGACGGGTCGACGCGATATTGCAGGGTGTTATTGACCACGGTGCCAGGCGTGCTGCTGCCGGAGGGTGAATTGCCGCTCTGGGAAATCCAACCGGGACCTGTGGTCCTGAAGGTCCCCGTAAACGCCGGGCAATCATTTAATCGAATGGCAAAATCGACCCAGGCGCTGGCAGTGTTGACTCCCGTAAATGTCTTGGTCTGATGTGTACCCATAGGGACGTTCACATCCGGCGTGCTGCAGGTGCGCGAGACAATCTGGATAGTGCCGGAGATACCCATTTTGAAGCCCAGCATTCTGGCGTCGCCAAAACTGCCAAATAGGCTCACGGTCGGCAACGTATTACCCACCAATACACCCGGTGCCACATCGCCCAGTTTGATTAATATCAATTCAAAATTGGAAGGTCCGTCAAATGGGACCAGGCACCGCCAGCCCGGCGTACACGAGGTCCACATTTTGCTCGATGCCCTTGGCAGAGGGCCGCCCACGCTAGCAAAGGCGACTCCTAGTCCTTGAATGCTGGTTCTGTAGACTTTGTTGGCATACACCCCGCTGGTCACGTTGGCCAGGCCATAGCTCGAATCAACCGTAAGCTCGGTCGACTGTTCGTAAGGGGCATACAGGCACTCCAGCTTTACCGCCTGGCCCGCTGCCATGCTGAACTTCTGTCGATAAACTTCGGTGCCCACAGGCACATCGCGCCCGACGGTGATCGCCGATATTTGCAACGGCATGGAGCCATTCGCTGGCTGGATGCCATTCATGTAGGTGCAGGTTACCGCCATGGCCGTATTGGCTGCAGCCCACAACGCCATAACTGCCAATCCCGAGTTGATCAACGCCCTGATATTCATAACGGTACCTTTTGCATAGTGTTGGGCCGCACGCGGTCAGCGACCTGTTTGCCTGCAGCACACACGGCGTCCAACTGCTGCAACTGCTGGCCCTCGCCCGGGCCCGGTGGAATGACCAGTGCACACTGCTGATGCGCTTTGCTGCCCCAATTGATCAGCAACTGGCGGGTGTCCGGCTTGATGCGTGCGTAGAGCTGACCGCCCTGCCCGACCACGCCCACCGTGGCGCCTTCGCCGTCCGTTACGCCGGCACCGAACGGCAAACTGTTGCCATCGTCCAGGCGCACATTGAGCAGTACTGCCCGCCCCTGGTTGGTGGTGTATTTGAGGTGCACTACGGCGCCGGCACGCGGCGCGACCTGCTGGCTGGTTTCGTTGAATTCAACGTCCAGGGAACTGCCGATCGGGTCGATGGCGACCTCGTTCAGCTCATAGGGGCGCAAATACGGCACCACGGCGTTACCGCTTGCATCAAGCCTCAGACCTGGATAGCCCGACACCTTGGCACCCTGCGCACCCGGCGCGCTGATCACCGCCATGGTCTCGCCACGATAAGGCGTCATGGTCATACCGTTGGCATGGGCCACCAGCGTGCCGCTGGCACCCATGGAAGCACTGGTGTAGCCATCGCCACGCCCCAGTGCGGCACTGAGCATCGCCCTGGCACCGGTGTACTGCCCGTTGAGCGCTACACTTTTGCTATTGCTGCCACCGTCATGCCCGAAGGTTGCGCCGTAGCCGTACTGGCGATCGTCGCCCGCGGTGCCGCTGATGCCGGCCTGCTCGCTGTAGTTGCCGCGCGTGTCACGGCCAACCTGCGCCGTCATCTGTGGGCCATAACCAGACCCACCAAACTCCAGGGGCATGCTCATGGTCAGCAGGAAGCTGTTCTCCATATCGCCCAGGCCCATGCGGCTGCGATTGGCGTTCACGCTGAAACTCACGCGATTGAATTGCTTGCTGTAGCTGAACTGGTACTGCACATCACTGCCCGGCTGGTTCCAGTAGTTCTGCGCGTAACCGCTGAGGGTCACTTGGCCCCAAGGCCCCAACGTCTGGTCTGCGGTGATGGACAGGCGGCTGCGCGGGCGCCCGAACATACGGGTGTCCCAACCATTTTTCTCGGCATCCACCAGTTGCACGGCATTGCTGAAATCCAGGTAGTCACCGGTAGAAAAACGGTAAGCCGCCACCGAGAAGTTGCTGCCGGTACTGAGTACATTCTTGCTATAGGACACACGCATGCTCTGCCCTTTGGCCGTCCCGGCAGCCAGCTCGGTCTGTGCGTGAGTCACGTCCACCGCCATGGCGCCGATGGGCGTGCCAAACGCCAGGCCCGTGAGCAGCGCCGTGTAGTGGTCGCTCGACTGCAGGCCACCGAAGCCTGTGAACGTGTTGTTCAGGCCGTACTGCAGCGTGCCTTGCAGCACGCGTGCCTGTTGGTCGACAAAGTTGTTGCGGGTTTCACCGGCGGTGAAGCTGAATCGCGAGGTACCGGGGCGCAACAACTGGCTGACCGAGGCATAGGGCACGATAAAGTTTTGCTCGGTGCCGTCTGCCTCGGCAACGCTCACGTTAAGGTCACCGCCGTAGCCGGTGGAGTACAGGTCATCGATCACGAAAGCACCCGGCGCTACGGTAGTTTCCAGCAGGACGTTGCCGGCCTGGCGAATGGTCACGCGGGCGTTGGTGCGGGCAATGCCACGGATGACCGGGGCATAACCGCGCATGGAATCAGGCAGCATGCGGTCATCGCTGGCGAACTGCACGCCGCGAAACGACAAGGTGTCGAAGATCTCGCCACTGGTGTTGGACTCCCCCACCGTCAACTGGCTTTTCAGCGCCGTCACATCACGTTGGGCGTAGGTGTCCAGAGCCTGGTACTTGTTGCCCTGGCGCGACTGCCAGCTCATCGACGCGTTGTGGCGCAGGCGCCAGTCACCCAGATTAAGGCCCGCATTAAGGCCCATGAACGCCGAGTCATAGTCGCCCGTGCGGGTGCGATTACGGTTGGCGTTGAAGGTGTAACTGAGCATGCCGGCGGTCACACCGCGGTCCCATAGCTCAGGGCTGACGTAACCCCGGGAATTACGCTTCAAGGCGGCCTGAGGAATGCTGAGGTCGAGCGCCTGGTTCTCCGGTGAAAAACTCGCACTGGCACCTTGGATCAAACTGCCCAAAGACACGCAGCCTGTGGTGTCCAGCGGTTCGGACAGCTTGGACATGTCCACGCCCTGACGTTCAAGCAAGCCATGGTCCATGCACACCACCGGTTTGCTGCCGTCGGGCTGGGCCTCAATGCGAATGTCCTGGCGGCTGTTCAACTGGCCGTTGAGCAACACATCGGCGCGGTATTGCCCCGGCGTCACCGGGTTGCCGGTCTGGTATTTACCCAGGTCGAGGTTACGCGAGTCCTCAGGCAGGAATGCGTCGTTGAACTGCACCTCTTGCGCCAATGCGCCCTGTATTCCCCATGCACCAGGCGCGATGGCCAGCACCTTGAGCACCAAGGCTGTAAGCGGATTCAAGGCAAAGCGAGGCTGCGCCCGCAGGGCAAGCCTGGAGCTGGAAGAGGTTTGCATAATTAACTCGCGTGTAAAGACGTCAGGAGTTGATCAAGGCTTGAGTGCTTTCCGAGTCGGGATCAGCGCGCCGTAATCGTTGATGGCGTTGAACTCCACTTGGGCATCGGCGGCAGGCCGAGTCTTGAGAGTCGGCAGCGGGAACTGTCGGGTTTCACCCGGAGCGACCATGCCGTCCTCACTGCGAGCACGTACTGAGCCCGACACCAGTTCCAGTTCAACCAGCGATACGTAAAAGGCCGACGGGTTGAACGCCTGCAAAGCCAGGCCCAAGCCATCACGGCTGGAAACCACTTGCCATTGCACCTGTTCAATCGCTTCAGTGGCGGTTCCGGGCAACTCGGTGGGGCGATAGAACAGCTTGATTCGAGAGCGAAATGCCATTTGCAGGGTGTTAAGGTCCTCACCCGCCTCGGGCTTGGGCGGAATTTCCAGTACGTTCAGCCAGAACACCGACTCCTTGTCCGAGGCCAACGCCGCCCCCGTGAACAATACCCGCAGGCTTTGGCCTTTGGCCGGGTCGATACGTGCCACCGGCGGCGAAAGCAGAAACGGTGCCTTGGAACTAGTGGGCGTGGACTCGACACTGCCAGTATCGATCCAGGCTTGCATCAGTGCAGGCTGCGTGCCGTTGTTATTGAGTTTGACGGTGACTTCCTTCTGGCCAGCCGGGTAGATCACCCGCGTGCCGGTAATCACCACGCCCGCAATGGCTTGGGCGCTTGCCAGGGCCAGAAGGCTTGCCAGCAGCAACTGTTTGAGTGGAAGTTTGCAAGGCATGACAGTGTCCCATCGCCGCCAGAAAACACGCCCTTTTATCGACCACACAGGGCGTGTGTTCATTGGCGAGCGACTTACTGATAATTAATGGAGTACGTCACGTTACTGATAACGGTGCCCGGCGTAGTTGCGGCCTGGGCGTAGTACTGGACGGCGTAAGGCAGGTCGGCACTCAGTGTTGTTGTATCGATGCTGATACGGCTGGTAGACGCCACTTGCCCGGTGTCACCGGCTTTGATGGCTTTACCATTTGAGGCGTCAACCAATTGCAGTTGCGCCTTGGTGGCGGTGCCGCTCAAGTTCTTCAAGTTGCCGCTGGCCGGGTCCACCGAGCCACCTGCTTCAAAGAACGCAGAGGCGGTTTTAAGCGCCGCAGAGCACTTGCTCAGTTGAATGCTGAACCCGGTCTGGCCCGCCACTTGGCCCTGTGCAGCCAGCGAAGCGGTCGAAATCGTCGGCAGCGTGACGGTGCTGCCTGCTGAGCCTGCCGCGCCATTGACTGCGACTTGGCAAGTTTCGGCTTTCAGTTCACCGTTGAAGTTGATAGTACCGTCCGACGCCATGGCGGCGGAGGTGGCAGTGGCGGCGACCAGTACAGCGAGGACGCGGGCTTTGTAATCCATGAGTAACTCCAAGAGCGCAAGATGCTGAGTAGAGAGTGAGTTCCCTGTTGCAGGAGAACTGCTGTGTTGTTGCGGAGTTAAGTGTAAGGAAGTCACCGAACTGTCCAAATAGGACTGCTCCGAAAAAGCAACTAAGCCCCGCAGATTTTAATTAATTAACTTGGCGATGGCCGCGCAAAAAAAATTCAATCTACCGAGGAGGGTTTTTATTCTGCAGACAACTTTATGGTCAATAGGAGTGCTCCTAAAAACAACGCCGTCACCCCAATAATTCAAGGGCAACACTCAAGCGCTTAATGCTGCCCACTGTTCAACCATACGGCTGAGATGACCGGCAATAACGACAGTTGGCCAGGCTGTTTTATCCTGCAAGGCCGCATCGATCAGGTCAGCCGTGGTCGCGATGTCTATCCACCCCGCCACTAGCGCGGCAGCCTGCAGGTTATGCGCGGCGAGCAACGCCAGGCTGCGATCACGCAGGGCTGCCGCCTCAAGCAAGCCGCCAAGCTGTTTGCGCAGTATTTCAGGCCCGGAAGTACTCGGCGCCGATGAGGGTTGCAGCAAGTTGACCTCGCACCACAGTTCAATGGTTTCGCGTAGAAGGCCCTCGCCAATGGGTTTGCTCAGCGCGCCATCCATACCCGCTTCAAAGCAGCATTCCAGCATGTCATTGCCGGTAAGCTGTGAGACCGCGATGATCGGGCAGTGTGTACGCTGTCGCTGGCTCTGCACCTGCCTGAATTCACCGGCCAGTTTATAGCCAGCGCCTGCTGGCAGGTCGCAGTCGATAAGTATCAAATCAACCTGGTGTGCATTGAAAAACCTTAAACCCTGGTTGGCATCGTCCATTGGTAAGGGATGGCAACCTAACGCGCGCAGCTGCGTCACCAGCCCTTGCTGGTCGACATTGGTGCCCCCCACCACCAACACCGTCAAGCCCACAGGTTCGTCGGGCGAAGGCATCACCTGCGCAGGTGAATCAAGCGGCGCAGCCCATTCAACCGGCAACCTCACACCCACGCGGGTGCCTTTGCCCTGGAGGCTGCTGAGCGTCAACTCGCCCCCCATCAACTGCACTAACCGCTGGCAGATCACCAACCCCAGCCCGTTACTGCCACTGGCACGCGCGGATGAACTCAGCAATGAGGCGTGTGCCTGGTCGGACAACCCGATCCCATTGTCGATGACCTCAATCATCAGGTGGTGATCGCCCTCAAGCACCTGAAGCCGAATCTCTACATGGCCCCTGTCGGAGAACTTGATGGCATTGACGATCAGGTTGCGCAAGACCTGCGCCACGCGCAGTTCATCCAGCAATAACGGGGCGTGCAGGTGCTCACCCGTTACCGTCAGTTCAAGGCCTTTTGCCTCGGCAGACGCGCGCTGGCTGTCCACCACGCGCTGGACCAGCACACCCAGGTCCACGGCTTCCACATTCAGCGTCAATTGCCCGGCCTCCATCCTGGAGATATCCAGCACATCGTCCACCAACCGCAACAGGGTATTGGCGCCGTTGTTCGCAAGGGCCGCAAAGTGATGTTGCTGTTCGTCAAGTGCGGTGTGCTCCAGCAACTCAACAGCGGCCAGTATTGCGTTCATGGGCGAACGGACTTCGTGGCTCATAACCGCCAGGAACATCGCCTTCTCCCGTTCGTTATGGATGGCGCGCCGGCGTTGCACGCGGCTTTGCCACACCAGCGTGATGAGTATCAGCACGCTGCTGAGCAGCAACCACAACTCACTTTTGTAGTGATCAAGGATGGCCTTGATGGGCGGGATATCGAGGTTCATGTCCGCGAACCAGGCATCGTAGATCGCCTGGCGCTCATCGCCCGAAATGGACCCCAGTACCTTCTGCAGAATCGATAGCAAAATCACGTCGTTGTCGCGCACCGCCATGCTTACCCCAGTACGCTGCTCGGGCACCACACCGGAAACCTGCAGCACGCCCTGGTACTGGCGAGACAGATACGGGATCAGCAACCACTCCGAAGCAATGGCGGCGTCCGCATCGCCGTCCTTGACCATTGCCATCATGTCGATCGCGTTCTGGGCCGAAATGATCGTGATGCCCGGCGCCCGCTCACGCAAAAACGCCGAATAGCCTTCACGCCCCAGCATCACCAGGCGTTTGCCGGCGAGCTGGCCCAGTTCGGCAAACGGCTGGTCGTCAAAACGGCTGATAAGGATGGTCGAGCTGGTGTTGTAAGGCGCGGTATAGAGAACGCCGCGATCTTCAGCAGGGTCGTCCGACCGGCGCCGGGTGGACAAGATATCCACCTCACCACTGAGCAGCATGTCTTTGCGCGCACTGCGTGAGGTAGTCGGCACAGACTTGAAACGCAGCCCCGTACGCCGTGCGATCAAGTCCAGGTACTTGGCCGACAGCCCTCGCAGTTCGCCACCGCTGATGTACTCAAAGGGCAACAGGTTATCGAACACCCCCACACGCAATACCGGGTGGGCTGCAATCCAATCGAGTTCCTGTGGTGTCAACGCCAACGCCGGCGCGTTGGCTTGCGCAACACACAGACCAATCTGGCCCATCAGCGCCAACACCGCCAACAAGCGCCACATCAAGGCAGCATCCGGTGCGAACGAGTGGCAGGCAGTGCATCAACCTGCCGATCGCCGCCCAGGTCACGCCATTGCTGGAGCAGCAACCGCAAAGCCTGCGCATACGCCGGGTCATCCCATCCCGACTGCGCGCGCAGCAGGTTCTGCAGGTTTTCGGCAGCCTGACCCATCGCCGACCATTCCATGATCAGCGCTGCGCCGTGCAAACGGTGGGTCACGTGCAGAGCGGAGGAGCGATCACACAGCGCAAGCGCTTTGGTCAGGCTGCCCAGGTCAGCGGCCACTTCGCGATTGATCCCGGCCTGGTCCAGCACAGGGGCCATCAGGTTTAACCGAGGGTCTGCCAGTGTGACGTCGCACCAACGCTCAATCACCCCGCGCAATGGCTCCAGGCGAATAGGCTTGCTCAACACCGCGTCCATTCCCGCCGCCAGGCAGCGCTGAAGATGTTGCTCACCGGTCAAGGCAGAGATGGCAATGATCGGGCAACGCAGTCGGCCCACCTGCTGTTCGAATCCGCGCAGTTCGCGGGTCAGGCTGTAGCCATCCTGGTCCGGCAGATCACAGTCCATCAGGACCAGGTCGTAACGGGTATGCACAAACAAGGCGCGGGCTTGGGCGGCATCGCCGGCTATCACCGGCAGGCTGCCGAAGCTGTTGATTTGCGCGCCCAACACCTGCTGGTTCGCCCGGGTGTCCTCCACCACAAGGATCTGCAATGCTTTGCCAGCGTTTGCCGTTAATGGCGCCTCTGCCGGTTGCGATGCAAGGGGTTGCGGGGCGTTTATCACGGGCAAGCAGATCGTCACCGTGGTGCCCGCGCCCGGCGCGCTCTTGAGCGTCAACGTCCCGTGCATCAAGTTGACCAACTGCTGGCAGATCACCAGCCCCAAGCCTGAGCCGCCCGCGCGTTTGTATGACTGGCTATGCTGCGCGTAGGGTCGAAACAACGACGCCTGAACCGCCGCCGAAATGCCGATGCCGGTGTCGCGGACCTCGATCTGCAAGCGGCCGTTGCTCGCGTCCAGGCCAACCTGGCGCACGTCGATATCAATACTGCCCGCATCGGTAAACTTGATCGCATTCGAGAGCAGGTTATGCAGGATTTGCGTCAGGCGCGCACTGTCGAGCATCAACAGGGGCAACGCCTCTTGGATATGCGCATTGAGCTCCAGGCGTTTTTCCCTGGCCCGCAGGCGATGCAGCCCGACGACTGCCTGCACCAACGCTGTCACATCGGTCGACTCGACCTTCAGGCGTTTCGGCTTGACCTGCGACCCGGAGGTTTCAAGCACATCGTCCAGCAAATGCAGCATCGCGTCGGCGCCACTATTTGCCAGCTGGGCAAAGTGGCGTTGTTGCTGATTGAGCCGTGTGTGCCCCAGTAACTCCATCGCCGCCAGCACTGCGTTCATGGGCGAACGTATTTGATGGTTCATGACCGCCAGGAACATGGATTTTTCTTGTTCATTGCGCAACGCCCGCCGGCGCAACCGATGACCGCGATAGACCAGCGCGCAAAGGCTGGCCAACGCCAACACGCCGAGGATGAACACATGCGCATAATGATTGACGATGTTTGACAGGGACGGCACGTCCACTTCCAGGTCGTGATACCAATTCTCATAGATATCATTGCGCTGCTCCGCCGTTATGGAGCCCAGTACCTTTTCAAGTATGGAGCGCAACATGAGGTCATCAGCGCGCACGGCCATGCTCACATCCAGCATCTGGCTGCCGACCACGCCGGAAACTTCCAGCACGCCCTGGAATTGTCGATACAGGTAAGGCATTAAAAAGGTTTCCGAGGCCACTACCGCATCGGCCTTGCCCTCCTTCACCATGGTCAGCATCTGCAGGGCCGAGGTGCTTCTGATCAGATGGGACTTGGTCGCCTTGTCCCGGAATATCGTCTCGTAATATTCCACATCGGGAATCATCACGTTTTTGCCCTGTAGTTGTTCAAGGTCGAAGACACCCGGGCTGTCGACACGCGTGACGATGATGGGCGAGGTGGTGTGGTAAACCAGCGCAACAATGCCCTTGGTTGCAGGCTCAGAGCGAAAGCGCAAGTATGAGGACAGCAGGTCCACCTGCCCTGCCAGCAGCATGTTTTCGCGTGCGGCCATTGTATTTCCGGGCACGTAGCTGAAACGAAGGCCCGTAGCGGCCGTCACGAACTGCAAATACTGCATGGACCGCCCGCGCAGTTCTCCACCGTTCATGTACTCGAACGGAATCAAGCCCTCCACCACCCCGACGCGCAACACCGGCTGCAGTGCTATCCACTGCAGTTGCTCGTCGCTCAGCGCGACGGCAGCCGCACAGACGAGCGGCGAGCCCAGCACAATCAGCGCCAATAGCACTGCCCTCCACAACCCGATTGTCATGGCGTGCCGATGAGTTTATTCAGCTTGAACAGCTCGTTGTTCGAGGTGACCCCAAGCTTGCGAAACGCTGCGGTTTTCTGGGTGCTGATGGTTTTGATGCTGCGGTTGAATTTCTCGGCAATCTCACTCACCGTCATGCCCGCCAGGTAACAGCGAATGACTTCCTGCTCACGGCTGGTCAACTCCGCCTGGACCAACGCGTCAGGCGCATCGCCACGGCCTTGACCAGTATCGCTGGTCACCGTCTCCGCCAGGCGGTAGGTCATGTCGGTACTCAGGTACACCGCACCCGCCGCCACCTTGCGGATGGCCTTGACCAACTGCGCCATTTCTTCACCCTTGCCGACAAAGCCACGGGCACCGACACGCATGGCCAGGCTGACCGTCGCCGGGTCGTGATGCGTGGACAAAACAAGGATATGACAGCTGGGAAATTTGACCCGCAAGGCGCGGATCAGTGAGACCCCGTCCAGCTCGTCAGGGTTCAGGGAGAAGTCCAGCAGCAGCAGGTCTGCTGGCGCCGAGGCGAGGCCGGCGATCAGGTCGCGGCTGCGCGCATAAATGCCAACCACTTCAAAGTTCGCCTCGGCCGCCAACGTGGCGGCTAGCCCGTGTCGAACAACTGCGTGATCATCCAGCAAAGCAATACGTATTGGTTTCATCGTGATCGACCCACTCGGCACAACGCTGTCGGAATACGGGGATACCCCACCGCTACAACGTTCAACCCGTCTTTGAGTATAAGCAAGGATCGGTAAATCACACCCCGCTCGTTGCTGGGTGTCGGAAACCAGGATCAAATACCATCAATAATGTGTTTGATCCTGAACAACTCATTGTTCGATACCACGCCCAACTTGCGAAACGCCGAGGCTTTTTGTGAGCTGATGGTCTTGATGCTGCGATTGAATTTTTCGGCGATATCGGTAATGGTCATACCCGTCAAGTAACACCGAATCACGTCCTGTTCACGCGCGGAAAGGCTGACAAAACGCAAGGCTTCATCGCGGTTCTGATCGTCACCGATATGGTTCACCGCCGTCGCTTCGGCTACCCGGTAGGCCATGTCCGGGCTCAGGTAGACCTCCCCGGATGCCACCAACCGAACCGCACTGATCAACTGGTTGATATCTTCACCCTTGCCAAGAAACCCGCGCGCGCCGACACGCAGGGCCAGGATCACGGTGGCGGCATCGTGGTGCGTGGAGAACATCAGAATGCGGCATTGCGGGTACTTCACTCGCAACGCACGAATCAACAAGATGCCGTCCAGTTCACTGGGCCCGAGCACGAAATCCAGCAACAGCACATCGGCGGGCAGCAACGCGAGCCCAGCCATCGCTTCACGGCTGCGGGCGTAGACACCCACCACTTCAAAATCAGGTTCCTGCTGCAATCGATTGATTAACCCGTGCCGCACGATTGCATGATCATCGAGCAAAGCAATTCTTAAGCATTTCATAACGTGGAAGGCACTCTTTATAACGAGCAAAAGGATGAGGCCTGCAACATTCTCATCTTTAGTAAGTTCTCGTCATCGCAGACGAACCTATAAAATCAACGGCATCCGTGATATTGAACAATCGCACATAACACACATAACAACAGCCAAACCAACTCAGCAACCGATAGTTCTTAAACAGTGAGCGGATGCGAAAGTTAATGCACGGGCACTCATTCGGGTATCAGATCACTCCTAAAAGCGCTCAGCACCAGCACTATTTTCCCGCTGAATAACAAAGTTCAAGAAATCGTCCATTTCCATTGGGCGAGCCAACGCGTAACCCTGCCCCACTCGGCAACCCAAACGATAGAGCAACGCAATCGTCGACTCGTCTTCGATGCCCTCAGCCACCAAATTCAAACTGAGCAGTCGCGCCCAATTGACAATACCGGCAATGACTTTGCGTGAAGACGAGTGCTGTTCAACCCCACGCACAAACGATCCGTCGATTTTCATCTCATCAAACGACAGGTTCGCCAACAGGTTCAACGTAGCAGCGCCCGTGCCGAAGTCGTCCATCGATACCTGGAACCCCTTGGCCCGAATCGCCGTCAACGAGGCGGATAGGTAGAGCTCATCCGGTTCGGGTACATCTTCAGTAAGCTCGATTTTCAGCAGCCGGTTCGGCAGGCCGGCCTGGCGCATCCGCGCGGCCAGGCGCTCGGAGAAATCGGGGGTGCAAATGGTTTTAGCCGACGCGTTTACAGCAATGGGAATCCCGATATGTTCGCGTTTGAGCGCGAGCATGGCCTTGATCGTCCACATCTCCACCAGGCTGAACAGCAGCAGGTCCAGGCCCAAGCGGTTGACCAAGGGCATCAATACCGAAGGGGGGATTTCCCCAAATCGTGGATGCTTCCAACGCACCAGCGCTTCGGCCCCCACGATACGCCGGCTCAGCAGCTCAAATTGCGGTTGGAACACAAAACGCAAGCCCTCGCCTGTGGTCAGCGCGTTGATCACCTCATCTTCGGCCAAGTCATCAAAAGTGTTCATATTCAGCCTTGCATCCGGCTGCGCGCGCGTCAGCACGACCGCGCGCAAGGCGTCGCCCAGCGCCAGGGTTGCGCCTTCGCGCAGGATTTGCACGGAGATCCCCGCCGTTCGCGCCAACCGCGCATGGGACTCCAGCGCACTGACCGCAACCCCGCCCATGTACTTGATCCAGAGCGGGCTTGCAGGCGTTTTACGGGTCACGTCGACCTCGCCCGCGGGCGCGTCCAAGGCCGTCTCTCCGGTCCAGAAGATGCAGGGCAACCGGGCCAGTGTGCCTGCTTCGTGCAGCCCCCTGAGCAGGCTCGGCAACATCAGCCCATCACCGCACTCTGGGCGAATTTCGCAGACAATGACGTCGATCGGGGACTCGCGCAGCCAAGCCTCAACGGCGCTCAAGGTGCCAATATTGGCAATCGGAGTTACCCCCATGCTGCTCAAGGCGAAGGCGAGCCGATGCGCACAGGCAGCATCGGATGCCAACGTGACGACACGTAGCGCGCTGAACTCGTTGGGCACGACGGCATTTTGGATCATGACAAAAATTTCCCGAGATTGTTTCAGGAAAAAAGCTTATCAGCGCCAAAACAGAAACAAATAGGACTGGGACTAAAACCGCAGTACCGCTCAGTCGACCAGTTCGCCCTTACGCGCCAACGCCCACGGCGCAATCAACCGTTGCGGCGTCTGGCAGGCTTTACGCTTGAACACAAAGTTGCGGCACTTCTCGGCAAACTGCTGGCGGTTGTGCACCATGTCCAGTTCCATCTGGGCCAACTCGTTTTGGCGGCAGCGATCCATTGGCTCAAGGTCGATAGTGGCTTTGCGCATGCGTTGCGCGGCGTATTTCTCATCGCTCAGCGCGCCTTGGGCCGCTTGCAGCAACCATGCACTGAACGCACTCGGGCAACGTGGCCCAATGTCCTGCACCATGCCCCACTGCTGTGCCTGAATGGCGCTGATCGGCAGGCACTCTTCAGTGAGCTTATGGGCAATTTCACTGCCCACCGCACGCGGCAGGCTGTAGGTCCAGTATTCGGAGCCATACAGGCCCATGCTCTTGTAATGCGGGTTGAGCACTACGCCGGCACGGGCGAAGACGATATCGGCCGCCAGGGCCAGCATTACACCGCCGGCACCGGCACTGCCGGTCAGGCCGCTGACCACCAGTTGCCGGGCGGTCAGCAGTTCCTGGCACACATCATCGATCGCCTGGATATTTGCCCAAGCCTCCAGCCCCGGCACGGGTGCGGCCTGGATGACGTTGAGGTGTACGCCGTTGGAAAAGCTGCCGCGCCCGCCTTTGATCAGCAGCACCTGGGTGTTCCGTGCCTTGGCCCAGCGCAGTGCAGCGACCAGCCGCTGGCATTGTTCAGTGCTCATGGCGCCGTTGTAGAACTCGAAGGTCAATTCGCCGACATCGCCGCATTCACGGTAGCGAATCGGTTGATAGGCCTGTTCATTGAAGGCTTGGTGGGCAATTGAGCTGTCCAGCACGGGCACACGCGCCAGGCGCCCGGCCAACACGTGACGGGCCGGCAACTTGAAGGTTTCCTCGCCTGGCTGGGCCTTGCGTTTAAGTGAGCCGACCCACACGCTCTGATCGCCGGCTGCGACCAATACCGCATCATCCTGTACCGCGAGCATTTCACCCGGCAGGCCCCGGCGTGCATCCAGGTGCGCGTCGTACAAGTAGTACTGCTCGCCTTGGATGCTGGCCAACACACCCGGCTGGCCGTCGGCGGCGTCGATGCTGCGTTTGATGAAGCGCGCGCAGTCGTGCCAGCTGAAAGCACGGTCTACCTGCTTCATGTTCGGCTGCAAGCGCCCGATAACGTTGGGCTGCGTGTAATCCAGTGGCGCAGGGAGCACACCACGGGTGAATTTTTCCACCACGTAGCGAATACAGGTGATCGCAGCGTCACTCACCAGGCCGTTGTACAACTCGGCCTTTCGCACCTCGGCGGGCATGTCGAACTCACAGGTCGACCAGACCGGCCCTGCGTCCATCTCCTCCACCGCCTGCAACGCGGTGACGCCCCAGCGACGGGCCTGCTGGGTGATGGCCCAGTCCAACGCGCTGGCGCCACGGTCACCGACAATCCCCGGATGAATGATCACCACCGGGCGGTCGAGGTTGCTCCACAACTGCTGCGGCACGCGGTCCTTGAGAAACGGGCAGATCACCAGGTCGGCGTCCGCCGCCTCGATTTGCCGGCACACCGTGGCTTCATCGGTGAACAGCACCACGCTGGGGTCAAACCCAGACTGGCGCAAATCCAGCCAGGCCCGTTGGGTCAAACCGTTGAATGCAGAGGACAACAAGATGATCTTCAGTGATCGCATGGCAGACTCTTCCTTGAGGTGCACGGCCACAGGCTCGCATTGAGCCGTCCCTGGCCTTTGATGGAAGCGCAAGGTTAAAAGGCCTGTCAGGCGGGGCACCTGATCGAGATCAATGTTCGGTCAGCCAGGGAGAATTGCGTCGCAAGAACCGGAGTTTCAGTGGGTTGGCGCCTGCCTACACTGGCGCAAATGCACAGTGACCGAGGCTTTCATGACTCCCCTTGCCGCCACCCTGGTACACCTGGATTGGCAAACCATCGGCCTGGAACTCGACCGCGAAGGTTTCGTCGTGCTGCCCGGCATGTTCGGGCTTGAGGTCCCAGGCTTGTTCACCCACCTACTGAACGGCTTTTATCCGCCATTGGCACAGCTTTCCAACCGGTGGAACGACATCCTGCAACTGCCCTACCGCTACCCTCCCCAACTCACCGACTTTCATGCGCAGTGCCGCGCCGTCGGCCAGCAGCAAGCACTGCCCCAACTGACATGCCTGCGCAAAGACGAGCACCAGGCGCTGGGGAAGGACGCCGAGGGCGAGCACGTATTTCCATTTCAGTTGGCCGGCGTGCTGTCTGCGCCCGGCGAGGATTTCACCGGCGGCGAATGTGTCCTTACCGAGCAACGCCCCAGAATGCAATCGCGGCCGATGGTGGTGCCGTTGCAGCGCGGCGATCTGGCCGTGATCACCACGGCACACCGCCCGTTCAAGGGCAGCAAGGGTTACTACCGGGTGAATATGAAACACGCGATCAGCAGCGTCCGAAGCGGCGAACGGCGCGGTTTTTTGCTCAGTTTTCACTTATGCCCTGGGGCGGCGCATGACTGACGAGCGCATGTGGCGGCTATTGGGCAGCGATGGCCAAGCCTACTCAAGCGCCGAACCGGGCACGTTGGCTGGTCATCGACGCGGTAAACGCTACGGCACGCTGGATTGCCGTGCGGCACTGTACGCCATCGCCCGTGGCTGCTATGTGCAGCACCGGGTGTTTTTCCTCAATCAATCCAGCGCCATCGCAGCGGGCTATCGCCCTTGCGCCGTGTGCATGCCGGCCGAGTATCGCCAATGGAAACTTCAGCAGCCTTTATGAACACTCACCTGGAAAATCTCGATTGGCCAATGATCGAAGCGGCCTTGATGAACGACGGCTTCGCCCTGCTGCCACGACTGTTGACTCGGCAAACTTGCCGGCAACTCGCGGCACTCTATGCCGATGAAAGCCACTTTCGCAGCCGCATCGTCATGGAGCGCTACGCCTTCGGGCGTGGCGAATACCAGTACTTTCGCTACCCGCTGCCGGCACTCGTCGACAGCCTGCGCTCGCATCTTTACGCGCGCCTCGCACCAGTCGCCAACCGCTGGCACGCGGCGCTGAAGATGAATCAACGATTCCCCGACACCCATGTGGAATTCAAAGCGCTATGTCACCAGGCCGGCCAATGCAGGCCCACGCCGCTGATGCTGCGCTATCGGCAAAATGACTACACCTGCCTGCACCAGGACTTGTATGGCGAGCAGGTGTTTCCGTTTCAGGCGGTGTTTCTGCTGGATCAGCCAGGTGTGGACTTCGAAGGGGGTGAGTTCGTCCTCACCCACTCCGGCTCCAGCAAACCCGCACGGGCTGAGGTAGTGCCCCTTGAACAAGGCCAGGCACTGATCTTTGCCGTCAACAGCCGCCCGGCACGTTCCGCGCGTGATTTTTGCACAGTCAGCGTGCGTCATGGGGTGAGCCGCCTGCATCGCGGAGAGCGCCACACGCTGGGCATCATCTTTCACGATGCCAAATGAATGCGGTTAACGGGTTAGCTTCACGCCCTTGATCCACTTAACCGTATCATCAACCGACTGGCCTGCACCGCCGGGCGAGACGTTGTGCCCCAACTCGGGATACAGCCGGTATTCAAAGGGTTTGCCCTGGGCTTTAAGCGCACCCAGCCGTTCGATGGCCATGAACGCCGGGGTTTGCAGGTCCTGGCCGCCCAGCAACCATAGCCCCGGCACCGAGATGCTGGCGAGTGCGTCGCGTGGGTCGGTAGCGGCAAAATCATAGCGGTCCGGGTCTTGCGCGATATGTTGGCGGGCATCGGCCTCGCTGTGGGTATGCCAGAAATCTGCCTTGCCCTGGGTCAGAAACTGGAACCGTAGCTGCTCAAGTGTCGTCAGCAGTGGGCCGCTGAATAGCACCATGAAGTTGATGCTCCGATTACGCTCGGCGGCGAGGGGAATGATCCAGCCCGCCTGGCTGAAACCCACCAGCCCAACGGGCACTGGGTTGGCCGCAAGCGTGGTGGATAACACCACGAGCGCCGCATTCGCATCACCCGCCAGCGCCGCCAGATTGGAAGCGTCGAGGTTATTGCCGCCGACTTCCGGGCCAGCGTACACACCGCCAGATTGCCCGACGCCGCGTTTGTCGTAGGTCAACACCGCGATGCCACGTTGGGCCAGGGTTGTGGCAAAACTACTCATACGCGGCACCTGGCCGGAACCGTGTACCAGCACCACGCAGGCTACTGGATGCTCGGGCAGGTAAACCGTGCCGGCCAGTGCAACATCAGCATTGGCAAATGTAATGTCCCGCGTCACAAAACTGGCGGGGGCAGCCAGGGCCAACCCAGGCGTCAACATGAAAAGGCCCAGCCAAAAGCCGATGTTTCGCAGCATGATTCAATCCGCACAAAGGGACGTCCGAGTACCGGTGCGCCACTGTGCCTGGGCAGCGTTACTATCTTATGACTGGCGGCTTTTATGGGGGATACGCTGTGTCAGACACCTGGATTTTGACTGACCCACCGCATTCGCGGGCAAGCCCGCTCCCACACGAAAAGTGCGGCCCTTGGATTTGGCGCCTATAACTGCTGTAGTGAAAAAACCACCTGACGGAGCATCACTATGAACCCGACGAAAACCGCATTGGTCCTGATTGAATTCCAAAATGACTTCACCACTGCGGGTGGGGTGTTTCACGACGCGGTCAAAGGCGTCATGCACAGCACCGACATGCTGGCGAACACTGCAACCACCGTTGAGCAAGCCCGAAAACTCGGTGTGAAGATCATCCATATGCCGATTCAATTTGCCGACGGCTACCCCGAGCTGACGCACCGCTCCTACGGCATTCTCAAGGGTGTGGCAGACGGCAGTGCCTTCCGGGCCGGCAGCTGGGGCGCCGAAATCAGCGAGGCGCTCACCCGTGAGCCGGCTGACATCCTCATAGAAGGCAAACGCGGCCTGGATGCGTTTGCCACCACCGGCCTGGACCTGGTGCTGCGCAACAACGGCATCCAGAACCTGGTCGTCGCAGGCTTTTTGACCAATTGCTGCGTTGAAGGCACGGTTCGTTCGGGCTATGAGAAAGGCTACGACGTGGTGACGTTGACCGACTGCACCGCGACCTTCAGTGATGAGCAACAACACGCCGCCGAGAACTTCACCTTGCCCATGTTCTCGCAAACGCTGAAACACACCCAGTTTCTACAAGCGTTGAACGCCCAATAAAAACGGCGGCGACTCATCACTGAGTCGCCGCCTGCTTGCGGGCCTGCCTCACTCGTCGGGCACGTACTGCATCTCTCCGTTGCCAAACGACCAATCCTCGCGTTTCACATCCACCAGGTTGATCCACACATCCTCTTTGCGCAGCCCGGTTTTGGCGTGGATGCCCTCAGCGATACATTTATAAAAAGCCTTTTTTACCGCGATGCTACGCCCGGCGCTCCAGGTCACCTGGATAAACACGATATTCGGCGTGTAGGTAACCCCCAGATAACCCGCCGCCGGATACACCAACTCATCCTTGGCGTGACGATTGATGATCTGGAATTTGTCGTGTTCAGGCACATTGGCCACGCTGGTCATGGCGGCGTAGACCACATCGCCAATCGCAGCGGCGGTTTCAGTGGAGGTGTCGGCGGCCAGGTCGATTCGAACTAAAGGCATGGGAAATTCCTCGGCAGGTCAGTGGCCGGTGCTCGAAAGTGGCCATTGGCACTACGCTAGCCCGAACAACAAAATTCATCAAGCGCATATTAGTTTATTTAATAATGCGTAAATGGCATGTTATTCATTCTCCCGGCAAATGCATAATCAGCGCTGATCGACCAGGCGATCAGCGCTTCGCGCCCCTAAAGCATCGGCGACAGGCTGACCACCCGCAGCGCCAGCCCCTCATATGCGTCCAGCGTGATGGTGAACTCACCTTCAGCGGTGAGATCGCCCTCGACCCGCTCATTGATGATGTCCACCACCGGCCCCGGCGCAATGTCGGGCAGGTGCAGGGTTTCGGTCAGCGCCGTAGAGCCGAAATTGAGCGCGGTGATTTGCGTGCCCTTCCCCGCTGGCAACTCGTGAACCATGATCAGCAAACCGGGATGTTCGACATCCGGCACCAGGATCTGGCGGCTGGCGGCGATTCCGTAGGCGTTGCGCACGGCGAGAATTTTCTGCAACTGGGACGCAAACGAGTCCGGGTCCTGCAACTGGCTGTTGAGGCTGCCGTACAAGGTTTGTGCGCGCGGCATCTGGCCGGCGGACAGCTCAGCATCCGGGTTCAAATCCACCAGGTCATAGGCGCCGCGATGAATCCAGCGCGTGTCGCCATCGCCCATCAAGTGCGCAACCGCATCGGCCGCCAACGGCAACGCGCCGACCAGGTCCCAACCCGACAACGCAAACACCCCAGGCTGCATGGCGTTGTACATCACCAGCAGCACATGGATCCGGCGAATCTGCTCGATATCGGCCGGCGTGATCGCCTCCAGGTCACGGATGCCCAGGGCCGCCGTGATAATGCTGGCGGTGGTGCAGGAAACCCCATTGGTGACGAACTTGAGGTTATACGGCGCATGCTCGCCGGCCAGGCGCTCGTACATCTGCTCGCGGATATGCTCACGCAGGCTGTTGCCGGGGAACGTCTGGCCTTGGTAGAGGTAACTGTCGTGGGCGTGCAGGGTCCAGAAATGCACCAGCTCCAGGGTCAGCTCATCGTGGTTTTGCAGCGCATGGATCAAAGAGCCTGGGTCAATGCCCTGGCTGTGCATCTCACGCAGCATCAGGCGCAGAAATTCGGTGTCGCCCAGCAGTAACGCATGCTGATACGCCGGGCGCGTGATGAAGTCATAGGACAGGTCGGCGCCGCCGTGGGACATGGCGGCAATATCGTCGACAGTGAGGTTCAACTCCTGAAAGCTGAACCCGCCCGCCTTGCGAATCGCCCCGCCCAGCAACTGGTTGCCGGTGATCGACAACGGGTGGCTTTCCGACCAGGCAGTGCCGTCCAGCTTGCGTTCCACGCCGAGGAAGCCGTTGGCGTCCAGGCGCAGGATCTTGGCGCCCATCACATCAATGGCATGCAGGGCGTCGCCGATGATCATCTGCTGCGCGGCAAACGAGGGGTCCAGCCAGTTCAGCGACGGCTGGCCTTCCTTGAAGTAATGCAGGTACACCCAGCGGCGCGGCTTGTCATCCACACCGATGACCACCGGGGTTGCACTCCAGTCAGTTTCCTTGACGCCGGGTTCGAAGAAGATCACCCGCTGCAACTGGCCGACGATGTAATGCTTGTCGCGCAGCGCATCCACCTGCGCGGGGCTGAGGTTCTGCGCATCACGCCCTTCGGCGACGTCAGGTAACAGCGGCCAGTCTTCCTCGCGGATCTCGACCATGTGGTAGAGCCCCGGATAGTCCTCATACGCCATCTCGGCCAGGCGGAAGTCCGCGCCCTTGCCCGTGTGGGAGGGGATCACATCGTCGATGATCACCGCGTTGTGCGCGGCGGCCATGCGCGTCAGGGCCTGCAACTGCGCTTCGGTGCCCAGCTGTGGGTCAATCTCGAAGCTGATGCGGTCGAAATTGCCATCGATGGTCGGCGTATGCCGTGTGCCGTCGAGCCCGCCGGACTTTTTCAGCGGGCCGTTGTGAATGCCCTGGATGCCGATCTTCGACAACGCCTGCCACAGGCTTTCATCGCCCAGGGCTTCGAGCACCGTGCCGTTCTCACGGGTCACAATCGAGGCCGGATAAGCGGTGAACCATACCGACGACAACGCTGAGGCATCACGCGGCCGGGTCTGCGCATACGGCTGCTGCCACAAACGCCCTTGCCCGCTGTACAGCCTTGCCCGCTGACGCGCCGCATTGAGCATGGATTGTTGCACCAGCCAGTTCACATGATCGTTATCCGCCGCCGTCATAAGCCTGTTTCCTATTGCCGTGAAAAGGTGATTGGTAAGCATAGGAGCGGCGGAGGCCTTGATTCGTTGCATTTACTCCAATTGCCGGTACTGCCTGGGCGTAAACCCGGTCAATGCCTTGAACTGGCGGGTAAATGCGCTGTGGTCGGTGTAGCCGCATTGCAGCGCCACCTCGGTGATCGGCAGGTCGGTGTGCAACAGCCGGTGCGCATGCTCCAGGCGCACCTTCTGGATCATCTGCCGGGGTGTGAGGTGGAATACACGTTTGCAGTAGCGCTCCAGTTGCGCCACGGAAATCCCGGCAATGCGGGTCAGCTCGCCGAGGGTGACACGGCGGTTGAAATGTTGGCGAATGTGCTCATCCACGGCGGCCAGGCGCTGGTAGGCCGGATGCTTTTCGCTGGCCGATTGCAGGTCCACCGAAATACCCGCCAGGCCGATGATCGCGCCCTTGTCGTTGTACAGCGGCCATTTGTGCGTCAGGCACCAGCCCGGTTCGCGGCTGCCATACAGGTGCAGCTCTAGCTGGTCTTCTAGCACAAAACCCTGCTGCAGCACGCGCCGGTCCTGCTCGGTGTAGCCCGGCCCCAATTGTGCAGGGAACACTTCGGCGCTGGTCTTACCCAGCAGCGGCTGCAACTGTTTGAGGCCGCAGCGTTGCACCAGGGTGTGGTTGGCGAGGACGTAGCGGGCGTCGATATCCTTGATGAAAATCGCCGCGTTGGGGATTACGTCGAGCAAGGGCAACAACTGCGCGACCCCCGCCAATAGTTGCTCGATGCTGTTGGGGCGGTTGGTCTGTAGAAAGCTCGCAAATGCACTGGGCAGCATGGCCTGCACTCCATTTTTCTTAAGCAGATTGCCCTATGCCAGCCTGAGTATCTACACAAGGTTGTGGCAGCCTTGGAAGCCACACTCGATCAAAAATGTGGGAGCTGGCTTGCCTGCGATGCAGACGCCTCGGTCATTCAGGCAAACCGAGGTGATGCAATCGCAGGCAAGCCAGCTCCCACAAAAAAAAGCCTGGATCTACGCATTCAAACTGTGCCGAATTCGTCATTCACATCAACGCAAAACATCAATCGCAGCGCCCTTGATCGGTTCAGGATATCGCCACTGCATGCCTATCCAATAACTCACAAGAAGGCGCCGCCATGTCTGCTCAAGGCAAGTTCAAGAAACAACTTTCACTGATGGACCTGACCTTTATCGGGTTAGGCGCCATCTTCGGTTCGGGCTGGTTGTTTGCGGCCAGCCACGTGTCCGCCATCGCCGGCCCGGCGGGGATTATTTCCTGGCTGATCGGCGGTTTCGCCGTGCTGCTGCTGGGCATTGTGTACTGCGAACTCGGCGCCGCCCTGCCCCGCGCCGGTGGCGTGGTGCGTTACCCGGTGTATTCCCATGGCCCGCTGCTGGGCTACCTGATGGGCTTTATCACGCTGATCGCGTTCTCCAGCCTGGTGGCGATCGAAGTGGTCGCCTCGCGCCAATACGCCGCGGCCTGGTTTCCCGAGCTGACCAAGGTCGGTTCCAGCGACCCGACCACCCTGGGCTGGTTGGTGCAATTTGCACTGCTGTGCCTGTTCTTTGTGCTCAATTACCGCAGTGTGAAGACCTTCGCCATCGCCAATAACCTGGTCAGCGTATTCAAGTTCATCGTGCCGCTGCTGGTGATTGGTGTGCTGTTCACCTTCTTCAAACCGGCGAATTTCCAGACCCAGGGTTTTGCCCCGTTTGGCCTGTCGGGCATCGAGATGGCGGTGTCGGCCGGCGGAGTGATTTTTGCCTACCTGGGCCTCACGCCGATCATCTCGGTGGCCAGTGAAGTAAAGAACCCGCAACGCACGATTCCGATTGCCTTGATCCTCTCCGTGCTGCTGTCGACTGCCATCTATGTGCTGCTGCAAACCGCCTTCCTCGGTGGCGTGCCGACCGAGATGCTGGCCGATGGCTGGGCGGGTATCAGCAAGCAACTGGCGCTGCCTTATCGTGATATTGCCCTGGCGTTGGGCGTGGGTTGGCTGGCCTACCTGGTGGTGGCCGATGCGGTGATCTCACCCAGCGGCTGCGGCAATATCTACATGAATGCCACGCCGCGTGTGGTGTACGGCTGGGCGCAGACCGGCACGTTTTTCAAGATCTTTACGCGCATTGATGAGAAGTCCGGCATCCCGCGCCCGGCGCTGTGGTTGACCTTTGGTTTGTCGGTGTTCTGGACCCTGCCGTTTCCGTCCTGGGAAGCACTGATCAATGTGGTGTCGGCGGCGCTGATCTTAAGCTACGCCGTGGCCCCGGTGACCGTCGCGGCGCTGCGCCGCAATGCGCCCGGCATGGCCCGGCCGTTCCGGGTCAAGGGCATGGCGGTGCTCGGCCCGCTGTCGTTCATCATCGCCGCGCTGATCGTTTACTGGTCCGGCTGGAGCACCGTGTCGTGGCTGCTTGGCCTGCAAATCCTGATGTTTGTGGTGTACCTGCTGTGCGCACGCTGGGTGCCGACCGCGCACCTGAATCTCAAGCAACAAGTGCGCTCGTCGGCCTGGCTGATCGGCTTCTACGCGGTGACTATCCTGCTGTCCAAGCTCGGCAGTTTCGGCGGCATCGGCGCGATCAGCCACCCGTTTGACACGCTGGTCGTCGCCCTCTGCGCCCTGGGCATTTACTACTGGGGCGCCGCCACTGGCGTGCCCGCGCACCTGGTGCGCCTGGAACACGAAGACGACGAAAGCGAAGCGGTCAGCGACGCGCATTACAGCGCGCCACTGTCGCCAGCCACTCACTGATGGAGCCTGTTATGAAGCGCCTGCATGTTATCGACTCCCACACCGGCGGCGAACCGACGCGCCTGGTCATGGACGGCTTCCCTGCGCTCGCCGGCGCTACCATCGCCGACCAGTTGCACACGTTGCGCAGCGAACACGATCAATGGCGCCGCGCCTGCCTGCTGGAGCCACGTGGCAATGACGTGCTGGTCGGCGCGCTGTACTGCGCGCCGGTCACGCCAGGCGCCACCTGCGGGGTGATCTTTTTCAACAATGCCGGTTATCTGGGCATGTGTGGCCACGGCACCATCGGCCTGGTCGCCTCCTTGCACCACTTGGGCCGCATAACGCCCGGCGTGCACACCATCGACACGCCGGTCGGCCCGGTAGCCGCCACCTTGCACGACGACGGCGCGGTGACCTTGCGCAACGTACCCGCCTACCGTCATCAGCGGCAGGTGCCGGTGGACGTGCCGGGCTATGGCGTGGTGCATGGCGATGTTGCCTGGGGCGGCAACTGGTTTTTCCTGGTGTCGCAGCACGGCCACAGGCTGGCGATGGACAACGTCGACACCCTCACCGACTACACCTGGGCGATGCTCAAGGCCCTCGAAACCCAAGGCATCCACGGTGCCGACGGCGCAGTGATCGACCATATCGAACTGTTCGCCGACGACGCCCACGCCGACAGCCGCAACTTCGTCATGTGCCCCGGCAAAGCCTACGACCGCTCACCGTGTGGCACCGGCACCAGCGCCAAACTCGCGTGCCTGGCGGCTGACGACAAACTCGCGCCCGGCGCCACCTGGGTGCAGGCCAGCATCACCGGCAGCCAATTCGAAGGCCGTTATGAATGGGATGGCGAGCGCATTCGCCCCTTCATCACCGGCCGCGCCTACATGACCGCCGACAGCACCTTGCTGATCGACGAACAGGACCCTTTTGCCTGGGGCATCTGAGCCCGGGCCTTATTTAACTGAACGCTGGAGTTAGAACAATGAGCGACAACATCTTCACCGGTTGCATCCCTGCACTGATGACCCCGTGCACGCCTGAACGCAAACCGGACTTCGACGCCCTGGTCGCCAAGGGCCGTGAACTCATCGATATCGGCATGAGCGCCGTGGTGTATTGCGGTTCCATGGGTGACTGGCCGCTGCTGACCGAAGCCGAACGCCAGGAAGGCGTGGCCCGTTTGGTTGCCGCTGGCGTGCCGACCATCGTCGGCACCGGCGCGGTCAACAGCCGTGAAGCGGTGGCCCACGCCGCCCACGCGGCCAAGGTCGGCGCCCATGGCTTGATGGTAATCCCGCGCGTGCTGTCCCGTGGCGCTTCGGCCACCGCGCAAAAGGCGCACTTCTCGGCGATCCTCAAGGCCGCGCCGAACCTGCCGGCAGTGATCTACAACAGCCCGTATTACGGCTTCGCCACCCGCGCCGAGCTGTTCTTTGAACTGCGCCGTGAACACCCCAACCTGATCGGCTTCAAGGAATTCGGCGGCGGCGCCGACCTGCGCTACGCGGCAGAAAACATCACCTCCCAGGACGATGCCGTGACCCTGATGGTCGGCGTCGACACCCAAGTGGTACACGGCTTCGTCAACTGCAACGCCACCGGCGCCATCACCGGTATTGGCAACGCACTGCCGCGCGAAGTGCTGCAACTGGTCGCCCTGAGCAAAAAAGCCGCCAAAGGCGACGCCAAGGCCCGGCGCCTGGCACGTGAGCTGGAAGCCGCGCTGGCCGTGCTGTCGTCCTTCGACGAGGGTTGCGACCTGGTGCTGTATTACAAGCATTTGATGGTGCTCAACGGCGACCAGGGCTACGCCCTGCACTTCAACGAAACCGACGCACTCAGCACCGCCCAACAGCGTTACGCCGAAAACCAGTACGCACTGTTCCGCCAGTGGTACGCCAATTGGTCGGCTGAACAGAACGTGGCCTGACACCCTCGCGCGCCGCTGTGGTTCTCACAGCGGCCAACCCTCATTTTTCAAGGACACCCCATGACTCTGACGGGCAAGATGCTGATCGGTCAGCACGCAGTCTGCGGCCATCGCGAAGCGATCCAGGCCATTAATCCCGCCACCGACCAGCCCCTGGCGCCCGCCTACCCAGGCGGCGCTGGCGAGCATGTCGAACAGGCCTGTGCCTTGGCTTGGGCGGCGTTTGACAGCTATCGCGACACCTCGCTGGCAGCACGTGCGGCCTTTCTTGAAACCATCGCCGACAACATTGAAGCTCTCGGCGATGAGTTGATCGAACGCGCCATGGCCGAAACCGGCCTGCCACGCCCGCGTATCCAGGGCGAACGCGGCCGCACCTGCGGGCAATTGCGCACATTCGCCCGCACGGTGCGCGCCGGTGAATGGCTGGACGTGCGCGTCGACACCGCGCAACCGGCGCGTGAGCCATTGCCACGTGCAGACCTGCGCCAGCGGCACATCGCACTGGGGCCGGTGGCGGTGTTTGGTGCGAGCAATTTCCCCTTGGCGTTCTCAGTAGCGGGCGGCGATACCGCCTCTGCACTCGCCGCCGGTTGCCCGGTGATCGTCAAGGCCCATGGCGCGCATCCCGGCACCAGCGAACTGGTCGGCCGTGCGCTGGCCAAGGCCGTTAAAGACTGCGGTTTGCCCGACGGTGTGTTTTCGCTGCTGTATGGATCGGGTCGCGAAGTCGGCATCGCATTGGTCACCGACCCGCGTATCAAGGCCGTGGGGTTTACCGGCTCACGCAGCGGCGGTATCGCCCTGACCCAGGCGGCGCAAGCGCGGCCGGAGCCGATTCCGGTGTATGCGGAAATGAGTTCGATCAACCCGGTGTATCTGTTTCCTGCGGCGTTGCACACGCGTGCAGAGGCGTTGGCCCAAGGTTTTGTTGCCTCATTGACCCAAGGCGCCGGGCAGTTTTGCACCAACCCTGGCTTGGTGGTTGCGGTCGCAGGCCCGGCACTCGAGCGCTTTGTCGCCACGGCGAGTGAGTTGCTCCCGGCGTGCGCCGCCCAGACCATGCTGACGCCAGGTATTTTCCAGGCCTATGAAGCGGGCGTCGGCAGCTTGACTGAACACGCACAAATCGCCGCCAAAGGCTTGGCGGCGCAAGGCCCGAATCAAGGCCAGGCGCAGCTGTTTGTGACCCAGGCCAGCGCGTTTTTGCGCAATGAGCATCTGCAGGCGGAAGTCTTTGGCGCAGCCTCCTTGGTCGTGGTGTGTGCCAATGACGAAGAAGTGCGCCAGGTTTCCGAGCAGTTGGAAGGCCAGTTGACCGCCACACTGCACCTGGACTGCGCCGACCTGGCACGCGCCCAAGCCCTGCTGCCGGTATTGGAGCGCAAGGCCGGGCGCCTGCTGGTCAACGGCTGGCCGACCGGTGTGGAAGTGTGCGACGCCATGGTCCACGGCGGCCCGTTCCCGGCCACCAGCGACTCGCGCAGCACCTCGGTCGGCACCGCAGCGATCCTGCGTTTTCTGCGCCCGGTGTGTTACCAGGACTTCCCGGACAGCTTGCTGCCCGCCGCGCTGCAACACGCCAACCCGCTGCTGTTGCGACGCTTGCTCGACGGCCAGAGAGAGGCCTGAACGATGAGCGACAGCAACCGTGCTGATATCGCTGTGATTGGCGCCGGCATCATTGGCGTCGCCTGCGCCCTGCAATTGGCCCGTCAAGGCCAACGCGTGGTGGTCATCGACCCACAGGCGCCGGGCATGGGCGCGTCCTATGGCAACGCCGGGCATTTGGCCACCGAGCAAGTGTTCCCGATTGCCGACGTGTCGATCCTCAAGCGCCTGCCCGCCATGCTGATGGACCCTATGGGTCCGTTGCGCCTGGACTGGAAGTACCTGCCACGCGCCCTGCCCTGGTTCGTGCGCTTGTTGCTCAACCTACGCCCGGCGAACTACCGGCGCACGGTGGCGGGCATTCGTGCGCTCAATGAGGCCAGCCTGGGCGCTTGGCAACGTCTGCTGCAGGCCATTGAGCAGCCGCAGCTGTTGCGCGCCGAGGGTTCGTTGCTGGTATTTGAGCGTGCCGCGTCCGGGGAAGCCATCGACGCGTTGCGCCAACGCATGCAGCAGCAGAATGTGCCGGTGGATTTCTGGTCGGGCGAGGCAATACGCAAGGCCGCGCCGCAACTGAACGGTGCGATCCAGGGCGGCCTGTTCTTCCCGGGTACCGGGCATTTTATTGATCCGTACAGCGTGGTGTGCGCACTGGTGAGCGCGGCCAAGGCTTGCGGTGTGCAGTTTGTGCAGCAACGCGTGCTCGATGGGCGCCTGGAATCGGACGGCGTATCGCTGCTGACCGATCAAGGCAGCCTGACTGCCCGCCAGGTGCTGATCGCCTGCGGCGCCCATTCGGCCAAACTCACCGCTGCACTCACCGGCAAGCATGTCCCGCTGGACACCGAGCGCGGCTATCACCTGATGCTGCCCCACGAACACCAGCGCTTGCCCTTTGCCGTGACCTCGTTCGAGCGCAAATTTATCATGACCCCCATGAACGATGGCTTGCGCCTGGCCGGCACGGTCGAATTCGCAGGCCTGGAGCGCCCCGCCAATATGCAACGCGCCTGGCAGTTACACCGGTTGAGCCAGGGCTTGTTTCGCCAGGACTTGAGTACCCGGGACGCAACCCCATGGATGGGCTTTCGCCCGTCGCTGCCGGACTCGCTGCCGATCATTGATCGGGTGGCTGATGGCAAGGTACTGCTCGCGTTTGGGCATCAGCATTTGGGGTTGACGCAGGCGGCGGTGACGGCGGAGATGGTCGTGCAACTGGTTACGCTTGATAAGCGCATAGTGCTGCCGGACCTGGCCCCTTACCGATTGGCGCGCTTTTAGGTCTTTGCCGTTTTTGTGGCGAGCAGGCTTGCCCTGCGTTGGGCTGCGCAGCAGCCCCATACCGTTACACCTGACTCACCGAGTCGTCTGAATGAGGGGCGGCTTCGCCACCCAACGCAGGGCAAGCCTGCTCGCCACAGTGACAATCACAGTGGCAGTGCTCGCCCTCAACGCTACTTGACCAAGCGCTTCTCTTTGGACGGCCGATAGCCGAAATACGCGCTGTAGCACTTACTGAAATGGCTCGGCGACACAAACCCGCACGCCACCAGCACATCCACCTGTGACAGTTCGGTGTGCTGCAACAAACGCCGCGCCTCGGTGACACGTAACTCCATGTAATAGCGTTGCGGCGTAGTGCCCAGTTGCTCCTTGAACAGGCGTTCGAGCTGGCGCCGCGAGCGGCCGGCGTAGACTGCCAATTGATCCAGTTCCAAGGGTTCTTCGAGGTTGGCGTCCATCAGTTTCACCACTTCACGCAGTGGCGCGCTGACGCTGATGTTCTCTGTGGGTTTGATACGCCGGTAGCGTGACTCTTCAAACGCCAGGATGTCTTCGATACCTTCGACCAAGGCCTTGCCATGCAGGCTTTTGATCCAGTCCAGGGCCATATGGAACGCGCCCGATGGGCTGGAGGCGGTGAGGCGATCGCGGTCAATCACGTAGGGTTCGCTGGTGACCTGCGCAGCTTTGGACACTTCCGACAGCGCCGGGCGATGTTCCGGGTGGATCGCGCAGTGGTAACCCTGCAACAGCCCGGCGCGACCAAGGAACCAGGCGCCGTTCCATAGGCCGGCGAGGCTCACACCCTGTTCGGCGGCGCTGCGCAACAGCTGGATGAAATCCTCGCTGGCTTTGAGTTCGGTGCGAAAACCGCCGCAGATCACCAGCAAATCCAGGTCGGGCAATGCCGACGCTTGCAGGCGGGCATCCGGGCGGATCACCAGGCCCAGGTCGCTGATAACTTCGCCCTCGTCACACCCGAAGGTACGCGTGGCAAACAGCTCGGGGCGCAACAGGTTGGCGGTGATCAGGGTGTCGAGGGTCTGGGTGAATGCCGGCAGGGAAAAGTGTTCGAGCAGCAAAAAACCAACGCGGGTGACCGGCGACGGCTGCTGGAAGTTTTCATTCAGGTAGCGCAGGTTCTTGCCTTTCATGCCACCGCTGAACTGGCGTCTTTCCATCGAGGGTTGGCCCACTCTTTTTGTTTATGCAATGGGCGCTATCTTAGGGGCAAATGCGCCGGCTGTCGTGCCGCATTCCCACGAAGAATAATGACTATGCTGCGTGGCCGCCGCCACGATGGAGGACGCTTGCCTGTTGATAGTCAACACGACCTTTAAGCCTGATCTTTACAAAAGCAACCGCATCCCAGGCCCGCAGCCTGGCAGCTGCGGCACCATCTGATACGGTTTTTTCTTTGCTATCTGCGTCTGTATCGAAACGCCAGTGAAGCGGACAATGGGCGCCATTCCGACACTCCTGTCGACTCCCTTCCCTTCGGAGGCCTTATGACCAAGATGGCAATTTTCCTGTTCGGTTTTCTGGTGCTGACCATCGGTATCGGCTTGCTGGCAACCATCTCGCCGGTGTGAGGCACTGCTTCACGCAAAAAGCATCGGGTACAACGACAGCACCAACAGCGCCGCCATCGACCCGTTGAATACCCGCAACCAACGCGGCTCGCGCAGCACGTTGCGCAATCCACTGCCGCAGCCCACCCACACGCACACACTGGGCAGGTTGACCACCGCAAATACCAGCGCAATCACCAGTACATTGGTCACATAACCTTCGGCCGGCGTATAGGTGGTGATTGCTCCCAGCGCCATGATCCATGCCTTGGGGTTGACCCACTGAAACGCGGCCGCGCCAAGAAAGGTCATGGGTTTGCCACGCTCGTCAGGGTTCTCGGACATGCCGCCAGCGGTGGCAATCTTCCACGCCAGGTAGAGCAAATAGGCCGCTCCCACATAGCGCAACACCGTGTAGGCCCACGGGAATACCTTGAACACTTCGCCCAGGCCCAGGCCTACCGACATCACCAACAGCATGAAGCCGATGCTGATCCCCAGCGCGTGGGGCATCGAGCGGCGAAAGCCAAAATTCACCCCCGAGGCGAGCAACATGGTGTTGTTCGGGCCGGGCGTGATCGAGGACACGAAGGCAAACAGGACAAAGGCGGACAAGAGGCTGGTGGACATGAACATGGCGCGGCATCCAGGCGGTAGTGGTATGCCTGCGACAGTAGTGGGTTACAGCCCTTGCCGCCCCGTACAGCTAGGGGCGGATCGAGGCATACACTTTGGCGTTATCGAGCTGATCGGTAGAGTTGCGCGCCTTGCTTGAGTCTGCGCTGAACACATCACAACGGCGTACCGGCCGACTACGGTTCCCGCTGAGCCCGCCGGGAACCGTTGGTGTTGGCAGACAACCCACGCGTCTCAGTTTTGGGGCCGTTGCTTGGTCGAGTCCAGCTCAGCCTTTTTGCCCGTGGAGATCTCGGTGATCTGCGCGGACTTGGCGATGGCAAAGTCGAAGGTGTCCTGCATTTTGGCGATGGCGTCGGTCGAGGTGCCATCGAGCCCACCCTTGGCCGCCCAATCAAAGTTCCACACGCCGGAGAGGTTGTCGGCCCCCGCCACGTCGTGGGTTTCAATCGCGGTGAACACGTCCGGGTGGCGCTCCATGTACTTGGCAGCGTCGGACACATCCGTGGGCACTTTGCCCGAAGCGTTGTTGGCCAGTTGCGTGAGCTCCTGCTTGGTGATCGCTGACTTGCCCGTTTGGCGCATGTAGTCGGCAATAACCTTGCTGGACTTGGCAATGTTCAACTTGTCGTCGAACGTGGAAGGCGAAGACTTTGGCGTATTCGACCCGCCAGACGCGGGCGTTACGGTAGTAGACATCGGCGCTGCTCCTTCAATGGAACGAATGAAATCGTCAAGCTGACGATACCCCGACGCGGACGTTAGCATGGGCAAAGGGCCATTCCGCACGCTTCACAACATTTCACAACGCCAGGCGGGTTTTGCCGGTGTTTTCGAAGCGCCGTTACCCTGTGCTAGCTGACAACCTCTAGTATGAGTGGGCTGTTGTGGCGAGCAAGCTTGCTTGCGCTGGGGTGCGAGCGGCCCCAATAAAGGCACTGCAATGTTCCTGAAAGAACTCAGCGACTGGGTTTGGGGCTGCTTCGCAGCCCAACGCAGGCGGTGCGACGATTCGACAAGCCTGCTCGCCACAGGAGAAATTGGCTGCCTTGAAAAGTTGTGTAGGTACCTAGGGCCATCGCAGGCAAGCCAGCTCCCACATACAAGCAATTCGAAAAAATCATCAGGCCGTGCGCACATCCCGCTGCCTGGCCAACCCTTCCAGCGTAAACCGTGCCTGCATCAGCACCACATCGCGCACCGCCTCCATCTCCTTCTGATTCACCTCGGTCCACTTCAGCGCTTCCAGCAACTTGGGCTTCTGCACCCGAAACGCCAAGCCCTGGGTGAACAGCGCCATGGAGTGAATCACCGTGCGCTCGTCTTCCACGGCAAAGCCGGAAAGGCGCGCGATCAGTTGGCGTATGACCCGACCAATGCGTGCCTTGAAGCGGTCTTCAAAGGCGGTGGTTGCGCTTTGCGGGCACAGGCCGGCCTGATGACGATCCATAAATGCGCGCCAGATCGTGGTCTGGGGGCTGTCCTGGATGGTGGAGACCACCGTACCCAGAATGCCCAGCGAGACGTCGATCAAGGTTTTATCGCTCGCCTTGGCATCCGCCAACGCGGCCTCGGCCGCTTCCACGCACGGCGACATCTTGCGCCACAGCAGCGTGATCAAATGCTCGACACACTCCAGGTACACGCCTTCCTTGCCATCGAAGTAGTACTGGATCGCGGGCGCATTAACCCCGGCAGCCGTGGCGATGTCACGGGTGGACGCGCGGTCATAGCCGCGTTCGCCAAACACCTCGACCGCCGCTTCGACGATACGTGCGCGGGTTTCTTCACCGCGCTGGTAACCACCTTCGGCAGCAGGTTTATGTCGTGCCATGTGCAGCTCCTCTCGAATACCGGACCAAAATATACCAGTTGACAAAAATTCGCGAAAAATAGAATTTATTCCATCCGATATAAAACCGGCTCTCACAAACAGGAATGACTCGATGTCCGCTGCAACCCCCTCCCCTCAGGTCATTCCTGAAGACACCGTTAATGGCCAGCGCAGCAAAGCGCGCCGCATTCTCCTGAGCATCGCCACCCTCGCGCTGCTGGGCGGCCTTGGCTGGGCCGGGTGGTGGTGGCTGAACGGGCGCTTTGTCGAAACCACCGACGATGCCTACCTGCAGGCCGACAGCATCAGCGTAGCGCCCAAGATCAACGGCTATGTGGCCGAGGTGCTGGTCAGCGACAACCAGAACGTCAAGCGTGGCGACGTGCTGGTGCGCCTGGATGCGCGCAAATACCAGGCGGTGAGCGACGAAGCCTCGGCGACGATAGCTGCGCGCAATGCCGACTACGCCAAAGCCCAGGCCGACCTGGTACAGCAAGATTCCACCATTGCCGAAGCCCGCGCCCAATTGCAAGGCGCCCAGGCCGACGCACAACACGCACAAACCGAAGTGGCCCGTTATGCACCGCTGGCCCGCTCCGGCGCCGAGCCAGAAGAACGCCTGGCGCAACTCAACAACCAACTGGCGCAGGCACGCAGCACCGTGGCGGCCAAACAGGCTGCACTGCGCTCCAGCGAAACCCGCTACGGCACCCTGCAAGCCCAGCTCAAGCAGGCCCAGGCGCAACTCGGCGTGGCCAAGGCCAGCGAAGCGCAGAGCCAGCTGGATGTAGATGATGCGGTGATCCGCAGCCCGCTGGAGGGTCGGGTGGCCGACCGTGGTGTGCGCGTCGGCCAGTATGTGCAGCCCGGCACGCGCTTACTGACGGTGGTGCCGATCAGCGCGATTTACCTGACCGCCAACTACAAGGAAACCCAGATCGGCGCCATGCGCCCCGGCCAGGCTGTGACGGTACACGTGGATGCACTGCCCGGCCGCAACCTGCAGGGGCATGTCGACAGCCTGTCGCCCGGTACTGGCGCGCAGTTCGCCTTGCTGCCGCCCTCAAATGCCACCGGCAACTTCACCAAGATCGTGCAGCGTGTGCCGGTGAGGATTGCCCTTGATGTACCCGATGATATTCGCGCGTCGTTGATGCCCGGCCTATCGGCCACCGTCGAAGTCGACACGCGTAGCCACGCGGCGGATGCCAACCATGGCTGAGGCGCTGATGGCCGAGGCCGTCGCCGAAAAACCGCGCAACGCCTCGTTGACCGACTGGATCGCCGTGGCTGCCGGGGCATTGGGCGCGTTGCTGGCGACGCTGGACGTGTCGATCACCAACTCGGCGCTGCCGCAGATCCAGGGCCAGATCGGCGCGACCGGCACCGAAGGTACGTGGATCGCCACCGGCTACCTGATGTCGGAGATCGTCATGATCCCGCTCGCCGCATGGCTGACGCGGGTATTCGGCCTGCGCCGTTTTCTGATCGGCACCGCGCTGATGTTCACCGCGTTTTCGATGTTCTGCGGCTTGTCCTCCAGCCTCGGTGCGATGATCGCCGGGCGCATCGGCCAGGGCTTTGCCGGCGGCGCCATGATCCCCACCGCGCAGACCATCGTGCGCACGCGCCTGCCCCCGCACCAACTGGCGATCGGCACCACGATGTTCGGCATGACTGTGATTCTCGGCCCGTTGCTGGGCCCGGTGATCGGCGGCTGGCTCACGGAAAACATCAACTGGCGCTGGTGTTTCTTTCTCAACCTGCCCATCAGCATTGCGCTGATCACCTTGCTGATCACCGGCCTGCCGACCGAGCGCATGAACCTGCAACGCTTTATCAGCGCTGACTGGTTGGGCATCCTCGGCCTGGCCATGGGTTTGAGTTCGCTGACCGTGGTGCTCGAAGAAGGCCAGCGCGAACACTGGTTTGATTCGCTGCTGATCATCTGGCTGAGCATCGCCACCGTCACCGGGTTCTTCCTGATTGCCGTGGGGCAACTGCGCTCAACAACCCCGATCCTGCGCCTGCAACTGGTGCTCAACAAAAGCTTTGGCAGCGTGCTGTTGATCGGCACAGCGGTCGGCGCCGGCATCTATGGCACGGCGTACCTGGTGCCGCAATTCCTGGGCATTTTGTCGGGCTACAACGCGCAGCAGTCGGGCGCGATCATGCTGTTATCGGGGATTCCGGCGTTTGTGTTGATGCCGATTCTGCCGAGAATGCTGGGCCGCTACGACCTGCGCTGGATGGTCGGCGCCGGGCTGTTGCTGTACTGGGCCAGTTGCTACGTCGACACCACACTCACCACTGACAGCGTTGGCCATGACTTTATCTGGTCGCAACTGCTGCGCGGGTTCGGGCAGATCCTGGTGATGATGCCTCTGAGCCAATTGTCGATGCGCTCGGTGCAGACCCACGAAGCCGGGGACGCTGCCGGGCTGTACAACATGTCGCGCAACCTGGGCGGCACCATCGGCCTGGCCCTGCTCGGCGTGTTGATGGACCGGCGCAGCCACTTTCACGACGACATGCTGCGTGAAGGCATCCCGGCCAACAGCCAACTGGCCCAGGACCATATGGCCAGCAGCACCGCCAGCTACCTGGCACAAACCGGTGATGCCTCCACCTCACAGCTGCAAGCCTTCGCGCAACTGGCCAATGACATCGCGCGGCAAGCCTCGGTCATGGCCTACAACGACTCGTTTTATCTACTGGGACTGGCGATGCTGGCGTGCCTGCCCCTGATCTTTATTCTGAAAAAGCGCACGGTAACCCGATGATCCCTCGCAAGCTTCCTCTTCTGCTCAGCGTTGCGCTGCTGTCCGCCTGCACGGTCGGCCCCGACTACCAGGGTGCCCCCAACGTTGCGCCAAAAACCCTGGCGGCCGGGCGCCTGCCGCATGCCGATAACACCTCCGCTGGCGCACCCGCTGTCGCGCAGTGGTGGCGCACGCTGGGCGACGCGCAGCTCAACGAACTGGTGGACAAAGCCCTGCGCAACAGCCCCGACATCGCCACCGCCCAGGCCCGGTTGAAGCAATCGCGCGCCAGCCTTAGCGGCGCACAGGCCAACGCGATGCCCAAGGTCAGCGGTGATGCTGCGATGCTCAAACTGCGCTCGCCCGACACCTCCGCGCTGGGTGGCAACAGTGGCGGCGGCCGCGGCCCGCTGAACCTCTACCTCGCCGGCTTCGATGCCAGCTGGGAAGCCGACCTGTTCGGCGGCACCCGTCGCGCCGTCGAGGCTGCGCAGGCCGAAGCCGGCGCGTCCCAGGCGCAATTGGCCGATGCCCAGGTGCAACTGGCCGCCGAAATCGTCCAGGCCTACACCGACCTGCGCGACCAGCAAACACGCCTGGCACTGGTGGACTCCAGCGTCGACATCGAAAACCAGGCCCTGGACCTCACCCAGCAGCGCCGCGAGCGCGGCGTGGCCTCGCAACTGCAACTTGAACAAGTCATCACCCAAGCCGAAAACACCCAGGCCCAGCGCCTGCCACTGCAAGCCGCCATCGTCGAATCCCTCGACCAACTCGGCCTGCTTTGCGGCCTGGAACCCGGCGAACTGGATGGCCAACTCGCCACTGCCCGCGCCCTGCCCGCCTTACCCAGCGCCGTGCCGTTGGCCGACCCGGCGGCGCTGCTGAGGGCGCGCCCGGATATCCGCATGGCCGAGCGTAAACTGGCCTCCAGCAACGCACAGATCGGCGAAAAAACCGCCGACTGGTTCCCCAAGCTCAGCCTCACCGGCGACCTGTCCTTCTCCGCCAGCGACCCCGGCCACCTTGCGCGTAAAGACAGCGGCACCTGGCTGGTTCTGCCGCGCATCACCTGGAACGCCCTCGACTTCGGCCGCGTCGCCGCCAGCGTCAAAGGCGCCGAGGCCGGACGCGATGAAGCCTTGGCGCAGTACAAGAGCGTGGTATTGAGTGCATTGCGCGATGCGGATGTGGCCTTGGCACGCTATGGGCATCAGCGTCAGAATGTGGTGCTGCTGCGTAACGTGGAATCTTCGGCAGTACGCGCCGCCGACCTGACACGCCAGCGTTATCGCGCGGGCACGGCCAGCACCCTCGATTGGCTGGATGCCGAGCGCACGCGCTACCAGGCGCAAGAGAGCCGGATATCCGGCGACGCTGAACTGCTGAAGGATTTTGCCTCGCTGCACAAGGCGCTTGGGTTAGGCTGGACGCTGTAAAGGGTTCTACGCACATAAACCAAGGAACAACATGATCACCCTTCGTAAAGCGACAACGGCCGATATCGATACGCTGCGCGAGGTTGGTTGCCAGACCTATCGCGAGCATTTTTCGACATTATGGTCGCCTGCCGGTATGCACGGTTTTCTTGAGCAGGATTTTTCATCCAGTGCGCTGCGCCAGTCACTCGAGTTGCCAGGCAAGCATGCGTGGTTCACTGCTTTCGATGAACAAGGCAACGCCGTCGGGTTTGCCAAAGTGAATTGGGCAGTGCCGGCGCCGTTAACCGCTGAAGTGGGCGCGGAGCTGCAGAAAATCTACCTGCTCAAATCCGCCGCCGGCAGGGGTTACGGCAAACAACTGTTGCAGTGTGTTCGCGATGAAGTGGCGCAACGTGGTGAGCATTTACTGTGGCTGGACGTGCTCAAAACCAACGTCAGTGCACAGGGCTTTTATGAGGCATTCGGGTTTCGGCGCATGGGCGAAATCCCCTTCAGCACGGACCTTGCCGACATAGGGATGGTCGTCATGGGACTTCAATTGAAACAGCAGGCGCAGTGCTAAATGGCCGAACTGATAGAGGGGCTCGACGGGCCCAGAACCGCACAACAAGAACTGTTTTACGACCTTGACGATGCACGCGCAGTTATCGGCTGGTCGGTGGTGGAGCTGACGGCGATGGCCGCGAACGGCCGAACACCCGATGAAGCGGTGGCGCTAATGAAAATGTGTGCATTGCTGGCTGCGCAGCAGGAAAAGCTTGGCGTGTACGCCGAAGAGGTGAAGGCACAGCGTATTGTCCGCGCTGGGGCCTAGCGAGTAATAAAAAAAGGAATATATACATGCCGTTTTCATTGGAAGAAAGAACCGCTTTGCTCGCTCTCAAGGGCGTAGGTCCCACCGTGATTACACGGCTGGAGCAGTTGGGCATTGACTCATTGGAAGTGCTTGGAAAGTCCGACGTGGGTGACATTCTCGCGCAAGCATCGGCAGCAGTCGGGTCGACCTGCTGGAAGAACAGCCCCCAAGCGCGGGCGGCCATTACTGCAGCTGTGGCGCTCGCGCAAAAAGCCTGACAAGAAGGTCTAAACCACTGCCGGAATCCTGCACGTTGGTTAATGGCCGTTACCCATCACTTAAAGGCGAACACCGTTACTGTGGCGAGCAGGCTTGCCCTGCGTTGGGCTGCGAAGCAGCCCCAGCTCCCTCTAACTGACACATCACGTCGCCTGAATTGGCTTGCACCGGGCCAAGCCCGCTCACCACAAGGCCACTCAATCAATCGATAATCGCATCGCGACCTTCCGCCTTCAAACGGGCAAGGTTGTCCTTCATCTGCTGCAACCGCTCAGGCGCATGCCCCTGCCACTTCGTCACCTCAGCCACCACCCGTAGCGGCTCCAACGAGCGATAGGACAGCGTCGGGTTACCGGCAAATTTCTTATCCGTCACGTTGGGGTCATCCAAGATTGGCCCGGTGGCCTCTACCACGTAAATCCGTTCTGGACCGTCACCCAACGCCAGCTCAGCGCCCCAAATCGCAGCGTCCAACGTGCCCGCGAAATACACCCAGGACAGTGGCTTGCCCGTTGTGAAGTTGGAGGGGTAGCCGACGCGGACGGTGTCGCCTGGCTCCAGGTCAGCCCGGGTGCCGTGGAAGAACTGGCGGGTGAATACGCCGGCAGTAGTGGACATGGCTGGGTGCTCCTTGGAGGAAGGGAGTTGGGGGGTAATAACACAAAAAATGGATGAAATGGAGAAGCCAAAACAGTGATGGCACTGTAGCATCACTGCTTTTCTTTTGAGGCCCCCGCGTGAACAAGAAATTTCTATATTGCACTGGCGCGTTCATTCCGTTGGCCGCTGTCGTTTATGCCTTCCCCCTTTACGTCCGTGTTGACCCGTCGATTAAATTCTGGCTTTTCCTTGGGGTTCTGGCGCTCATCGTGATGATCATGCACGTGGCTGCGCACCTTGGCGCACTCGCTGATAACAAAGCGTTTCTGGAGGCAATAAATCGCCTTCCCACCGTGCGCATCACCCATCGACTGACTCGGGAAAACCTGATCAAGAAAATGCAGGCTGGCGTATTGATGCCCTACCCGGCAAAGCGCGGGCGCCTGCCAGAATGGTTCGCCCATTGGATGGATGGCAAACACCCCGCCACCTGGGTATCCATTGGCAAACCTGAAGACGTCAGCCCTGCTCTGCTGGGGTCCGTTCGTCAAAAAGAATGGCCCATGGCAATTTCGTTCCATGTGCCAAGTACAGACATCGTGATGCCACCTGGTTTTCTGAAACACCTGTATGGCTGCTACCAACAGCGGCTGCTCAATACGGTGAAGATCCCACACAACGCCGATCTGTATAAACGCGTCGGGAAAAATTGGCAGTTGCTGAGCCTTCAGGAACGCCAAGCACTGTACGCTCCGGTTGCTATGGCGGTGGCGGCTTAACAAAAGAAAGGGATGGATTCATGTCACTGAACATAGGTCCGCCCCTTCTCTCGGCAGCAGAGCATCAGCGCTGGTCGATTTCGATTTTTTGAGTTGGATCGGGGCTGTACTTTTGGCGTTTTAATTGCGGGTCGCCTTTGGCCAGGCAAAAGAAGAATATCTCCGCCTCCCCGCAGCCGCCGTGCAAGGCGCATTCGCTTGACTGCATGTGGTCTAGAAGAATTTCACGGCCTTGAGACTCACAAAACTGATTCGCTTCTTTCAGCGCCTGGCCTTTCGCCGAGGCCGGCCCACCAAGGGGAACTCGCGTTGAGATGGTGTAGGTGTCAGGCCCCACTTTTATAGGACCGCTGTCGGCGCAGGCTGCGAGCATCGCCGTGACTAAAACCATTAGCCAGATTTTCATTGTTATCCCCCAGGAAAGGCATGAGGGTACATGGCAGCTCGCCAGCTCGCCTTATAATTCTACTTTCTGAACGTCGCTAACGCTGCTCTGCTTGGTCTCGGACGTATCCCACAAACTAACGAGGTTGAGCCATAGGAAGTGACTTTGTTAGGATTTGCCGTCGCAGTAATTACTGTGACCGGGCGTCGCAACCTGAATTATCTGAGTATTGCCCTTTGGAGCATCACTCTTGAAAACACCCACACCTGGCAACGACCATTCGACTAACGCGTTTAAAGTGAGGACAGAGTTAAGCACGGAAGATGCGCTAGTGAATGCAAGTGAAATTTTGGCTTCGGCATCGGTTATGGCGAATGAACAAGCGTTCGGATCAACTGGATCTCGGCGCCTTCAAATATTTGGGTTGGCACAATTGATTGAGAACGCGCAACTGCTCGTGGATGATGCGCTGGATAAATTGAGTCCAACAGCCGCTGAGCATTGACCGCCTAAAAATTGAACATGGGGAAGACCACCTTTTTAACATTCAGAAATTGTGGTCTGGCCCATTTAGTCAGAGAAATCGAGTTAGTACATTCGAGCCGTTTGCTTGGCCACTCCACCGATAGGCAACCAAGAAGGTTTGCCGGCCATGGGTGAGATCGTAAAACCTAAAAACTACGTGCTACATTCCCTCCGCTGTCCCTCATAAAGAAACAGGAATTCTAGATATGGAAATGGTCATGACCATAGGTACTGGGGATGTATATAAATTCGATTTGGCCGTGGAGAAGATTTCAGATGTCGAAATAATTATTGCTGCGGCCGAGACAGAAGACGAACTGGGGTGCGTGCTACGCTTCCATCTGATGCTAGAAAGCCTCCTATCATTTTACCTTGATGAAAAATGCCAGGGCGAAGTGGGCAAATACGCTAAGCCCCCGCGAGATTTCGGCCAGAAGTTGGGCATGGCTGCTGCGTTCGGAATTCCAATGCAAATAGCAGCAGTGATCCATCAAGTAAATAATATGCGGAACAAACTCGCCCATGGTCATAGTCCGGGGCTAGACAAAGGGGATGTGAAGCAACTCGCGAGACTTGTAAATTTAATGTCCGCCATCGACCCCGAATTCACGCCCTTGGAGAAACGCTACATCGAACTCCCGGTGAAACGTCCCGGCGAAAGGATAACCTTTGGCAAGGAAGGACCACGAACCGACTTCTTAATGGCATGCACTGCATTTTGGGGCACCGCACTAAATGCACTCACTCAAGAAACGGCGCTGAATAAGCTACGACTCCTCATCGAAGCTGAGAAAGGCTCCGCGAAACAGCCTTAAGACTTACCAGTCAGCCCATTTATTGCATGGGATTGCAGAAACAATCCAAAATCACAAGCAATAAAAAACCCCGTAGACGTTAATCTACGGGGCTTTAAGAGTGGAGGCCGAGGCCGAGGCCGAAGTCGGAATCGAACCGGCGTAGGCGGATTTGCAATCCACAATTAAAACTCTAAAAATCAATTAGTTAAATAAATTACTTTTCCGCATTTGTGATGTATTTAAACGGCCGGAGACCTTTGTTTGCGCGACGTTGATTTTTCATTGCGGAACTGTTTTTCGCTCCAATCTTGGCTGATCAGCATCGCCGCCGTCGCTTCACCCACTCCCTGAGCTGGCCCTCGACACAACGGCAAGACAGGCAGCTATCGGCCCAAAACATTCCTTCACGAAGAGCAGGAATTGGCTGATTCCTGCTGCCTGCAACCGACACAAGACCGAGCGCATGGGGCTATTTTTTGGGCGCCATAGATCACTCCCCCCATATTTCTTTGAGAAAATCAGGTCCTTGCGTTTTCTTAATTTACCGGTGGCTTCCTTAGGCCAACCGAGTCGCCGGCCTATTCAATGGCTACAAGGCATCTAGATCGATCGGGGCGAAAGCGACAGGCAGTTGCACCTTCACAGCGTCCCGTTGTGCCAGGGGTATCAACATGCCCATGCTCTGATCGAAAGAGTCCAATATGCGCGGCATAGCGGTCAACGGTTGGTCCAAGGGCTCAAAAAAATTATCCCAATGGATCGGGATCACGATTTTAGCGCCCGTCTGGACAACCGCCTCTTGCCAATATTGCGCGACAAACTCCGGGGTTTGTTTACCTAACGTTCCGATGCCAAGGAACACCACATCTGCCCTGACATCCTTGAACTTGCCTGGACTGTAATTACCACTGGCGATCACCAGAAGACGACGGCTGCCATGAGTAATCAGGTACGAGAAGTTTTCGCCAACTTTGAAATCCTCCTGCCGGGCAGGAGTGTGCAGCGGATGATCGATGAAGCCTGGTGAGGTGGGATGTGGTGAATGCGGGGTCTCGAAGGCTTTGATTTGAAATTGACCAAACGAAAAAGAATCTCCGTCTTTGATTACCTTGATACGCTCAGGAGGTAATCCGGCACCCATAACGGCGTTGGCAGTCGATGCTGTACCCAATACCGTAGCGCCTGTTTTGAGAGCAACCAAGCCACTGTCCAGGACATGGTCGTAATGCGAATGCGCGACGAATATCGCTGCAAGCTTGGAAATGCCAGCGCTGCGCAAACTTGCATCAATGCGCTGCTCATTAGGCTGTATAGCCGTCAGTAGCACCGAATAAATACTTGGCCGTGAGAAAAAACCGTCCTCCATGATCGCAGTCTCCCCATCATCGAAGCTCAATGTGCCAGCGCCCAGAAAACGCACCGTCAAGTCCGGAGATCCTTGACCGACTTGCGGTCTTAGCGAAGCAAAGGGTTGAACCGAGGGTGATGAGAATTTCCATGCCCCCCAGAGCGTCCCTGCCAACACTGCCATAACAAATGCACAGCCCAACACTTTTTTGCTACGACTCACGCTACATCTCCTGATATTGATATTGAAATGGATAGGCATCGCTGCCCTCCATAGCCGGATCTAGTTTTTTATCTAAGCTGCCCGCCTCATATAAGACGAGACGCATTAAGCTACGCTGTAAGCGCCCGCTAAGTAAGCGTTTGCCAATCACACTTTGCGATGACGCCAAGACTGTGTCTATATTAAACGGATCGTTTCCCCACGTCTCATATTCGTAATCCAGTCCAGATTGCCAGGTCGGCAGAGTCAGCCCAAGAATATCAATTTCCCTGGTTACTACCCGGCGCTGGTGTCCATGTTTGCAGTAGCGCTACAGCGCTGCCCAGAATTTCAGGCTGTCATCGATTGCTTTGCTGATGGCCGAACCTTCGGGCTCGAGGTCGCACTGGGCGCTCATCCAGGCATGCAAAATATTCATCACCAATTCACACCAAAACCGGCTGTATATCTAGCACTGTCCAAGTTGCTATTATCGGATTTACCCGCGACTACCGCGTGTTCATATTTCAGATTTAAGGAAGCCCATTCCGTGACACTGTAACGCAAGCCTAGCTCAGAGTCATAAGCATAATATGCTATATCGCTGAGTGGCCTTCCCAGCTCACCCGATGTAAAAAATTCAAACTTTTTTTTCCAACCAGATATCGTTTGAAGTCCCAGCGGGCAGATGTGAAGTAAAACGTACTACTGCTACCGTCTGAGTACCCGAAACGCATACGATTCAACAGCGCTACGATGGTAAGCTTGCCTAATTGATCGTCCCAGAATTGGTAACCGGGACCGGTGCCAATTTTTCGCCTGGTTATTAGGTCTTCGAACTGATCCTTTTTGTAATTGAAGCCTCCTTCCCAAAGCCAGTTATCGGTTAGGAAACGATCCACGGAGTACTCGGCACTCCAGTTTGCCGTACTTGCAACCTCTGCGTCATCTTCGCGGACGTGAGCAGTCGCGCTATGCCGCCAAGAGCCACTGACAAAACTTGTTTGTGCCGCAAGTTCAACATTTTCACTCTCTGCCTTAGCCTTTTCGGCATGAACCGCAAGGTCAATGTTCCCCTTCCAAATTGCAGCCGTGAGGTTGGGTTGGGGCTTCATAATCTGGTCGATATTGTTAAGGTCGACAAGACTCAAACCAACGCCCACACCAACTCGCACGTTGCCTTGCGGACCGGTTTGAATCGATTCAACAGTTCCTTGCAACTGGCCCACTTGCTTTACCATGAGCGGCTGTTTGCTTTCCAAAGTTTGAATCTGGTCCTTACTGATCGTTATATCGCCTCCGTAATTCGTACTCAGAACAAGATTTGCGCCCTCCATCAAAATGATGTCTCCGCTAACACGGTCACCATTTTTCAGCATTACATTGTCCGCAGATGCGCACAGTGAAAGAACGCTCACGTAGACAGAGCACGACAATATCACCGCTGTTAATCGCATGACGAACCCACCGGGCTTGAGAAACCTGCCATATGTCACAATTACCGTGTTTTACATTATGAAGAACCGCCCTCCGTTCGCTTTGCAGCGTGAAGTCAGCATCGCAATCTCAATGCCGTCGTTAGCCGCGAGATCTGAGTTTCTAAATAGAGCTATTTAGCTTGACCGATTCGAAATCATACAGGACTGCTGCGCATCACTTATTTACTTGACAGTTGACGCTCATACCAGCATTAAAGAAAACAAGCTATTTTATCCATAGCTTGTTTCGCTTCAGGTATCGGAAGGATTGGCCACACGTGAATCATTCCTCTCCCGATATGCAACTGAACCTCACCTCCAAGCGCCAACGTTTTCTCACAGAAATTAATTGCATCGTGGTGAATAATGTCGCGGGTGCCAGCGAAAATAAGGATCGGAGGTAGATTTTCTGGATCTCCGTTAATCGGACTTACGTAGTTGTGGTCCGTACCAAGATCTCCCGCATACATCATGCCGGCCGCTCTTAAACCTCTCGCGGAGAGCATTGGATCTGACTTCTCGGTTTTTGAAATTAACTCGTTACTCAACGTGACATCCATCCAAGGGCAGATCAATACTAGCTTAGTAGGTTGCACATATCCGATATCTGTTAACGCGAAGCAGAGGGCAACTGCAAGGCCGCCGCCAGCTGAGTCGCCCATTACATTCATTGCGTGACATCGAGCGTTAAAACAAGCAAGCTTATATATAGACAACATGCGAAAAATAACGGTTTTACATTTAGTCTCTGGTGCAAGGGGATAAAGCGGCACTATGATAATATAGCCATATCTTTCGACTAACGTTTGAAGAAAGCGCCAGTGCAGAAACGTAATAGGCCAAACGTAAGCTCCACCATGAAGATAGAAAATATGTTTGGAGCTTGCTTGGTCATCTTTAGGGGCTAGCCTGTAGACTTCGATACCATCAACCATTTGGAGTTCGATGGAGATTTTCTTTTGCATTTTAATAGTTGGTCTTGCAGGGCCCTGCTCTCGTGATTTCCGAAAACTCTTCAGCACTCTATCCAAGGAGCCATAAACTGATTTTCGCCTGACCAGCAAAAGATATGCTATAAGTGCGCGACTTCTAAAACTAGATTTTTGAGGATTAGTTAGCGAGCCCACAATATATTCCAGTATAAATATTATTAAAAATTAAAATAAGTAATCGTTCAAACCAGCGTTGGTCAACCGGTCTAAGCAGTATTCGTTATTGCGAAACGACTCAACATTGGCGAATGGTACATCGCGGAACACTGCCGCCCACTCTCCAATGCCTGCTATTACCGCTTTTCATCGCACTATAGCGAGCTGGCCATCAGATGATTGGCCACCGCTCGATAGGCGGGCAAGGTAGTCGGATCGAAGTTCGAACTGCTAGCCAAGGGGTGCGAGGCATAACGCACAATGACCATTTTCGCCTTGGGGTCGATATACATGCTTTGTCCGTGGAGCCCACGTGCCGAGTAGACGCCATGAGTGTCGTGGGACACCCACCACATGTTGCGATAACTCCAGTTTGGCAGCAGCTCATAGCCTGCCTTGGCGAAGTCTTGCTGGCTGGCGCCCCCACGAATATTCGCGATCACGCTCTTGGGCACTATCTGCTGGCCATTAAACTTGCCGTCCAGGCGCATCATCTCGCCGAAACGGGCCAAGTCGCGCAACGAGGTGTTGAAACCGCCACCGGTAAACGCGGTACCCACCTCATCGACGATCAAGTAGGCGTCCTGCTCGGCCCCCAGCTTGCTCCAGATGCGCTCTTGTAGATTGACTGCGATGGGTTTGCCCGTCGCGCGCTGGATCACCCAGGACAAAACGTCGGTATTGACCGTCTTGTAAGCAAAGGCCTGACCGTGCTCGCCCTCTTTGCGCAGTTTCATCAGGTATTCGGTCACCGCGGTTGCGCCGACGTATCCCTCCGGTCGCGATGTCATATGGGCGGCTCGTAAGTACTCCCAGATTTCCGCTTTGGGGTCGGCGTAGTCTTCCGAGTAGCGAACACCGACTGTCATATCCATTACTTGGCGTACCGTGGCATCGCCAAATGCACTGTCCCTCAACTCCAGAACGTAGTGGCTGACCTTCGCCTGTGGGTCGATACTACCTTCCTCGACCAGCATCGCCGCCAAGGTGCCGATAAAAGATTTGGTGACCGACATGGCAATGTGCTGGCCCTGATCAGTCAACGCGCCGAAGTAGCGTTCATAGACCACTTGCCCGCGGTGCAGTACCAGGATCCCATCGGTGTAGTTGGCCTTCAGTGACTGTTCCCAGGTCATAGTGCGGTCGCTGCCCAGTAGGGTGAAGACCAGGGCGTCGATGTCTCCGCGTTCGGCGCGAGGTAACGGGCTGGCTGCTCCCTTTCCACGCGCGACCTGCACGCTTGGCAACAGCTCGCGCAGATGCGAGAACGACCAGCGCGTCTGGGGGAACTGCAGGATGTTGCTGAATCGCACGACCTTTTCCGGCACCGGCGGTGAACCTTGCATCCAGCCTATGACCTGCGGATCGCTGGCGTCGGCGCTGAGGAACTGCGGCTGGACGTCAGACTGGGCTATAGCGCTGCCCGGCAAGGTTTGCAGAGCGTCTATTTTCACTTGCATTTTAGTCTCCTTCGCACGCTTGATTACTCGGATTGCGTCGCAATCGGGTGGCCAGCAGGCCTTTTCTGTTCACGGCAACCAATTAGACCTAAGGCCGCAAGATCACACGGAGCTCTGTACTCAATTGCAGGTCGTGAATGCCTTTGAAGATCTTCGAGAAGGTCTCACCCTTTTTAAAGTTGAGCCGGCCGTCATCGTTTCAGGGCATCGAAACGCAAACGCACAGGTTGCCAGCCAAGCGCAAACTCTGGCGAATTTTCTGGGAGTGAGGTACAACCGTCCAATGCAAATATGAAGAGCGATTGATGCATTGAGCGACTTAATTGACTTGAAGCGAATTCGTCACCTGGTCTTGCTTGGAGAGGAACTGCACTTCTCCCGGGCCGCGGAGCGAGCCCATCTTTCGCAGACGGCGTTCAGCCGTAGCATCCAATCGCTGGAAAAAGACCTAAAGGTGCGCCTGTTTGATCGGGACACCCGCTCAGTGACGCTGACATGCGCTGGTCACCAGCTCATTGCTCGGGCGCGCGAGATGCTGGCGTGCGCCGACAAGTTGGTCGCGGAGGCCAGCGACATCGCCGGGGGGCAGGGAGGTGAACTCAACTTCGGCGTCGGCATGATGACCGCCAACACCACCCTTCCCAACGTGCTGCTGGCCTTGCGCAAGAGCGCGCCCAAGCTGGTGGTGACCCCTGAAGTCAATTACTGGCATCACTTGGCCAACCAACTGGCACAGGAAGACATCGAGTTTGTCGTAGCGAGCGTGCGGGTCGAGCAGGGGGTAGACCCACGCTTTGACGTTCGGAGTTTGCCGCCACAACCGGCCTCTATCTTCTGTCGCCACGAGCACCCACTGGCTCGACAGGCCGAGCCGGTGACGCATCAGCAACTACTCGCCTACCCGTGGGCTGCTGTGACCACGGACGACGTGCACGCCCGGGCGCTATTCGGAATGCCCTCGACGACACTACTGCCGTGGAAGTTGGTATGCAATGAGCTGAACTGCCTGCGTCAGGCCACGCTGACTAGCGACGCGCTACTGCTCACTTGGCAATCTTGGCTAGCGCCTGATTTGGAGAGTGGCGTGCTGATCGATCTAATCGAAAAAATCCAGCCTGCGATCCCCATACATTTGCGCTCTATCCCGGAAACCATCGTGTTTCATGCCGGCCGTACGTTGTCACCCATCGCCAGAAAAACCATCGCACTGATTATCGACGAGGCAGAAAAACGCCTGCCTGTCGTAACTCAGTCAGCGGCCATCTCGGACTAACTTCAGACTACGGTCGAGCTCCATCTGAGCAAACGAAGCGCTGGTCAGCATGAGAACCGAACTTTCTCTCTTTCCCCTCCGTTGTATGCAGGGCTGACTGACAAAGCAAACCCTTGCTTTGACGTTCGCCGAAACAAGGAAAAGCCACGGGACTATTATGCCGGTGAAACCGTATGGAACGCGGTATACGCGGAAGCGGTACAGGAGTTCAAGAACGGGATGGATCTGGCCTACCTGACCGGCCAACGTCCCGCCGATGTGCTCAAGATTGCAGCCACCGACTTGAACAATGGCTTTTTGCTGATTGGCCAGGGCAAGACCGAAAAACGCCTCCATCTTCGTTTGGAGGATGCCGGAATCCAATCCGGCCTGAGTAGCTTTATCGACGACCTGCAAGAACGCAGAGCCGTCAATGGAATCCGAACGTCAACCTTGATATCAAACGCGTCTGGACTTCGGATGAGCCAGCAGATGCTACGTATGACCGCTTCCGGCCGTTGTGGGCGCTTAGGCTCCTTAGTCTCAAGCACAATCCCACGTCCAATCGAGGAGAGGCATAACGATAACGGCGTCTTGAATTTCCCGAAAAAAGGCAGTGTTGCGGAAGTGATCCGAAAAATTGCGAAAGCGATGAGCAAATCTCAGACAATAAAAAACCCCGTAGACGTTAATCTACGGGGTTTTCAAGAGTGGAGGCCGAGGTCGGAATCGAACCGGCGTAGGCGGATTTGCAATCCGCTGCATAACCATTTTGCTACTCGGCCTCAAACGATCAACGCCCTGACTGCTGACATTCACCGCATAAAAACTTGAGTGGGCTGTAAAACCCTGTCTCTACTCTAACTCATTGAATGCATTGAAGTTTTAAATGCTTCGTTGCGTTCGATGGGCGCCATTATGTACGCATTTGCTTTTACCTGCAACCCCTTGATTTCAAAAATATTTCGTATAGTCATCAAGGAGTTGCGGGCCTGCCCTACTCCTGGATGCGCTGTTGCTGATAGTGCGGGTCGGCCTTGATCTGGGCTTCGGTGAAAGGCAGCGCGCGCAGCTTTTTCTCGGAGAAGGCTTGGGTCTGGTCCTTGGCGTGTTTGGATGCGGGGTTGCTGGATTCGGAGAAGGCCAGCACGCCCAGTGCCTGGGGGCCTTTGTCGTCGAAGGTGACGATTTGCAGGTAGCTGGTGCCGCTGACGACTTCGCGTTTGCCGTCGGCGCGGGGCACGGTTTGCATGGCGTTGTAGATGCCCAGCTGTTGCGGGCCGCCGTGCATGGGGGTTTGGCCGCTGACCTGGATGTCGCCCCAGCGGGTGGCCTTGAGTTTACCGACCTCTTCACTGGAGGCCAGCATGGCTTCGCGCAGGGCTTTGGCCACCTCGATGCGGTCGATGGCCAGGCCACGGGGTGTGGTCAACGGCTGCGCCGGGTCGAAGGCGACGCGCCAGGCGTCGGGGATTTGTTGCAGGTGTTCGACCAGGTTAATGAAATGCACCAGGCCGATGCCGCTGTCGAGGTTGGCGTGCTGGTCCCAGGCTTTCAGGCTGGTACACAACGGTTGCAGCGCGGCGGCGTCAGTGCCCAGATGTTTGGCGCAATATTCGAGCAGGTCTGGCATGACTTGTCCGGCGAGATACACCTCGTTGTCCATGACCATGTTTTGCAGGTCGGCCACGCTGATCGGTTGCTTCTCCAGGGATTGCAGGCGTTGCACGGCGAAGCGTGCGCGCGGGCCGAGGCCGATGTGGTCCTGGCTGATCACCGGGGAGAAGCCGTTGAGTGGCGCCTTGGGGTTGGCCAGCCACGCCGAGTCGTTGGAGTGTTGCACGTAGTCGGTGCGCTGCAATTGCGGCAACTGGTCGGCAGCGAAGATGCCCGGTTGCGCTGCACGCGGGTCAACGTCCCAGGCGCAGGCGCTGTGGGCGCCGTCGAGCATGATCATTTGCAGGCCCGCGCGAGGGTCGCTGCATTGCGCCAGTTTGGCGGCGCTGACGTTGGGCATCACCGACAGGTTCATGTAGAGGCTCTGGCCCTGGTCGTCGGCGGCCACGGTATTGACCCACGGTATGCCTTGCAGGGTGTGCACCGAGGTTTGCAGGTCTTTAAGGCTGGTGGCGCGGTTCATCGCGTACCACTGTTGCAGCACGCGGTCGTTACCCAGGTTGGCGTCGCGCAGGCTGAAGGCGTAGTGGCTGTCCCAGTCGAGCTTGCCGGGCCATTGCACCACGGGGCCGAATTGCGAACTGTAGACCGTATGAGTGACCTCTTTGAGGCTGCCATCGGGTTGTTTGACTTGGACCTTCACCGCACGATGCTCCATAGCGATGGATTTCCCATCCAGCAGATAACGCGTGGAATCCTTGGGATCGAGGGTCAGTCGATACAGCGTGAAATGCTTGGACGTGTCCACCGTGTGGGTCCAGGCCACGTGCTGGTTAAAGCCGATATTGATCACCGGCAAACCCGGCAGTGCTGCGCCCATCACGTCCAGTTGGCCCGGGATGGTCAGGTGCATCTCATAAAAACGCATGCCACCGACCCACGGAAAATGCGGGTTGGCCAGCAGCATGCCACGGCCATTAAATGAACGATCACGGCCCACGGCCACGGCGTTGCTGCCACGGTCGAGGCTGAAACGTTGTTGATTGGCTGCTGCCAGTTCAAAGGCCTTCATGCTCGACGGCACAGCGGCAGTCGCGTTAGGCGGCGTGGCGCCGACCAGGGCTTCGGCGAATTGGCCGACACCGCCTTCCACCAGCAGCCTGCGGGTCAGCTTGACCAGGTCGTCCACGACCAACGGGCGCACCCACGTGGCGTGGCACTGGGTCGGTGCGCCCTGCTCTTTCAGATAACGGTTGTAGCCGGCGACATAGCCTTCGATGCGCTGCTGCATCTGTGGGGTTTGCGCCTTCCAGAATGCGGCAACCGCCTGGGGCGTATTCAGCCAGTTGAAAAACACATCACTGGCCAGGTTGTTGCGCTCTTCGAGTGTCGCCTGGTCCGGGCCGAAAAACCGCGCACGCTCGCCGTTCACCGTGACCACTTCATTGGCCAGCAGGCACAGGTTGTCTTGCGCATACGCGTAACCAATACCGTAACCCAAGCCACGCTCATCGTTGGCGCGGATGTGCGGCACGCCGAAGGTGGTGCGGCGAATATCGGCTGAAGCCTGTGTCACCTGTTCACGCGCTGAAGCATTCAGGCTCAGCCCCAGCAACAGCCCTGCCACGCACGCCTTGGACAACCGGTTGGAAATAATCACGCAAGCTCCACAGTCAATTTGGACACCCTTACAGGGGGCAACGACCCCACCGTAAGAACGCAGGCAACCGGGAATAATTTAGCCGCAGCGGGTGTTTTTTAAGGGCGGTCGACGTGTGACAAAGCGGATACCGACAAAATTTCTACATCCAGGACTTCATGATTTCGCTCGCTCGTTCGTCTTATTCAAATAAGAGCGCCATCATTTTCCTGATCAGGCTCTGATAAGGAGTTTTTTGCATGTACAACCCGCAACCGCCCATGGATGGACATTCACCGGCTGCCGACGCCAATTACGGCGGCGGCGCACAAGCGTTCGGCAAAGCGCCGGAGCACGGCAACCAGCGTATCCGCCATTTGCTCAAGTGCTTCGGTTTGCGCACCAGCCTGATCCGGCTGAAGGTCATTGACGCCCTCCTCACTGCTGCCGACAACCAGCGCACATTGGGCGTGCGCGGCGTGCACAGCCATTTGCTGGAACTGGGCATTCCGTTGTCGTTTCTCAGTGTGCGCGAGGTGCTCAAGCGCCTGTGCAGCGAGGGCGTGATCACCCTCAATGCCGATAAAAGCTACAGCCTCCATGCAGAGGCTGCCAAAGTGCTCGACAGTCGCGCCTGACGCTTTCGCCCGGCGCTCCAGCAGGCATCAGAAGTGAGGCTTGACCTTGCGACGCATGATGCCGTTGATCACCACTACCACGACGGCAATCGCAATCGCCAGGTACTGGAACGTTTTTTCGCTGATCACGCCGGTGTTTTGCAGATAAGACAGGCCAAACATCGACGCCAGTACTGTCAGGGCGATCAGAATCGAATATTTCAAACGTTGCTTTTGGGTCATGACGGGTTCCTGAAGCTTAAGAATGTATCCACTTTGTATCGCCGAGCATGCCAAGCACATACCCGGTTACGGGGATGGCACCGGTTCGGCAGGGTCATATGTTACAGGCGCTGAGAAATTTTGGCTTGTTCCGCACCTGATTGAACCTGTCGGTACTTTAGAGGATTTGAAAATGCTCCGTCGAATCACACTGTTGATTCCATTGCTGATCATGTTGACCATGAGCGGCTGCTTCTTTTTCCCACGTGGCGGCGGTGGCGGCTGGCACGACCACGACCATCGCTACGATGGCGGCCGTGGCTACGAGCACCGCTGACACCACGCGCGTCTCGCTTTGCAGTGAGCAAAGCGAGACGCCTGCAGTCAGCCTGCGTGCACCCAACGTTGATATAGCCAGCGCGCAAAGGCATCCAGCGCAAACCCCAGCAAGCCGATCACCACCACCATCGCCATCAACTCCGAATACGCCAGGCGGTCACGCGTGTCGAGGATGTAATACCCCAGCCCCGCGCTCACCCCAAGCATTTCGCACGGCACCAGCACGATCCACAAAATGCCAATGGCCAGGCGCACGCCGGTCAACACATGCCCGACTACGCCGGGAATGATCACCCGTCGCAGGGTTTCCCAGCGCGTGGCGCTGAGGCTTTTACTCAGTTGCAACCAGCGCGGGTCCAACTGGCGTACGCCAGCGGCGGTATTGAGCATGATCGGCCACACTGCCGCAAACGCCAGCAGGAAGTAAATCGGCTGGTCACCCACCCCCATCAACATCACCACAATGGGCATCCAGGACAGTGGCGAGATCATCCGCAGAAACTGGAACGCCGGTGTGGTGGCGGCCTCCAGGTTGCGCGAACTGCCCACCAGCAGCCCCAACGGCACACCGACCAACAACGCCAGAAACAGCCCAACGAATATGCGCTTCAGGCTCACCGCGATGTGCAGGTACAGCTCGCTGCGCCCGAGCAATTCCCACAAGCTGCTTGCCGTTGCCGCCAGCGAAAAGCGCGCCGACAAGCCACCGGTATCGCCAAACACTTTCACACCCAACCACCACAGCAACAGCAAGCCGGCCAAACCACTCAGCCCCAGCCACCAGCCAGGGATTCTGCCGTTGTTCAAACGCCGATCTCCTCGTGCCGTTCGTAACCGTCGGGCAAGCCGAAGGTTTTCATGCCGCCCACGGACTCGATGGCATTGCGCACGAAGCGGTCGTCCACCAGGTCCTTGGCCACGAACGTTGGGTCCAGGTCAGCGAGGAATTTCTTGTCGCCTTCGATCAAAGTCTCCTTCAAGCGCCGTACCAATTCCTCGGTGTAGCTGGGAAATGGGTACGGCTGGAAGTCGATGCGATGCTCGTCCCAGTTGGCATGCTGGATCGCGCCGTCAGCCAGGTACGCGGCACGGTCGGCGGCGGCCGGGGCCAGCACCTTGCTCAACACCGGCTCGGCGTGCGGTGTATAGCGGTTCGGGCCGTCCTTGGACAGCAGCTTCACCGCCTCTTCGCGGTTCTCGCGAGTCCACACCTGCGCCTTGACGATGGCATTGACCACCTTCTGCGACCACTCCGGGCGGTTGGTCAGGTCATGCTCGTGCATGAACACCACGCAGCAGGCGTGGTTGCGCCACACATCGCCGGTAAAGCGCTGCACGCGGCCGACCTTGAGGTTTTCCGCCAGGGCGTTGAACGGCTCGGCGACGATGTAGCCGTCAATGCGTTTACTCGCCAATGCCGGCGGCATATCCGAAGGCGGCAACACGATCAGGTTGACCTCATTGGCCGCAATCGCAGCGCCGGCGGCACGCGCTACTGGCGTGAGGCCGTTGTCGCGGAACAGTTGCTGCACCACTACGTTGTGGATCGAGTACCAGAACGGAATCGCCACCGACTTGCCGCCCAATTGCTTCACCTCGGTAATGCCCGGCGAAACCGTCAGGCCCGAACCGCCGACATGGTTCCAGGCCACGACTTTGGCCGGCACCTTGCTACCGTAGCGCGCCCATACCGTCATCGGCGACAGCAAGTGAATCACGTTGACCTGCCCGGAAATAAACGCCTCGATCACCTGCGCCCAACTGCGCAACAGCACCGGGCGCTCGGCCTTGATGCCTTCGGCCTCGAACAAACCGTTGTTATGCGCCACCAGCAAGGGCGTGGCGTCGGTGATCGGCAAATAGCCGATGCGTACCGGCGCGTCCGGCTCGCTGGCGGCGCGGGCTTGCAGGCTGCTGAGCAGCGGCAAGGCACCGGCGGCACTGAGCACCGCCGAGAGTTTGAGAAAGTCACGGCGCGAGTGCGTAAGGTCATCCAGACACATGTGAAAACTCCTGTTGATCAATGGGGTTGGGTTGAGGGCGGCTCGCCTGCCGTAAGGTTTTCAGAATCTCGATACGCAACGCGCCGATGGCTTCAACCTGCTCTTCGCGCGGTTGCGGCAAATCGATGTGCCATTCGCCCAAGGTCCGCGCCGGGCGGTTGCCCAGTAGCAGGATGCGGTCGGACAACAGCAGCGCTTCGTCGATGTCGTGGGTGATCAATACCGCGGCCGAACCCTGCTCGCGGTTGACCTTGAGCAGCAGGTGCTGCATGTCGGCGCGGGTAACTTCATCCAGCGCGCCGAACGGCTCATCCAGCAGCAACACCTGCGGCTGGCGGGCCAGGCAACGGGCCAACGCGGTGCGCTGGGCCATGCCGCCGGACAACTGCGCTGGAAACTGCTGGCGCGCATGTTCCAGGCCGACCGCCGCAATGGCGTGGTCGACGCGCTGGCGGCGCTGCTCAGGGCTCAAGTGCGGCTGACGGGCGAAATCCAGGCCAAAGGCGACGTTCTTTTCCAGGTTCAGCCAGGGCAACAGGCTAGGGTCTTGAAACGCCACTGCCACCCGTGGATGCGGCCCGGCCAGCGGCTCGCCCAGCACCTGCACGCTACCGCCCTGGGGCGCCTGCAAACCGGCCAGCACGCGCAACAGGCTGGATTTACCCACGCCGCTGGGGCCGAGAATCGACACCACTTCGCCCGGCTGCAGCTGCAAATCAAACCCTTGCAACACCGGCCCACTGGCATAGCCCAGGCAAATACCCTCGGCGCTCAGTACCGCCTGACTCATAGGTTGGCCTGACGGTGCAGCTCGGTGCGCAGCTGCACCAGGCTTGGCGTCACGATCGGCACAAAGGCCGACTCGCGCCAGCGCCGTGCAAAGCCACTGCCATGGGCTGTGAGGTAGGCCTTGCCACCACTGGCTTGCAGTTCCAGCTGCACCGCGCTGGCGGCGGTTTCGGCCAGGGCGATGCGCAGTTTGAACAAGGGCACCGGCTCGACGGCAAAACGACCGGCCAACAGGCCGCCTTTGAGTTCTGTGACCAGGTGATCGAGGGTCGCTCGCAAGGCTTCCAACTCGTCACGCAACACCGTGCGTGAGGAGCCCAAATGGTTGGCCACTTCCGCCAGTGAGCGCCTCGCCAGGCCAATGGACATGCCGCACTGCAAACCCAGGAACGCCGGGCGTACGGCCGGCAGAAACTTGCGTGCATCTTCATGCAGCAACCAGTCGCGGCTCAGCTCCACGCCTTCCAGGCCCAGGGCCGCGGTATTGCTCGATTGCAGGCCCATCAGTTCCAGGTCACGCGAACGCTGCAGCCCTGCGACCGAATCCGGGATGGCCAGGATAAACGGCGCGCCGCCGCCGGCATGCTCAATCGCCGCCGCCGCAACAAAACCGTTCTTGCGCAGGTTGGTCACCCAGTGCAGGCGGCCGTTGAGGGTCCACCCGTCCTCGGTCGGCTCCGCGCTGATTTGCAGGGTCTCGATGCCGGACAAAAATTTCATCGCGTTCGACAGCCCGGTCGCCCCGGCCAGCTTGCCGCTGAGCAGGTCCGGCAACAGTTGCTCGCGCAGCCGCTCATTCGGGCTCTGCAACAAATATTCGATAAAAGAGCGCTGGCCCCAACACACAAACGCCGCCGCCAGGGAATGGCTGGCCACGTTGGCAATGGCTTCCACCGCGCCGGTCACATCACCGCCCAAGCCGCCCAGCGCCTTGGGCACGCCAATGCTTAATACATTCGACTCTGCCAGCCTTGGCAGCACTTCCTGTGGATCGCAACTGCCCACATCCAGGGCCTGCGCTTGAACATCGAGCCAACGGCTCAAGATAGGGTCAAGCATTCGTTTCTCCTTTTACAGCAGGTGGACCATCGCCGATTCAGCTTGCCGGTTTTTCCCAACGGTATTGCGCCAGCTCCGGGTTCAGCGGGGTACGGGCAAACACGTTAGCGAAGTTGCACAGGGTTGCCAGGCTGACGCCCAAAATAACTTCCAGCGCCTGGCCCTCGGTATAACCGGCGGCGCGGAACGCTTCAAAACCCGCGTCGCTGACATCGCCACGGGTGGCGATCACTTCGCGGGTGAACGCGGCGAGTGTCTCATAACGGGCGTTGGGCAATTCACCGCGCTGGCGCAGGGCGTCAATCACGTCTTCGGGCAGCTTGGCTTTATTGCGCGCCACGGCGGTATGGCCGGCCACGCAGAAATCGCAGCCGTGGGTGGTGGCGGCAATCAGCTGCACCACTTCGCGGTCGGCCAGGCTCAGCTCAGACTTGGCGTTGAGCCCGGACACGGTGATGTAGGTTTCCAGCGCCGCCGGTGCATTGGCCAACACGGCGAGCAGGTTGGGAATGAAACCCGAGCCTTTGAGGGCATTTTCCAGGAAGGGCTTGGCCGCTTCCGGAGCGGTTTCGGGGGTGAGCAACGGTACACGGGACATGGAGTGGTCTCCTGATGGGTTCATCGCCTAAGTCTGTTGGTTATAAAAAAACGCCTCAATAGGCTAAAGTAGCGATTACTTGCTCTAGAGTCTTTCCGTTAGATGAATTCGTCCAGTGCGCTCGTTGATTGGTTATTAGACAGCCTCGAACTCAACACCAGCCTGTTCCATGTCGGCCGCTATTGCGGCGCGTGGCATGCCAGCACCCATGGGCTGGCCAGCGCGAGTTTCCACCTGATTGTGCAGGGCCAATGCTGGTTGCATATTGACGGCGAACCCCTTCCCCATCACCTGAATAATGGTGATGCGGTGTTTCTGCTGCGTGACCTCGAGTATCGGCTGTCTGGCGAGGCCACGGCCGCGGCAGCGCAGGAATGCCCGCGCCGACCGATGCTGGCGCTGGACAGCAACGCCGAAGATGGCGTCGGCCTGGTCTGCGGTTTTTTTCACTTCCATTCCGGTTTGTCGGCGATGATCGTCGACGGCTTGCCCGCCTGGATCATCCTGCGCGCCGGCGACCCATCGCTTACTGCCGCGCGTAATCTGTTCGAATTGATCCTGCAAGAGTGCGAGCGCGTCCCGGCGCCCTCCTCGGCATTGCTCGAGCGTTTGTGCCATTTATTGTTTCTGTATGTGCTGCGTCAGCAAGTCATCGATAACAGCGAACTGGGCGGTCTGGCGGCACTGGGCCGACAACCGGCATTCGCCGAGTTGCTCGAGCAATTGATCGCCCGACCGGCAGACCCATGGACCCTGGAAAGCATGGCAGCCTGCACCGGTTTGTCGCGCTCGGCATTTTTCAAGCGTTTCAGCGAGCTGTGCGGGCAATCGCCGGGGCAGGTGCTGTTGATGATGCGCATGCGCCATGCCTGCCGCCTGTTCAAAGAAGACATGACCGTGGCCGATGTGTCACTGGCGGTGGGTTATCAGTCGGTGGCAGCGTTTACTCGGGCGTTCTACAGGACCACGGGCCAGCAGCCTGGGGCTTATCGCAAAGGTCAATGGCGGAATTAGCAACCAGGAAAGCCGGAAATTGCGTGAAAACGCACCACACAACAGGCCCGGCTCACGTGCCGACGCGGCAGTGGTGTATTGCGATCCGACCGTTTTAGGCGATGAGAGAGGCTTCCTGTTTATACCTCCAGTCGTGAAATGGACCGGCCTTTGCGCAAGCGCTACCTGGTCTGACCCTCTACGGCCGATCATCACCGGACGAACGACATATCCAGTCGCAAGCTCTGCGCGGTTGCCAGGAACGCTCTTGCATCGATCGCCCACGTAAGAGGAGCCCTGACCTGCTGTCAGGTTTATACCTTGGTTATCGAGAAGGACATCACCATGCTCTCTCCCTACGCTCACGCCCCAGCAACCGCGCGTCACCTTGTGCCAAGCGTCGAGCCGGTCAAGCCCAAACCTTCACCCTATGATCCACCCGCCGACCTGTCACCGGGCGCGCGCGACGTCAGGACACACATACTGCTCCAAAAAGGCGATGTGACCTTTAGCCGCGAAATCACCTGGAGCACGGCGTACCCCGGTAAACCTAAGATTGTTGCCAATCAACTTAAGGTGGAAACCGGTAACGACGACGACATCATTCGCGTGCGCAGCTGGCCAGGTGACAAGTTGCAGTTCATCGTCAACGGACAGTCGTATGTGGTCGATATCCCACCCCAACAAAGCTTGAACAACAACCTGTTGATCAAGACCAATGGCGGTAATGACACAGTTATCGTCGAGGATGACGTCAAGCATTACGTGTTAATCGAGGGGGGTGATGGCGACGACAGACTCCAGGCCGGCGCAGGCCCGACCGGACTCCTTGGGCAAGACGGCAACGATACGCTGCGCTTGGGCAGTGGCTTTGGCGTTGCACAAGGTGGCGACGGCAACGACAGGCTGTACGGCGGCAGCGGCCCTACCATTCTGTTCGGCGAGGCTGGCGACGACCACCTCCAGGCCGGGTTCAGCAGCGCGCATAAATGGAACCTTCTCAATGGTGGCCCCGGCGACGACACGCTCTTGGGTGGGAGTGGGGACAACTACCTGCACGGAGAAGGCGGCGACGACCAATTGGTGGGGCATGACCGTACGTCGTTCTTCACCGGCGAAGGTAATGACCGCATTCGGAATAATCGGAGCAAGGACCGTATTTTCGCTGGCGCCAATGATCACTTCGACACCACGCAAGGCTCGGCTTTCACTGAGGTGAAACCGAGCACCACTGGCCAATAAGGTCAGCTCAAGGGGTGACCTTGCAATGGCGAACACCTGCAAGGTCACCGTTGCCCACTCACTTTGCACCATCGTACCTAAAGCTCCTTCTCTCCAAGCCGATAGCCCTACGAAGCTCTAACAAAGCCGCGTCGATAATAACGCTTCGTAAGGACGATCCCATGCCCCCTCTGCGCTCCATCCAAACCCGCTACACCTTGTTTCTGGTGCTGTTCGTCCTGCTGATATTGGTGTTGACCGTTGTCGGTATCGGCCAGTTGGTGGCCCCCACGCTGCGCCATACCGAAGAACAGGTGGTGCTCAACCGCGTCGCCGAAGTGGCTGAGCGCATCCAGGGCGAACTGAACAAGGTTCAAGCCCAACAACGCAGCATCACCCAAACCATTCCCCTGCTCGACAGCGATGCCATCGACAAGGTGCTGCCCGGCCTGGTGGACCAGTATGGCGAGCTGAAAGTCTTCGGCGGCGGTATCTGGCCACTGCCCAACCAGCGCGCCCCAGGGCGCAACAAGTTCAGCACCTTCTGGCACCGTGATGCGTCGGGCAAACTGGCGGTCAACACGTTCTGGAACAGCGACGCTGCGCCCAACTACTACGACCAGAGCTGGTACAAAGGCGGCCTCGCCTCGCCGCGCGGCCAGTGCGCCTGGGCCGCCGCCTACAAGGACGACGCCAGCCAGGAGCCACGCACCAACTGTGCCATGGCCATTCAGCGCGATGGCGCAGCCTATGGCGTGGCCACCATTGACGTAACCCTGGGGTTCTTCAATGAGCTGGTGGCCAGCAAGGAAAAAGACATCGGCGGCCAGATGCTGATCGTTGAAGGCGACGGCAAGATCATCAGCAACAGTTCGCGCATCAGCGGCCCGGTGGTGTTGAAGAACATCAGCGAACTGGCTGGCACCTCGGCGTTTGCCGCCCAGGTGAGTCAAGCCCTGGCCCATCGTGACCAAGGGCTTGTGCGTAACGAGTTCGACAACCAGGGCGTGGCCAGCACCTTCTACCTGCGCCCGATCGAGGGCACGCCGTGGTTCCTCGCCACCGCCCTGCCCACCTCGTTGATCACCGCCCAACGCGATGACGTGCTCGGCAGCCTGGCCCTGATACAAATCCCCATGGTGTTGCTGCTGGTGCTGCTGGCCGCTTTTGCGATCCGCCAACTGGTGCAGCGCATGAAGTCGTTGAAGACCAATATCGATGCCTTGTCAGCCGGCGACGCCGATCTGACGCGGCGCATCACCATTCGCGCCGAAGACGAACTGGGCGCGATCGGCCATTCGGTCAACCACTTTATCGTCTACCTGCAGAACATGATTGGTGAAGTGACCCAGGCCACGGGCGCCATGTCGTCGAGCCTGGCGCAACTGCAGCAGACATCGGCCCACACCAACCAGATCCTGGTGCGCCACGCCTCGGAGACCGACCAGACCGTTACCGCCATCACGCAAATGAGCTCGACTGCCGACACCGTGGCGCAAAACGCGGCGGAAACCGCCTCGTTCACCCAGCGCGCCAACGAGCATGCCGACCGCTCCCGCGTGGTGGTGGGCGAAGCGTCCACCAGTGTCAGCGCCTTGATCGGCGAAGTCGCCAGCGCCACCCACACCGTGGAGGCCATGCGCCAGGACGCTGCACGCATCACCGAAACCCTCGGCGTGATCGGCGCGATTGCCGGCCAGACCAACCTGCTGGCCCTTAACGCAGCCATTGAAGCAGCGCGGGCTGGCGAGCAAGGCCGTGGTTTTGCGGTGGTGGCCGATGAAGTACGGGCGCTGGCGGCACGGACCCAGGCCAGCACCTCGCAGATCAACGAGATGCTCGCGCGCCTGACCACCGGCGTGAGTTCGTCGGTGGCGGCCATGGAAAACACCCAGGCCAGTTGCCAGTCGGCGGCGGATGCCACGGCACGGGTGAACACCGGGCTGGATGAGATGGCCGGTTCCGTCAGCCATATCAATAACCTCAGCACCCAGATCGCCACGGCGGCCGAGCAGCAAAGCGCGGTGACCGAGGAGATCAACCGCAGCATGGTGCAGATCCGACAGATGGTCGATGAGTTGGTAGAAAGTGGCCACGCCACCCAAACCAACACTCAGAGCCTGTTGGATGCCAATGGCCGGGTCATTGCATTGATGGGCCGCTTCAAGGTGCGCTGATAAAAGACTGAGACACTCCCGTGCAATGCGCGGGAGTGGGACTATTCTGACAGTTCTCAGGACAAACTCTCGCCACACAGGAGGTGTGTCATGCATGCAGCTGAGCATTCGGCCCGCTTGGAGCGGATCAGTCAGGAACGCTTTATCCAGGCGCCAATCGAGGTCATCTACGACTATGTGACCCAGCCGGATCGCTGGCACGAGTGGCACCCCACCTCCCTGAGTGCCGACACCGGCACCACCGGCTCACTGCCGGCCGGCACGCGCTTTACCGAAATCATCGACCTGCTGGGCGTGCGCGTCCCCATGAGCTATCGCGTACAAATCGCCCGCCGCCCCAGTGAATTCAAGACCGTGTTCACCTCCCTCGCGGTAGACGGTTCGATTCACTACTTCCTGCAACCCCACCGTGGCGGCACGCTGTTCAAACGGGTGCTCACCTACGAAACCGAATTGCAATTGGCCACCTTGCACGCGCGCATGATCGACCTGTCGACCATTGCGCTGGACCAACTCAAGCACCGCCTTGAAAACGCGGCTTTCGTATAATTTAGAAACATTACTGCCACCCCTCTCACCCTGTGGGAGCTGGCTTGCCTGCGATGACGTCGTCATGATCGCCGCAAAATCCCGACGCCGTCCTCTTGCCCACGAGCCCCACATGAAAAACCCCCTGCGACTGGCCCTACTTTGCGCCCTGTTCACCACCACACTGGCCCAGGCGGCCGACCTGATCCCAATCGACGTGCACCGCGATGCCAACTGCGGTTGCTGCAAAAAATGGATCAGTCACCTTGAAACCAACGGTTTCAAGGTTAATGACCATGTCGAAGCCGATATGAGCGCCGTCAAGCAGCGCCTGGGCGTAGCGCCGCGCCTGGGCTCGTGCCATACCGCCGTGATCGACGGCAAGTTCGTCGAAGGCCATGTGCCCGCCGAGCAGGTGCTGGCACTGCGCGAACGCGATGATCTGCTAGGCATTGCCGCGCCCGGCATGCCCATGGGCTCGCCCGGTATGGAAATGGGTGACCGCCGCGAGGCCTACCAGGTCATCGGCCTGACGCGCGACGGTCAGGATGTGGTGGTGGCTGACTACCCGGCCCACTGATTAATGCTCGCCGGTTACCTGGGGCTGTTTTTTGCCGCCTTTGGCGCAGCAACCTTGTTACCACTGCAATCGGAAGCCGTGCTGGTTGGCTTATTGCTCAGCGGCCACTACAGCCTGTGGCTGCTGCTGGGTATTGCGACGGTGGGCAATGTCCTGGGGTCGGTGGTCAATTGGTGGCTGGGCCGCTGGGTTGAACACTTCAAGGATCGCCGCTGGTTTCCGGTCAGCGCAAAGCAACTCGACAAGGCCAGTCGCCATTACGAACGCTGGGGGCACTGGACGTTATTGCTCAGTTGGGTGCCGATCATCGGTGACCCGCTGACCTTGGTCGCTGGGGTAATGCGCGAACCGCTGTGGCGGTTTTTGCTGTTGGTCACGCTGGCCAAGAGCCTGCGTTATGGCGTGCTGGCGGCGCTGACCCTGCACTGGGTGTTAATCCCCACTTAATCCCCTCGCAACAGCATCCGGGCATTCCTTCCGGAGCCCTGTTCATGTCGCTAATCCGCGCCTTTTGCATCACCGGCCTGCTCACGGCGAGCGCCGCTCCCGCCCTCGCCGCTGCTCCCCTTGCCACTACCTATGGCCCCGAGCTGCAAGGCTTTCAATACCCTCACCCGGTCGAACATTTCAGTTTCCAGTCCCAAGGCAAAACCCTGCACATGGGTTATATGGACGTGCCCGCCAAGGGCCGTGCCAATGGCCGCAGCGTGGTGTTGATGCACGGCAAGAACTTTTGCGGCGCCACTTGGGAAGATTCGATCAAGGCCTTGAGCGAAGCGGGTTACCGTGTGATCGCGCCGGACCAGATCGGGTTTTGCACCTCCAGCAAACCGGACCACTACCAGTACAGCTTCCAGCAACTGGCGATCAACACCCACCAACTGCTGGAGAAACTCGGCATTCAGAAGGCCACCCTCATCGGCCATTCCACCGGCGGCATGCTCGCCACCCGTTATGCACTGCTGTATCCGCAACAAACCGAGCAGTTGGCACTGGTCAATCCCATCGGCCTGGAAGACTGGAAAGCCTTGGGCGTACCGTATCGCAGCGTCGACCAGTGGTATGAGCGCGAGTTGAAACTCAGCGCCGAAGGCATTCGCCAGTATGAACTCAACACTTACTACGTCGGGCGCTGGAAGCCGGAATACGAACGTTGGGTCGACATGCTTGCCGGCCTCAATAATGGACCGGGCCATACCCAGGTCGCATGGAACTCGGCGCTGATTTACGACATGATCTTCACCCAGCCGGTGTACTACGAGTTCAAGGATTTGCAGATGCCCACGCTGCTGTTGATCGGCACGTCCGACACCACCGCCATTGGCAGTGATATCGCGCCGCCGGCGGTCAAGGCCAGGCTCGGTCACTACGACGTGCTGGGCAAGCAGGTGGCCAAGCTGATCCCCCATGCGACCCTGGTGGAGTTCCCGGGCCTGGGCCACGCACCGCAGATGGAAGAACCGGCGCAGTTTCATAAGGCACTGTTACAGGGGTTAAACGCCCTTTAATCCAACCTTTTTCGAGGCACTTCTGAATGTCGGTACAGATCGCAGTCATTGATGATTGGCAGAATGTGGCCAGTGGTGTGGTGGATTGGTCGGCATTGGCGGCGGTGGGCCAGGTGCATTTTCTGCACGATTACCCCGCCGATACCGCCACGATGGTTGAACGTTTGCAGGGGTTCGACGTGATTTGCCTGATGCGCGAGCGCTCGACCTTCGATCAGGCCCTGTTGCAAAGCCTGCCCAAGCTGAAACTGCTGGTGACCGGCGGCATGCGCAACGCGGCCATCGACATTGCCGCGGCTAAAGCCCTGGGCATCCAGGTGTGCGGCACCGACAGCTACAAGCAGGCGGCGCCGGAGTTAACCTGGGCGCTGATCATGGCCTCGACCCGCAACCTGCTGGCCGAAGCCAACTCACTGCGCGCCGGCGGCTGGCAGGTCGGGCTGGGTGGCGATCTGTATGGCAAAACCCTGGGGGTTCTCGGACTGGGCAGCATCGGCCAGAAGGTTGCGCAGTTTGGCCAGGCATTTGGCATGCGCGTGATTGCCTGGAGCGAGAACCTTACGCCGGAGCGGGCCGCAGAGGCGGGTGTGAGCTGGGTCAGCAAGCGTGAGTTGTTCGAACAGGCGGATATTCTGAGCGTGCATCTGGTACTCAGTGAGCGCAGTCGCGGCCTGGTGGATACGCAGGCGCTGGGTTGGATGAAACCGAGTGCGCGCCTGGTCAATACCTCACGTGGGCCGATTGTGGATGAGCAGGCGCTGATCGAGGCGTTATCGGCCGGGCGACTGGCGGGGGCCGCATTGGATGTGTATAGTGAAGAGCCACTACCGGTTGATCATCCCTTCCGGCGCTTGCCGAATGTGTTGGCCACGCCCCACGTCGGGTATGTGAGTGAACAGAATTATCGGCAGTTTTATCAGCAGATGATCGAGGACATTCAGGCCTGGGCCAGCGGCACGCCGATTCGCAGCCTATAAGCGGTATCGCAAGCAAGCTTGTCTTGCCATGCAGGCTTGTTGTGGCATGCAAGCTTGTTGTGGCGAGCAGGCTTGCCCTGCGTTGGAGCGCGCAGCGCTCCCAAATCGCCCAATCGGTGCATCATATAGGCCGGGTGTGCTCATTATGGGGCTGCTGCGCAGCCCAACGCAGGGCAAGCCTGCTCGCCACAACAAGCCTGCTCGCCACACCAGCTCTTTTCACTTCAATTACCCGCCGTTCTCCCAGAATCACCGCAAGTTCCGAACGGTGCATATCGTTACAAGTTTTTTGTCCTACAAAAAACCCCTAGAAACCGTACAGTCTCTGGGATCTGTCCTAGACTGATGACCGATGGGTCCGTTTCAAAACAAAAACCCCGCAAAAAATCGAAACTTTACAACTCTGTCGCAGGTCAAGTTTTTAAGGGAGACGAGCGCAGGCGCTTCAGCCGAACGCCCGTCCATCCACTCTTTTTTCGCAATGGGTGCAACTGGCATACGCCTTGCCAGCTTGTACTGTGCTTGTGCGCCTGGCCGCAGGATGTGGCCAATCGGAGCCGATGGCAGCGGGCCATCAGCCGACCAAACATGTAGGAGAGAACTATGATCAGTGCTGCAGTCGATACTCAGGGAGAGCGTTTTAGTCAGCCGGCAGGGGGACCGACTTCGTTGGCCGACCTGCCCAACACTGTGCGGCCGATCGTGAGTCAGAACCCTAATCGTAAGAAAGTCCTGTTTGTGACGTCCGAATTCGCCGACCTGGTGAAAACCGGCGGCCTGGGCGACGTCTCCGCTGCCCTGCCCCGCGCCATGGCGCACCTGCATGATGTGCGCGTGTTGATCCCGGGCTACCCGCAGGTAATGGAAAGTGACAACCCGATCCATATCATTGGCGAGCTGGGCGGGCACGCAGCGCTGCCGCCGTGCAAGATCGGGCGCATGGACCTCAAGGATGGCCTGGTCATCTATGTGCTGATCTGCCCCGAGCTCTACGAACGTGAAGGCACGCCCTACGGCGCCAACAACGGCCGCGACTGGCCGGACAACCATATCCGCTTCGCTCGCCTGGGCCTGGCCGCCGCCGACATGGCCGCCAACCTGGCGCAGATCCACTGGTGCCCGGACCTGGTGCACGCCCATGACTGGCCGGCTGGCCTGGCGCCGGCTTATATGCACTGGCGTGGGTCGCGCACCCCCACGCTGTTCACCATTCATAACCTCGCCTACCAGGGGGTGGTCAGCCTGGCGTCGACCCCGGAATTGGGCATTCCACCCCATGCCCTGCAACAGGAAGGCATGGAGTTCTACGGCAAGATGTCGTTCCTCAAGGCGGGCATGGCGTATTCCAGCCATATCACCACCGTGAGTGCGACCTACGCCCAGGAAATCACCACCCCGGAATTCGGCTGTGGCCTCGACGGCTTCCTCGCCAGCAAGACCCAGCAAGGCCTGCTCAGCGGGATTCCCAATGGCATCGACGAAAGCTGGGAAACCTCCACCGACACGCATCTGACCCATAACTTCAATATTGGCGACTGGGAAGGCAAGGCGGTGAACGCCGCCCATGTGCGCGAACTGTTCGGCCTGCACGAGTCCAGCGGCCCGCTGTTCGCGGTGGTATCACGGCTGGTGTACCAAAAAGGCCTGGACCTGACCGAAGCGGTCAGCAGCTTTATTGTCGAGAACGGTGGCCAGATCGCCATCATCGGCCGTGGCGAGCCGGAGGAAGAACACGCCATGCGCGAACTCGCCCTGCGCTTTCCTGGCCAGGTCGGGGTGCGCATCGGCTTCAACGAAACCGATGCACGGCGCATGTTCGCCGGCAGCGATTTCCTGCTGATGCCCTCGCGCTATGAGCCGTGTGGCTTGAGCCAGATGTACGCCCAGCGTTTCGGCTCGCTGCCGGTGGCGCGCAATACCGGCGGCTTGGCGGACACCATCGAAAATGGCGTCACCGGCTTCCTGTTCAATGAGTCCACTGTCGAGAGCTATAAAGAAGCACTGAGCCGCGCGTTCAGGGTGTTTGCCAATAAAGGCCTGCTTAACGCCATGCGCAGCCGCTCCATGACCCAACCGTTCAACTGGTGCCAGGCGGTGGAACCCTACGCCGAGCTTTACGAGCAACTGGTGGCCAAGGCCCTGGGGAAACCCACGAAGTAATTTTTTGGTTGTTGTTTCAAAAAAGGGAGGTCTTCATAGATGCCGTCACGGACTCTGGAAACCTGGCCCCACGGCGCAATCATGCTGGACGCGCAACACACGCGTTTTGCCTTGTGGGCGCCAGACGCGTTTTATGTCAGCGTTGAATTGCAAGACGGCAAGTCCATCGCCATGCTGCCCCAGGCAGATGGCTGGTTCGAGGTAGAAACCGAGTGCCCGGCGGGCACTTGTTACCGCTACAACATTGATGGCGAACAGGACGTGCCGGACCCGGCATCCCGGGCCCAGGCACTCGACGTGCACGGCTGGAGCGTGGTCGTCGACCCCCTCGCCTACGAATGGCGACACAGCCAGTGGCAAGGTCGCCCTTGGCATGAGGCGGTGATCTACGAACTGCATGTGGGCGCACTGGGTGGCTATGCCGGCGTGCAAAAGCACCTGCCACGCCTGGCCGAACTGGGCGTGACCGCCATTGAACTGATGCCGCTGGCGCAATTTCCCGGCGAGCGCAATTGGGGCTATGACGGGGTGCTGCCCTACGCCCCGCAAGCCTCCTATGGCTCCCCCGAACAACTCAAGGCCCTGATCGACAGTGCCCACGAACACGGTTTGGCGGTGATCCTGGATGTGGTCTACAACCACTTCGGCCCCGATGGCAATTACCTGAGCCAGTACGCCCAAGGCTTCTTTGAAGAAGACGTGCACACGCCGTGGGGCGCCGGGATTGATTTTGATCGCCGTGAGGTGCGCGACTTTTTCCTCGACAACGCACTGATGTGGTTGCTCGAGTACCGCTTCGACGGCCTGCGCCTGGACGCGGTACACGCCATCGACAACCCCGGTTTCCTCAAGGAACTTGCGCAACGGGTACGCCAGCAGGTGGACACCGGCCGGCACGTGTGGCTGGTGCTGGAAAACGAACTCAACCAGGCCCGCCTGCTCAAGCACGACTTTGATGCGCAGTGGAATGACGACTTCCATAACGTACTGCACGTACTGCTCACGGGCGAAACGGATGCGTATTACAGCGACTTCGCACAAGACCCCACCGAGAAGCTCGCGCGCTGCCTGGGCGAAGGTTTTATCTACCAAGGCCACACCACCCGTCACGGCCATGCGCGCGGCGAACCCAGTGGTGATCTGCCACCCAGCGCCTTCGTGGCGTTTTTGCAAAACCACGACCAGGTCGGCAACCGCGCCCTGGGCGAGCGCCTGCACCAACTGTGCTCGCCCCAGGCGTTGAAGGCGGCCACCACCTTACTGCTGATGTCGCCGATGATTCCGCTGATGTTTATGGGCGATGAAGTCAACGCCGAGCAGCCGTTCCTGTTTTTCACCGATCATCACGGTGAGCTGGCCGAAGCCGTGCGCGAAGGCCGACGCAACGAATTTGCCGATTTCGCCGCGTTTAAAGACCCTGAGCGGCGCGAACAGATCCCCGACCCGAATGCGCTGCCGACTTTCCTGCAATCGGCGCCCCGCTTCACCGAGAACGAACACGCGCAGCTTTACCGTCAGTTGCTGAGCCTGCGCCATCGGCACATCGTGCCGCACTTGCCCGGCAGCGTGGCCCTGGGCGCGCAGGTACTGGCCGACGGCGCCGTCACCGCGCGCTGGCGCCTGGGCAACGGCAGCCTGTTGCAGATTGACCTGAACCTGGGTGCCACGCCGCTGGATCACCCGGCGCCGCCGCACCTGCTATTCGAGACGTCTGCCCATGAAGGCGCGCAACTGGCGCCGTTCAGCGCACGCGTCGCCTTATCCCCTGTTGGAGATCACCCTTGAGCGAAGCGAACCTGGAAATACTCGCCAGCCGCGCGGGCCTGGCCGTCGATTGGATCGACGCAAACGGCCGCCCGCAACATGTCGAACCCGCCGCCTTGCGTGCCGTCCTCAAAGGCCTGGGCCACCCGGCCGATACTGACGCCGAGATCAATGCCAGCCTGCTCGAAATGGAACGGGTGCAACAAGACAAGCACCTGCCACCGCTGATGACCGTGGACACCGGCGTGGGTCTGGACCTCGCGCATTACTTCGCCCCGGACACACCGTGCCGCGTCAGCCTGGAACAGGGCGAAACCCTGGAGTTGCGCCTGGACGGCAATGCCGAACTGCCCGGCGTAATCGCGCTGGGTTATCACCAGGTGCATATTGACGACCAAACCTTCACCCTGGCCGTGGCCCCTACCCATTGCTACAGCGTCGCTGAAGCGGTCGACAGCCAACCGGCCCGCGCCTGGGGCCTGAGTGCGCAGCTGTATGCACTGCGCCGCCTGGGTGACGGCGGCTTCGGTGACACCCTGGCATTGGAGCACCTGGCCCGCAGCGCCGCCGAACGCGGCGCCGATGCCTTGGCCATCAGCCCGATGCATGCGATGTTCAGCGCCGACACCGAGCGCTACAGCCCCTACTCACCTTCCAGCCGCCTGTTCCTCAACAGCCTGTACGCCTCGCCCGCCTGCATCCTTGGCGAGCGCGAAGTGCGCAACGCCATCGAGGCACTGGACCTTACGGATGAGCTGCACGCCCTGGAACAGCTCACCTTGATCGACTGGCCCACCGCCGCCCGCGCCAAGCAGCGCCTGTTGCGTGCCTTGTATGAAGATTTCCGCCACGGCCAGCACCCGCAACACGCCGACTTCCTGAGCTTTCGCCAGGCCGGCGGCGAAGCCCTGGAGAACCACTGTCGCTTTGAAGCCGTGCAAGCCTTGCGTGCCGCCGCCGGTGAAGACCTCGACTGGCGCCACTGGCCCGAAGCATGGCGCTCGCCTCAGAGCCCGGCGCTGACGCAATTTGCCGCCGACCATACGAATGAGATCGGCTATTTTGCCTTCTGCCAATGGCTGATCGCACGCAGCCTGGAGCGCGCGCAACAAGCCGCGCGTGGCAGCGGCATGGGCATCGGCCTGATCGCAGACCTGGCGGTCGGTGCCGATGGCGGCGGCAGCCAGGCGTGGAGCCGGCAGGACGAGCTACTCGCCAACCTTACCGTCGGCGCGCCACCGGACATTCTCAACCGCGCGGGTCAAGGCTGGGGCATCTCGGCGTTTTCCCCCGAAGGTCTCAAGCGCAACGGCTTTCGCGCCTTTATCGAAATGCTGCGGGCCAACTTCGCCCACGCCGGCGGCCTGCGCATTGACCATGTGATGGGCCTGCAACGCCTGTGGGTCATCCCCATGGACGCTACGCCGCGCGAAGGCGCGTATTTGTACTACCCGGTGGATGACCTGCTGCGCCTGCTGGCGCTGGAATCCCACCGCCACCAGGCCATCGTGCTCGGTGAAGACCTGGGCACCGTGCCCGATGGCCTGCGCGAAAAACTCAGCGGCCGCTCGATCCTGGGCATGCGCGTCTTACTCTTTGAACAAAACCACGACGGCCACTTCAAGCCGATCCTCGACTGGCCGGACAACGCCCTGGCTACCACCAGCACCCACGACTTGCCAACCCTCAACGGCTGGTGGCACAGCCGCGATATCGAATGGAATATCCAGCTGGGCCTGATTGATGCGCCCACCGTGGAGCAATGGAGCGAACACCGCCTGCGCGAACGCCAGGCGCTGCGCCAGGCCTTGAGCCAGGACCCGCAGAACTTCGTCGATGAAATCCGCAATGACACCGACCACATGCTCGACGCCAGCGTGCGCTACCTGGGCCACACCCGCGCGCCGTTGGTGCTGTTGCCGCTGGAAGACGCGCTGGGCATCGAGGAACAAGCCAACCTGCCCGGCACCACCGACACCCACCCCAATTGGCGCCGCCGCCTGCCGGGTGAAGCCGCCAGCCTGCTCGACAACGACAGCGCCGCCCGCCGCCTGGAGCTGCTGGCCGTGGCGCGCAACCAGGCCCATGAGCGTGACCGATGAACGCATTACCCCTGCGCGCGACCCAGCGCCTGCAATTTCACAAAGGCTTCACCCTGGATGATGCCGTGCCCCTGGTGCCCTACTTCGCCCAACTGGGCATCAGCCACCTGTATGCCTCGCCGCTGCTGGCCGCCCGCGCCGGTTCCATGCACGGCTACGATGTGGTTGACCCGACCCGCGTCAACCCCGAACTTGGCGGCGAGCCGGCCTTGCACAGGCTGGTTGCGGCACTGCGTGAGCATGGGATGGGGCTGATCCTCGATATCGTCTCCAACCATATGGCCGTCGGCGGTGCAGACAACCCGTGGTGGCTGGACCTCTTGGAATGGGGCCGCCTGAGTCCCTACAGTGAGTTTTTCGATATCCAGTGGCACTCGCCGGACCCGCTGCTCAAGGGCCAATTGCTGATGCCGTTTCTGGGCAGCGACTACGGTGAAGCGCTGCAAAGCGGCAACCTGGCGCTCAAGTTCGATGCCGTGCAGGGCGGTTTTTACGTCGAGCATTACGAGCACCGCTTCCCGATTTGCCCGCGTGACTACGCCATGATTCTGGGCGGCGATGAATTGTTGAAGCCCCTGGCCGAGCGTTTCAGCGCCCTTGCCTACCAGGATGACGCCTACACCGAAGCCGGCTGGCTCAAACACGTGCTGGCCGAACGGGCCACCGAAGCCTCGGTGCTGCACGCCATCGAACGCCAGCTGGCCGAATTTGATGGGCGCCAGCCGGACGGCTTCAATCACTTGCACGCCTTGCTGGAACAACAGGTTTATCGGCTGGCCAGTTGGCGCACCGCAGCGGACGATATCAACTGGCGGCGCTTCTTCGACGTCAACGAACTCGGCGGCCTGCGCGTAGAACGCAGCGCCGTGTTCGAAGCCACCCACGGCAAGATTTTCGAGCTGATCAGCCAAGGGCTGGTGGACGGCTTGCGCATCGACCATATCGACGGGTTGGCTGACCCACGCGGGTATTGCCGCAAGTTGCGCAGGCGCGTGGATTCCCTTTCGCCCAACCGGCATTTGCCGATCTTCGTAGAAAAAATCCTCGGTGAAGGCGAAACCCTGCGCGAAGACTGGCAGGTAGACGGCACCACCGGCTATGAATTCATGAACCAGCTGTCGCTGTTGCAGCACGACCCAACAGGCTTTGCGCCGTTGGCGCAGCTGTGGACGCGCTACAGCGAACGGCCCGCCGCGTTTATCGAAGAAGCCTGGCTGGCCCGCCAGCAGATTCTCAACGGTTCCCTGGCCGGTGACTTCGAGAGTGTGGCCCAGGCGCTGCTGCAAGTGGCCCGCGACGACGTGATGACCCGCGACCTGACCCTGGGCGCAATCCGCCGTGCCTTGCAGGAGCTGATCGTGCACTTCCCGGTGTACCGCACCTACATCAGTGCCCGTGGGCGCAGCGCCCATGATGATGTGTTTTTCCTGCAAGCCTTGGCCGGTGCTCGCAGCACCTTGGGCGAAGGCGACTGGCCGGTGCTCGACCACCTGGAAAAATGGCTGGGCGGCCAGCCGTGGCGCAACCGCCCGGTCGGGCGTGAACGCAAGATGCTCAAGCATGCCTGCGTGCGCTTCCAGCAGCTCACGTCGCCGGCGGCGGCCAAGGCCGTGGAAGACACCGCCTTCTACCGCTCGGCGGTGCTGCTGTCGCGTAACGATGTGGGCTTCAGCACCGAACAGTTCAGTGCGCCGTTGGCGGATTTTCACGCGGCTAACCAGCAGCGTTTGCAGACCTTCCCCGGCAACCTGCTGGCCACCGCCACTCACGACCACAAGCGCGGTGAAGACACGCGAGCGCGCCTGGCGGTGCTGAGTGAATGTGCGCCGTGGTATGTCGAACAGGTGGAGCATTGGCGCCGCCTCGCCGCACCGTTGCGCGACGATGCACACAGCCCGTCGGCGGGCGATGAACTGATCCTTTACCAAGTGCTGCTCGGCAGTTGGCCGCTGGATAGCAACCCGGACATGCAGGGTTACCAGCAACGCCTGTGGCAATGGCAGCAAAAAGCCCTGCGCGAAGCCAAGTTGCAAAGCAGTTGGAGCGCGCCCAACGAAGCCTATGAACAGGCGGTCGATGCCTTCCTGTCACGCCTATTGCTCAGCGATGCCGGCACCCCGTTACGCAAGGCCATCGGCAGCGCCGCCCAGGCCATCGCCCCGGCGGGCGCACTGAACGGCCTGGCGCAATCCTTGCTTCGTATCACCGTGCCGGGTGTACCGGATTTGTACCAGGGCGATGAGTTCTGGGACTTCAGCCTGGTAGACCCGGACAACCGCCGCCCGGTGGACTTCAACGCACGGCAACAGGCGTTGAACACACCGCCGGACGTCGGCGAGCTGTTGTCCCATTGGCGCGACGGGCGTATCAAACAGGCGCTGATTGCCCAGGTGCTGGCCGTGCGCAAGGCCAACGCCGAACGCTTCCAACGCGGCAGCTACACGCCGCTGGAAGTGGTAGGCAAACACGCCGATCACGTCGTCGCATTTTGCCGCACGTATCAAGGCAAACACCTGCTGGTGGTGGTGCCACGCTGGCCCCATCGCCTGCTGGAAAACGGTGAGCAACCCCATATCAATGCGCAGGTTTGGGGCGATACGCGGGTGAAATTACCGTTCGCCACCACAACACAAAACTGGAAGGGACTTTTTCATACAGGCGCAGTCACACCAAACAAGGAGCTGTTGATCAGCGCTGCCCTGGGGGATTTCCCGGTCAATGTCTTTATCAATCCCGATGATCAAGAAAGCTGAAAATTTTCTGTGAGGAGTATTGTGATGAGTACTGAAGACAAACGCATACGCGAGTTGGCGCATCAGATCTGGGAATCCGAAGGCAAGCCCCACGGTGAAGATGCACGCCACTGGGAGATGGCGCGCAAATTAGCCGAAGCCGAAGCGCTGACCCCAAGCAAACCCAAAGCTGCGGCCAAACCCAAGACCGCTCCCAAGCCTGCGCCAAAAGCCAAGCCGCCGGCCCCGGCGGCCAGCAAGCCCGCACCGTCAGCGGCCAAAAAGCCTGCGGCGCCGAAAAAGCCCAAGCCTTAACAGCCCACGCGCCTCCTGCCGACACTGTCGCCAGGAGGCCCTTTTTACTTTTCAGTGCGCCAGCTGAGCAACCGTCGGCACGGTAGCGCTTGGCCCGAAAAAAGACCCTTGCAGGAGCAATTTAATGAGCAAACCCGAGAACAACCCAGCCACGCCGGAAAACGAGCCGTCGCGGATTCGTGAAGGTTTGCCCTTCCCTCTAGGCGCCACCTGGGATGGCCTGGGTGTCAACTTTGCGCTGTTCTCAGCCAATGCCACCAAGGTCGAGCTGTGCCTGTTCGATGATACCGGCGAGGTCGAGCTTGAACGTATCGAACTGCCCGAATACACCGACGAAACCTTCCACGGCTACCTGCCCGACGCCCACCCCGGGCTGATTTACGGCTACCGCGTGTACGGTGCGTATGACCCGGCCAATGGTCACCGCTTCAACCACAACAAATTGCTGATCGACCCCTATGCCAAACAGCTGGTGGGTGAACTCAAATGGTCCGAGGCACTGTTCGGCTACACCATCGGCCACCCGGACGACGACCTCAGTTTTGACGAACGCGACAGCGCGCCCTTTGTGCCCAAGTGCAAGGTCATCGACCCTGCGCACACCTGGGGCAACGACCAGCCGGTACGGGTGCCATGGGACCGCACGATCATCTACGAAACCCACCTGCGCGGCATTAGCATGCGTCACCCTTCGGTGGGCGAGTCGGTACGCGGCACCTGTGCCGGGCTGATGGAAGATGACGTGCTCAAGCATATTCGCCAGCTCGGCGTGTCATCCGTTGAGCTGCTGCCGGTGCATGCCTTCGTCAACGACCAGCACCTGCTGCAAAAAGGCATGACCAACTATTGGGGCTACAACAGCATCGCGTTCTTTGCGCCTGACCCGCGTTACCTGGCCAGCGGCAAGATCGCCGAGTTCAAGGAGATGGTCGCGCACCTGCATGAGCAGAAGCTCGAGGTGATCCTCGATGTGGTCTACAACCACACTGCTGAGGGCAACGAGCGCGGCCCTACCCTGTCGATGCGCGGCATCGATAACGCCTCCTACTATCGGCTGATGCCCGACGACAAGCGCTTCTACATCAACGACTCCGGCACCGGCAATACCCTGGACCTGAGCCACCCCTGCGTGCTGCAAATGGTCACCGACTCACTGCGCTACTGGGCCACCGAAATGCACGTGGACGGCTTCCGCTTTGACCTGGCGACCATTCTGGGGCGCTACCGCGACGGTTTCGACGAGCGCCACAGCTTCCTTGTGGCCTGCCGCCAGGACCCGGTGCTGCGCCAGCTGAAAATGATTGCCGAACCCTGGGACTGTGGCCCCGGCGGCTACCAAGTGGGCAACTTCCCACCCGGCTGGGTGGAATGGAACGACCGCTTCCGCGACACCGTGCGCGCCTTCTGGAAAGGCGATGACGGCCAGTTGGCGGACTTTGCCGGGCGCATGACCGCCTCGGGCGAGATGTTCAACCACCGTGGGCGCAGGCCCTACAGCTCGGTGAACTTCATCACTGCCCACGATGGTTTCACCCTGCACGATCTGGTGTCGTACAACGACAAGCACAACGAGGCCAACGACGAAAACAACCAGGACGGCAGCAACAACAACCTGTCCTGGAACCACGGCGTCGAAGGCCCCACCGAAGACCCGGAAATCAACGCCCTGCGCCTGCGCCAGATGCGCAATTTCTTCGCCACGCTGCTGCTGGCCCAAGGCACACCGATGATCGTGGCCGGTGACGAGTTCGCGCGCACCCAGCACGGCAACAACAATGCCTATTGCCAGGACAGCGAGATTGGCTGGGTCAACTGGGACCTGGACGACGACGGCAAGGCACTGCTCAAGTTCGTCAAACGCCTGATCAAATTGCGCCTGGCCTACCCGATTCTGCGCCGTGGGCGTTTCCTGGTGGGCGACTACAACGAAGACCTCGGCGTAAAAGACGTCACCTGGCTGGCGCCGGATGGCAACGAGATGAGCACCGAACAGTGGCAAGACAGCCATGGCCGCTGCCTGGGCATGCTGATGGACGGCCGCGCCCAGGAAACCGGGATTCGTCGCGCTGGGGGTGATGCGACCTTGCTTCTGGTGGTCAATGCCCACCACGACATGGTGAATTTCCGCCTGCCGCCGGTGCCCCAGGGTGAATTCTGGACCTGCATGCTCGATACCAATGCCCCCGCAGTGCGCGGTCAGGAGCGTTTTGACTTCGAGCACGAGTACGCGGTGACCGGACGCTCACTGCTGCTGTTCGAATTGCAACGCGACGACGAGGTGTGAGATGGCTCTGCATGGATTCCTTCAAGGCAACCGCAGCTACGCCGACACGCAGGCGCTGGGCGTTGCACTGAAGAAGCTTCAGGAAGAAGGCCTGGACCAACTGCCATTGCCCGGCAGCGGCCAGACGTTGGAACGCTTCAGCCGGCTGGCGCAGGTGGCAGGTCATGACCTGCGCCTGTGCAAGCTGTTCGAAGGTCACACCGATGCCCTGGCGATCATCGCCGAGCTCGACAGCCCCTTGCCGCCCGTGGGCAGTGTTTGGGGCATGTGGGCCGCCGAACCGCCGACGGCCAAGGTACGCGTACGCCGCGACGGCCAGCGCTTGATCGTCGATGGGCGTAAAGCCTGGTGTTCCGGTGCAGCGGTGGTCAGCCATGGCTTGCTGACCGCCTGGGACGAAAACGACCGCCAACAGTTGGTGGCGGTCGAGATGGACCAGCCCGGCGTCACCGTCACCCACGAAGGCTGGAAAGCCGTGGGCATGGCGGCCACCGGCAGTGTCGAAATCATCTTTGATGAGGCCCGCGGCATCGCAGTTGGCGAGCCGGGCGACTACCTGTCACGGCCTGGCTTCTGGCACGGCGGCGTCGGTATCGCCGCGTGCTGGTATGGCGGTGCGCAACGTCTGGCTGAGGTGCTGCGTGCGCATTGCAGCCAGCGTCCCGAACAGCATGCGCTGGCGCACTTGGGCGCGGTCGACAGCGTGCTCAACAGCGCCGCCTGTGTACTGCGCGACGGTGCTGAGCAGATTGACCGCCACCCTCGCGCCAATGCGCGGCAACTGGCCCAACAGGCACGGGCGTGCGTCGAGGATACCGTCGAGCAGGTCATTCATCACGTCGGGCGCGCCGTGGGTGCCGGGCCTTACTGCAAAGATCCGCATTTCGCCCAATTGATGGCGGACTTACCCGTATATGTACGTCAAAGCCACGCCGAGCGTGACCTGGCGGCGCTGGGAAAGCTGGTTGCGGACGACCCCACAGGTAGGTGGCTGTTATGAAACTCAACCCGATCGTTGGCCAGGGCACGCCGTTGCATCAATGGCAGGGTTCAGCCCATATGGCCCAATTGCCGCACATCAGTGTTGAGCAGTTGGTACCCGCTGGGCACCGCGCCGTGATCATTGCTCCGCACCCGGACGACGAGGTGCTGGGCTGCGGCGGCCTGCTGCAAGGCCTGGCCATGCTCGACCGGCCGATCCAACTGATTTCCGTCACCGACGGCAGCGCCAGCCATCCAGGCTCCAGGCGCTGGCCAGTCGAGCGCTTGAGCATCGTGCGCCCGCAGGAATCGGCCCAGGCCCTGCACCGTCTCGGCATGCCACTGCACAGTTTGCAGTGGCTGCGCGCAGGCTTTGCCGACAGCCAGGTGGCGGCCCGTGAAGATGAGTTGAGCGCGTTCATAGAGCGCTATCTCAAGCCCACCGATGTGGTGTTCACCACCTGGCGCGAAGACGGGCATTGCGACCATGAAGCCGTTGGCCGCGCCAGCGCCAAAGCGGCGCAGGCGGTAGGTGCGACGCTCTACGAGTTGCCCGTTTGGACCTGGCATTGGGCAACACCTGAGGACAGCCAAGTGCCGTGGCACCGTGCGCGCAAGATCGCGCTGACACCTGAAGCCGTGGCGCGTAAACGTCACGCCATTCATGCCTTTGCCAGCCAGTTGGAAGGCGACCCGCAGGTGGGCCTGGCACCGGTGCTGGCACCTTACGTGGTGGAGCGTTTGCTGCAACCTTTTGAAGTGGTGTTTGTATGAGTGTGGCCACGCCCTATTTTGATCAGCTGTTCGCCGGCAATGACGACCCCTGGGCCTTTCGCCAGCGCTGGTACGAACAGCGTAAACGCGCACTCACCCTGGCGGTGCTGACACGGCCCCGCTATCGCTCGATTTTTGAACCCGGCTGCGCGAACGGCGAGCTGAGTGCCGAATTGGCGCCGCGCTGCGAGCGCCTGGTGTGTTGCGACACGGCCGCCGCTGCCGTAACGCTGGCGCAAACCCGATTGCGGGGGTTCAGCCACGCCCAGGTTCATCAAAGCCGTTTGCCTGAGGAATGGCCGCCCGGCCAGTTCGAACTGATTGTGTTGAGCGAACTCTGCTACTACCTCGATGCCGAGGATTTACAGCGCTTGATCGACTGTGCCCTGAATGCGCTGACCGACAACGGCCAACTGCTCGCCTGCCACTGGCGCCCGCGCATTGATGGCTGCCCGCAAACGGCCGAACAGGTGCACGAAATGCTCGCGCAACGCCTGGGCATGGCCCACCTCGCCCACCATCACGACAGTGACTTTCTACTCGACCTGTGGAGCCGTGACGGCACCTCGGTCGCCACCCATGAGGGCTTGCGATGATCGGCATTCTAATCCCGGTACATAACGAAGAAGCGCTATTGGGCGAGTGCCTCAAAGCCGCGATGATTGCCGCCAGCCACCCTGATTTGCTGGGTGAGCCTGTGCAGATCCTGGCCGTGCTCGACAGCTGCAGCGATGGCAGTGCGGCGATTGCCCAGGCGTATCCGGTGCAGTGTTTACACGTGCTGGCACGTAACGTCGGGCAGGTGCGCGGAGTGGGTGCGCGGCACTTGTTAAACCAGGGTGCACGCTGGATTTCGTGCACCGACGCCGACAGCCGTGTCGCCCCCGATTGGCTGGTGGCGCAACTGGCCTTGGGCGCCGATGCCGTGTGCGGCACGGTAACAGTGGATGCCTGGAGCGAAGGCTTCGACGCAACGGCGCAGATCCGCTACACCCAAGCCTACGAAGCCCGCGACGGCCATCGGCATATTCACGGTGCCAACCTCGGCGTGAGTGCCGCGGCGTATGTACAGGCAGGCGGCTTCGAGCCATTGGCCTGCCACGAAGATGTGCAACTGGTGCGCAACCTGGAGCGCTGCGGCGCTTCCATCGCCTGGAGCCACACGCCCCAGGTGATTACCAGTGCGCGCCTGGACTGTCGCGCTCAAGGCGGTTTTGGTGATTATTTGAAGAGCTTGATGCAGGCCACTTGAATATTTCGACCGTGCAAGATGTAAAAACGCCGAATCCTTGACTATGCTGAAATCGCCTTGCTGGTCATCCAGGGTTGGATGGCCGCAGTTCATCGCAGCGGAGCCTGTGCTGAGTACAAGAGCGTCGTCCCGTCAACGGGGTACGACCCGGCATCATTTGACAAGGACGTGACACCGATGAAATCTGCCTCATTAAGCGAGGGCCGTCGCGGCCCTGCGCAAATCTGGAACAGTGCGCCGCAGTTGGCGCAAATCCCCTTTATCAAGCCCTCCTCCCTGGTGCCACGCGGTGCGCGGGTGGTGGTCATCGCGCCTCACCCCGGCGATGAGGTGCTGGCGTGTGGCGGTTTATTGCAACTGCTCAGCACCCTCGACCACCCGCTGCAACTGATCTCGATCACCGATGGCAGCGCCAGCCACCCAGGCTCGAATGCTTGGCCGGCAAGCCGCCTGAGTGTGATCCGCCCGCAGGAAAGCGCTGAAGCGCTGCGGCGCCTGGGGATGCCGCTGCACAGCCTTAAGTGGATTCGCGGCGGCTTTTGCGACGACGCCCTGGCCGCCCGCGAACAGCCCATGAGCCAGTTCATTGCGCGCTATCTGCAACCGGGCGACGTGGTGTTTACCACTTGGCGCCACGACGGCAAGGACGACCATGACGCCGTCGGCCGAGCCAGCGCCAAAGCCTGCCAGCTCACCGGCGCGCGCCTGTATGAACTGCCGATATGGGCCTGGCATTGGCCGCTGCGTGAAGGCTCGGTGATCCCCTGGCATCGCGCGCACAAGGTGCGCCTGGACAGCTGGAGCGTTGCGCGCAAGCTTCACGCCGCCCATGCGTATGCCAGCCAATTGGTCGGCGACCCGGAGATCGGCCTGGCGCCAATGCTTGCCCAGGAGTTGCTGGAGCGGATGCGTGAGCCCTATGAGATCGTGTTTGCCTAGGCCAGCACTCGCCTGTACCTGTCAGTTCTCACAGTAGCACCCGGCTCACTCTGCGACTAAGGTGCAAAAAGCCTGCACAGCTTGATGTGCAGTCGAGAAAGCCATGCCAACCCCTTGCATTCGCCGGTGTTTTCGTAGAACAGGCAACCCATCGTGCCTGCTCCGTATCGCGCTCTACCTTCCCATGGCTTGAACCGCACCTGATTGCTCAGGTGCGGGAACTTCCTTCGGACAAGGAGCCGTCATGCGCACACTGCCAGTTTTTCTGACTTACCTGGGTATCACGTTGATGGCGGTGTGGCCGCTGCCGTCGCTTGGCGCCTGCACGATCAACATTACCGCCGGCAATGACACCTCGACCTGCAACAGCGGCGCCGCGCCGGGCTTTACCGACACCGCCGGCAACAACACGCGGAACCTCAGCGGCAGCGGCTCCCTCAACGGTGATGTCACCTTGGGGGCCGGCAACGATCTGGTTGACATCAACGGTGGGACAGCGGCAATCAATGGGATGCTGCACCAGGGCGACGGTGCGAATACGTTTCGTCTGACGCTGGGCGCGGTCACGGGATCCATTACCCAGGGCGATGGTGTGGATCTGGTGCAGATCAACGGTGGGCACGCGGGGGCGATCATCCAGGGCGGGGGCATTGACAGTTTTGTCATGCGCGATGGCACTGTCGAGTCACTGGCCCAAGGCGACGGCCATGACACATTCGTTATGAGTGGTGGCACCATCAAGGGCGCCTTTGAAGACGGCGATCAAGCATTGATGACCGGCGGCACCATCGGCCGGGTCGACATGAAACTCGATAACAACGTCTTCGATATGCGCGGCGGCACCATCGTCGGCAACCTTGTCACAGGGCTTGGCAGGGACACCATTCTCGTCTCGGGCACCAGCACCATCGGCGGCAACATCAGCACCAGCGCCGGCGTGGATTTGATCCAGGTCAGCGGTGGCAGGGTCAACGGCCAAATCCTCACGAGCTTCGGCGCCGATCAGTTCATTTGGACCGACGGGGGAACAATCAACGGGGCAATTCTCATGGGTGCCGATGATGATTCTGCCCTGCTGAAAAACCTCCGCGAAACCTTGCTGGCCGCCACCCCCCAACTGGACGGCGGCGTGGGTAACGACACCCTCACCTTTGACGCAACGCAAACCAGCGTCCCGAGCCGCTACACCGGCTGGGAGCGGGTGTCTATGGTCAATGGGTCGGCCCTGACACTGGGTGGCACATTCGTATTGGGAGGCAGCGATACCGGTACCGGCGCAATGAGCATCGATGCAACGAGCAGATTGATCGTCACAACGGGCACTCTCGCGCCCTTCACGTCCGGACAATTGGCAACCTTGAACAACGCCGGTCTGATCGATATGAGTACCTACAGTTCCAGCACGACCGACAGCTTGACGGTCAACGGCAATTACATCGGCACGAGCGGTCGGCTGGCGCTGCAAACGGTGTTGGGCGCGGATAACTCACCCAGCGACAAACTGGTGGTCAGCCAAGGCACCCTGCAGGGCGCCACGGCGATCAGCATCACCAACCTGGGCGGTGCAGGTGCGCTGACCGTGAAGGATGGCATAGAGGTGGTACAGGCAACCCAGGGCGCAACCAGCAGCGTCGGTGCGTTCTCGCTGGCTGGCCCCGTGTCTGCTGGTGCGTTTGACTATCACTTGTTCAGAGGGGGCGTGACCGCGGGTACGGAACAGAATTACTACCTGCGCTCCACCGTGCCGGCGCAGCCTACGCCGGATGCGGTGATTACCCCGCCCACCCCAGCGCCTGGCACCCCGGCATTGCCGCCCAATCCAGGCAACACCGCAATCCCCCTTTACCGCGCCGAAGTGCCGGTGTACGCCGTGCTGTTTCAAGCTGCCGAGCAAATCGTGCAAGGCATGCTGGGGACTTACCACGAACGCGTGGGCGATCAGCGCCAGCAGCAACAAACCGGGGTATTCCCCACGGGTTGGGCCAGGGTGTACGGCGGCAACAGTCGCCAGAGTTTCGCGGGAACGGTCAGCCCGACACTGGACAGTTCGCTGTCGGCCTTCCAGGTGGGCAGCGACCTGTACGCCACCAGCACGGACAGCGGCCAGACTCACCGGCTTGGCTTCTTTGTGGGCCACAGCCGCCTGCAAGGCGACGTCAAGGGTTTCAACGGTGGCTTCCAAGACAAGGACGCAGGCCGCCTGACCTTGCGCGGCGACAGCCTGGGCGCCTACTGGACACTGATCGGCGCCAACCGCGCCTATCTGGACCTGGTGGTAATGGGCACCCGCTTCACCGGCAACAACGAGTCCGACCGGGGCATCAAGATGAAAACCAAAGGCAGCAACGCATTGGCGTCCGCCGAAGCGGGCTGGCCTTTTACTGTGAGTGCCCAATGGGAACTGGAGCCACAAGCCCAGCTCATCGTCGACCGCACGCGGCTGGACAGCCAGAACAACCGAATCTCCGCCGTCTCCTACGACGCTGACACGCATGTCACCACCCGCCTGGGTGCCCGCTTGCGTGGCAGCTATGAGGTGAGTGGTATGCCCCTGCAGCCATACGCGCGTGCCAACGTCTGGCATGCCCGCGCCGGCACCAACACCGTTAGGTTCGATGATGCTACCGACATAAACACCGAGCAAAAGTCGACCACGCTGGACCTCAACGTCGGCGCCACCTTGACCGTTGCCCAAGGCATCAGCCTGTACGGCCAACTGGGCTACAACCGCAACCTGGACAGCAATGCCCTCAACGGCCGCCAAGGCACGCTGGGGCTTCGAATGGATTTCTGATCCGCGTATGTGTATCGCACTGTATCCAGGGCCCGTTGCGATACACAACGTTTAACCCATGGCACTTGCTGAAACACAGCCGATACAGCACGACGTTCAACTGAGCACTCGGCACACATCAAGCCCCAGGAGGCTCGCCATGCACGCTCAGTTGAAACGCCACCCACTTTTCCTGGCTTTTGCCCTGTTGCCATTCGCGGCCATGGGCATGGCCCATGCCGAGATGCCCGAACCGCAAACCCCGGCACCGCAGCATCAATCAGCGTTCGGGACGCTCAAGCACATCAAGGCCGGCCTGCTGGATGTGGCCTACGCCGAGGTCGGCCCGGCCAATGGCCAAGTGGTGATCCTGTTGCATGGCTGGCCCTACGATATCGACAGCTACGCCAACGTCGCACCGCTGTTGGCCGGCAAGGGCTACCGCGTGTTGATCCCGTATGCGCGTGGGTATGGCGATACGCGTTTTCTGTCGGATAAAACCTTACGCAATGGTGAACCGGCGGCGCTGGCCCAGGACGTGATCGATTTCATGGACGCGCTGAAGGTCCAGCAAGCGGTACTGGGCGGTTATGATTGGGGCGCGCGCTCAGCAGATATCGTCTCGGCGCTGTGGCCGGAACGGGTCAAGGCATTGGTGTCAGTCAGTGGCTACCTGATCGGCAACCAGGCCGCCGGTAAGAACCCGCTGCCACCCAAAGCTGAGTTGCAGTGGTGGTACCAGTTCTACTTCGCCACCGAACGCGGCGCCGCCGGTTACCAGAAAAACACCCACGATTTCGCCAAGCTGATCTGGCAGACCGCCTCGCCGAAGTGGGCCTTTGACGAGGCCACCTTCGAACGCAGCGCCAAAGGCCTGGACAACCCCGATCACGTGGCCATCACCGTCTTCAACTACCGCTGGCGCCTGGGCCTGGTACAGGGCGAAGCGCAATACGCTGCGTTGGAGCAAACACTCGCGCAGTCACCGAGCATTGGCGTGCCGACTATCACGCTTGAAGGCGACGCCAACGGTGCGCCGCACCCGTTACCTGAGGACTACGCCAAACGCTTTACCGGCAAGTACCAGTTTCGTCTGGTGAGCGGCGGCATCGGCCATAACCTGCCGCAAGAAGCGCCGGCGGCGTTTGCCAAGGCCATAGTGGACGCCGATCGCCTGTGAAGCGACGTGAACTGCTTGGCAGCCGTGCCTAAAGTCGCCCAAAGGAATGCCGATACGCTTCTGGCGCCGCCCTTTGGCGTTCCTTTTGCGAGCCGTCATGGCACGCCGCATGCTTTGTTCCTGGCTCGACCACATGGAGTAAGAGTGAATGCCCGAACGCGCCCGCTTCCTGGAGCACTACCGCAAAGCCGACCGCATCATGCTGGCGTTGATCTGGCTGATGTTTTTATTCTCCCTGGGCCTGGCCTTCTGGCACGACACCTGGCTGCAAGCGGTGATCGTCGGCGGCGGCGCCAGCGTGGTGCTCACCTTGCTCTATCGCGCCCTCGGTGGCACCCGTTTGATGCGTTGTTTGCTGGGCGCCGGCCTGATGGTCATGGCGGCGCTGCAGATTAACCAGGCGCAGGGCTTGATCGAAGCGCACTTCGGTATCTTCGCGCTGCTGGCGGTGCTGACGTTTTACCGCGACTGGCTGCCGATCCTCGTCGCGGCGCTGACCATCGCCGTCCACCACGTGGTGTTTCACGCGTTGCAACATCAGGGTTTCCCGGTATTTGTGATGGACCATCATGGCGGCTGGAACATGGTGTTCGTGCACGCCTTCTACGTTGTGATGGAGACGGTCGCCCTGCTCTACCTCGCCATTCATAGCCAGGCCGAGGCGGTCGAAAGCCAGGAGATGCTGGAAAAAATGCTCGCCGTGACCTCCCAGCTCACGGTAGAAACCGCCCAGGGTGAAGGCAAGGTGCATGTGTCCCTGGCCAAGCGTTTCGACCACTTCCTGCAGCAGATCACCCACCTGATCGATGGCGTGACCCGTGACTCCCACGGTCTCGGCCAACTCGGCCAGGCATTGGCCAGCGCCAGCGGTACCCTGGAAACCGGCGCACGCCATCAGTTGGCGGAAATCAACCAGATGACCGGCTCCATGCAGCGTATGGAAGACGCCACCGCCCACATCACGCAACACGTCGAACACGCGGTGGAGCATGCAGGCCAGGCCCGCGAACAGATTGTGCGCGGCCAGCAAAGCGTCGGCCGTGCCCAACATGAAATCACCCAACTGGCCTCACGCATCGACGGCACCAACCACACCGTACAAGGCCTGGCCACCCAGGCCGAGCAGATCGGCTCGGTACTCGAAGTGATCAGCAGCATCGCCAACCAGACCAACCTGCTGGCGCTCAACGCCGCCATCGAAGCCGCCCGCGCCGGCGAGCAAGGCCGGGGTTTTGCGGTGGTCGCCGATGAGGTCCGCAGCCTGGCGCAACGCACCGCCGTCTCCACCCAGGAAATCAAACAGATCATCGAAGGCCTGCAACACGGCAGCCGCCAGGCCGTCGAGGCCATGCACGACAGCCAGGCAGGTGTAGCGCGTTGTGTGGAGGACAGCCAACTGGCGGTGGACATGTTGCAGGCCGTGGGCGCCGACATCGCGCATATCGACGAGCTGAACGGGCGAATCGTGATGACCACCCGCGAACAAACCTCGGCCAACCTGGAGATCGTCGGGCGCCTGCAGTCCGTGCAGAACATTGCACAAAACACCGCGGATGATGTGGAAACCCTCGCGCGCAGCAGTGAGCAGTTGCCGCCGATAGCAGTGCGGCTGGATGCGTTGGGGCGCAGGTTTCACCCCTGAAAAACGCCTCAACGTGAGGATGGCTCAGCCTGGCAAAATCCCAAGGTTTTTAGCCCGCATGCGCGCCAAGGCATACACGGTGCGCGTGCGAGGTATCGGTGCCCCGATGCGATCAGCCACTGAAACAAGCGTGCCAAGGATGGCCTCGATCTCCACCGGTTTGTGCCCCTCAACGTCTTGCAGCATCGAGGTTTTCACCTTGCCGAGCTTGCGGGTGATCGCAATGCGTTGCGCGGAATCAATCTGGGGCGCGATGCCCAGTGTGCGTCCCAAATCCAGCAACTCATCCATCATGCCGATGAACAGTGCGTGCAGGAATGGGTCGTCGATCAACTCATCGGTTGCGCAGCCCACCAACAGGCTGACCGGGTTGAAGCAGGCATTGCCCAGCAGCTTCAACCATATTTCTTCGCGCACATTGGCGTGGGCGTGGGCATCAAAACCTGCCTCACGAAAAGCCTCGGTGGTTGCATCTACGCGCGCGCTATTACCACCGGCCGGCTCACCGAACACCATTCGGCTTCCGGACATGTGCTTGATCACACCGGGACTCAACACGGTACATGAGGCAAATACAACGCAACCGACAACGGCTGCAACGGGCACAGCCTTTTCTATCACGCCACCGGGGTCGACAGCCTCAAGACGCATACCCGCCAAAGCGCCTGCCGACTGCAGGAAATACCACCAGGGTAAGCCGTTGAGTGCAGGAATAACCAGGGTTTGCGGGCCAATCAATGCCTTGGCCTGTTCCACCACACTGGGCAATGCCGGCGCCTTGACGGCAAATATGACCATCTCCTGAATGCCAAGCTCTTCAGGTGCGCAGGTCGCTTTCAGCGGGGCAACCAACACCTCATCGCCCGTGTGCAGCTTCAGCCCATGCTCGCCAATGGCGGCGAGTGTTTCGCCACGCGCGATCACGCTGACGTCGTGGCCGGCGGCGAACAATTTGCACGCCAGGAAACCACCGATTGCTCCAGCACCTACGACCGTGACGCGCATGGGTAAACCTCACTGAGGGAGTGGAACAGAATACTGGCTAAACAGGCCGGAACAAGCCCGTCTCATTGAAAAACAGCCGCACTTGGCTCACACCCATCAGCCAAGGCAAACACTACCACTGTGGCAAGCGGGCTTGCCCCGCACTGGGTGGCGAAGCCGCCCCACTTCAGCCAACGCGGTTAGTCAGTTAGCAAGGCTGAGGGCTGCTACGCAGCCCAACGCAGGGCAAGCCTGCTCGCCACAGGTTACTTTTGCAGCGCATCCAGCGTGCGTTTCAGTCGCCTCAGGTTGCTGTTGACGATCAGCTTGTGCGCCGGCCCCACCGGCAACATGTACAGACGCCCAAAGGTGTTATGGGTAAGCACCGATGAGGTAATCGTAAACACCCGATCAGTGATCGACAGACAAATCATCACATCCAGGTGCCGGTCGCGCTCGGTCAGCACCAACACGTCCGGGGCGCTGTGTTCTACCAGGAAAAAATCCAGCCGCTCGCCCACCTGCACGCTGATTCGCGGTGAGCCCGAGAACCCACCGATGCGTTTCACACCGAACAACGAAGAAATCCGGTCGCGGATTCGAAAGGCCAACCGCATGAACATGCCAGGTTCGGCGGTCATGATGTTCCACGCCGCCAGTGCAGTGATATCAACGGGCAACACAACCGACCTGCGGTCGTAGTAATCAAGCGCTGTCGGTGCACCCAGCGTGTGAACAATGTTCGTGGTAACCAACTGATTTTCTCCCTGAAAAACGCGGTTTGTGATGAAACAGGGCGATGCCTGCAGGGCGCAGGTTATTTTGCACCGCAACTCAAGTAAAGCGCGGGACAGGCTGGGTATCGTGGTAAGCCAAAATAAACCTGACCTCACGGGCTGCCTTCTTGATTGTGCCCCACGCGCGTTGGGGTTCACGTGCTAATTGCTCAAGCGCCTCAACTGCATTTATCCTCAACGCTTCCATCCGCCCCCACCCAGAGCCGCCATGGACCTCGCCACCCTCGCCCTATTCTTGCCCGCCTGCTTCGCCCTGAACATGGCGCCGGGCCCCAATAACCTGCTGTCCGTAAGCAACTCCACGCGCTATGGCTATCGCACTTCTTGCCTTGCGGGTATTGGCCGTTTGCTGGCCTTTGCCGGCATGATCGCCCTCGCCTCTGCCGGCTTGGCGGTGGTGCTGCAGACTTCGGAGCTGCTGTTCTACGGGATCAAGATTCTCGGTGCGGCGTATCTGTTTTATCTGGCATTTCAGCTTTGGCGGGCTAACCCGCAGAAAGAAGCTGAATCAGCGACAGACAAGGTGGGATTGTGGGCCTTGGCACGTCAGGAGTTCCTGGTGGCAGCCGGCAACCCGAAAGCCATCCTGATCTTCACCGCGTTCCTCCCGCAATTCGTGGTACCCGGCCAACCGATCACCCCCCAATTCGCGCTGCTGGGTGGGATGTTCCTGGGTTTAGAATGGATAGCGATCAGCGCCTACGCCTACATGGGCACGCACATGCGCCGCTGGTTTGCCGAACCCAGCGGCAAGCGCTTATTCAATCGCTGCTGCGCCGGGCTGTTATCGGCGGCGGCGACGGTGTTGTTGATGGCGCGCAGGGCCTGAGGGCGGCCCCGCGCACTCAACCACCATGCAAATCAAAAAATTTGAGCCAACAAAGTCAGCACCGAGTGCTGTTCTTCATGGCAGCACTAAAATGAAAGAATATTTGATTTAATATATTGCAGACGGGTACACCAAGACATAATATTTATTAAAATTATCATGAGCATCATCTATCCCACCTACCAACGTAAACCCAGGACAGCAGGTCAATTACTAAATGGATTTAAGAAAAGCCCCCTCCCTATATTTCCAACTTAAATTTGGGTACCCTCCACTACCCAACTTCGAAAAATTCGATGCCAATATAGGCGTCGCGGGATACTGCGCAGCGATACGAAAGTACTTGATGCCCGACTCAACGCCCGAAACGTTCAGTGTCGCGCAGCTACCCTTTGAGTCTCGCCTATACTGCAAAGGATCGATTTTCTCAAGGGTCCGGAGAATAAGAAATGAAAAACTTGATGAGTTCCTAAGCTCGCCCTTAAAGAATAGCGACTTCTGCGCTCCAGAAGTTGAAAAAACCCGTGCGGGTCGTTTCAATGCACAAGGAGAACGCACACTTTATCTGGCCGACCATCCTTTCGTTGCTTTAAAAGAATGTGAAGTTGAGCCAGGCGATCATTTCCTACTCAGTTACTTTGTATTCAAAACTGATACACAATTTGTAAGCGCCAGTGCTAGCAAATCCAAATACACCAAGCTTTTAAACTCACTACTCACAACTAAAGATAAAAACTTCTACGAAGTCATCACACGCACCTATAACAACCTCCTGAACTATAAAACCCATCATGGAATTGCTTACAACTCCGTAAAGATCCCAGAAAAATACTGCCACACAACGTGGGGAGAAATAGACTCTATTACAAATCTCGCCATGACCGAGGAAAAACTTTCCGCCGCCGAGCTACAAGTCGGCTGGCTTGCCCGATGCGACGAGCATTATCGCCCTTACTATATAAAAATTCTGTCACACGACGTAAAAAACGAAAAAAGAATATTCACATCGCAGGATTATCATAAAAATAAATCAAGATTCATGACTGAACATCGCAAGGCAATGAGGCAGATCTATCAACTCAGCAAAAGGACAAAAACACTCATCAAACGAAAAGACCATGAAGGCGTCAATGCCGCCCCGCTGAAACTGCTCACTCAAGAGTGGAGTTTATGACCGCGCAAAACAACAAACCAAACCAACTAGCACAGCTTTGAATACTTATAACTGGAGGAATGATGCAATTTGCAGTAGCACTTATAGAGTATTTGATTTCTGGCGTCGTGGCGTCGGCTTGGCTAACTGCGGTATTTGCCAACTACTACCCACTTCTGCTGCACACTATTCATGACTATAAAGAATTCATTATCATCATCTATCTACCCATTGCCTATATCCTGGGAATCTATGTGGACACCACGTCGTCGTTTTTCATACGACGATCGGGAGAAATAACCAAGTTGGCAAGCAAAGCAATAATACTTCCGCCTTCAATCCGTGACACAACGTTAGCAATGTATCGTACTGTCGCAGGAAAACCAAAAGAAGACCCTTACAAAAAAGGCGCCGCGATCCTCGCATTTTCCCCTTCCGATGCAATTAGGACGATGGAGGCTTATATCAGCAGAGATCGAATTGCCCGCGGCGCGACCTTAAATTCTTTTGCTGGGGCAGTCACTGCTTTATGTTACGCGCCTCCTGAGCACAAGTTTCTGGTGACGATTATCTGCAGCATCGCCTGCGTATACTCCTATATGATGCACAGACGACTAAGCCGGCTATCTTCAAGCTTTAAAAAAGTGGCCTTGGCGAATCTGCAAATGCGCACACCTACCGAAGCCGGGAAACTGCAAGCGTCTACAATTGAATGCGCGCAGGATTGCAATAAGCCCTAAGAAATCAATCCTCCTGAGGCTTCAACACACAGAACCCCACCATCCCAAACAACGGTGAATTAACCGACACCAAACTCCCGATTTTAATCGAGCAACCTGTAATTCAAGATGTCCTTGGCGTTCGTCAACACAGGTTGGATTTCACCCTTCTGTGGCCATTCTCATCAGTTCGAACCGGCACAACAGGCTCAAGTAAACTGTATTCTGTAGTGCTTTACCACCTCCCAAGACAAGGAAAAAGTCGATGAAAACCCTGGTAGTCGGTGCAAGCAAAGGCCTTGGTAAAGCCTTGATGGAAGGCCTTGGCGAGCCTGGGGACACGCTGATCGGTGTGTCCCGCAGCCGTCCTGAAAACCTCGCGCCGCTTGCCGGTGTACACCTGCATTGGGTCGAGGCCAACCTGGCCGAGCCCGCCAAGTCTGCGCAGGTCATCGTCGACGCAGTCGCAGAACACGGGTTGGACACGCTGATCTACAACCTCGGCATTTGGGAAGAATTGGCCTTCGACCCGGCCTACCGCTTCACGGCAGACAGCGACGACCAATTGGAGGCCATCGTCAGTTGCAACATCACCTCAACGATCCTGCTGATCAAACGGCTGCTACCGGTGTTACTCAAAAGCACTAACCCGAGGATTATCCTCACCGGCTCCACCTCCGGCCTGCCGCAAAGTGGCCGCCCGGAAGTCGCCTTTGGTGCCTCCAAATTCGCCCTGCGCGGAATCGCCGATGCATTGCGCGAAGGCTACCGACAACAGCACCTGGCGGTGACCTGCCTGAACCTGGGCTACCTGAACACCGAAGACCCGCTGAGCACACCACGTGCCGAGGCCGCGCAACGCGATGAAGGCCACTCGATTCCCGTGCACGATGTAGTGCAGGTGGTGCGTATGACCTTGAGTTTGTCTTCCGCCAGTTTCGTCAAGGACATCACCTTGCCAGCCATCCTTGACGAGCGCTTTTGAACCAGGAGAACGCAGCATGACCCGAGCCGAACTCGCCGACTTTTACCAAGGCTACATCGACTGCCTCAACCGCCAGGACTGGGAGCACCTGGGCCACTTCGTCCACCCGCAGGTGACCTACAACGCCACCACCGTCGGCCTGGCAGGCTACCGCGCGATGCTGGAACGCGACTTTCGTGAGATCCCGGACCTGGTGTTTCGCATCCAACTGCTGGTAGCCGACCCGCCTACCATCGCCAGCCGGTTGAATTTCAACGTCAGCCCCAGAGGCGAGTTCTTCGGGCTGCCGATCAACGGCAGGACCGTGGCCTTCGATGAAAACGTATTCTACGAGTGCTGCGACGGGAAAATTGCGCGGGTCTGGTCGGTCATCGACAAAGCCGCGATAGCCCAACAGCTGACACCCGATAAACCTTGATCGACCGTCTAGACTCTCTACACCCAACCACCCCGTGGAGACCCAAGATGAACAAAAACACCCTCTGCCTCTGGTACAACGGTACCGCCCTGGAGGCGGCCACTTTCTACGCCCGGACGTTCCCGAACAGCGCTGTGACGGCCGTGCATCACGCCCCTGGCGACTTTCCGGCGGGCAAGCAAGGCGATGTATTAACCGTCGACTTCAGCGTGCTGGGCATTCCCTGCCTGGGCCTGAATGGTGGCCCGGCGTTCCCGCACAGCGAGGCGTTTTCGTTTCAGGTGGCGACGGACGACCAGGCCGAAACCGACCGCTATTGGAATGCCATTATCGACAACGGCGGCCAGGCCAGCGCTTGCGGCTGGTGCAAGGACAAATGGGGCGTGTCCTGGCAGATCACCCCGCGCGTCTTGTCTGCGGCGGTGACGCATGCCGACCCGGCCATCGCCAAGCGTGCGTTCGATGCGATGATGACCATGACCAAGATCGACGTGGCCGCCATCGAAGCTGCGATAGCTGGGCGTTGAACGCTATACAGACCAGTGTGGGAGCGGGCTTGCTCGCGAATGCAATCTTTCAGACAGGCAGATATTGACTGACCCACCGCTTTCGCGAGCAAGCCCGCTCCCACACCCGCCCGCAGTCTGGCATTCTTGCGGCCTCAGTCGTCGAACACGAGTCTCAGGCCCATGATCCATGGCGTAAAACTTGAACCGCGCACCATCCCGGTCCCAAGCTCGATCAGCGCCCTAGCCCAGGCGACACTCCAGCGCCTGGTCGGGGCTGATGGCGTGCCGTTGAACGCACTGCACAGCATGCCCGCGCCGCACGACCACGATGGCTGGCGCCAGCTGCAAGCCGTCGTCGACCAGAACTACACCAGCGCCAATGCCGGGCAGGCGGACGCACTGCGCGCCAACCTGCACACCATCACAGTAGAAAGCGCCACCGTGCACGTGGCCACACCGCCGGGCCACACGCCCTTTGCCTACATCGATCTGCACGGCGGCGCACTGGTGTTCGGTGGCGGCGAAAACTGCCGTATTGCCGCCGGCAAGCAGGCCGACCTGCACAACCTGATGTGCTACGGCATTGATTACCGCATGCCGCCTGATCACCCGTACCCGGCGGCGCTGGATGACTGCGTGGCCACCTACCGCCATGTACTCAAGCACCATGCGCCTGAGCACATCGTGATTGGCGGCCGTTCGGCAGGCGGTAACCTGGCGGCGGCAATGGTCTTGCGCGCCCGTGACGAAGGGTTGCCAATGCCAGCGGCGCTGGTGCTGCTCTCGCCGGAGGTCGACCTGACCGAATCCGGCGACAGTTTCCACGTCAACCGAGGCGTCGACGTGGTTCTGCCCATGCCGCTGATGAGCACCAACCTGCTGTATGCCAATGGCGCGGATTTGTCCCACCCGTACCTGTCGCCCCTGTTTGGTGATTTGGCCGGCTTCCCGCCGACCTTCCTGCAAAGCGGTACACGGGATCTGTTCCTGTCCAACACCGTGCGCATGCACCGCGCCTTGCGCCAGGCGCAGGTGCCGGCGCTGCTGCATGTGTTCGAGGCCATGCCCCATGGCGGCTTCATGGGCGCACCGGAAGATGCGGAACTGGCAGCCGAGGTCGCCGCATTTGTGCGCGAGCACCTTCGGCGGAGTTGACATATTCAGTCACATCCCCTGAAGATGGAGATCTTATTCAGGGTGTGCCAGCGCATGTCAGCAACGTCTTTCGTTAACCTTTGTGCCATTGGCTTGATTGCCAAGGCGCAAGGTTGCGTGGCGCACGCCCTTAAATCGAAGAAACAGTCGCTCATGTGACCGGGGCGCGCTGTCCCGTCAGATGAGCTGACAGGACATTGAGCGCGGCGGCCCCTCCTCCTTCTGCACACTCCCTCTGCCCTTCTGACGGTGACTTTAGCGGTCAACCATCAGGAGAAAGTGCATGTCATCGTTTCAAGGTATCTGGGTTCCCATAGTCACGCCGTTTCAGGATGGCGCCATCGACTTTATCGGCCTGCACCGGCTGGTCGGTCACCTGCTGGAAAAACACGTCGCCGGGATCATGGTCTGCACCACCACGGGCGAAGCCGCGTCGTTGAGCCGTCAGGAGCAGCTCGCCGTGCTCGATGCCGTGCTGCAATGGGTGCCCGCACAGCGGGTGGTGATGGGCCTGGCGGGCAACAATCAGATTGAACTGCTGCACTTTCAAAGCGAAATTCTCCAGCGCCCGGTAGCCGGTCTGCTGGTGCCCGCGCCCAGCTATATCCGCCCTTCCCAGGCTGGCCTTGAGGCGTTTTTCCGCACGGTGGCGGATGCCTCCAGCGTGCCGATTGTGCTCTACGACATTCCCTACCGCACCGGCGTGACCTTTGAGCAGGCCACGTTGTTGAGCATCGTCAAACACCCGCGAATCAGCGCGATCAAAGATTGTGGCGGCAACCTAACCAATACCCTGGCGTTGCTGGCCAGTGGTGACGTGAATGTGTTGTGCGGCGAAGACGTCCAGATTTTTAACGCGCTGTGCCTGGGCGCCAGTGGCGCAATTGCGGCCTCGGCGCATCTGCATACCGAGACCTTTGTGGCGCTGTGCCAGCAAGTGCGCGATAACCAATTGGCCGAGGCCAGGGCGACGTTTTTCACGTTATTGCCACTGATCAACACGATGTTCATGGAGCCCAACCCGGCACCGGTGAAGGCTGGGTTGGCGTTGCAGGGCTTGATCGGCAGCGAACTGCGCGCGCCAATGCAAGCTGCCAGTGCGCGCGTACAGCAGGCGTTGGGCGAGCTGCTGTAAACGCCCTGTCGGGTTCATGCGCCAAAAAAAGACATCCAACGGACCGCCCGGTTGCGACCGGCGCGATCCCGGCCTATGTTCCAAGGCACGCCTTTACTTTGCTGCTCCACCTCTGTCTGCTCGCAACCAAGGTGAATTCATGCCCAGCCTCCCACGTCCCGCCGTGCTCGAACTGATCGGCAACACGCCGCTGGTCAAGGTCAGCCGTTTCGATACTGGCCCTTGCACGCTGTTTCTCAAGTTGGAATCGCAAAACCCCGGTGGCTCGATCAAGGACCGTATCGGCCTGGCCATGATCGACGCCGCTGAACGTGACGGCCGCCTGCAACCGGGCGGCACCATTATCGAAGCCACCGCCGGCAACACCGGCCTGGGCCTGGCGCTGGTCGGCCGGGCCAAAGGCTACCGTGTGGTGCTGGTGGTGCCCGACAAGATGTCGACTGAAAAGGTCTTGCACCTCAAGGCCATGGGCGCCGAAGTACACATCACCCGTTCCGATGTCGGCAAGGGCCATCCCGAGTACTACCAGGATGTGGCCGCTCGCCTGGCCAAAGACATTCCCGGTTCATTCTTCGCCGACCAGTTCAACAACCCCGCCAACCCGCTGGCCCACGAAACCAGCACCGCCCCGGAAATCTGGGCGCAAACCCAGCATGATCTGGACGCGATTGTGGTCGGTGTCGGCTCGGCCGGCACCCTCACCGGGCTTACGCGCTTCTTCAAACGCGTGCAGCCCGAACTGGAAATGGTGCTGGCCGACCCCGTGGGCTCGGTGATGGCCGAATACAGCCGCAGCGGGAAAATGGAAACGCCCGGCTCCTGGGCCGTGGAAGGCATCGGCGAAGACTTTATCCCCTCGATTGCCGACCTCTCCAGTGTGCGCCATGCCTACTCCATCAGCGATGAAGAAAGCTTCGACCACGCCCGTCAGTTACTCAAGGCCGAAGGTATCCTCGGCGGCTCATCCACCGGCACCCTGCTTGCCGCCGCACTGCGTTACTGCCGCGAACAAACCGAGCCAAAACGTGTGGTCACCTTCGTCTGCGACACCGGTACGCGCTACTTGTCCAAGGTCTACAACGACCAATGGATGAACGACGCGGGCCTGTTGCAATACAAACACTACGGCGACCTGCGCGACCTGATCGCGCGGCGCTTCGAAGACGGCCGGGTGATCAGCGTGAGCCCCGACGACAGCTTGCTCACCGCCTTCCAGCGCATGCGCCTGGCGGATGTCTCGCAACTGCCGGTGCTGGTGGATGGGCGTGAATTGGTCGGCGTCATCGACGAATCCGACATCCTGCTGGGCCTGCATCAGGACGCCACACACTTTTCCATGGTGGTGGCAGACGCCATGAGCAAAACCTTGCAAACCCTGGCCCCCAGCGCCAGCCTGGCCCAATTGCAGGCGGAACTGGATCGCGGCCTGGTCGCGATTATTGCCGACACATCCGGCTTCCATGGCCTGATCACCCGCGTCGACCTGCTTAACCACCTACGGAGATCCCTTGCATGAGCCTGCCCGATAAAAGCGCGTTTGCCACCCGTGTGATCCATGCCGGGCAATCCCCCGACCCAACCACGGGCGCGCTGATGCCGCCGATCTACGCCAACTCCACCTATTTGCAAGACAGCCCCGGCGTACACAAGGGTTTTGATTACGGGCGCTCCCACAACCCCACGCGGTTTGCCCTGGAGCGCTGCGTGGCCGACCTGGAGGGCGGCAGTGCGGCGTTTGCGTTTGCTTCGGGGCTGGCGGCGATTTCCACTGTGCTGGAACTGCTGGATGCCGGTGCGCATATTGTCTCCGGCAACGACCTGTATGGCGGCACGTTCCGGCTGTTCGACAAGGTGCGTCAACGCAGTGCCGGGCACCGTTTCAGCTTTGTCGATTTAAGCGACCTGTCGGCCTTTGAAGCCTCACTGCAGAGCGACACACGCATGGTCTGGGTCGAGACCCCGAGCAACCCGCTGCTGAGCCTCACCGACCTCAGCGCCATTGCGCGTATCTGTCGCGATCGCGGCATCATCTGCGTGGCCGATAACACCTTCGCCAGCCCATGGATCCAGCGCCCACTGGAGCTGGGCTTCGACATCGTGGTGCACTCCACCACCAAATACCTCAACGGCCACTCCGACGTGATCGGCGGTATCGCCATCGTCGGCCACAACCCGGAACTCGCCGAGCGCCTGGGCTTTTTGCAAAACTCGGTCGGCGCGATTGCCGGCCCGTTCGATGCGTTCCTGACCCTGCGCGGGGTAAAAACCCTGGCACTGCGCATGGAGCGCCATTGCAGCAACGCACTGGACCTGGCCACCTGGCTGGAACAGCAGCCGCAAGTGTTGCGGGTGTACTACCCAGGCCTGGCCTCGCACCCGCAGCACGCACTGGCGCGCAAGCAGATGCGTGGATTTGGCGGGATGATTTCGGTGGATTTGAACAGTGATCTGGCGGGTGCCACACGTTTTCTGGAAAACGTGAAAATTTTCGCGTTGGCCGAAAGCCTCGGCGGCGTGGAAAGCCTGATCGAACACCCGGCGATCATGACCCATGCAAGCATTCCTGCGGCGACGCGGGCGCAGTTGGGGATCGGCGATGGGTTGGTGCGGTTGTCGGTGGGGGTTGAGGATGTGGAAGATTTGAGAGCCGATCTGGCTCAGGCGCTGGCCCTGATCTAGACGCCTGTGGGAGCTGGCTTGCCTGCGATACAGACACCTCGGTGTATCAGTTGCACCGCGGTGATCCTATCGCAGGCAAGCCAGCTCCCACACAAGCCAGCTTTCACAAGGGGGATTGTGTCAGGCTGAAGTGACGTTGGCCCGCGCCGAATGCAGTTTTTTATAGCTCTCGATCAAACGCAAATGCCGATCCAGGCCTTCCAGCTTCATGCTGGTCGGGGTCAAGCCATAAAACCGCACACTGCCATCGACCGAACCCATCACCGCATCCATCCGCTCGTTACCGAACATTCGGCGGAAGTTGGCCTCGTAATCGGCGAGGTCCAGGTCGTCGTCCAACTGCATCTCCAACACTGCGTTCACGGCCTGGTAGAACAGGCCGCGTTCAGCGGTGTTGTCGTTGTATTGCAGGAACATCTCCACGCACTCCTTGGCCTCCTCATATTGCTGCAAGGCCAGGAAGATCAGCAGTTTCAACTCCAGGATGGTCAACTGGCCCCACGCCGTGTTGTCGTCGAACTCAATGCCGATCAAGGTGGTGATGTCGGTGTAATCGTCCAGCTCGCTTTCGATCAGACGCTCGACCAACGCCTGCAGCGCCTCCTCGTCAAGGCTGTGCAGGTTGAGGATATCGGCACGGAAAAACAGCGCCTTGTTGGTGTTGTCCCAGATCAGGTCGTCCACCGGGTAGATTTCCGAGTAGTCCGGCACCAGGATCCGGCAAGCCGTGGCGCCGAGGTGTTCGTACACCGCCATATAGGACTCTTTGCCCATGCCTTCGAGAATGCCGAACAGGGTGGCGGCTTCTTCGGCGTTGGAATTTTCACCTTCGCCCGAGAAGTCCCACTCGACGAACTCATAGTCCGACTGCGCACTGAAGAAGCGCCACGACACCACGCCGCTTGAGTCAATAAAGTGCTCGACAAAGTTGTTCGGCTCGGTCACCGCCTGACCTTCAAAGGTCGGCTGCGGCAGGTCATTCAAACCCTCAAAACTGCGGCCCTGGAGCAGTTCGGTGAGGCTGCGTTCCAGCGCCACTTCCATGCTTGGGTGTGCGCCGAACGAGGCGAATACGCCGCCGGTGCGCGGGTTCATCAGGGTGACGCACATCACCGGGAACTCGCCGCCCAGGGATGCGTCCTTGACCAGCACCGGGAAGCCCTGGGCTTCCAGGCCTTCGATACCCGCGACAATGCCGGGGTATTTGGCCAACACTTCTGCGGGCACGTCCGGCAAGGCGAACTCGCCTTCAATGATTTCGCGCTTCACGGCGCGCTCGAAAATCTCCGACAGGCACTGCACCTGGGCTTCAGCCAAGGTATTGCCCGCGCTCATGCCGTTGCTGAGGTAGAGGTTTTCGATCAGGTTGGACGGGAAATACACCACTTCGCCGTCGGACTGGCGCACGAACGGCAGCGCAACAATCCCGCGTTCTTCATTGCCCGAGTTGGTGTCGAACAGGTGCGAGCCACGCAGCTCGCCCTCACGGTTGTAGACCTTCAGGCAGTAGGCATCGAGGATTTCACTCGGCAGCTCGTCCTTGGGCCCAGGCTGGAACCAGCGTTCGTCCGGGTAATGCACGAACGGCGCGTTGGCCAGCTCCTCACCCCAGAACTGGTCGTTGTAGAAGAAGTTGCAGTTCAGCCGCTCGATAAACTCGCCCAGGGCAGACGCCAATGCGCCTTCCTTGGTTGCGCCCTTGCCGTTGGTGAAACACATCGGCGAGTGTGCGTCGCGGATATGCAACGACCACACGTTGGGCACGATATTGCGCCACGAGGCGATTTCAATCTTCATGCCCAGGCCGGCGAGAATGCCGGACATGTTGGCGATGGTCTGCTCCAGCGGCAGGTCCTTGCCGGCGATGTAGGTGCCCGCCTCGGAGGTTGAATTGGGCATCAACAATGCCTGCGCATCCGCGTCGAGGTTTTCCACTTCCTCGATCACAAATTCCGGCCCGGCCTGCACGACTTTCTTCACGGTGCAGCGGTCGATGGAACGCAGGATGCCCTGGCGGTCCTTGTCGGAGATGTCCGCTGGCAACTCGACCTGGATCTTGAAGATCTGGTTGTAGCGGTTTTCCGGATCAACGATGTTGTTCTGTGACAGGCGAATATTCTCGGTGGGAATATTGCGTGTTGCGCAGTACAGCTTCACAAAGTACGCCGCGCACAACGCCGACGAAGCCAGGAAGTAATCGAACGGACCCGGGGCCGAACCGTCGCCTTTGTAGCGAATCGGCTGGTCGGCAATCACCGTGAAGTCATCGAACTTGGCTTCAAGCCGAAGGTTGTCGAGAAAGTTGACCTTAATTTCCATGCGGGCACACCAGAATAACGAGCTAAACAAATTGGCCGCCATTATGAAGATTTTCGCCGGGAAGTCTCAGGGTTTTGCGAATCGGCTGCCGATCGGTGCTAACGTCCACCCACCACACTTTGAGCCATCGGCCCATGTCCATTACCGATAACCTCCTCGCCTTTACCTTCGCCGCCACCCTGCTCACGCTCACGCCGGGGCTGGATACCGCGCTGGTGCTGCGCACCGCCACAGTCGAAGGCAAACGCCAGGCGCTGCACGCCACCTTCGGCATCAACGCCGGTTGCTTGCTGTGGGGCGCGGCCGTGGCGTTTGGCCTGGGCGCTTTGATTGCAGTGTCGGAGCTGGCGTACAACCTGCTCAAATATTGCGGCGCGGCTTATCTCGCGTGGCTGGGCCTGAACATGTTGGTGCGCCCACGCCGCTCACTGTCACCCGCCAAAGCCGAGGGCAAACCGGGCGGCAACTGGTTCCTCAAGGGCATGTTGGGCAATGTGCTGAATCCCAAAGTGGGCATCTTCTACGTGTCCTTCCTGCCGCAATTCATCCCCCAAGGCCAGCCGCTGATTGCCTGGACCTTTGGCCTGGTCAGCATTCATGTGCTGCTGGGCCTGCTGTGGTCACTGCTGCTGATTGGCGCCACCCGGCCGCTGTCCGGTTTCCTGCGCAGGGAAAAGGTGATCCGGTGGATGGACCGCACCACCGGCATGATCTTCGTGTTGTTCGCCGCGCGCTTGGCGTTGAGCAAGCGCTGAACCTTAGCCGAGGCGGATCGACAGTTCGATATCATCGGCAAACGGCACCGACAGATAGCCGTTCCCAGGTTCGCGCACGTGCGCCAGGTATTCAGGGCAGTAGTTGGTGTTGTCAGCCACCACCAGCGCGCCCGGCCGCAGGTGCTTCTCTACCAGGTTCAACACATCGCCATACAGCGACTTGGCGCCATCGAGCAGCAGCAGGTCGACCGTTTGCGGCAGGTTTGCAGCCAATGAGACCAGCGCGTCGCCTTCGCGCACCTCGATCAGGTCGCTGACGCCGCCTTCGATGAAATGTTCGCGCGCCAGGGCAATCTTTGACGGTTCGAATTCGCTGCCGATCAACACGCCGCCGCCGTTGTCGCGCAGTGCGGCAGCCAGGAACATGGTGGACAACCCGAACGAGGTGCCGAACTCGACAATAGCTTTTGCATGGCTGCTGCGGGCCAGCATATAGAGCAGGTTGCCGGTGTCACGCGAGACGGGCAGCCACAGATCCTTGAGCATCGTGTAAAGCTCAAGGTACTCGGTTTTGCTGTGCATCAGGCGGTTGCGCTCTTGCGGCGACACAGTGTCGATGAGCGGGCTGGTCGCCGCATTGGCTTGGGCGTAGAGGCGTTCGATCAGGGCTGCAAGAGGCGCGGTGGTCAGGGTGGTCATGATTGATTTCCGTCGAAGGGGGACTAAGATGCGATTAATTCGTCGCATTAAAAGTATGCGAGTGATTCATCGCCTTCGCTATTCGCGTTCGCCCAGCGCTCGGAGCCCGAAATGACCACCCGCCAGACTCCCCGTATTGCCTCGCGCAAACAGCCACAACAGGCACGCTCGACCGAGTTGGTGGCGGCGATTCTCGAAGCCGCTATTCAGGTTTTGGCCAAGGAAGGCGCTACGCGTTTCACCACCGCGCGGGTCGCGGAAAAAGCCGGCGTGAGTGTCGGCTCGGTGTATCAATATTTCCCCAACAAGGCCGCGATCCTGTTTCGGCTGCAAAGTGATGAATGGCAGCAGACCACCCAAATGCTGCGCGACATCCTCGAACAAACCGAAATAGCACCGCTGACCCGCCTGCGTACCTTGGTGCATGCATTTATCCATTCCGAGTGCGAGGAGGCGCTGATGCGCGGTGCGCTGCACGACGCGGCGCCGCTGTACCGCGATGCGCCGGAAGCGGAGCAAGTGCGCGCGGCCGGCCGGCAAGCCTTTGAGACATTCATGCATGAGTTGCTGCCCGAGGTGCCCGACGCAACCCGCGCACTGGCGTGTGACCTGATCCGCAGCACGCTGGGTTGCGTGGGCAAGGACTTTTCCTTCAGCCCGCGCACCGCTGCCGAAATCGAGGTGTATGCCGATGGCATGGCCGCTATGTTCAGTGCTTATGTGAATACACTCAATCGGCCCTGATTGCTTACGAAGCCGTAGCGGAAGGTTCACACGGCGATTGAAGGCACCAGCGCTCGATGGGAGTATCGGCGACTGTGGGAGCTGGCTTGCCTGCGATGGCGATGGGTCAGTCACCGATGTATGCACGGATAGACCGCTATCGCAGGCAAGCCAGCTCCCACTTTGGATCGATGTGCATCGTGCAAATGAGCTTCGAACAATAGACCTGTTTAAGCACGCCCAATCGCTGCTATGTTTCGCGCCTGATCCAGCCAAAGGATGTGCCATGGAACCGCTAGCCACAAACGCCGCGTTGTTGATCATCGACATGCAGCAAGGCATGAATGACCCCACGCTGGGGCGCCGCAATAACCCCGACGCCGAGGTGCAGATACAGCACCTGCAGCGTGCATGGCGGCAGTCCAATCGCCCCGTGGTGCATGTGCGGCACATGTCCCGCAGCGAAGGCTCGGTGTTTTGGCCGGGCCAACCGGGCTGTGAGTTCCAGCCGGCACTGGCACCGCTCAAGCATGAGCATGTGGTGGAAAAAAACGTCCCGGATGCGTTCGCCGCCACCGGCCTGGAGCGTTGGCTGCATGTGCGTGGGATCCGGCAATTGGTGATCGTTGGGGTGATCACCAACAACTCTGTCGAGTCTACGGCGCGCTCCGGCGGCAACCTGGGTTTTGAGGTAACAGTGGCGGCGGACGCCTGCTACACCTTTGATCAAGCCGATTTATCGGGCCGCCTCTGGCCTGCCGAGGATGTGCATGCACTGTCGCTCAGCAACCTGGCGATGGATTACGCCAGGGTCACAGCCACTGCCGATATCCTGGCCATGCTTTAAAAAACGCCTGCCTGCGCGAGCATGTCGATAAGCCCTTCTGGCCATACCGTGTCTGCCGTCGAATGCAGCGCCTCGGTGGACCACCAATGGTGATCCGCCATGACCTGGGCTTCTTGCACTGTCCATTCGTCTCGCGACAGGTGCTCGTTTTGCGCCTGCACAACAAAGTACTGCTCAATGGCCAACACCGTTTCACCACTGGGTAGCATCAGCTCAAATCGGCGATCTGCTACCGGCGCTTGTACGTCACTGACCACAATGCCGGTCTCTTCGCGCAGCTCACGGATCGCAGCGGTGTGAAAGGTTTCCCCGGCTTCAACACCGCCGCCGGGCGTCGCCCAGTAATTCCTGCCGGCCAGTGCCCCGTCCTTGTGGACGAACCGGAACAGCAGCACTTTTCGAGCCGGGCTGATCACCAAAAGGCGTGCCGCCTTGCGCTCACGCATTGTCTCTCGTCCTTTCACCAAGCCGCTCTACCAGTCTTACCAGATAACCATCCGGGTCCTGTACCAGAAACTCGCGCTGCCCAACCTCGACCTCGCCTGCCCGGTACCACACGTCTTTGCAGGCCTTGAACACGGGATAGGCCGCCCTCTCCAGCCGTTGAATAACCGGATGTACCGCCACGACATCAATTTGCAGGTTCATGCCGCGCCCGAATGGCCTTTCCAACGCCCCCGTGAGCCATTGACTGGCGAGTGGGTCGACTTGTTCAAGCATCACCTGGGCTCCGTCCAGGTCAAGATACGCGAAGCCGTCTTCCAGGCGCTGATAAGCCACCGTGAACCCCAGACAACCGACCCAGAACTCAAGGCTGCGGTTCAGGTCGGTCACCATCAATTCCGGGACCAGATTATTTCTATGCATCGCCCATCACCGCCCAACCTGAGGCCATGCGGCAGATGACTTTATCGTTGGCACCGCTGCGGGCCAGTGCGACACGTTCCGTGATCAGTGGCATGCATCATCCTTAATGAAAAAATATCGATGGCATCTTAACGGTGAAAACACCCCAGGGCTCAACACTTTCAACCTGGCGGGCCCCATGCTTGTGCATGGTTAAATTTTCAGGACAAAAACATTTTTTGTTGTACACAAAATAAAGCTAAAGCTTTATAACCCTCGGGCCGAGACAGTCAGTGATATCAAATCGCCTCTTCGCCCAGTGGTCGTCTCGATGAAAATAAAAAACAAGCTCGTCCTCGCGTTCGTCTCTGTCGCCTTTATCCCGGTTAGCCTGGTTGCAGTTATCTCCGTCATGAACACGCGGACTCAGGCGGTCGATCAGTTTATTGATGGCAGCACCCGCGAAATACGTCAGATCGATGGCAATATCCGGCAATTCTTCGACGGCACCTTGCAGAACGTCGATCAAATGTCTGCTGATCCTGTATACACTTCAGTGAACACCCTAAAGGATTATCAGCCTGCAAACGCCGCGAGCCAGCCAATGCCCGCCCAGGCGCAGCAGGTAATCGACCAGTTTGCCCGTTTTGGCGCCACCCACCCTTCCGCTGCGATTCTGTCCATTGGCCTCGAAGACGGCACCTACGCCAAATGGCCCGATGACCCACAACTGGCCAAATACGACCCGCGCACCCGTCCCTGGTACAAGGCTGCCATGGCCAGCCCCAACAAGACCGTGCGCACACCCGCTTACTACTATGACAAGGATGATGTGGCGCTGGTGGGCACCGCACGTGCGCTGCTCGATAGCAGCGGCAAGGCCAAGGGCGTGTTCGTGGTCAGCGTGTCGCTGAAGAACCTCACCGAATTGCTCAAGAGCATCAAGCTGGGTGAAAGCGGCTACGTGATGTTGATCGAAGACGGCGTGGTGCTGGTCGACCCGCGCAACGCCGCGCACAACTTCAAGCCGCTCAAGGACCTCGGCGCGCCGTATGCGCACTTGGCCGAGACGCCCCAGGGCTCAACCGAGGTGGTCATCGACGGCGTGCGCTACATGGCCAACGTGTGGACCTCGCCGGGCCTGGGCTGGCGGTATGTGGGGCTGATCGAATACAGCGAAGTCATGGCAGCGGCGACGCGCATGACCTACCTGACCACGGCAATCGTGGCCGTGCTGGTGCTGATCTTCGGGCTGATCGCCGCGGCGTTTTCCAAGGTGATCGTCAAACCGATCGGCCAGGTCAGTACCGGCTTGCAGTCCATCGCCCAGGGTGAAGGCGATTTGCGCCATGAGCTGCAAGTACAGGGCAAGGATGAAACTGCCGAGCTGGCGGGCTGGTTCAATAAATTCCTCGCCGCAATCCGTCAGCTGATCCAGCATATTGGCGCGGCCTCCACCAATCTTCAGGACGCGTCACGGGTCAACAGCGAAGTGGCACACAACATGAACGAAGCCGCCGGGCGCCAGCGTGAGGCGGTGGAATTGGTGTCTACCGCGTTCAATGAAATGGTCGCCACCGCCAACGAAGTCGCACGCTCGTGCAGCGGCGCGGCGGAGTCGGCCGAGAACGGCCATCGCCGTGTGGCCGAAGGCAAACAGCAGATCGAAGTCACCACCGATAACGTCAACCGCCTGGGCCGCCGCCTGACCGAGTCATCCCAGGCCATGGTCGAGCTGGAAGCCGGCAGCCGCAGCATCAACCAGATCCTCGGCACTATTCGCGCCATCGCCGAGCAGACCAACCTGCTGGCCCTCAACGCCGCCATCGAAGCCGCCCGCGCCGGTGATCAGGGCCGTGGTTTTGCCGTGGTGGCCGATGAAGTGCGCGCGCTGGCCAAGCGCACCTCCGACTCCACCGGCGAGATCGAGCAGTTGCTCGGCACCCTCGGCAGCAAGACCGAAGAAGTCACCCAGAAGATGAGCAGTTGCCTGGACCTGTCCCGCGCCAGCGTGTCGTCCATCGAAAACGCGCGGGACAGTTTCGAGGGCATCCAGTTGTCGGTAAACGAGATCCGCGACCAGAACCTGCAGATTTCCGCCGCCGCCGAGGAACAACACAGCGTGGCCGAAGAAATCAACCGCCATATCCAGCAGATCTATGACGAGGCAAGGTTGGTGGAGAGCCTGGCCAATGCTGCGCAGGATGATTCGGGGCGGTTATCGAGCCTGTCGCAGGAGCTGAATGGCTTGGTCGGGCGTTTTAAATCCTGATGTGCGCAGCGTAGGTAAAGTGAGCCTGAGTGCCAAATTACCTATCTATACCTGCTGTCTATACCTGCTGTGAAACCATCCACTCGATAAAGGTTTGCAGTCGCACGCTGAAGGGCTCGCCCACGGCACTCGGGTTTCGCGCCTCGAACAGGAAATACGCGATCTGGATGCGCATCGCGGGGTGATGCTGTACGAACAAGGCAACGTGCTCTTCGAGGGTGTACGGCCAGGGCGCGTCGGGGCCGCGCAATATGTTGGTCGCTCGAATCAGCTTGCGAGCCGCTTCGCGTTGCAGCCGCAGGCGCTCGGTTGGGGTATTGGCCTGATGGATGAGGTTGAGATAGCCGCTCAACACGGATTCAAAATCACCATTCAACGCCAGGGCGATTTCGCGCGAAGGCAGGAAGCATTCAAAGCGCAGCGAAAGATCCTCGCCCCACACACAACGGCAATGATGCTTGAGCCAGAAACCCCATTTACTTGCGTTTTCGGGCGCCAGTACTTCGGCGCGGTGGCCGATATCGAAGTCAATCTTGGTGACCACCGGGTGGCGTTGCTCCAGCGCCTGGCGCAGCGTTTCCAAGTGTGCCAATACCTGTGCATCCGGCGGTTCGAGCAGAATCAGGCTAAGGTCCAGGTCCGATTCGCCTGGGCTTGCTTCGCCCCTGGCGACACTGCCATACACATAAATGCCGTCCAGCCCGGACTGGGAGAGGCTGGCGATGACATCCGCCAGCAGCGGCTCAAACTCAGGCTGGAAGGCGGCATTGCCCAGCGTCAGCACACAGCCCTGGGCATCCACACCGGTCACCGTACTCATGGGTGATGCACCTCGATCACCAGGCCTTCCGCCTCACTCGGCACACAGAAATGGCGGGTGATCAGGTCAAACTCGGCGTCGGTGGCGGCGAAATCATGCTCGCCCTGGGCATTGCGCGCCTGTAAACGGCTGCGGCAGGTGGCGTCATCCAGCTCCAGATAGTGCAGGCAGTGCGGCGCTTGCGCAGCCTGAGCCAAGCTCAGCAGCCACTCGCGATTAGCCAGCGTATTGGCTGGGAAGTCCAACACCACGTTGATGCCCGATTGCAGCACGTTGATCAGCAACGGCCCGAGCACACCTCGAATACGCTGGGCGCAGCTCACGTAATCGGCAATCGAGAGGACTTCGCCTGGGTAAAGTGTGGCGAGCCAATGGTCTTCGCTCAACAGGATGGCGGCGTGTTCAGCGGCCAAAGTGTTGGCCAGGGTGGATTTGCCGGAGGCGATCTTGCCGCACAGCAGGTGCAGGGTTGGCATGGACAGGGTTCCTTTTGTCAGGCCCTGAAGCATGCCAGTTTTCAGGGTTCTGCATAATGAGAACCTATTCTGTAACAGTGAATGGGCACCCTGGTTTCGACAAATTAACGACAAGGGATGGTTATGATTCGCGATGCATTGCCCAAGGACGCCAAGCACATCGCTCAGGTGCATGTGAGCAGTTGGCAACAGGCTTATGTAGACCTGATGCCAGCAGATTTTCTGGCCTCGCTGAGCACAACACTGCCGCAGAAAGAGGCTAACTGGGCGCGCTTGATTGAAAGCCAAGACGCTGGCGTATTAGTCGCCGAAGTGGATGGCAACGTTATCGGCTGGCTGTCGCTGGGCCTTTGCCGGGATACGGACACGCCCGAGGTCGCATCGGGAGAGGTCATGGCTATCTACGTGTTGGCGGACTACTGGGGTCACGGCATCGGCGCGCAATTGTGGCAGGCGGGTTTCCAACGTTTGGTTGAACAGGGTTATAAACGCATTTCCTTATGGGTTTTAGCCGCCAACCAAAGAGCCGTACGTTTCTATACACGCTTTGGCGGCACTGAAGACCCGGGTAGCCGTCGCACGCTGGTGCGCGGTGGCGTGACGCTGGAAGAGGTGCGCTATGTGTGGACCCGTTAAAGCCCTGTCAAACCCTGAAATAATATTTCGACACGAATTGCGCTGAACTATCCGCCAGGCTCTACGCTCCTTCCCTATGCGCTGCCCCGCCCCGGGGCGTTGGATAAAACAAGGAGCCGCGACCCCATGACCACCCTTCCCGCCTACCCACTCGTCAGGCCTGGCCCGCTGCACTCGACCCTGTTGGCCGGCACCGTGCCGCTGTTTCTCGGTGCATTGCTCAGTGACATCGCCTACGGCCAGACCTATCAGATCCAATGGGCCAACTTCGCGTCCTGGCTGATCGCCGGTGCCTTGGTGTTTTGTGGCTTTGCATTGTTGTTCGCGCTGGTCAACCTGGTGCGCGCCGAGCATAAAGGCGGACGCCCCGCCGCGTACTTCCTGCTGTTACTGATCACCTGGGGACTCGGGCTGGTCAACGCCTTCCAACATGCCAAGGACGCCTACGCCATGATGCCTGTTGGCCTGGTACTGTCGGTGATCGTGACGGTTCTGGCGATTGTTGCCACATGGGTCGGCCTGACCAACCTGCGCTCGGGAGCTGCCAAATGAACCCACTCAATACGCTGACCTTACTGAGCGCAGCGCTGTTGCTGAGCGCGTGTGGCGATGCTGGCGACAAGACCCAGGCACGCGGTCCCGATCCCAAACTGCCCGAGCAACAAAGCAGCCTGCTGCCGAGCATGAAGATTGCCGAGCCGACACCCTGGGGCGAGCAAAAACCCACGGTGCCGCAAGGCTACAGCGTCACGGCCATCGCCACCGACCTGGCCATTCCACGGCAAACCCTGGTGCTGCCCAATGGCGATATCCTCGTCGCCGAAGGCCGTGGCGGCAGTGCGGCCAAGCTCAAGCCCAAGGATGTAATCGCCAGCGTGATCAAGGCCCAGGGCAACACCAAGGTCAAGGGTGGTAACCGCCTCACGTTGCTGCGCGATGCCGACGGTGACGGCAACTACGAGCTCAAGACCGTGTTTGCCGACAACCTCAACGCGCCCTATGGCCTGGCTTTCGCCGACGGCAAGCTGTACGTGGCCAACCAGGATGCCCTGGTGCGCTTCGACTATACCGACGGCCAGACCGAAGCCAGCGGCGCGCCGACCAAAATCACCGACCTGCCGGCGCAGATCAACCATCACTGGACCAAATCCCTGGCCATCAGCGAGGACGGGCGCCAGCTCTATGTGGGCATCGGCTCCAACAGCAATATCACCGAACGCGGCATGGAAGTGGAGATCGACCGCGCCATGGTCTGGCAGATCGACGCAGCCACCGGCGCGCACAAGCCCTACGCCACCGGCCTGCGCAACCCGACCGCGCTGACCATTCAGCCGGGCTCGGGGCAATTGTGGACGGTGGTCAACGAACGCGATGAACTCGGCCCCGACCTGGTGCCGGACTACCTCACCTCAGTGCGCGAAGGCGCCTTCTACGGCTGGCCCTACAGCTACTGGGGCCAGAACGTCGACCCCCGCGCGCAACCGCAGAACCCGATGAAAGTCGCGGCCGCGATCAAGCCGGATTACAGCCTGGGCTCGCATGTTGCGGCACTCGGCGTGGATTTTTCGATACCGGCCATGGGTGAACAATTCGCCGACGGCGTGTTTGTCGGCGAACACGGCAGCTGGAACCGCGACAACCCGGTGGGCTACAAGGTGATCTTCGTACCGTTCAGCAACGGCAAGCCGACTGGCGAACCGATTGATTTCGCCACCGGTTTCCGTGGCGACGACGGCAAGACCCGTGGCCGCCCGGTGGGCGTGACGGTCGACCCCAAAGGTGCGCTGATCATTGCTGACGACTTGGCCAACACCGTTTGGCGGGTGACACGCAATCGGTAACCGCCGTTGGACCCTGTCACTGTGGCGAGGGAGCTTGCTCCCGCTGGGCTGCGAAGCGGCCCCTGCTCTTTGCTTCAAGAGCATGGGACTGCTACGCAGTCCAACGGGAGCAAGCGCCCTCGCCACAGGGGACGGGTTTACAGGTCAGTGATTTCCTTATGCCGCGGCACCAGCGCTTTCATCACGCTCCACGCCACGAGGTAGGCCAGGGCACAGATCGCAAACATGATCATATAGCCGGTGTGAATGTCGTTGATGGACTTGTAGTAGTCGAACACCCAGCCACCGATCTTGGTCATCACTACACCGCCCAGGCCGCCCGCCATACCGCCGATGCCGACCACCGACGCCACGGTTTTTTGCGGGAACATATCCGACACGGTGGTGAAGATATTGCACGACCACGCCTGGTGCGCCGAGGCGCCCACGCCGATCAACAACACCGGCACCCAGAAGCTCAGGTAACCGAACGGTTGCGCCAACAGCACCACCAGAGGGAACAGCGCGATCACCAGCATGGCTTTCATGCGGCCGTCATACGGGGCATCACCGCGCGCCATAAAGTAGCTGGGGAACCAGCCGCCGCCGATACTGCCGACCATGGTCATGCTGTACAGCACGGCCAACGGCATCACGATATCCGCGCCTTTCATGTTGTATTGCGCCGACAGGTACGTGGGCAGCCAGAACAGGAAAAACCACCACACGCCGTCGGTCATGAACTTGCCGAAGGCGAACGCCCAGGTCTGGCGGTAGGTCAGCAGCTTGAACCACGAGACTTTTTTCGGCGTCGCCCCCACAGGCTCAGGCGCGAAAGGCTGTACGGTCTGGTCACTGCGGATGTAGGCCAGTTCTTCGGCGGACAAGCGCTTTTGCTGCTCCGGTTTCTCATAGAGCATCGACCACACCGCCACCCACACAAACCCGAGCATGCCGATCACGATAAACGCGGCTTCCCAGCCCCACATGCCGGCAATCAGCGGCACACAGATCGGCGCGAGGATTGCACCCACGTTGGCGCCGGAGTTGAAGATGCCGGTGGCCAGGGAGCGTTCTTTTTTCGGGAAATATTCCGCAGTAGCCTTGATCGCGATGGGGAAGTTGCCCGCCTCGCCAATCGCCAGCACGGCGCGGGAGAGCATAAAGCCAGCAATCGATACCGGAATCACCGCCAGGCCGATGGCGGCGCTGAGCGAGGCAATCCCCGCGCCCATCGGCACCGAGAACGCATGCATGATCGCGCCGGTGGACCAGATGGCAATCGCCACCACATAGGCCGCCTTGGTGCCGATCTTGTCGACAAACCGCCCGGCAAACAGCATGGCAATCGCATAAACGAACTGGAACACCGCAGCGATGTTGGCGTAATCGGTGTTGCTCCAGCCAAATTGCGTCGACAGTTGCGGCGCCAAGAGGCTGAGCACCTGGCGGTCGAGGTAATTGACGGTGGTGGCAAAGAACAACATCGCGCAGATGGTCCAGCGATAGTTGCCGACTGCCTGGCCGACGCGGTGGGCGTTGATGGGCTCATTCAAATTCATGGCATCACTTTTTATTTTTGTTAGATAGGACATATGTAACGTCATATGTCGTCGTACAACTGCGACTTTTATAGCCGGGCGCCTTGGCGGTGTCAATCTGAAAGATTGCCGTTTCTTCAGGTATTACTTGGGCGTATAAACAATCAGTTCAAAGCGGTTGTAGGATGACAAACGCGAAACACCCGGCTAGGCGCCTTGCCCGGTACATCGTCGAGCAGGCCGTAGGGCTGCATGCCTAGCTTTTCCAACACACGGATCGAAGCCGCATGATCGGGTCGCACCAGACCGAAAACCTCCGGCAGATTCAGTGTTTGGAAGGCCAGCGCCAGCGCATCCCGACCCAGCTCAGTGGCGTAGCCCTGCCCCCACGCCTCCACGGCGAAGCGATAACCCAGGTTGATGCGCCGCTCGGTCAGGTAATTAAGCGGCGCTATGCCGCCAAAGCCAATGAGGTGCCCAGGCTGCTCCTTACGGGCGATCGCCCACCAGCCATAACCCTGGGCGGCCCACTGTTCGAGCCAATGGTTGAGCACACGCTGGGCGTGCTCCAGGCTGGCCATCGGCCCTGCAGGGTTGAACATATTTGTCTGCGGGTCGCCGAAGATCGCGAACAATCGCTGCACATCGTTGGCTTCGGGCTTGCGGTAGATCAGGCGTGAGAGGGTGTCAGGCATGCGCATAATTCCTTGTTGATGCCATGAAGTTCAACGCATCAGCAAAAAAACGCAAATAGAGGTGAATTATTTCATGTCGGCTTGTATCTGAACTGACAGAGCGGTGCCATCGCAACGATGGCACCTCCCCTGTTCAGTTTTAGAGTGACCCGCATGAAATTACGTAAGAAAAGCGTCAAACCCATCGGTTTGAAAGACATCACCATCGTCGACGATACCAAGGTGCGCAAGGCGATCACCGCCGCCGCACTGGGTAACGCCATGGAGTGGTTCGACTTTGGTGTCTACGGGTTCGTCGCCTATGTGCTCGGCAAGGTGTTCTTCCCCGACGCCTCGCCCAGCGTACAAATGATCGCTGCCTTGGGCACCTTCTCCGTGCCCTTCCTGATTCGCCCGCTGGGCGGCCTGTTCTTCGGTGCCCTGGGTGACAAATACGGGCGGCAGAAAGTATTGGCCGCCACCATCGTGATCATGTCCCTGAGCACCTTCGCCATCGGCCTGATCCCCGGCTACGCCTCGATAGGCATCTGGGCGCCGATCCTGCTGCTGTTGTGCAAAATGGCCCAGGGCTTCTCGGTGGGCGGTGAATACACCGGCGCCTCGATCTTTGTCGCCGAATATGCACCGGACCGTAAACGCGGGTTCCTTGGCAGCTGGCTGGACTTCGGCTCCATCGCCGGTTTTGTGCTCGGTGCCGGCGTCGTGGTACTGATCTCGACGATCCTCGGTGAAGCCGACTTCGAGGCCTGGGGCTGGCGCCTGCCGTTCTTCCTCGCCCTGCCCCTGGGCATCATCGGCCTGTACCTGCGTCACGCGCTGGAAGAAACCCCGGCCTTCCAGCAGCACATGGACAAACTCGAACAAGGCGACCGCCAGGGCCTGACCCACGGCCCCAAAGTCTCGTTCAAGGAAGTCGCGACCCAGCATTGGCGCAGCCTGCTGACCTGCATCGGTATCGTCGCGGCCACCAACGTGACGTACTACATGCTGCTCACGTATATGCCCAGCTACCTGTCGCACAACCTGCATTACAAAGAAAACAGCGGCGTACTGATCATCATCGCGATCATGGTCGGCATGCTGTTCGTGCAACCGTTCATTGGTTTTGTGAGTGACAAGATCGGCCGAAAACCCTTCATCATCGCCGGCAGCGTGGGCCTGCTGTTCCTGTCCATTCCGGCGTTCATGCTGATCACCAGCGGCAAGATCGGCCTGATCTTCGCCGGCCTGCTGATCCTGGCGGTGGTCCTCAACTTCTTTATCGGCGTGATGGCCTCGACCCTGCCGGCGATGTTCCCCACGCACCTGCGCTACAGCGCGCTGGCCAGTGCGTTCAACGTCTCGGTATTGATCGCCGGTGTCACCCCCACCGCCGTGGCGTGGCTGGTGGAAAGCACCAACGACCTGTTCATGCCCGCCTACTACCTGATGGTGTTTGCCGTGGTCGGCTTGATCACGGGCCTGACCATGAAGGAAACCGCCAACAAGCCACTGCGCGGCGCCGCGCCTGCGGCCTCGGACATGGCAGAAGCCAAGGAAATACTGCAAGAGCACCACGACAATATCGAGCAGAAGATCGAAGACATCGACACTCAGATTGCCGAACTGGAAGCCAAGCGCCAGAACCTGGTGCAGCAGCACCCACGCATCAACTGACTACTGACCTGGTGTGGCGGCCCCTGCCGCCATGCCTTTGGAGTGCCTGAACATGGTTCCAAGCGTCACCGCAGCACACTCGCTACTCAGCGCCGACGAACGCGCTGCCATCGCCGAAATAGAAGCCACCACCAGCATCCTGCAACTGGTTACCCGCCTGACCGGCATGCGCTTTGCCGGCATCGCCAAATTCACTGACCTTGAGTGGGTCGTCTGCTCGGTGCACGACACGGCCGATATGGGCATTCATGTCGACGACGTGCTCGACCTCGAAACCACACTGTGCAGTGAGTTCTGCATCAACCCGCAGACCCTGTTCATCCCGCAGATCAGCCACAACGGCCGCTTCGCCGCGCGCCCGGTGGTCAAGCAGTTCGCCATCGAAAGCTACGCCGGTGCGCCGATATTCCTGCCTGATGGGCGCCTGTTCGGCGCATTGTGCGCGCTGGATTCGCGCGCGATGCTGTTTGAAGACCCCAACCTGCCGGAAACCCTGAGCCTGTTTGCGCGGCTGATCGGCTGTATTTTTTTCGCTAACTTGAGCTCGGTTGATCAGTGAGCTTGCCGCGCAAGGCGGCCATGTCGCGCTTGGGCGGCACACCGAACAGCCGGCTGTACTCGCGACTGAACTGTGACGGGCTTTCATAACCCACCTTGAACGCCGCACTGGACACGTCTTGATGTTCGTTGAGCATCAAGCGCCGCGCTTCATTCAAGCGCAGCCATTTCTGATACTGCAAAGGGCTCATCGCGGTCAGGTGACGAAAGTGATGATGAAAGGTGGCAGCGCTCATCTGCACCCGCGCAGCCAATTCCTCCACCCGCAACGGCGCGGTGTAATTGAGCTTCAGCCAATCGATCGCCTTGGCGATCCGATAGCCCTGCCCGTCAACGGCGCAGATCCTGCGCAGGCGCCCGGCCTGGTCGGTCTTTAACAGCCGGTAATGGATTTCACGCTGAATCAACGGCGCGAGTACCGGGATCGCCTCGGGTTCGTCCAGCAAAGCGACCAAGCGTGCGAACGCTGCCAGCATGCCTTCGGTGACCGTGCCGATTCCCACCCCTTTCATCACTGCCCGCTCCCGAGTGGGCGGCAACTCACTCTGGGCGATCAGCTCGGCGAGGATGCGCAGGTCCAGTTTGTAGGTCAGGCCCAGGCAGGGCCGGGTCGGGCTGGCAACCAGCACTTCGGAGTTGGCCGGGATATCCAAAGACGTCAGCAGAAACCGCGTCGGGTCATAGGGGTAGCCTTCACCGCCGACCCACAGTTGTTTTTCACCCTGGGCGACCAGCACGACGCACGGCTCGACCATGCACACCACCGGCGCTGCCGGCTGCTCACGCCGATAAAAGCCCAGGCCCGGGACTGGCATGGGGTAATCGCCGGGCGCCGTGACCTGCGCGTTGATCGCCTGGATCAAGGCGTCCAGGGGCAATGGATTAATCGTCATAAAAGGCTCTTTTAACGCGTGACCGAACTGTACCGCGCACACCAAGCAAGTGTCACCGACAACCCACAAGACTCAGAGGATCAGGCAAGTAATCCACTGGAACGCACTACAGAACGCCGGTCCATGCCGGGAAAATGCGCGGACCAACCTTATCCGGGATCACGCCATGAAAAGCCTTTTGCTCGCCCTGAGCGTGCTGCTGACGTCTTTTTCTTCATTGGGAGCCGATATGTCCAACGGTGCTGACAACTTCTACAAAAGCGACAAAGTGACGGTGCAAAAGGTCACCTTCAACAACCAATACGGCATGGCGGTGGCGGGCCATTTGTTCATGCCGAAAAACCTCGCCCCCGGCGCAAAAAACCCAGCCCTTGTGGTTGGGCACCCGATGGGCGCCGTCAAAGAGCAGAGCGCAGACCTCTACGCCACCAAAATGGCCGAACAAGGCTTCGTCACCTTGTCTCTGGACTTGTCATTCTGGGGCGATAGCGCAGGCTCACCACGCAATGCGGTGCTGCCCGACCTCTACGTCGAGGACTTCAGCGCTGCCGTGGATTTCCTCGGTACCCGCCCGCAAGTTGATCGCGAGCGCATCGGTGTGATCGGTATTTGCGGCAGTGGCAGCTTCGCCATTGCCGCCGCGAAGATTGACCCACGCTTTAAGGCAATCGCTACCGTGAGCATGTACGACATGGGTGCGGCCAACCGCAATGGCCTCAAACATAGCGTGACGCTGGCGCAACGTCAGCAACTGCTGCGCCAGGCCGCCAACCAGCGCTATGTGGAATTCCAGGGCGGCGAGACCGTCTACACCGGCGGCACGCCAGCCACCCTCACCGGCGATGCGGTGGGTGATGAGTTTTACGATTTCTACCGTACGGCGCGCGGCGAATTCACACCCGTCGGCGGCTCACCGCAAACCACCACGCGGCCGACCCTGACCAGTAATGTGAAGTTCCTGAACTTCTACCCCTTCAACGATATCGAGACGCTATCCCCTCGCCCGCTGTTATTGATCGCCGGCGCCGACGCGCACTCACGTGAATTCAGTGAAGACGCCTACCAACGCGCGGCCGAGCCCAAGGAACTGCTGATTATCCCGGGCGCAGGCCATGTCGATCTTTACGACCGGGTCGATCTGATCCCTTTCGACAGACTCGCCACTTTCTTCAAAGGCCACTTGAAATAATGCCCGATAAATCACAGATGCATAGCTGGGCTGCGGTGTTTGCGATGTCGTTGGCGGCGTTCGCACTGGTGGCCTCTGAGTTCATGCCGGTAAGCCTGCTGACGCCGTTGGCCGCCGACCTGCAGATTTCCGAAGGCCAGGCCGGCCAAGGCATCTCGGTGTCCGGTCTGCTCGCCTTGCTCACCAGCCTGGTCATCGCTGCCGTCGCTGCGCGGGTTGAGCGCAAGCGTCTGCTGTTGGCGTTGACCGTCCTGATGATCCTGTCTGGAACCGTGGTGGCGCTGGCGCCGAACTACCTGACGTTCATGCTCGGTCGCGCGCTGATCGGCGTGGCCATCGGCGGTTTCTGGTCGCTGTCGGCGGCGACCGCCATGCGCCTGGTGCCCACGGCCCAAGTACCGCGCGCGTTGGCGATCGTGAATGGCGGCAACGCACTGGCGACGGTGATCGCGGCGCCCTTGGGCAGTTTTCTCGGCGCACTGATCGGTTGGCGTGGCGCATTTTTCTGCGTCGTGCCGGTGGCGGTAGCGGCTGGCCTATGGCTGCTGTTCAGCTTGCCCGCGATCAAGGTGCAAGGCCAGGCCAAGACTGGCAACGTGCTGCGCTTGTTCAAACAGACGCCTGTGGCCCTGGGCATGCTCGCCATCAGCGGCTTTTTCATGGGCCAGTTCATGCTGTTCACTTACCTGCGTCCGTTTCTGGAAAGCGCCACGCGGGTCAGCACCTCCACACTCTCGTTGCTGTTGTTGGTGCTCGGCCTGGCCGGGCTGGCGGGCACTGTGCTGATAGAGCGCGTGCTGAAAAACCGCCTGTATCCTGTGCTGATTGCCATTCCATTGATCATGGCGTTGATCGCCGTGGCCCTGGTGGCCTTCGGCGGCTCGCCGATCACCACAGCCGTGTTACTCGGTTGCTGGGGTTTCGTGGCTACCGCCGCGCCGGTGGGTTGGTGGACCTGGCTGGCGCACGTGTTGCCGGACGATGCCGAGGCCGGCGGTGGATTAATGGTGGCAATCATTCAATTGGCGATTACTGCCGGTGCCACTGTCGGTGGCGTGGCGTTCGACCACAGCGGTTATCAGGCCACCTTTGAACTGAGCGCAGCCACGCTGGGGGTAGCTGCGCTGCTGGCAGGCCTGGCCGCGCGGCACTCAGCGCCGGGGTTGATGGCCAGCCGCCCTACCTGAAAAACTGACTCGGCGTCTTGCCAAACTGTTTCTTGAACATGCTGGTAAAGGCGCTCGGGCTCTCGTAGCCCAGTTCGATGGCAACATCGATAATCTTCTGCCCCACCGCAATCCGCTCCAGCGCCAGCAGCAAGCGCGCCTGCTGGCGCCATTGGCCAAAGGTCAACCCGGTTTCCTTGCGAAACAGACGCTGGATGGTCTTCTGGTCCAGCTCAAGGCGCCCACTCCAATCCTCCACCGTCGACGCATCCCCGGGATCCTGCTGCAGCGCCAGGCAAATCCGGTTGATACGCGGGTCGCCGGGCTGCGGCAACGACAGCGGCAAGGCCGGCAGAATCGCCAGCTCATCGAGGATCAGGTGCATGATCCGCGCATCGCGTGAGTCCTCGGCATACGGCGGTTTCAAACTCACCGACGCCTTGATCAGCTCACTGAGCAACGGTGAAACGCTCACCGCCTTGGTCTCGGTCGGCAGGTTCGGGAACGCATCGGGGCGCACAAACACACTGCGCATTTTCAACGGGCCGACACAGCGCAGCGAGTGGACTTGCCCGCAAGGCATCCAGAAGCCACGATTGGACGGCACCGTCCATTGGTTGTGCGCCGAGTGCACCACCATCACGCCCTCGATGGCGTAGAGTAACTGGTGCTTTTCGTGGCTATGCTCGGGGATCACCCAGTTTTCGGGGTAATCGGTGGCGGAACTGATGACAGCCCAGTCGCCTGCGTCGATTTCCTGCAAAAATTCATTCAGTGGTTTGATCATTTCGCCCTTTTTGCGACAGTTGCCTCCCGAATTTCGTGAGACAGGCATTGGCACCGAATTTAGCATAACCGCCGAAACAATTAGAAATGGGTGCCGGGCTCAAGTACTCGCCACCTCAGTTTGCTGCCCTGTATGGAATGCCTGCATGACGACCGTTACCGCGTCACCCGCCGCTGCAACCACTACACCCCAAGTGAGCCCCTTGGTTATGCGCGTCCTCGGCGCCTGCGCCTTGGCCCACCTGATCAATGACCTGATCCAGGCCGTGCTGCCCTCGATCTACCCGATGCTCAAGGCCAACTACGGACTGAGTTTCACCCAAGTGGGCCTGATCACCCTGACCTTCCAATTGACCGCCTCGCTGCTGCAACCCTGGATCGGCTACCACACCGACCGCCACCCCAAGCCCTGGCTGTTGCCGGCCGGCATGGTGTGCACCTTGATCGGCATTCTGATGCTGGCGTTTGTCGGCACCTTCCCGGCGATTTTGCTGGCGGCGGCCCTGGTGGGCGTCGGCTCGTCGACCTTTCACCCGGAAACCTCGCGCGTCGCACGCCTGGCCTCCGGTGGGCGTTATGGCCTGGCGCAATCGACCTTCCAGGTCGGCGGCAACACCGGCAGCGCCTTCGGCCCATTGCTGGCGGCGGCGATCATCATTCCTTACGGCCAGAGCCATATCGCCTGGTTCGGGCTGTTCGCCGTGTTTGCGATTCTGGTGCTGTACGGCCTGAGCCGCTGGTACCGCAACCACCTCAACCTGTTCAAGCTCAAGCAAGGCGGCAAGGCCACTCATGGCCTGTCCAAAGGCCGCGTGACCTTTGCCCTGGTGGTGCTGGCGCTGCTGGTGTTCTCCAAATACTTCTACATGACCAGCCTGACCAGCTACTTCACGTTCTACCTGATCGAGAAGTTCCAGCTGTCGGTGGCCAGTTCGCAGATGTACCTGTTCCTGTTCCTTGGCGCGGTGGCGGTGGGCACCTTCGCCGGTGGCCCGATTGGCGACAAGATCGGGCGCAAGAAAGTCATCTGGTTCTCGATCCTCGGCGCGGCGCCCTTCACCCTGGCCCTGCCCTACGTCGACCTGTTCTGGACCGCCGTACTCAGCGTGGTGATCGGCTTTATCATCGCCTCGGCCTTCTCGGCCATCGTGGTCTTCGCCCAGGAACTGGTGCCGGGCAATGTGGGGATGATCGCCGGTATCTTCTTCGGCCTGATGTTCGGCTTCAGCGGCATTGGCGCCGCGTTGCTGGGCTTGCTCGCTGACAACCATGGCATTGAGTACGTTTATAAGATCTGCTCGTTCCTGCCACTGGCGGGCATCCTCACGATATTGCTGCCCTCGACCAAAGGCGTCTGACCCGCCGATTATCGGCTGGCCGTGTGCTATTAGCCGGAATGCTCTGAAAAACCTGCGTGTGCGCTTACAATCCCGATTTTCAAGCGTACACCCAGGCAGCCCGGCACGACATGACGCTCGACCCTCCTACGATTCTGATTCTGACCATCGCGCTGGCAGCCGCTGCCGCGTTGTACCTGGCTATTGAATGGCGCAGCGTGCGCGAGCCTTCCCTGCTGTTCTGGGCTGCAGGTTTTGCGACTATCAGCGTCGGCTCTACCCTGGCGTTGCTACGCGGCAGTGGCCTGTTGATGATCGGTATCTGGTTCGCCAACGGCTTGCTGGTCACCGCGCACTTTTTGTTCCTGCTCGGCGTGGCGCGTTTTACCCAGGCGCGCCTTTCACCACTATGGCTGTTGATGCTGGTGGTATGGCTGGGGATGCTGATGCTGCCGGTGGAGCTGCCATGGTCCAAAGCCATGCTGGCGGTGCAGTCGCTGCTGGTGGCAGTGCCGACCCTGCGCGCCAGCTTTCTGCTGCGTCCCCATGGCAAGTCCCTGAGCATCGGCGCGGTGCAGTTGCGCTATGTGCTGCTGATTCACGGCGCGTTTTATGTGGCCAAGGCATTGTCGGTGCTGATCCCCGGCACACTGATTGACCTGGCAGCCTTCAAGGGCGAAATTATCCAGGTGTCCTTGGTGGAAGGTGCGATGGCGATCATGTTGATCGCGTTGTCGATGACCGGCTCCGAACGCTACCGCCGCGAGCAGCACATCGCACGGCTGGCGGCCCGCGACCCACTCACAGCACTCTTCAACCGTCGCGCCCTTGACCTTCAAGCGCCACGCCTGTTGGCACAAGTCTCGTCGGCCCAGCCAGGCGCCGTGCTGTTGATCGATATCGACAACTTCAAAGGGGTCAACGACCTCTACGGCCATACCGCCGGCGACCGTTTGCTCATCGCCCTCAGCGAGATGATCCGCAGCGTCGTACCCCAAAGTGCGTTAGCTGCGCGCCTGGGTGGGGACGAGTTTTTGATTCTACTGAACAACACCTCGACCCAGCAGATTGTCGAGCTGGGCAGCCGCTTGCGTGAACAGTTCCAGCAAGTCGCCGCTGAAACCTTTACCACGCCGGCGCCGGTGACCTTGAGCATCGGCGCCAACCTGTTCGACCAACCACCGGCAAGCCTGGCCGCGCTGATCGAACAAGGCGACACCACGCTCTACGAAACCAAGCGTGGCGGGCGCGACAGCATTCGTCTGGTGGACCAGACCGGCACGTTCGGCTAAAGGTCGTAATGCACCGCTACGCTGCGCCCGGTCTTCACCGACTCCAATGCACTATCGGCCAGGTGCAAGGCATACAGGCCATCACGCACGCTGGTCGGTAGCTCTCGGCCAGCGTTCAGCGCGTCAATAAACTGTGTTAGCTCATTGCGATAAGCATCCGCGTAACGCTCGAGGAAAAAGTGCTGCAACGGCTCCAGCGCTTCGGTGTGGTCGGCACTCCAATGGCGCAACGTGCTGGGGCGGTGGTTGTCGGTGAGCAGCACGCCCGTGGCGCCGGACACTTCCACGCGCTGGTCATAGCCGTACACCGCCTGGCGACAGCAGTTGATGTGGCATTGCTTGCCGGAGGCCGTGCGCAGCAGCACCATCACACTGTCGTAGTCGTCGATGTCGGCCAGGCTCGGGTCCACCAAGCGGCTGGCGAAGGCACTGACTTGCACCGGCTCCTCGCCGAGCAGGTGGCGGGCGGTGTCGAAGTCATGGATGGTCATGTCGCGCAGGATGCCACCGGAGTGTTCCAGGTAGTCACGCGGCGCCAGGCCGGGGTCGCGACTGGTGATGATCACCTGGCGCACCGCGCCGATCTGGCCGGCGTCCAGCGCCTGGCGCAGACGCAGCATGTCGGGGTCAAAACGTCGGTTGAAACCGAGCATCACCTTGCCGCCCAGGCGTTCGACGGCCTGGGCGGCGCTGCGAGCCTTGGCGATATCCAGGTCGATGGGCTTTTCGCACAGTACCGCCTTGCCTGCGGCCACCGCTGCCAGCAGCAAGTCGATATGGGTGTCGGTGGGCGTGCCGATCACCACGGCATCAATGTCTTGGCGGGCAAGCACGGCGGCGCAGTCATAGGCCGCTTCGCAGCCCAATTGTGTGCTGAGCGCATCGACACCTTCGCGCCAGGGGTCGGCCACCAGCACCAGCGTGGCGTTGGGGTGAGCGGCGACGTTGGCGGCGTGGATCCTGGCGATGCGCCCGGCACCTAAAACGGCAATACGTAGCATGGTCGAACTCCTGGCGTTGTTATTGAGGGAGCTTCAGTCCGGCAGGTTGAACGGTGTCACGATCTGCACCTGTGACGGCGCAATCGGCCCGGTTTTCCATAGCCGGTGGTGTTGCAGGATGTGCAAAAACACGCTGCGGGCATCGATCTGCAGGTTGTGGTCGATGATCGCGGCGACTTTTTCTTCCAGCAGCAGCTGGCGATTTTCTTCGTCCAGGTCATGGCCGATAAACACTTCCAGCGGGCGCTCGAGCGCGGTGAAGGCATCGACAATCGCGCGGTTACCGCCGCCGACGCTGTACACCGCCTTGAGTTCGGGGTGTTGCTTGAGGGCCTGGGTGACGCGCTCAAACGTGCGGTCGTACACGCCATAGCCGCCGCTGATATCCAGCACCCGCAGGTGCGGGGCACGCCCACGCAGCCAGGCGCGAAAGCCCATCTCGCGCTCTTCTTCGCCACGGAACAGTTCGCTGCCGATCACCACCGCTACGTCCTGGGGTTGCGCCGGCAGCCAGCGCGACATCAGGTAGGCCGCGGTTTGGCCGGCGGTGCGGTTGTCCATGCCTACATAACCGATGCGCTCGCTTTGCGGCAGGTCGGTGACCAGGGTTACCACGGGAATGCCGGCCGCGATCAGCTGCTTGACGGCCTGATTCACCGCCGGCTCATCCGCCGCTTTAAGCACCACGCCCTGGCTGCCGGTGTCGAGGCAGCGCAGTAATTGGTCATGCATGGCCTGGGGTTCGATTTCTTCAAACAGGTGAAAACGCGGCGCGATGCGAAACGGCGCCAAGCTGCCCAATTGCGCGGTGATCGCCGCCTGCACCGCCGCGCTGAAGCGCTGGGGTGTGTGCATGATCACATCGACGTGAAACGTGCGCCCCACCGCCAGACCGTTTTTTTCCTGGGCCTCCAACTCATCCAGCGCCTGCTCGATGCGCCGGGTGGTCTGCGCATGCACGCTACCGCGCTGGTGCAACACGCGGTCGACCGTGGCTTTGCTCACGCCGGCCTGGGTCGCGAGCTGCTTGATGGAGAAGTGTTTTGCGCGTTCGAGCATGCGGTTCGCCTGAGGTGTTTTTGAGGTCTTTTTTGGGCGTTACTGAGGTTTTGCAATGCTAGTCTCAGTTTTGCCCGGCGTCGAGCCGGGTCGATAAAACAACAACAATTTCAGGAGAACCGCATGCCTCACACCGATCTCGCCAGCGCATTCAACGGCCAATATTTTGTTGTCACCGGCAGCACTCAGGGGCTGGGCGCTGCCGTGGCACATACCCTGGCGCAGCGTGGCGCTGCCGGGCTGATCGTCTGCGGGCGCCGCCGCGCCGAGGGCGAAGAGCAGGTCCGGCAACTGGCACAGCTCGATTGCCAGGCATTTTTTGTCGAGGCCGACCTGGAAAACGTCGAGGATTGCCGTGCGATCATCGACGCAGCACGCACCCACTTCGGCACCTTGCACGGGCTGGTGAACTGCGCCGGCATGTCGGATCGCGGCACTATTCTCGACACCTCGCCCGAGCTGTTTGACCGGCTGTTTGCGGTGAACGTGCGGGCGCCGTTTTTTCTGATGCAGGAAGCACTCAAGCTGATGATCAGCACCGGCGTGGAAGGCGCGGTGGTGAATATCCAGAGCATCACCGGGCATGGCGGGCAATCGTTTTTGAGCGCCTATGCGGCGTCCAAGGGCGCGCTGGCGATTTTGACCAAGAACGTGGCGTTCAGCGCATTGCGTAATCGCATCCGCGTGAATGGCCTGAATATCGGCTGGATGGACACGCCTCACGAGGATCAGATCCAGCGCCAATACCACGGCGCGCAGGACGGCTGGCTGGCCGAGGCCGAGCGCGCGCAGCCGTTCGGGCGGCTGCTCAAGCCCGAAGAAGTGGCGCAAAGCGTGGCGTTTTTGCTCTCGCGTGAAGCCGGGATGATGACCGGCTCGGTGATCGACCTGGAGCAAGGCGTGGTCGGCTGCACCGACAGCGGCAGCCCGCAACCGCACCAGGCGCTGAGCCTGCCGGGAGGTGTGTGATGTCGGCGTTCGTGACCGGCGCGGCGGTGCGCCTGGCGGATTTCAGCCGTATTTGCGCCCAACGGACCAACGCCGAGGACTACCCGCTGTGTGCCGAGGTGGTGAGCAATGTGCCGATCTATCAGGCCGGCACTTTACGCAACAGCGAGCGCTTGCGCGTCATGGATGAGCTGCATCACCTGTTCCGCGACGGGCCTGGGGTGATGGTGGTGCGCCAGGCCTATGAAGACCTGGCGGTGGTCGATCGCCATAGCCAGGTATTCGAGGCGATCTTTGCCCATGAGGCTGCGCAAGGCGTGGCCGCCGACCATTTTGCCCAGGCCGGCAGCAACGGGCGCATCTGGAATTCGCTGCAGAAAGCCGCGCTGCAGTCGCCGGAATCGTTTGCCGAGTACTACGCCAACCCGCTGCTCGGTTTGATCGCCGAAGCGTGGCTGGGGCCGAGCTTTCAGATGACCGCGCAAGTGAACGTGGTCCACCCTGGCGGGCAGGCGCAACAGCCGCACCGTGACTATCACCTGGGCTTTCAGACCACTGAGGTGGTTGAACGCTTTCCGCTGCCGCTGCATCTGTTGTCGCAATACCTGACGCTGCAAGGCGCGGTGGCCCATTCGGATATGCCGCTGGAAAGCGGGCCGACCCAACTGCTGCCCTTCTCCCAGCAATACCCGCTGGGTTACCTGGCCTGGCGCTGCGCAGAGTTTATCGACTACTTCCAGCAGCACGCCGTGCAATTGCCGCTGAACAAGGGCGACCTGCTGTTCTTCAACCCGGCGCTGTTCCACGCGGCGGGTACCAACCGCACGACCCACCACCGGCGTATGGCCAACCTGCTGCAAATCTCGTCGGCGTTCGGCAAGCCCATGGAAGCCCTCGACCGCGACCGCATGATGCTCGCGGTGTACCCGGTGTTGCTGGCCAACCCTGCGTTGAATGCCGAAGCGGTGATCGCCTGTACGGCCGACGGTTATGCCTTCCCCACCAACCTCGACACCGACCCGCCCTTGCACGGGCTCGCCCCGCAAACCGGGCAGCAATTAATGCAACAAGCCCTTGACGAACGCTGGCCCTATTCAGACTTCGCCGCTGCCGTGGCGCAACTGCGGGCCAAGCGCCAGGCGTGAATCCCACTGCTTTTACAACAACAAAAAGAACGGAGCATAACCATGAAGAAGCAACTCCTCGCAGCACTGCTGACCCTCGCTGTTACGCCCTGGGCCTGGGCGGATATACGTATCGGCGTGAGCATCGCCCAGGTCGACGATGTGTTCCTCGCACAGATGCGTGACTACATGGCGGCCCACGCCAAGGAGCTACCCGGCGTGACCCTGCAATTTGAAGACGCCCAGGGCGATGTGGTGCGCCAACTCAATCAGGTGCAGAACTTTACCGCCCAGGGCATGGACGCGATTATCGTCAACGCGGTGGACACGGCGGCCACGCAGAAAATGACCGTCAATGCCCAGCAGGCCAAGATGCCGCTGGTGTACGTCAACCGCCGCCCGGAGTTCCAGGACGTGCCGCCGGGCGTGGGTTATGTTGGCTCGGATGAGATCAAGGCCGGGGAAATCCAGATGCGCTACCTGGCAGAGAAAATGGGCGGCAAGGGCAACCTAGCGATCATGCTCGGGCTGTTGTCCAACAACGCCACGCACAACCGCACGCTGGGGGTGAAGACGGTGCTCAAGGATTACCCGGACATCAAGATTGTCGAGGAGCAAAGCGCCGAATGGCAGCGCGGCAAGGCGATTGACCTGATGAGCAACTGGATTGTGTCCGGACGCAAAATCGATGCCGTGGCGGCGAATGCCGATGAAATGGCGATTGGCGCCGCCATGGCGATCAGCCAGGCGGGCATGCAACCGGGCAAGGATATCCTGGTGGCCGGCAGCGATGGCGGCGCAGCGGGGCTGGACGCGGTGAAGAAGGGCCAGTTGCTGGTGACGGTGTATCAGGACAACAAAGGCCAGGCCGTCGGCTCGATTGATCTGGCGGTGAAGATGGTCAAGAAGGAACCCTATGTGGCTGAGCTGACCATTCCTTATCAGCAGATCACCAAAGACAATTACCAGGCGTTTCTGAACCCTTAATCCCTTGCCTATGGCCAGGTTTTCTTGTGGCGAGCGGGCTTGTTGTGGCGAGCGGGCTTGCCACAATAAGTTTGCTCAGCCAGGGGGGATTTCATCTCAGCCTCAAGACCACCAGGGCACCGAGCCCGAAGAGGCAGGCCACGCCCACTGCATAGGCCAGCGTGCGCCAGGGTTGCAGCCCTGCCAGATACGTCACCGTGTGCGCCAATCGGGCCAGGGTAAACAGGCCAAAGAGCCAACCCGTGACACCCTGGGAACTCCCCAGCGCCACACATAATCCGCCCAACACAAAAAACAGCGGGATGTTTTCCAGGTCATTGGCCCACGCCCTTTGCGCCCTCACGACGTGTGGCAATTCTTGTGGCTGCGCCATGCGGCTGAAGAATGCTGCATCTTCAAGGTTGGTGAACGCCCGCCGCCGAATCCGCCAAAAACCCTGGTAGCAGGAAATCGCGAACATTTTCAGGCACAGCACCAGCACACAGCCTGCGTAGATAGCCAGCAGGTCATTCATCGCGCAACCCATTGACGACGATATAAAGCAACGGCCCCACCGAAACAAACACTGCCGTCAGCAAGAAATACGGCAGCACAGACACTACCGACCGCCCGCGACCACGCGCATCCCGATACATCCACACACACGCCAGCACCGCCATCAGGTACAGGTCCATCACTACCTGCGCGGTGTCCGGACGCGACATCAATTGCCGCCCGAAGGCCAGCAGCGATTGCTCGGCGGTGAGCATCGTCACCAGTGTATAGAGTGAAAATCCAACTAACCCGACCAGGGCAATAGAGGGTCTGTGCATGGTCTCGTCCTTGAAGTGAATGAAGCTCACGATAGTGATAAGGTCTTGGCCCTCGCAATGACCTCACAGGTTATGAACCCGCCATGGACACTACTGCCGGCGACCAACTGCGCCAACTGCGTCGCCACGCCAAGCTGAGCCAGCTGGACCTGGCGCTGATCACCGGCGTTTCGCAACGCCACCTCAGTTACATCGAAACCGGCCGCGCCAAGCCGAGCCCGGGCACGTTGCACAATTTACTGACCGCGCTGGATGTGCCGCTTGAGCAGTGCAATCGCGTGTTCCTCGCCGCCGGCTACGCGCCACGCTACACCGCCACCCCGCTCGCCTCACCGGCCATGGCCGCGATTCGCGAAGCCGTCAGCCATGTGTTGCACGCCAATAACCCGGCCCCGGCGATTCTGCTCGGCAGCCAATGGCAAGTGCTGGCGGCGAATGCGAGTACCGGCGTCCTGTTTGAATTGTTGGGGCTTGAACCGGATGCGGCAGACGGGCTGAACCTGCTGACCACGCTGCTGCAAACCGGCGGCTTTGGCGACCACCTGATCAACGCCGAAGAGATCCGCACGCTTGCCTGGCAACGCGCCAGCCGGGAGGCGTTGGGCAATCCTGAATTGGCGGTTTTATTAGCCAGCCTGCCGACGCCCACCCACACCGAACCACCCGGCCACATGCCGCCCTTGGCGCTGACGCGCATCCGCTCACCCCAGGGCGAGCTGAGCTTTCTGTCGACCTTCACCACGTTCGGCATGCCCCAGGACATCACCCTCACGTCGCTGCGTATCGAGCATCTGATTCCGGCTGACGAGCCGACGTGGCAAGTCATGCGCGCCGCCTATGCGGAGCATGCCGCGCTGGTTTTGTGAAATATCTGTCCGTAGACTGCCGCCATACCTCCCACTTGAAGGCGGCGAAAAAAACGTGATGCAAGTTACCGAAGTCTCCATTGCCCAACTGCGCGCGGCGCTTGAAACCGGCCAGACCACTGCCGTTGAACTGGTAAACGCCTACCTGGCGCGGATCGATGCCTATGACGGCCCGCAGACCGCCACCGCCTTGAACGCCGTGGTAGTGCGCAACCCCGAAGCCCTTAAAGAAGCCGAAGCGTCCGATGCGCGCCGGGCCAGGGGCGAAACGTTGGGGCCATTGGACGGCATTCCCTATACCGCCAAGGACAGCTACCTGGTCAAGGGCCTTACGGCCGCATCCGGCAGCCCGGCCTTTGCCAAGCTGGTTGCGCAGCGCGACGCCTTCACCATCGAACGCTTGCGAGCGGGCGGCGCCATCTGCCTGGGCAAGACCAATATGCCGCCGATGGCCAATGGCGGGATGCAGCGGGGTGTGTATGGCCGTGCCGAAAGCCCTTACAACGCCGACTACCTGACTGCACCATTTGCCTCCGGTTCGTCCAACGGCGCGGGTACCGCCACGGCGGCAAGCTTCGCCGCCTTTGGTGTGGCTGAAGAAACCTGGTCGAGCGGGCGTGGCCCGGCGTCCAACAATGGTTTGTGCGCCTACACACCGTCCCGTGGGGTGATTTCGGTACGCGGCAACTGGCCGCTCACGCCGACCATGGACGTGGTGGTGCCCTATGCACGCACCATGGCCGACCTGCTGGAAGTGCTGGATGTGGTGGTCGCCGAAGACTCCGACACCCGTGGCGACCTGTGGCGCCTGCAGCCCTGGGTGCCAATCCCAAGCGTAGCGTCGGTGCGCCCCGTGTCTTACGCCGACTTGGCGGTAAGCAGCGAAGCCCTCGCCGGTAAACGTTTCGGCGTGCCGCGCATGTACATCAATGCCGACCCCGAGGCGGGCACCAGCGAAAAGCCCGGCATTGGCGGGCCGACCGGGCAGAAGATCAACACCCGCGCCAGCGTGATCGACCTGTGGGAAGCTGCACGCAAGGCGCTGCAAGCCGCCGGCGCCGAAGTGATCGAGGTGGATTTCCCGCTGGTGTCCAACTGCGAAGGCGATCGCCCTGGCGCGCCAACCGTGTTTACCCGTGGCTTGGTTTCCAGGGAATTCCTGCACGACGAATTGTGGGAACTGTCGGCCTGGGCTTTTGATGACTTTCTGCGCGCCAACAACGACCCGGCACTCAACCGCCTGGCGGATGTCGATGGGCCGAAAATCTTCCCGCACGACCCGGGCACCCTGCCCAACCGCGAAGATGACCTGGCCGCCGGCATGGACGAATACGTGCGCATGGCCGAGCGCGGCATCACGCCGTGGAACGAGATCAGCACGGTGCCGGACGGTTTGCGCGGCCTGGAGCAAACCCGGCGCATCGACCTGGAAGACTGGATGGACACGCTTGGGCTCGATGCGGTGCTGTTCCCGACCGTGGCCGATGTAGGCCCGGCAGATGCCGACGTGAACGAAGCCAGTGCCGACATCGCCTGGAGCAATGGCGTGTGGGTCGCTAACGGCAACCTCGCCATCCGCCACCTCGGCGTGCCCACCGTCACCGTGCCGATGGGCGTGATGGCCGACATCGGCATGCCCGTCGGCCTGACCTTTGCCGGTCGTGCTTACGATGATTCGGCGCTGCTGAGCTTTGCCAGCGCGTATGAAGCCACCGGCAGCAAACGCCTGATCCCACCGCGCACACCGCCGTTGTAAAAAATGTGGGATCACTGATCGTTCCCACGCTCCGCGTGGGAACGCATTCTGTGACGCTCCGCGTCACGACTTCAAGAGCGGACGCAGAGCGTCCAGGGTTGCATTCCCACGCGGAGCGTGGGAACGATCAGGGCGATCAGGGTTGTGTTTCAGATCAGGCCATGTAGGGCACGGCGATCAGCAGGATGGCGGTGCCGTGGGCGAGTGCGGCGGGCAGTACGCCGTAACGCATGCGCACCAGCGCACAGGCCAACCCTTCAAGCAGGGTGAACAGCAACACCGGCCAGCCCAGTTGGGTAACGCTTAAGGCCAGGAACCCATGGCAGGCTGCAAAGGCCACGCCGCTGATCAACGCAGCGCGCAATGGCGAAACCTGTTGCTCCAGGTAACCCTGCAAAAAGCCGCGGAACAGCACTTCCTCCAACGCATTGGCGCCATAGGCCAATACCACCATGCCCGGCAACCACACCCAGTAGCCGTGGAACTGGCTTGCATCAATGCCTTGGTAAACCCGCAGTGGCACGCCGATCAAACAGCCGACCACAACCCCCACCGCCATGCCAACCAACGGGTTGCCAATGGACCAACGCATCAACCGCCACAACTCGGGTGCCAGGCGTGAGAGCAGCATGATCAGCAGCACCGACAGCCCGCCGAGCGCCGCCAGTACGAAGGCATTGCCACTGAATGCGATCTGCACATCGCGACTCACCGCCCACATACCCAGCGGCGTCATCACATCGCGCATCAGCACAAACGCCGCCAGCAGAATCAGGATGCGCATCGCCACCTGCGCCCTCGGTGTCAACGCGAACCACGCACCAAACAGCAGCAGACCCGGCGCCAAGTGCACGGCGTAGTCGATCAGTACCTCAAGCCCTTGGGTAATCATCGGTCACTCAACCGTGTGCGACAGCAATCATGTCGATCTCGACCGCCGCCGACTTGGGCAACTGCATCACCCCCACCGACGTGCGCGTGTGCACACCGGCAGCGCCGAGGATTTCGTGGAACAGGTCCGACGCGGCGTTGGCCACTTCACTTTGCTGATCAAAGTCTTCTGCGCTGCGCACATACACGGTGATACGCACGAGGGTCTTGACCTGATCCAGCGAACCCAGCGCTTGCTTGAGCAACCCCAGGCAACGCAACGCGCTGATACTGGCGGCGATTTGCGCCTGGGCCAGGGTCAGGCTTTCACCGACCTTGCCCGGCAGCATGAGGGTGTCACCGACACGCGGAATCTGGCCGCTGATGTACAGTTGGTTGCCATCGCGCACCAACGGCGTGTAGTTGCCGCCGATTTTGAATTCCTCCAGCAGGTAGCCGATGCGTTCCTGGACAGCCTGGTATTTTTCGTCGCGTGTCATGGGCGTGCGTCCTCGTTGCGGCGTTGCCACTCATCCACCACATCGCCCAAGGTTTTGGGCATGTCGTTGCGAATCCAGGCCATGAACGGCCGGTCGAACTTGAACGTCGGGCCGCAGTGTTCGAGCATGAAACGGCGAACGTTCTGGGTATTTTTGTAGTGTGGGGTCACGGGAGTGGCGCGGGTGATGGCGTCGCTGTGCCAGTCAAAATCCATGTTGTCTCTCGGGCGGCTTGTTATTTGCGCAGTAGCATAGCGATCGGCTTGTTGGGCTGGAAGCGACAAGGTGTACCGCCCTCAGTTATTTATTGTGTTGGGACGTCGTACAAGAAGCTATGTGATTTACGACGCCATCTAGCTTAATCTTTTCGAGATATTTCAAAATTTCACTTTCCTTGCCCCCCGAAAATATTGCATGGTTGTACGACGACTTAAGTTGTCGTGTTCACCCCAACAACAATAAGGAAACACCCATGCCAAACGTCAAAGTGCTGATCGGTTTTCTGTGCCTGTTCACCGGCTACGTCGCAGCTGCGCCTGCCCCGGCCGAAAAGGATGTGGCTCAAGCGGTCGACCAACTGACCCAAGCCATGCTGCACCTGGACCTCAAGGCGCTGCACGCGCTGACGTCCGACAAGCTCACCTATGGCCACTCCAGCGGCAAGGTGCAGAACAAAGCGCAATTTATCGCTGACCTGGAAACCCACACCAGCGCGTTCAAAACCCTCGAAATGCAAAACCAGACCATCACCCTGGACGGCGACACCGCGCTGGTACGCAACCACTTTCACGCCCTGGCCGTGAACAGCGGCGTCGAAGTGCCGACCGATATCGACAACTTCCAGGTCTGGCAGAAGCAAAAAGGCAAATGGCTGCTGATCGGGCGTCAGGCTTACAAATACTGACGCCAAGCGGTGCGGCTCACCACCGCACCGCTTCCCGGACCTTCAGCAGCGCCTCACCCAGCGCGGCCATGCTCACCGAACCCAGCGCCAGGCGCAGCGCGTGCGGCACCGTGGCCGAGACCGCAAACGGCTCGGCGGTGGACACGGAAATCTGCTCGCGCTGCAAGGCCATGGACACCTGATCGGCCCGCGCCTCGTCCCCCAGCGGCAACCACAAAAAATACGAAGACGGATGGCTGATGTAAGGCACGCCTTTGAGCACCTGCGCAGCCAAGGCTTGGCGTGCACGTGCGTCCTGGCGCTTTTGTGCTTCGAGCTGCGCGACGGTGCCGTCCTCGATCCAGCCCACCGCAATCGCGCTCATCACACCGGGCACGTTCCAGGTGGTGGCCATGATCGTGCGCTCCAGTTTTTTCACCCACTCCAACGGCGCGGCGATAAACCCGACGCGCAAACCCGTGGCAACGCTTTTGGATAACCCGCCCACGTACACCGTGCACTCAGGCGCCAATGTGGCCAGCGGCGGTGGCGCGTCTTCGGCCAGAAACGCATAGGCCGCGTCCTCAATGAGCATCAGATGGTGCTCACGCGCGATGGCAATCAGTTGCACGCGTTGCGCAAGGCTCATCACCCACCCCAACGGGTTATGCAGGGTTGGAATGCTGTACACCGCACGCACCGGGCGCCTGCGGCACAGCGCGTGCAGGAACGCCAGATCCGGGCCGCTGGCGGTCACCGGAATGGCGACGATTTCCAGGTGCAGGGTTTCGGCCAACACCTTGAAGCCTGAATAGGTCAGCGCATCCACGGCAATTACATCCCCAGGCTTGAGCAACGCCATCATCGTCACCGCCAGGCCGTGCTGGGCGCCGCTGACCATCAGCACCTGCTCCGCCTCAACCGCCAGGCCTCGGCTCAATAGATGCCGTGCCACGGCAGCGCGCTCATGCAGACGACCGGCATGCGGCTGGTAACGCAACAGCGCTTCCAGGTCGCCCGACAGCGCCAATTGGCGCAGAGCGGTGCGCAGCAGGTCTGCCTGGCCGGGCAGCGAGGGGTAATTGAAATTCAGGTCGAGCATGCCGGTGGCCACATTCATCTGCCCACTGCCCTGCCCCGGCGGCAAGGCGATTTCCCGCACAAAGGTGCCGCGCCCGGTTTCGCCGCTGACCAGGCCCATGGCTTCAAGCTCGGTGTACACCCGGCTCGCGGTGACCAACGCCAGGCCATGTTCAGCCGCCAATTGCCGGTGCGTGGGCAGGCGTGTGCCGGGCGCCAGTGCGCCGCTGCGGATGTCTTGGGCAAAGGTGTCGACCAGCGACTTGTAGCGGGCGCGCGGCATAGGCGGTGTATCCATGACAATTTTTTGATTGTCTTAATCCTGGCCCCTAGGATGGTGTTTACGCAACCACCTAGTTCGAGCCCTCACCATGGAACGCACCGCAAGCCTCACTGCACCGGATACCAACGCCCAAGGCTGGATCAACGGCTTTATCGGCGTCGTCATCTTCAGCGGCTCCTTGCCAGCCACGCGCCTGGCGGTGATGGAGTTCAACCCGGTGTTTCTGACCATGATCCGCGCCGCCATTGCCGCCATGCTCGGCGTGCTGTTGTTGTGGTTGTTCAGGGAAAAACGCCCTGCACGCCACCAATGGGGGCCGCTGGTGATCGTCGCCCTGGGTGTGGTGATCGGTTTTCCACTGCTCACGGCACTGGCGCTGCAATACGTGACCTCGGCGCACTCCATCGTGTTCATTGGCCTGCTGCCGCTGGCCACTGCAGTGTTTGGTGTACTGCGTGGCGGCGAGCGCCCGCGCCCGGTGTTCTGGCTGTTTTCGATTCTCGGCAGCCTGCTGGTGATGGGCTACGCCGTTGCCCAAGGCTTGAGCGCCGCGCCGGCCGGTGACCTGCTGATGCTGTTGGCCGTATTGGTGTGCGGCCTGGGATACGCCGAAGGCGCCACGTTGTCGCGCAGCCTGGGCGGCTGGCAGGTGATCTGCTGGGCGCTGGTGGTGTCGTTGCCGGTGGTGGCGCCGTTGAGCGTGATGCTGGCGCCGGCAACCCTCACGGGCATCAGCCTGCCGGCGTGGCTGAGCCTGGGCTATGTGTCGCTGTTCAGCATGCTGATCGGCTTTGTGTTCTGGTATCGCGGCCTGGCCCAGGGGGGCATCGCTGCGGTCGGCCAGTTGCAGTTGCTGCAACCGTTTTTCGGCCTGGCGCTGGCGGCGAGCCTGCTGCATGAGCAGGTCAGCCTGGGCATGGTGCTGGTGACGGTTGCGGTGATCGGCTGTGTGGCCGGGGCCAAGAAGTTTGCCCGTTAGCGCTGCGGCGCAACCATCTTGAATTTGATGTTGATGTCATTGGACACCACGCTGTTGCCCGCCCATTCACCCTCACCAATCTTGAAGTCGCTGCGCTTGAGGATGAACGCCCCGTCAAACACGCCGATGCCGCTTTGCTCCTTGAGCTGCACCTCAATATCCACCGGCCGCGTGATGCCCCTGATCGTCAGGTTACCGGTGATCTTGTAGCGGTTATCGCCCAGCGCCGTGGCGCCATTGGACTCATACACGCCCACAGGATAGGTCGCGGTGTCGAACCACGCCGGTTGCTGCAATTGGGTATTGGCGTCCTGGCTGCCGGCGTCGATGCTGGCGAGCTGGATCTTGAGCAACGCATGCGCCGCCTCAGGCTTTTGCGTGTCGAAGGTCAGGGTGCCTTCAAAGTCACTGAAGGTGCCATACACGCGCTGCCCGAATTGCTGGAAGGTAAAACTGATCTGGCTGGCGGTGCGGTTGACGTCTTTGTATTCCACGGCCTGCGCGTTGCCGAGAAACACACCAAGGAGCACCGCCAGGCTTACAAACAGGGGCATTCGACACTTCATGCAACACTCCGCAAGACAAATGAACAGATGTGCTGAGCTAACACGCCATGCCATGGTTTTATTCCCTTTCGCAGCGTGCCCTGCTAAACAGAGTAGTCGCCAAAAGAAACAATAAGGACTTTGCATGCACACCCCTTCCCTGCAGGACATCACCGCGCCCGAAGGCATCTGCTACGGCTGCGGCGGCAGCAACCCCCATGGCCTGCACATCAAAAGCCGTTGGGATGCCGATGGTATCCATGTGATCGCAGAGCACCTGCCTGAAGCTCAATACAGCGGCTGGCCGGACCTGGTCTACGGCGGCCTGATCGCCATGCTGGTCGACTGCCACTCCAACTGGACGGCCATGGCCTACCACTACCGCAACGAGCAGCGCGAGCCCGGCAGCCTGCCGCGCATCGACTGCGTGACCGGTAACCTGGGAATCAAATTCATCAAGCCCACGCCCATGGGCGTGACACTGACCCTGCGCGCGCGGGTTGAAGGCCACGTGGGGCGTAAAAGCCGCGTGGTCTGCGAGGTGTACGCCGGTGACGTGCTCACCGCCCTCGGCGACTCGGTGTTCGTGCGCGTCGATACCCGGCAATTGTCGGATTCCGCCCATGGCCGCGAACGTTGATCCTGGTCTACAGTGATGACCACCGCTAATCGAGGACTGCTCCGATGACTCGTCTCACCGCGAAAGACTTCGCCCCCGAACTGCTGGAACTCTACGACGGCTACGCCCACGGCAAACTCAACCGCCGCGAATTTCTCGACCGCGCCGCGCTGTTCACCTTCGGCGGCCTCACCGCCTCGGCCCTGCTGGCAGCCCTGAGCCCCAACTACGCGCTGGCCGAACAAGTCAAATTCACTGACCCAGACGTCGTCGCCGACTACATCACCTACCCCTCGCCCAAAGGCAACGGCACCGTACGCGGCTACCTCGTTCGCCCGGCCAAGGCCAGCGACAAACTGCCCGCCGTGGTGGTGGTGCACGAAAACCGAGGCCTTAACCCCTACATCGAAGACGTCGCCCGGCGCCTGGCCAAAGCCGGCTTCATCGCCCTGGCACCCGACGGCCTCACCTCCGTGGGCGGCTACCCCGGCAACGATGAAAAAGGCGTGGAACTGCAACAAAAAGTCGACCCCACCAAACTCATGAACGACTTCTTCGCCGCCATCGAATGGCTGATGCACCACGACAGCAGCACCGGCAAAGTCGGGATCACCGGCTTCTGTTATGGCGGCGGCGTGACCAATGCGGCGGCGGTGGCTTATCCAGAACTCGGCGCAGCTGTGTCGTTCTACGGCAGGCAGCCGGATGCGAAGGACGTACCACGCATCAAGGCGCCGATCATGCTGCATTACGGCGAGCTGGACACGCGCATCAACGAGGGTTGGCCGGCGTATGAACAGGCGTTGAAGGCCGCAGGCACGACCTATGAGGCGTTTATTTATAAGGGCGCCAATCATGGCTTTCATAATGATTCGACGCCGAGATATGACGAGGCAGCGGCGAATCTGGCGTGGGAGCGCACGTTGGGCTGGTTCCGCAAATACCTGGTCTGAACACGTTCAGAACTGTGGCATCTAACTTCTTGTGGCGAGCGGGCTTGCCCCGCGTTGGGGCGCGAAGCGGCCCTGACACCTCACGACGCGATACATCTGGAAAACCGCGTTGACTCCCCTGGGGCTGCTGCGCAGCCCAACGCGGGGCAAGCCCGCTCGCCACAACACCCCGCCTCTCAGCTTTGATCGGTGTTGCCTGATCGACATGCAGTGTTAAAGGCCAGCAATCCATATCCCTTAACCTTGCAGGAAGCTTCCTAAGCAGCCCTTCGGCCTTGCGCCTGCGCATGCCACTGGCTAGCCTGTGCTCTGTCGCTGCCTATCAGCGAACAGGTGTGGAAACCTGAAACAAGTAGGCCCCTTATCAGGAGCTTATGCATGAGCAATACAACGCGCTTCACCCCCAGCCGCGAAATATTTGAACGCGCCCTGAGTCACTACCTGCAACCCACCTCACCGCAGCCCTTTACAGTGCATCACGACCTCAGCTTCGAAGACGCCCTCGCCCAACTCTGCGACCTGCTGCGCTGCGCAGCCGCCACCGCTGCCGACACCACCCAAGGCCTGACAGGCGATCAACGCCACATGGCCGGTGCCACCGAACACCTGATCGACATGGCCCAAACCCTGGCCGACCGTGCGCTGGAGTGCCTGGAACCCAAAACCTGCTGACACACCACAAACCAACTGTGGGAGCTGGCTTGCCTGCGAAGGCGGTGTGTCAGTGGCGAGTTAATTGGCTGACACACCGTTATCAAATAAAAAAGAATAGAAAAATAGGCGGCGCACCACGTTTAATGCTGAGCAATAGCCGAGTTTTATTAACGCCATAAACAGCCACACCGCTCATGCGCCGCTTCTAGTGCTCCAACGCATACCGCCGACAATGGTTGAGATACCCCTGCTCATGGCTGCCCACCAACTGCACCACGCTGGTCCATAACCACGACGGCGCATCCAGCTGTTTGGAGCGGTTTTCCTGCAACACCGCCATCCACTCCTTGCGCGTATCGCGGTCCATCTGGCGGGCATGGGCGATGCCGACCACGCGGGCCAGGTAACCGGCGGCGTGCATGGCGTCGATCTCGCTCAGCTCATCGAGTTCCAGTTTCATGTCTTGAGGCAGCAGTTCCCGGATGAAGAAACCGTGATCGAGAAAACGTGTGGCCAGCATGCGCTCGCCCAGGCCCGGTGACAGCTGGCGGGCGCCTTCCACCACACGCCGGCCATTGTCGCGTGGCATTTTCGCGCGTGCCGCCCGGGGCGCGGCGGCGCCGACGGCTTCCTTGATGTCGATCAGGCAATATTCCTGGTCGTCCTTGTCGCCCACGCCCAACAAGGCTGCATAACGCAGCAAGCCGAGGGAGCTGCAGCCTTTGACCCAATAGGCCGAATCAAGCAATTGGACCTTGGCGTCTTTGGGCCGGCCTTTGAGCGAGGTCACCAACTGGTGGATTTCATCCGAGGCGCAAACACTTTGCAGCGCGCTCTTTTCCGCCCGTGACAATGACCAGAAGTGCTTGCCCAACGGAATAGTAGGCCGGGCATTTTCAATGCGTTCACGCGCCAGGTTTTTCCAGGTGCGTTCCACCGCGCTGCGCATGCCAGCCTTGACTTGGGAAGGACGCGGCGGCGCTTCATCGGGCTTGTCTTTGAAGGCTTGTTCGTAGCCCACCATCATTTCTTCCAGCATGCGTGCGGTGGTCACGCCCGGCAGGTCCGAGCCGCGCGCGGCGGTGGCCAACGACAGCGCCAGGCGCACCAGGTCATGGGCCGGGTTGCCGATCACGGTTTGGTCGAGGTCGCGGATATGCATGTCGATACGGCCCTTGGTATCACCCGTGGGGCCGAGGTTGCCCGCGTGGCAATCGCCGCAGATCCAGATCGCCGGGCCATGGGGCAAGCGGCGGCCGGGCTGGCTGTGCAGCCACTCGTAAAACTGCACCGTGCTGCCGCGCACATAAGCATGGGCCGAGCGCGCCATCTTCAGGTTGCGCAGTTGGATGAGGTGGGGCATGCGGGCAGAGGGGCGCGGAATTTTCATGGAAGCACTCGGTACGGGGTACGGTAGAGGCTGGCCCGTCACAAATGTTTCATTTTGTTTCAAGAATAAAAACTTCAAGCCTGGGCGCTGTGCGCTTTCAACCAGCCTTTGAACGCGGCCATGGCCGAGGTTTCGGCCCGCGACTGCAAGCGCGTCAGCCAATAACTGCCGGTGCTGATGCCCACGCTGAACGGCTGGCGAATCAGATCACTCTCCAGTTGCCGTGAGAACATCATCGCCGGCGCCAAGGCCACGCCGATGCCCTGCTGCGCGGCCTCCATCATCGCCAGGGACGAGTCGAACACGATGCTGCGCGGCACCGGCGTGTCGGCCGGCAGCCCGGCGGCCTGGAACCACAGGTTCCATTCATCGGCGCGGTAAGAGCGCAATAAGGTGTGCTTGAGCACGTCGTCCGGCGTGTGCAATTGCTCGGCAATCTGCGGCACGCACAGCACGGTCAACGGCGCTTCAAGCAACTGGCAGGCGTCGGTGCCATGCCAGGCGCCAGCGCCGAAGCGGATCGCGTAGTCGAGGCCCTCGGCGGCGACGTCAACACGGTTGTTGTGGGTCGACAGGCGCAGGTCGATAAACGGGTAGCGGCTTTGAAAGTCCGGCAAGCGCGGCAGCAACCAGCCGACGGCGAAGGTGCCCACCGCCCCGACTGTGAGCACTTCACGGTAATGGCCACCTTCGAACTGGCCTAAGGTAAGGGCAATCCGGTCGAAAGAGTCGCGCACGACCGGCAGCAGTGTTTCGCCTTCGCGGGTCAGCATCAGGCCGCGTGGCAGGCGCTTGAACAAGGTGACGTTCAACTGCGCCTCCAGGCTTTTGACCTGATGACTGACTGCCGCCTGGGTCACGCACAGCTCGATGGCCGCTCGGGTGAAGCTCAAATGCCGGGCGGAAGCTTCGAATGCGCGCAACGCATTGAGCGGTAAATGGGAGCGCAGCATGCATGACCCTAAATTAACTAATGGCTGATGCGAGATATCATCGTTTGCCCGCCGAACAAAATCCACCTAGATTTGCCCCGCCTGCGCAGGCCTTGATCGTCAGCACATCTTTTACATGGAAGCGAACCCGCATGAATCACACCTTACAAAAAATTCTGTTCAGCGCCCTGTTAATAGGCTCCGGTAGCTGCATGGCCGCCACCGACCTGCGCACGGTAGTCGATGCCAGCGTGGAGCCGCTGATGCAGCAACAAGGGATTCCCGGCCTGTCGGTCGCGGTGGTTAACCAAGGCAAGGTTCAATACTTTAACTACGGTGTTGCATCAAGGGAAACCAAACAGGCCGTCAACCAAGACACCCTGTTTGAAATCGGATCGATCAGCAAAACCTTTACCGCCACCCTCGGCGGCTACGCCCAGGCCACCGGTAAGCTCGAGCTCTCGGATACCGCCAGCCAGCACCTGCCAGCCCTGGCCGCTGGCGTATTCGATCACATCAGCCTGCTGCAACTGGCGACCTACACACCGGGTGGCCTGCCGTTGCAGTTTCCCGACGCGGCCGACAACGCCGGTGCCATGCTCGGTTATTTCCAGCACTGGAAACCCGCGTATGCGCCGGGCGAACAGCGTTTGTATTCCAACCCCAGCATCGGCTTGTTCGGCTACCTCGCGGCGCAAAGCCTGGGGCAGCCGTTTAACGTTGCCATGGAGAAAACCTTGCTGCCCAAGCTGGGCCTGACCAACACCCACGTCAGCGTGCCGGCGAGCAAAACCGCTCAATATGCGCAAGGCTATGACAAAAATCTGAAACCCATTCGCGTCAGCCCCGGCGCCCTGGACAGCGAAGCCTACGGTATCAAGACCAGCACCCAGGACCTCGCCCGCTATGTGATCGCCAACCTGCGCCCCGAGACCCTGGAAAAACCGCTGCAACAAGCGATCGCCACCACTCACGCGGGTTACTACACCGTCAATGGCATGACCCAGGGCCTGGGCTGGGAACGCTACCCCTACCCGATCAAGCTGCAGGCCTTGCTGGAGGGCAACTCGACCGAAATGGCTATGCAGCCGCACAAGGTCAATTGGCTGACGCCGGCGCAGGCACAACCGGCCAACGTGCTGTACAACAAAACCGGCTCCACCGGCGGTTTTGGCGCGTATGTGGCTTACGTACCGAGCAAGGACATGGGTGTGGTGATTCTGGCTAACCGCAATTACCCGAATGCCGAGCGGGTTAAATTGGCTTATGCGATCTTGAATGCGATGGACAACTAAGGCCTGACAAGAATCAAAGGTGGGAGCTGGCTTGCCTGCGATGGCGGTATACCAGCCACTGGATAGGCTGACTGAACCACCGCTATCGCAGCATGGGTTTCTACGCAACTGCCGGCTAAAACAAAGTCTGCGGTACGCCGCTTGTTGTGGCGAGCAGGCTTGCCACAGGGGAACGGGGTGCCTTCGAACGTATGGCGATCGCAGGCAAGCCAGCTCCCACATTTTCAGACCGTGTTACATGCCCAGCCAGTGCGGCAGCGCCAGCGAGATAAACGGCAAGTACGTGACCATGATCAAAAACACCAGCAGGATCATCAGCCACGGTAACGCTGCGCGAATCGTCTGCCCGAGGGTCAACCCGGTCACCGCCGAGGTCACAAACAGGTTCAACCCTACCGGTGGGTGTACCAGGCCGATTTCCATGTTGACCACCATCACAATCCCCAGGTGAATCGGGTCAATCCCCAGCTTCATGGCAATCGGGAAGAAGATCGGCGCCAGGATCAGCACAATCGCGGAAGGCTCCATAAAGCTGCCGGCCACCAGCAACACCACGTTGACCATGATCAAAAAGCCAATCGGCGTGAGGCCTTCGGAGATCACCCAGGCGGTGATTTCCTGCGGGATCTGTTCGGTGGTCAGTACATGGGCAAAGAGCATGGCGTTGGCGATGATAAACATCAGCATGATCGCCAGGCGCCCGGATTCCAGCAGCACCTTGGGGCAATCGCGCAGCTTCATGTCCTTGTACACAAACAGCGCGACAAACGCCGAATACACCGCCGCCACGGCCGCCGCTTCCGTCGGCGTGAACATGCCGCTGTAGATGCCGCCGAGGATGATCACCAGCAACAGCAAGCCCCAGAACGCGCGACGTGCGCAGGTCAGCCACTCGCGGAAGGTCGCACGGGGCTGCGCCGGCAGCTTCTTGATGCGCGCGACGATGTAGATCGCGACCATCAGCATCAGGCCCAGCAGCAATCCTGGAATCACACCGGCCATGAACAGCTTGCCCACCGAGGTTTCGGTGGCTGCCGAGTACACCACCATCACAATCGACGGCGGGATCAGGATGCCCAGGGTGCCGGCGTTGCAGATGATCCCGGCGCCGAACTCCTTCGGGTAACCCGAGCGCACCATCCCCGCCACGGCAATCGAGCCCACTGCCGCCACCGTCGCCGGCGATGACCCGGACAGCGCCGCAAACAGCATGCACGCCAGCACCGCCGCAATCGCCAGGCCGCCTCGGATATGCCCGACACAGGCGTTGGCGAAGTCGATCAGCCGTTGCGCCACACCGCCAGTGGTCATGAACGCACCGGACAGCAGGAAGAATGGAATCGCCAGGAAGGTGTAGGCGTCGGAGGTTTCAAACAGCTTGATGGCCAGCGAACTCACCGAGTCCTGGCTGAACATCAGGATCGACACCGCGCCGGACAGCCCCAGGGAAATCGCGATCGGCACCCCGAGGAACATGAAGACGAATAGCAGCAAAAACAGACAGAGCACGGCCATCAGTGACGCTCCTCATGGCTGCCAGCCAGCTTACTGGCCTCCCCGGCCTCGTCGGCCAGCCCCAACCCGACCTGACGGTGGGTAAAGATGCGGTAGAAAATTTCCAGGTAGCGGATAAACACCAGGGCAAAACCGATGGGCACGATGATCACGATATCGCCCACGTCCACGCCGTATTGGTCGAGGTCTTCGGCGCCGATCTGCGCGGTCATCACCGCACTCACCCACTTGTAGCTGGCGACCATGAACAGCCCGGCATAGGCCAGGCAACACAGGCACGCGAGCATGCCGAGCAGGCGTTGCACCGGGCGTTTGGTCAGCTTGACCAGCGCATCTACGCCAAGGTGGCCGGCGGTGCGCACGCCGTAGGAGATGCCGAAAAAAATCAGCCAGCCGAACATGGCCTTGGTCAGCGCCACGCTCCAGGTCATGTCCTGGGCCCAGGTCATGGTGTGGTCGCCCAGGGCACCGAAAAAGCTGCTGCTCCATGTCCACTTGTCAGACAGAGCAAAAAACAGGGTGTAGATGTTGTTGAGCATGACGTAGACGAATGTCACCAGGGTCATGGCGGCCAGCAGGAAGGCGATAAACCCTTCCTCCAGGTGCTCCCAGACGCGCCTTAGCGTTTGCATGGCAAAACCTCGCGAAGCGGGAATGATGTCGGGGTGGAAAGCGGAACAAACTGTGGAAGCGGACCTCTGTGGGAGCCGGGCTTGCCCGCGATGGGATCAACTCGGCGCTACAGATACACCGAGTTGCCTGCATCGCAGGCAAGCCAGCTCCCACATAAAGCCCTTTCCACAGTAGTTTTGGGTGGTCGCCCAATCACTGGTTGGAGGCGTCCGCCGCCTTGATCAGGTCGGCGCCGATCTCACCTTCGAACTTCTGCCACACCGGGCGCATGGCTTCGCGCCACAGTTGGCGTTGCTGCGGGGTCAGTTCGATGATTTCGCTGGTCTTGGCGTCGATGATCTTCTGCTTGGCCGACTGGTTCAGCGCTTCGGCCTGCTTGTTCACCTCGACGGTGACTTCGACCATGATCTGGTCCAGGGTGGTGCGCACATCCGGCGGCAGGCCGTTCCAGAACTTGGCGTTGGTGATCACCATGTAGTCGATCAGGCCATGGTTGGACTCGGTGAAGTACTTCTGCACCTCGTTGACCTTCTGGCTTTCATAATTGGACCAGGTGTTCTCGGTACCATTCACGGTGCCGGTCTGCAGGCCTTGATACACCTCGGCAAAGCTCATCTTGCGCGGGTTGGCGCGGATCGCCTTGAACTGCTCTTCAAGTACGCTGGAAGCCTGCACACGGAACTTCAGGCCACGGGCGTCCTTGGGTTCACGCAGTGCTTTGTTGGCCGAAAGCTGCTTGAGGCCGTTGTGCCAATAGGCCAGGCCGAGGATGTTCTTGTCTTGCATCGAGGTCAGCAATGCCTTGCCCTGAGCAGCCTGAAAACGGTCGACGGCGGCCAGGTCGTTGAACAGGAACGGCAGGTCGTAGATCTGCACTTGCTTGGTGTATTGCTCAAACTTGGCCAGGGACGGCGCCAGCATCTGCACATCGCCCAACAACAACGCTTCCATCTCCTTGCCATCGCCGAACAGCGAGGAGTTGGGGTACACCTCGACCTTCACACGCCCCGGCAAGCGCTCTTCAGCGAGCTTTTTGAAGAGCAGCGCGCCCTGGCCTTTAGGGGTGTTTTCGGCAACCACGTGGGCGAACTTGATCACAATCGGGTCTGCCGCCTGGGCCAGGCCCGCGGTAAACAGAGTGGCGGCGCACAGCAGCGCCCGAGAAAGCTTGAGCATGGGGAATCACCTTCTTATTGTTGTGTTATAGGGCAAGGTGCCTGATGTGGTGCGTGTAGTGAATTTCGAATTTTAGATACCTGCGTTCGGCCAGGCCGAACGCCATACTTCAGAACAATGAAGATCCAGTGTGGGAGCTGGCTTGCCTGCGATGGCGGTGTGTCAGGCAGTCGATTCATGGGCGGGTCCACCGCTATCGCAGGCAAGCCAGCTCCCACATTTTGCTCCAGGTTGTGTCAGTCAGAGTTGGCCGGCCAGGAGCCTTTGTGCGCGCAGCAACACCGGCGCATCCACCATCTGCCCATCCATCTGATAAGCCCCGGCCCCATGGGCACCCGCCTCTACCACGCGCTTGGCCCAGGCCAGGTCTTCAGCGCTGGGCGCCAGTGCGGCATGAATCACTGCCACCTGCTTGGGATGGATGCACAGCGCGCCGGCAAAGCCCATTTCATAGGCATGCCGGATCGAACGGCGCAGGCCTTCAGGGTCGTCGATGGCCGGGTGCACGCCGTCCAGTGGCGCCACCAAGCCAGCAGCACGGGAATGCACAATCAGCGCCAGGCGTGCCTGATCCAACGCAAACTGCGCAGCCGCGGAACCGCTGCTCAGGTTCAAGTCCAGCGCCAGGTCCAGCCCGCCAAACGACAGGCGCTCAACCTGCGGCGCGTGGGCAATCTCAGCCACCGCCAGCAAGCCCCTGGCGCTTTCGATAATCGGCCATATCACCTTGCCGGCAGCCGCCACCACGGCCACCTGGGCGGCGCTCTCTACCTTGGGCAGCAGCACACCCGTCACATTGGCATGGGCTTTACAGAACGCCACATCCTCAAAATGCTCGGCATGCTCCGGCGCGTTGATGCGCACCCACACCTGAGCCTCTGGATGCGCTTGCAAGAACACCCCGAGGTCATCCCGCGCCTGGCGCTTGAGGGGTTCTTCAACCGCGTCTTCAAAATCCACAATCACCGCGTCGGCGCCACTGGCCAGCGCTTTGGAAAAGCGCTCCGGGCGGCTGCCGGGTACAAACAAGGCCGAACGAACTATAGGCTTTGGCATCACTTGAATTCCTTATTAGATAACGCCGCGTGCGCGTAGGCCGTCGATGGTTTGCGCCGAAAACCCAAGCTGATCGAGAATGCCCTGGCTGTGCTGGCCCAAGGCGGGAACGCCGTCCATGCGCGGGGTAAACGCAGCATTACGCGCCGGCGGCAACAACGACGGCAGCGGCCCGGCCGGGCTCTGGACTTCACGCCAGCTGTCTCGCGCCTTGAGCTGCGGGTGGTCCCACACGCCTTGCATGTCATTGACCCTGGCGCTGGCAATCTGCGCGTTTTCCAGGCGTTGGATCACGGCTTCAGCGTCCAACTGCGCGAAGCTGTCAACGATGATCTGGCGTAGCACGTCACGGTTGGCCGAGCGCTTGAAGTTGGCCGAGAAACGTTCATCGGTAGCCAGTTCAGGCGTGAGCAGTACTTTGTCGCAGAACGCCGCCCATTCGCGTTCGTTCTGCAAGCCGAGCATCACCGTGCCGCCGTCGCCGGTGGGAAACGGCCCATACGGGTAGATCGTCGAATGCGCCGCCCCGGCCCGTGGTGGCTGGGGCGCGCCGTCGAAGGCGTAATACATCGGGTAGCCCATCCACTCCACCAGGCTTTCGAGCATGCTCACATCGATGCGGCTGCCCTGCCCCGTCTTGCCGCGCAACAGCAGGGCCGAGAGGATGCCGCTGTAGGCGTACATGCCGGCGGAAATATCGGCGATCGAGCAACCGGCCTTGGCCATCTGATCTTCACCTGGGCCACCGGTTACCGATAAAAAACCGCCCTCGCTTTGGATCAGCAGGTCATAAGCTTTCTTTTTCTCGTAAGGCCCGCCTTCGCCATAGCCGGAAATATCGCAGACGATGAGCCGTGGAAAGCGCTCATGCAGCGCTTCAAACGACAGGCCCATGCGCGCCGCCGCGCCGGGTGCAAGGTTCTGCACCAGCACGTCGGCATCGGCCAGCAGGCGTTGGAGGATGTCGCCGGCCTCGTCCTGCTTGAGGTCCAGGGTCAGGCTTTCCTTGGAGCGGTTGGTCCACACAAAGTGCGAGGCCAGGCCGCGTACGCGCTCGTCATAGCCACGGGCAAAGTCACCGGCGCCGGGGCGTTCGATCTTGATCACACGGGCGCCGAGGTCTGCCAATTGGCGGGTGCAGAATGGCGCAGCAATCGCGTGCTCCAGGCTGATCACGGTGATGCCGTCCAGCGGTCGTTGATTAGTCATGACGCTTCCTCAAAGCCAGTGGGCCATGGACGCTGCACTGCGCAGGTGCCAGACCTTTTCGATCAGTGCATTGGCCTGCGCGGGTGTGCGCGCGCCGCTGAATTGGGTAAGGCGCCGGAATTTATCCGCGAGCTCCACCCGACTCAGGGTGTTACCAGGGTCGCCCTTGGGTTCATCGATGGCGCCTTGCAGCGTGCGGCCATCGAGCGTGGTGACGGTGACGCGGCCCAGCCAGCGCTGCGGGTAGGCGCCGTCAACTTCTGCGTCGAGGGTCATGCTGACCTTGTCGCGGAAAGCCGAGACGGCGGGGTCGGTCAGCGCCCGTTCGTGGAACTCGGTGAGCCCGGCTTTACCGTGCACGGCGATCAGGCCGAGCACGGTGCCCATGGAGAATTTGGCCTGGTGCACAGTGGCAGGCGTGGTCACGCGGCCCAGCACGTCGATGGCACCTTGATGGACACGCGTTTCAACCGTGGCGATATCGGCAGCGCACAGCCCTTCGCGCTGCATCAGATCCAGCAGCGCATCCGCGGCCGGATGGGTGTGACGGCACGAGGCGTGGAACTTGAACGAGGTTTCCAGCAGCGCCCAGCGGCTGCCAAGGTCGGTCGATAACTTGCGAGGCTCGGCATCACTGGACATGCCTGCTGCCAAGCCTTGATCGCCTTCCAGAATATTGCGTGCGCCGGTGAGCCCGTCCGCCGTCAAATACGCCGCGAGCAAGCCATCCGCCGCCGCCTTGGCGGTGTGCAGTTGCTTGGAGTCGGCGGCATCGCGCAAAAACTCCCACAGCCCGGCGGCCTGGGTGCCGGCGCTGCCGAGCAGGTTGATGAACTGTTCCTGGTTAAAGTCCAGCAGTTTGCCCACGGCCACCGCCGCCGCCAGGGTGCCGACGGTGGCTGTGGTGTGGAAGATGCGGTAGTGGGACCGGCCCATGAATTCGCCGATGCGAATTCCGGCTTCATAACCGGCCACCGAGGCCAGCAGCAATTCACGGCCGGATTTCCCGAGGTCCTGGGCGGCAGCCAGCGCGGCCGGAAACACCACGGTCGCGGGGTGCAGCACCGAGCTGTTGTGCAGGTCATCCTGCTCCACCAAGTGTGAGGATGCGGCGTTCACCAGCGCCGCAAAATACGCGCTGGTGGTGCTGCCATTGACGATCACCTGGGCGGGACCGCTGTGGGGTCCCATTTTTTGTGCATAGCGTTCAAACAACGGGATCGGGTGCGCGCCCTTGCTTGCCAGCGCCGAGGCCAACCAGTCCAGATACAGGTCTTCGGTGCGTGCCAGTACCTTTTCCGGCAATTGTTCGTAGTTCAGGTCCGCAAGGAACCGGCACAGCGTTTGGGTATGGCTCATGCTCAGGCCCTCAGAAGCTGCGTGGCAGTTCGAGCAGGTGCTCGGCCACGTAGGACAGGATCAGGTTGGTGGAGATCGGCGCCACCTGGTACAGGCGTGTTTCGCGGAATTTGCGCTCTACGTCGTACTCACAGGCAAAGCCGAAACCGCCGTGGGTTTGCAGGCAGGCGTTGGCCGCTTCCCAGGACGCCTTGGCAGCCAGGTACTTGGCCATGTTGGCGCTGGCCCCGGCATTCTTGCCGCTGTCGTATTCTTCGCAGGCACGCCAGCGCATCAGGTCCGCCGCTTCGATTTCGATATGCGCCTCGGCAATCGGGAACTGCACACCCTGGTTCTGCCCGATCGGGCGGCCAAACACCACGCGGTCGCGGGCGTAGGCGCTGGCCTTTTCGATAAACCAGCGACCGTCGCCGATGCACTCGGCGGCGATCAGGGTGCGTTCGGCGTTGAGGCCGTCGAGGATGTATTTAAAGCCTTTGCCCTCCTCGCCGATCAGGCTGTCGAGGGGTAGCTCCAGGTTGTCGAAAAACAGTTCGTTGGTTTCGTGGTTGACCATATTGGCGATGGGCTGCACGGTCAGGCCGTTGCCGATGGCTTCGCGCAGGTCGACCAGGAAGATCGACATGCCTTCAGACTTCCTCTTCACCTCGGCCAGCGGCGTGGTGCGCGCCAGCAGAATCATCAAGTCGGAATGCTGGATGCGCGAGATCCAGACCTTCTGGCCATTGATCACATATTTGTCACCACGCTTGATCGCCGTGGTCTTGATTTTGGTGGTGTCGGTGCCGGTGGTGGGCTCGGTCACACCCATCGATTGCAGGCGCAATTCGCCGCTGGCGAGCTTGGGCAGGTAGAAGCTTTTTTGCGCTTCGCTGCCGTGGCGCAGCAAGGTGAACATGTTGTACATCTGGCCGTGCACGGTGCCGGAGTTACCACCGCAACGGTTGACTTCTTCGAGGATCACCGAGGCTTCGGCCAGGCCCAGGCCAGAGCCGCCGTATTCTTCAGGGATCATCGCCGACAGCCAGCCGGCGTCGGTCAGGGCTTTGACAAAGGTTTCGGGGAAGCCTTTTTGTTCGTCGATCCTGCGCCAGTACGCCGCGTCGAACTCGGCGCACAAGGCGCGCACGCCTTCACGGATGGCATTGAGTTCTTCGTTGTCATTGGGGTTCATTAACGGCTCTCCGCCTGTTGTTCTTGGATTATTCGAAGTGGACCTGAGCGGTCTGCGCCAGGCCACCGGCGTTGCCCGCCCACAACTGCGCCACACCGGTTTCGGTCACGCGCCCACCGACCACAAATGGCTGCGGTGCAATCAGTGGGCGAACACCGCGATAGGCAAAACGGCGCAGGGTCGCGTCGGGATGGGCGCGGCAAAACGCGCACAGGCTCAAGGTAGCGATCAGCGGGCCGTGCACCACCAGGCCTGAATAGCCTTCGGTGTCGGTGACATACGGGTAGTCGTAGTGGATGCGGTGGCCGTTGAAGGTCACGGCGCTGTAACGAAACAGCAGGGTTGGCGTGGGGCTGATCGATGCCTGCCATTCGCCTTCGGGCAAGGCGTCGCCACTGCCCTGTTTGGGCGGCGTCGGTTCGCGGTAAACGATGTCCTGTTCTTCGCGGATCGCCAGGCGACCGTCCTGGGAATAGTCATGACGCACGGTGACAAACAACAGCGAGCCGGTTCGCCCGGTCTTTTCTTCGACCTGGGTGATGGTCGACACGCGGGTCGCCGCCTCACCCGCGCGCAAGGCATGCACGAATTCGATGCGCCCACCGGCCCACATGCGATTGCGGTTATCAGCGGGCGGCAGGAACCCGCCACGGGCCGGGTGGCCGTCGGTGCCCAAGGCCGATTCCGGCAGCGGGTCCTGGAAAAAACACCACTGCCACAGCGGCGGCAAATCGGCGCCCTGTTCCGGCACAGCTTCGCCAAAAGTAGCAGCAATGCGTTTGAGCAGGTTAAGGCTCAGGTGGTCGTGGGCAGTCTCGCTTCGGCCGATCCAGTCAGTGGCGCTCATCGGGTGCAGGTCCTCGGGCAGTGAGTGTCTGCCCCGGATCATGCAAGCGCCTGCCCGTTCTGAGAATTTGCATTTCAATAAACCAGCGTTCGGTTATGCTGAACGCTAGCCATGAGTACCACTCCATCCCCTGTGGGAGCTGGCTTGTTGTGGCGAGGGAGCTTGCTCCCGTTGACTGCGCAGCAGTCTCCGGTTTTTTGGGGGCGCTTCGCACCCCAGCGCAAGCAAGCTTGCTCGCCACAACAAGCCAGCTCCCACACTTGAACCTCACCGTTGCCAAAATAGGGGTTTGCATGCATTTCGATCTCGCCGACCTGCGCCTGTTTATCCACATCGCCGAATCCCCCAGCCTCACCCAGGGCGCCAAGCGTGCGTTTCTCTCGCCGGCCGCCGCCAGTGCGCGGATCAAGGCGTTGGAGGGGCAGTTGGACACGCGCCTGCTATACCGCGATAGCCGTGGCGTGGAGGTCACCCCGGCCGGCGAACGGCTGTTGCACCATGCGCGGCTGATCATGCGCCAGGTGGACTACCTAAAAAGCGAGTTCACCCAATACGGCGTGGATTCGGCCGGGCATATCCGCATCTTCGCCAACACCACGGCGGTGACCGAGTTTCTGCCGGAGGTGCTGGCGGGTTTTCTGTCCCAGCGCCCGGGCGTGACCGTCGACCTGCAAGAGCGTTTATCCCGCGACATCGTACGTGGCGTGCTTGATGGCACCAGCGACATGGGCATCATTGCCGGGCCGGTTGAGGCAGCAGGTTTGCAGGTGTTGCATTTCAGCACCGATGAATTGGTGTTGATGGTGCCCGTGGGCCACCCATTGGCCGACCAGTCTTCGGTGACGCTGGAGCAAACCCTGGCCTACCAGCACATCGGCCTGCATGAAGGCAGCACGTTATTGAGTTTTTTGCGTGAACACGTCGATCGCCTGGGCAAGCAGTTGTCGTTGCGCATTCAGGTGTCGAGCTTCGAAGCGATCTGCCGAATGGTCGAGGCCGGCGTGGGCATTGGCATCATTCCCGAATCCGCCGCCGTGCGGCACAGCCGGACCATGCAGTTGGTGACGGTGAAGCTCGATGAGCCATGGGCGATTCGCGAACGCAGTATTCTGGTACGCGAGCTTGAGGCATTGCCCGGCACCATTCGGGCGTTGATCGCCACCTTGATGCCGGACACACTCAGTGCAGGCTGATGTTGCGCTGGCTGGCGTTATCAATATTGATATGGCTCAGCCGGCCCTGCCCATCGAACAGCAACAGATCAGACCCGAGGCGGCGAAGCTGGGCCGGCGATTGCGGCCAGTGCAACGTGACGCAAAGCCGATCGCTGGCACGGTGGATCACGTGCCAGCAGGTGTCGTGCTCCTCAACCCGATAACTGATCAGCAACCAGTCCTCAAATAGAAACGGGCTGACGGACTCATCCCATTCTTCTTCCGGTAAGTTGCCAGGCAGCCGGTAGCGCTTTCGAACCCCGTGCTGCTTCAGTATCAGCGTGGGTGTTCCATAGTCGTGCTTGATCCGATACTGCGCCGATTCAGCCGTGGCACTGGGAACCTGGAAGTCCGTCGCGACGATGTCAAACGCGCTTTCGCGACTGACCAGGCGCCGCTCCGGCAGACGATAATGCCACAGCATCAGGCACCCGCCCGGCGCCGACAGCCACAGGTATTCATTGTGTTCATCCACCTTGATGGCACGCACCGACTCCGGTAGATCACTCACATGCCAGAGCGTTTCAAAGCCACGGTCAACATCCACCACGCGCAACTGCGGGCCTTTGCCGATGGTCCAGTTGCTGCCATCAAACGCGTGTGCAAAGACATCCATGGCCAGCATACCGAGGTCTTTGGCGACACGATTGACCAGGTCCAGTTTGCTCACGCGCCATACATTCCCCCGCCAGATCAGCACCAACGCAACCTGTCGGCTATGGGCAATCACGATTTTCTGCGCCGGTACAGCAAAGTGAAACAACGTTGTGCCCGCCGCATCCACCACCATCACACCCGACTCGCCCAGCGCCACCAGGTAACGCTGGTCTTCCAGCGGCGCCGCGTCGAAAATCGGCCGGCTGCCAGCCGCCGGCGCAGCCCACTCGCGGGTGTCGCCCAAGTGCTCCAGTGAGACCACGGGCGTACGCTTCAGGGCTTGGCCCGGCAAGTCCGCCTGAAGCGCTTTATCGCGACTCATCTTGACCAGCGCTTGTAACTGGTTATGGGTCAGTTGGCCTTGATCGCTGAATTGATCGGCCAGAATCGCGTGCACAGTGGCACCTGCCAGCCAGGCCAAGGCGGTGGTGTGTGCCTTGTGTTGCAACAACGCCTGCGCCAGGGCGGCGCGTTCCCCGGCGCGCGCGGGGTCGTCACGCAATTGCTCGACCCACGGCCCGTAAGCGTGCAGCGTTTCGGGCAACAGGACCGCGCGTTTAACCAGCGCCTCAATGCCCAAGCGCCCGCCGGCAGCCTCGGCGTTGAGCAGCCATTGCGCGGCGCGTGGGCGCTCTGCGGGCAGGCTCCAAATAACATCGACGGCTTGCAACCACAGGCCTTTGGCGATCAACGACTCGGCCCATTCCAGGCGCAAGCGGTCGGCGGCTTCCGGCGACTTGGCCTGGAGCATCACCACGGCGTCAGCAAACGCATTGTCGCGCCGCGCCACCAGCACGGCGCGCTGCCACTGCTCGGCCAGGCACAGCAAGCGCACGATCACCGCAGGCGGCATGTCCCACGCCAGGGCCAGGTCAGCGGCCTGCTGATAGCGCGCGTGTTTCTCCAGGTAATCGAGAGCTTGCTGATGCTCCTTGAGCAATTCGGCAAGGACAAACACCACTTCCTCGATACGACCGGCACGGTCCAGGCGTTCAAAAGTCTGGCGATACACCTGGCGCAAATGCTCGGTCAAGTCGTCTTCAAACAGCATCGAGCGCGCGGGGCCAGCCTTTTGGCTGAGGCTCAAATCCTCGCGGCGCTGTGGCGTACCAAAGCTCTGTTCACCGCTGGAGGCAGCGCTGTTCAAGGGGATCGCGTGGCGCAAGGCTTCTTCGAAATTGCCGTCTTCGAACATCTCCAACATGCGCTGCATGTAGGCGGCCTGGCGTTTGCCATACAGTTTGGACAGCTGGGAATGCTGGGTCAGCCGGGTCAACAAACGGCGCCATGCGGCAGGTTTATAACTGCGCGGGGTGGCACGCGCAGCGATGCCTGGGTTAGCGGGTGCGCGAGCCACCGGCCGGGGCGCCGCTTGGGCGGGGGCAGACGCGCCACGGTGCAGGAAGCGGTTCAACCCGTACAACAACGCGGTGATCACCACCATCCAGATCACGGCGCCCAGGAGCATGCCGCCGAAGGACTGTGTGTGCTCGGCCAACAGCGCGGCGGGCTCGCTCTGGCCGAAGAGGCGGACCAGCCCACCCAGCAGTACCAGGCCGATCACGATTTTCAGCACCGGGGAAGAGACTTCGCGGGCGCTGTTTGCGTTGTTTTGCGCAGACGCCGCGCTGGCGCCAGGCCCTTTACTCGACGTGTGACGCGGGCGCTCCAGCAGTGCTTGCATGATTGCTTCGCGCTCCGGGCTGACGGGCTCCAGTGGCCCACCGAGGATTTCACGCAGGTCGGTGACCACCGCCTCCGGCAGCGTTGCCGGCAACGGGGTATGGCAGTCAAAGGTGTCGAGCAGCGTGTAGGTACTGATGTCGAGCCACAGCCCAGGCGTCAGCACGTGTGCATCGCGCAACTGCAATGCATGGATCTGGCTGCCGCGCACCAGCCACAAGTCGGCAACGGGCAGCCCGCGCAATTCCTCAGGGTGCAGCGCGGCAGACGACAAGCCCAGGCCCTGGCGGATCAGCGGCCAGCCGTGCAGGCTTTCGCAGTGTACCGGGCAAGGTGTGTGGAACTGCAGCAAGTCGCCGTCGGCAAAACGGTAGGCACGCGCGTCGACTTGCCAATACTTGAGGATCAGGCGCCTGCGCTCGCTCTCATCAAAACGCTCGGCGGCAAACCATAGGCCGTCAATCTGTTGGTGCCCGGTGAGTACCGGGCGGCGAATCAGCATCCGTTCTGGCTCATGCATTGGCAGCTTCCTGGGTGAGCTGCGGTGCCTGGTTGCACATCACTTGCAAACGCATGGAGCGCTCGCCAACCGAGTAAACCAGTAATTCGCGGTCAGTGGTCAGTACGGCGATCAAGCCGCTCATGGGGCAAAAGCTCGCGCGGGCAATTGGCGCCGAGGTGGTGAACAACGTGCGCTGTTGCCCCTCGGCGTACAGCCCGACGCTGTGCTGGTTCGGCCCCAGCAGCACCAGTGAGTAAGCCGGCCGTTGGGCGTACGTATAGTGCAGGCCGATGGCTTTCCAACCGGGCGCCAAGTCGATCTGTTCGTATTTCGCCGGAAAGCTTTCATGGGTCACCAGGCGCCAACTCTGGTAGCCGTCCTCGGTGGTCAGCAGCGCGCAACCACCGCAGTACTGGCGCCAGTAAAAGTTGGCAGCCAACAATACCTGGCTGACGCCCGCTGCCGAGCCGACCGCATGACCATTGGCGCGTAAACCGTCAGCAGACCCGGAATACGCGACAATCTGCCCGCCTTCTCTGCGCGCATAAGCGATGGTCAAGGGGTCGACCTGCACCAGGCTCATCACGTCATCCGCCACCTGGCAAAGTTGACGCGACTTCCAATAGGCAAGCCGCCCCTGGCTGTCGAGCAAGTACACACGCACGGCGTTCTGACTGTGCAGCCAGACACTCGGCAGGAACGTCGCGGTGCCCGGTGGCAGTTGCAGCTGTTCACGGGCGGGCTTGTCGACGGTGGGCATACCGGGAATGTTCCAGAACGTCAGGCTGTCGTTGTCGCTCAACACGGCACCGAGGCTGCGGTGGTGAAAGGTGGTGCTCAATACGCGCTGATGCTTGCCCCACAGACGGCGTCGAACCTCCAGCGACTTTTTCTGGTTTTTGTGCGGCAGCTTGATCACCACCATGCCCGCCTCATCGAGCAGGCGCAGCGCCACATAGTTACCGGCGCTGGAGATTACCGGCGGCAAGGTCAAGGCTACGCGTGGCACCGCACGTGCGAGATTCGGCGGCGGCGCCTGGACTTCATCGTCGAACTGGCCTTTGAGCAGTTGCACCGCGTGCGCCTCATCCGGCATAGGCAGCAGCACGCGCCGCACAGAACCGGCTTGCAACTCGAATGACAGGCTGTGCCCATCCAGGCTGCGCTGCACCTGCACCCGGTGCGTACAGGTCTTGGTCGTGTCCTTGGGCAAGCGTTGCCCGACTGTCCAGCACTCACCCAACGTCTCACCCTGCGTGGCCAGCCATTCCTGCCAGGCTTGCCAGTGCGCCGGGGCGACACTTTCATAGGTGCGCGCCCTGAGCAGTTGCTTGAGCTGCCCCGCGCTATCGAACTCATGCAGCAGCGGCGCGCCTTGCAGGATCCCCCAACGCAACTGCGCCCCTGCCTCCTCGGCACGCCGGGCCAGCAGCATCAGCAAGGCGATATGCACCAGCCGCGCGGCGCCCCATTGCAACGGGCCGGCGTCGAACAGCACGACAATCAGGCGGTTGGCTTCACGGGCGCGGTACTGCGGCGCCAGGAACATATGCTCGCCGCCGACAGCCCTGCGCATAAACTCATCCGGCACTTCATCGGCCAGCAGCCATTCGCTGGAAAGCAGGCGCTCGTAAGGCCCACGGCGTTGCAGATCGCCCACGCCATCCGGCTCAGGCACCCCGCCTTGCTGCCTACCGCGCAGTGGCCCCAGCACCGGGTTAAGCCGCCCAAGCAAGTCGGCGAACAGCGGCAGATGCTGCGGCGCAAACCACTCCAGCCACTGGCGCCAGGGTTGCAAGGCTTCAGGCAGTTGCATGGCGGGTGCCCCAATTCGTCGCGATGCGCTGAAGGTGTTCAACCGTCACCGGCAACAGGCGATCCAACGGCACTACAACTTGCGGTTCGCGCCACAACAGCAAGGGCGAGCGCTTGAAACGTGCCGACAGCGTCTGGCCGAGCAAGTCTACCGGCACTGTCGGCTCCCAACTGGTGGGCAGCCATACGCCAGGCGCGCCGGGGTGTACTGCGGCGTATTCGACACCGTCGACCCACGGCAAATCCGCCACCGCCCCAGTGACGACCAATACATCGCCATTGGCGGTAGCGTGCAAGCGGGCAGCCTGTTCATCTGCGAGCAGCAGCAAGCGCGCAAGCAAGCGGCGCGCGGCGTCGCCCCATCCGACGGCTGCTTGTGGCTCGGCAGGCACCGGCCTTGGGCGCCAGGTCCAGGCGTAGTGGTCTGCACTCATGGCGTCAGCATTCGGGACAGTTGCCCGCGTACCTGCTGCAAGGTTTCCGGCATTGTCTCGCTATTGAAGTTGGCGTCGATCTCGCGCAGCAGCCCTTCGATGACCGGGCTGTCGGGCGGCTCGCTGCGGGCCAGGTAGTCTTGCGCAGTTTCCAGCAAGCGATTCAAGCGCGACATCGGTTGCAAGGTGGCCTCTTCGACCGCACTGAACAAATGGCTGTTGCTGGACGCGGCAAACAGGTCGCGCAGCACCTCGCGGCCATGCTGCTGAGTCTCTTTAGTGGGCAGCACATACAGCAGGGGCCATAGATCCGCGTCGCTGGCGTCCAGCCGCCCGCCCAGCAACGCGGCGGCCGCGATCAGCCGTTGAGACTTGACGATACGGCGGTCCGATAACGCTATGCCGGCTTCGCGCAGGCGCCGAATCGCCTGGGCCAGGGCTGGACGCACCGCGCCCAGGTCGACGTTTTTCAGGGCTTGGCTCAGCGTATCCAACTGGGCCAGACCCAGTAACTGTTGCACCGGGCGCTGCTCCGACTGCCAACCGCCCGCCAGCATGGCTTCCAGTTGATTGTCCGGCACCGAATCGACGAACAGGTGCAACAGGAAGCGGTCGCCAAACGCCGCCAGTGCCTCATCGTCCGGCAAACCGTTGGCCGCGCCGACACACACACGCAGCGGACATTGAATTTGAGTATGACCCCGGCGAAAGCGACGCTCGTTGAGCACGCCCAGCAAGGTATTGAGAATGGCGGTCGAGCCCAGGAAGACTTCATCGAGAAACACGATATCGGCCTCTGGCAGCATGCCGCTGACGTCGGTTTCCACCGTGCCTTCACGCAATTTCTTCAGGTCTACGGCACCAAAAAGCTCCGACGGCTCAGTGAAGCGCCCCAGCAAGTATTCGAAGTAACGCCCACCCATGGACTGCGCCACACGGCGTACCACGGCGCTCTTGGCCGTGCCAGGCGGGCCGATCACCAGAATGTGCTCTTGGGCGACCGCCGCCAGCACAATCAGCTCGGCCAATTGCTCGCGCCCGATCAATCCTTCGGTCGCCTTGCGCACAGCGTGGCGGATTTGCGTGGCAGCGCTTTGCAACTGAGCAATCATGGGTGTCTTCCCTGAAACCAAAGCAGAGAATCTTGCCTGAGGCTAAGGTATTAGCAAAGTGTTGTTACACACTCTTAGAGGAGCCAGCCCATGCAACTCGAAGGATCCTGCCATTGCGGCGCCGTAACATTCAGCCTGAACAGCCAGCATCCCTACCCGTACCAGCGTTGCTATTGCTCGATCTGCCGCAAGACCCAAGGCGGCGGCGGTTATGCGATCAACCTGGGCGGCGACGCCAAGAGTTTGAAGGTACGCGGGCGCAAGCTGATCTCGGTCTACCACGCCAGGCTCAAGCCCGAAGGCGCCAGCCGCGCGCATGCGAGCACTGCCGAACGGCATTTTTGCTCGCAATGCGGCAGCGCCTTGTGGCTGTTCAGCCCCGAATGGCCAGAGCTGATTCACCCGTTTGCTTCGGCCATCGACACGCCATTGCCGGTGCCGCCCGAGCACACGCACCTGATGCTCGGCTCGAAGGTGCCGTGGGTCGAAGTCAGTGTGCGCAAGGGCGATTTGCAGTTCGACGGGTACCCCGAAGAATCCATCGCCCAGTGGCATGAGCGTTTGGGGCTCGCGCGTTAACACTCTTTGACAGTTTCTCGACAAAGCTCTCAAAGATTGTTGGCCAGCATCGCCTTAGCATTCGAGCATCCAAACCACCATTCGGGTGCTCTTCATGTTTCGCACATTGCGCGGTATTCCGTTATGGGGTTGCCTGCTCGGCACGCTCGGCTGCCACGTGCAGCCGCCTGCCCCGCCCGCGATTCCCAAGGGCGATTACGGCGCGATCATCCGTTACCTGCAAGCGCGCATCCCCAAGGACCTGGCCCGCGAGAATGTGCCCGGTTTGTCGATTGCGCTGGTCAATGGCCAGGAGCTGATCTGGGCGCGCGGCTTTGGCCTGGCCGACAAGGCCCAGGGTGTGCCGGTGACCGCCAACACGGCGTTTCGCGCCGGCGGCATTTCCAAGTTACTGACGGCCACAGCGGCCATGCAGTTGGTCGACCAACAGCGCCTGGCCCTCGACGCGCCGATCCAGCAGACCTTGCGCGAATTCTACGTGCGTTCGCGCTTTCATACTGACCAGGCCGCCGCCGACCGCGACATCACCCTGCGCCGCCTGCTCAGCCATCAATCCGGCTTGCCCAGCGAGCACCTGCGCGACGTGCGCAGCACTTACGCCATGGGCCAGATGCCGATGCGGGTGTCGGGTGTATGGCTGAGCAGCCCGCCAGGCTCGCAGGTGGCCTATTCCAACCTCGGTTATTCGCTGGTCGGTGCGGCCATCGAGCGCAGCAGCGGCAAGAGTTTTGAAGCCCAACTGCAAAGCCGCCTGCTCAAGCCCCTGGAGATGAACCAGTCGAGTTTTGTCGGCACCGGCACGCAATTGAGCTTTCGCGCCCTGGGCTACGAAGACGGCGTGGCAAGTACCGATGCACAGGTGCGTGACCTTGCCGCCGGCGGCTTGTGGGCCAGCCCCAAAGACCTTAGCCATTATGTGCAGATGCTGTTTGCCCACGGCCTCTATAAGGGCAACCGTGTGCTTGAGAGCCCGTCGATTGATCAGATGTTCACCCAGCAAAACACCGGCAATGCCCTGGACTTCGATTGCCAGATGGGCCTGGGCTGGTTCCTGGCGCCCTGCGGCGATGAACCCGTCGCCCCCGGCGTGCGCACTTACCAGCACAGTGGCGGCGGCGATGATTTTGCCGCGCAGCTGAGCGTGCTGCCAGACCAGCAGTTGGCGGTGATCATCATGGCCAATGACAGCAACGCCGAAGAACTGGTCGCGCGCCTGGCCACCGAGACCCTGCGCCTGATGTTCCAGGCGCAAACCGGGCAGTCCGTGTGCGCCGACGACTGCCAGGCGCCCAGCCATGGGCTCAAGTTGCGCCAGGTGCCCGCCGCCGTCGACCGCAAGCGCCTGGCCGGGTTTTATGCCACGGCCTGGGGCGTATTCCGGGTCAAGGATGAGGGCGATCGACTGAGCGGTGAGCTGGCCGGGTTTGACTTCGAGTTGTTGCGCGACGAACACGGCTGGCTGCGCGCGCAGAAAAAAGTCCTTGGCTTTTGGCTCAAGGACTTGGGTGAGCTGGGCCGCGTGCAGCTGGACGTGGTCACGGTGCAGGGCCGCCAAGTACTCACGGCCCGCAGCCATGGCCAACGCCTGGCCATCGGCGAGCGCATCGACCCGCCGCCGCTGCCGCTGGCGTGGGCCAACACCATCGGCACCTACCAGGTGCTTAACACCCACGAACCCGACGCGCCGTTGAGCGGTATCAGCGTGCGCCTGGAAGAAGGCTTTCTGGTGATTCGCGGCCAATTGCACAACGAGCCGCTCACCGACTACATCCTGCTTCCCGTCGACAACGCCCACGCGGTGCTGGCCGGCAACGGCTACGGCCTGGGCGACACGGTAAGCCGCCAGGTAAACGGACTCAGCGCTTCGGGTTACTCCTTCAAACGCACGCAATCGCGAGATAAACCCTTGAGTTTCTGAACCTGGGCTGAAGCAAAAGCCATCATTGCGCACCGATACAATTTACCAACAGAACTGAACACCCCCTGCCGCTACGTTGGTGCTCGAACGCTTCATTCAATATCAACCGATCAGTGACATCGTGCATTGGCGCGCCGACCAACGCGCCCATCGCATGAATACCGCAGTATCCGTATTTAACCGGGGAACGACCATCAAGCCTCTTAACCGATCGCATGCCTTTCGATCGCTATGTGCACTCTCGTTAGTGTCAATGGCGCTTGCAGGATGCTCAACAGCCCCCCTGCCGGTATTGAAACCGTCTACACCGGAGCAATGGCGCAACGTCCAACCTTCTCTTGCGCCGCCCCCACCCGACCTGAACCAATGGTGGCATGCATTCAACGACCCCCAGCTCAATACGTTGGTAGATCGTGCACTGCAAAACAACCTGAACGTCGCCGTAGCGGTGGAGCGCTTGCGCGCCATCCGGATTATGAGCCAGCACGCGCAGTCCCCTTACCTGCCCTCGCTGAGTATAAAAACCAAGGATGCCGTCAGCCCTGATACCAGTACTTCTTATTTCCTGATCGGCTTCGATTCGGTCTGGGAGTTGCCATTGTTTGGCATGCAACAAAGTGCCGAGCGCCTCGCCCAAGGGAACCAGGCATTGGCGGATAACAACCTGCGCACCCTACAAGTTTCATTGGTGGCTGAAGTCAGCCGGCGCTGGATCGAATTGCGAGCAGCCCAACAAACGGAGCAGACCCTTGCAACCCTGCGCGAAGTTGGCCATGGAAAACTGGCACGGCTGCGCGCCCGGGAACAGCTCGCACTGGCCTCCTGCGCAGACGTTGCCGCTGCACAGGCTGAACTGGCCCTCGCTGAAATGGCGCTGACGCGCGTGCACCAGCGGACAAACCGCAGCGCGCAGCAATTGGCATTATTGTTGGGCCAGAGCGCGCCCGACCCTCTTTGGCTGCAACCGGGGCGGCTACCGACGCTCGGTGACTGGCAACTCAATAGCGTTCCCACAGACCTGTTGCGCACCCGCCCGGAAATTGCCGGCGCCGAAGCCTCGGTGATTATCGCCGCCGGTGAGCTGGGCATGAGCCAGGCCGATATTTACCCGCACATCAGCTTCGGCACCTCACTGCAGTGGTCGCTCAATATCGCCAGCAACCGCAACAATACCCCCAATGGCAACAGCATCTTCTCGGCGGGCCCCGGCATCAGTATTCCCTTGTTCGACTGGGGCCTGCGTGTGGCGGCTGCGAAAGCCAAGGACCACCATCTGCAGGCCGCCGTCCTTGGGTATCGCCAAGCGGTGCTGGAGGGGGTTGCCGAAGTCGAAAACGCCTTGGGTGACCTGGAGCAATTACGTGCACGCGAACAATTGTCCCGTCAGGCCTATGCCGCCAGGCAAACCCAGCTTGGCGCACTGCAACAACGGGCAGCGTTGAAGCTCTTGAGTCCATTGGACCTGGTAGAAGCGCAGGTTCAGACACTGCATGCGCAGCAACAAGTCGACCGGGCCGGCACCGAGCGTGCCATTGCCTACGTCGCACTCTACAAGGCACTCGGCGGCGCACCGTTGCCAAGCGCTGCACCTCAGACAGCCACGCGCCATAAGGAGACTGACTGATGGTTGCGCTTGCACGCCTGACGCTGATCCATGAATGGCGGCGCTTCCTGCCAGCGATTATTGCAGTGGGCTTCGCAGGGCTGCTGCAACTGCTTCAGACCGCGTTGGTACTGGGTATCTTCAGCAGCGCCAGTGTGTACGTCACCGGCTCGCGCGCCGACCTTTGGGTGGGCTACCCCGGCACCCAAAGCGTCAACCTGGGTCGACCGATCGATGCCGGTGTAGAGATGCGTATACGCATGGACCCCGATGTCCTCAGGGTCGAGCCCTACCGCTGGGTGGATGCTGACTGGCGGGGTACCCAGGACACAGGTGGAGTCTCGGTATTTGTTTCCGGTATCGACGCAGACCCACAAGGTTTGATGTTCGCCCGCTTACTGCCCGGCTCGTTGCGGGCACGCCTGAATGAACCGGGAGCGGTCATCGTTGACCGCGCCGACCTCGACAGCCTGGGCCTTGATCCTGGAAACGCGGCCACTATCAACGGCCACCGGGTGCATGTAGTCGGCGTCATCAGCGGATTACGCGCACTGGGTGGGGTTAACGTGATTGCATCGTTAGCCACGGCCCGCCAGCTGGATACGAGCGCCGATACAGATCGCATAACCTACTGGGTGGCCAAGGTCCGAGACCCAAGTCAGGCGGACGCGGTTGCAGCACGCATCGACGGCAGCCCGGCATTCGGCAAATACGCGGTGTGGACCGCAGCGCAGTTCAGCTACCGCTCGCAGATGCATTGGATGTTCGACACCGGGGCCGGCGCGGGTGTGTTGTTTTTGGCAGTGATCGTGTTCCTGGTAGGGGCGGTGATTACCAGCCAGACCCTGGTGGCGGCCGTGATTGGATCGATCCGCGAATACGCAACCCTTAACGCCCTCGGCGTCGGCGTCACGTCTCTGCGCAAAGTCGTGATGGAACAAGCGTTCTGGGTGGGCGCCCTGGGCTTGCTGGGCAGCACTGGGCTGACCGGTCTGTTCTTCGCCCTGGCGCATTACTACAACGTTCCGATGACTCTTTCCCCCGTCGCAGCCCTGGCCTGCCTGCTCTTGAACATGACCCTGGCCCTGGTTTCCGGCCTGGCCGCGATGCACTCATTGCGTCATGCCGACCCAGCAAGCCTTTTGAGATAGAACCCACGATGACCACATCCTTCACCCTGCATGCCACTGGCATCGGCAAGGCATTTGTATCAGGCCAGGTTATGACCCCTGTACTGCACGACATCACCCTGGCAATAAGGCCCGCGGAACTGACCCTGATCGCGGGGCCATCCGGTTGCGGAAAAAGCACGCTGCTGGCGATTCTCAGCGGCTTGCAGCAACCCGACCAAGGCCGTGTGGAGGCCCTCGGGCAAAGCCTGGGAACGCTTGCCCCACGGGCGCTGGAGCATTTTCGGCTGCATCACACGGGCTTCATATTCCAAGGCTTCAATCTGTTCCCGGCGCTGACGGCCTTGCAACAGGTCGAGTTGCCCCTGAGTTACCTCGGGCTCACTTCGCAGGAAGTGCGCAGGCGCGCGACTCAGGCTCTGGAAGATGTAGGCCTCGGTTCGCGCATGGCCTTGCGCCCGGCCGCGCTGTCCGGGGGAGAAAAACAACGGGTGGCTATCGCCCGCGCCGTGGCGAAGGCGCCCGAGTTGCTGTTCGCAGACGAACCCACCAGCGCCCTGGACGCGGCCAACGGCCAGATCGTGATCGATATCTTGCACCGTATCGCCCGTGAACGCGGCACTACGGTGCTGTGCGTCAGCCACGACCCGCGTTTGATCAGCCACACCGACCGTGTATTGGCCATTGAAGACGGCCGCATCATCAGCGACTCCCACCATCACCTGCGGCCCGCCAGCCCTGCCGCCCCCCAGGAACACTGCGTATGAATGTCCGCTCCCTCTCCCCTTGGCTGACCCTGTTCAGTGCCTGTTTGCTCCTGAACGGCTGTTCACGGGAGGATACGCCGGCTCAAGCCACGGCCTCGTCGCCGACTTACCTGGCAGTGGCTCGCGGCCGCGTCGATGTCGAGGGTGGCCTGCTCAACCTGCAGTTTGCCCGCGATGGCGTGGTGGCCGAGATCAAAGTCAAAGAAGGTGATTCTGTAAAAAAAGGCCAACTGCTCGCCTCCCTGGACAGCGAACAGGCGCGCCTGGCCGTAAGTGCCGCGCTTGCCGACCAACAACAGGCTCAAGTGCACGCCAGGCACCTGCAAAGACAGTTCAACTTTGCCGACCAGAAAGCCACGCGCCTGTCAAAGGCGGCCGCGGCTGGAGCCGCAGATGGCCAGAGTGCCGATGATGCGCGCGAGGCCGCCGAGCAACTGCGCGACGCTATTGAAAAAAACCAAGGACACCTCGAAGCCGCCACAAGAACACTCACCGGTGCGCGCTACGAACTGACCCAGCGCAACCTCTATGCACCGGCGGACGCCGAAGTCGTGCGGCGCCTGACCCAACCTGGCGCTACCGTTTCATCGGAGTCAGGGCCTGCCTTCGTGTTGCTGCCGAACGAGGTACGCATCGTGCGAGCCGAGCTCAACGAGTCGTTTATTGCGCAGGTCCACGCCGGTATGAAAGCCGAAATATCGACCGAAAACGGCAACGACCAACCGTCGCTGTCCGGTCATGTGGTGCGTATCAGCTCCGTGCTGGGTAACAGCACGCTTGAAGGCGACCCACAGGCACGAGCCAATATGCGTACCGTGGAATGCATAGTGGCGTTCGAACAACCTGCACCTGCGTCACTGCGTGTGGGCCAGCGCATGCTGGTACGGTTCGGGGCACCTTAATGCCCTTGGCGGCTGCCCGCGACCGCCGGCAACCGCCTACTCGCCATACGCCCACGTCATCCGAAACGACGCCCCGCCCCACTCCGAGTCCAGCACTTCAACCTGCCCGCCATGCCACTGGCTGACGCGTTTGACCAACGCCAGGCCCAAGCCAAAGCCACCGGTGCGGCGATCGCGGCTGGCATCCAGGCGCAGGAAGGGTTCGAAGATTTTGGAACGGCCCTCCATCGGCACACCTGGGCCATCATCATTAACCCGCACTTCGTAACCATTGCCGAACTTGACCAGCGACACTTCTACACGGCGCTCGGCATAACGAATGGCATTGCGCAGCAGGTTGATCACTGCGCGCGCCATAAAGCGCGGCTCGATCTGGATAAAGTCGACGTCACAGGTGCGCAACGAGAGCTGCACACCCGCGGCTTCAGCTTCCAGGGCCACACTGCCGATCACACTATCGAGCCAGCTATGCGCTTCGATATTTTCCCGGGTGACCTGTGTGGCGCCGCGCTCCAGGCTGGCATAGGTCAACAACTCAGACACCATTTCTTCCAGTTCGCCAAGGTCGGCGTACATATCGGCGATCAATTCGCGGCTCTGGCGTGGGTCGGCCTGTTGCTTGAGTTGGTCCAGCTCAAACGACAAGCGCGCAATCGGTGTGCGCAACTCATGGGACACCGCGTTGGTCAGTTCACGCTGGTTGGCGATCAGGCTTTCGATGCGCTCGGCCATCTGGTTGAAGTGCCCGGCCAGCTCACGCACGGTGGAACGGCGCGGCAGCAGGATGCGCGAGCCGAGGTCGTTATCGCCAAAACGCTGCGCGGCCAGGCGGATATGCTCCAGGTCGCGCCAATGCGGGCGTACCCAAAAATACAGGACGATGGCCAGGCTCACACCCAGGAAGCCATAGGCCCACAGGTACAACCATTTGGGCTCTTCCGGCAGCTTGATCTGCAACAATTGCGGGCCGCCATCAATGGTGGTCAGGAACTCCATGAAGTCGCCGCGCACCACCAGTTGGCCGCCCGCCAACAGTTGCTGTTCGCGGTCATTGAGCGCCAGCGTGTCGCGCGGCACCAGCTTGAGGCGCAAACCATAATGGGGTTGCAGCTCAGCCAGGCGCGCATCGCGGGCCGCCCCCTGCACCGGGCGCAGTTGCTCGACCAGGCCATAGGCCGGCCCGCGCAAGGCTTCACGGTTATAAACCTCGTTGGCCTCGGGCAATAACTCATCGAAGGTGTAGTTGACCAGCCAGATTGCCCCGGCCAACCCCAGCGCCAGGATCACATACAGGCGCAGAAACAGGCGCAGCATCTAAACCTCCCACGCAAACGGATTGAACAGATATCCCTTGCCCCAGATGGTCTTGATGCACACCGGTTCGCGCGGGTTGTCATTGAGCTTGCTGCGCAATTTGCTGATGTATACGTCGACACTGCGGTTCAGGCCGTCGAAGGCAATACCGCGCATGCGGTTGAGAATGTCGTCGCGCGAAAGGATAGTCCCAGAGTGACTGGCCAGCAGCCACAGCAACTCAAACTCCATGGTGGTGAGGTCGATGGCCTCACCGCCCAGGCTGACGCCCCGGCAACTGCGATCAATCGACAAGCGGCCGAACTCCAGCGCACCGCGCACCGTGGGCTCCGGCACCTGGCGGCGCTGCAGCGCGCGCAGGCGGGCGAGCAATACCGGCGGCTTGATCGGTTTGATCACGTAGTCATCGGCGCCCGACTCCAGGCCCAGGATGTGGTCCAGGTCGTCTTCCTTGGCGGTGAGGATGACGATGGGCGTGTCGGACACGCTGCGAATTCCCCGGCACACGTGCAGCCCGCTCTGGCCCGGCAGCATCAGGTCGAGCACCACAATTTTCGGCTTGAAGTCGAGAAAGGCCGCCAGGGCCTCATCGCCCCGGTGCACCACGCGCACCTCGAAACCGTGTTGCGACAGGAAGTGCGCGATCAGCCCTGCCAGCTTTTCATCGTCCTCAACGAGCAGGACCTTGCCCAGACCCAGGTTTTCCATAAGTTCTCAGTGTGGATGCGCGGATTGAAGTTGGAGCATTATAGGTGGCAAGCTGGCCTGAAAAGGTACTGGGCGCGGCAAAAAAAGCCTTTCTGTGGGGCTTTCGAACAACCTTCATGTTTTTAAAGGTTTTTAACATTTCACCCGGAGTTTTTAACGTATCAAATCGCGGCGTTCGCAGCCTTGCCCAAGAAAGATAGTGATTTTTCTGACAGCCATAACTCACGTCATTTTCGGAAGTTTCGACACTAACATTTATTGAGTAAACGGCTTAAATTGTCACGACGCAGTGACAAAACAGTGACGCGGCCGTCGTTGACAGCCCAACAACGCCAATGAAACTATCCATGCACTTTTCAGCGACACCTGCCGGTGAAAGTCATGGAAGATAATTAAAATAAATATCAAAGGAGTTGATATTGTGCACCCGCAACTTTTATCGATTGCTACCCCTGGCGCTTACCTCAGCGCTTTATTCAAACACAGCCTTTATTTAATTTAGCGAACCGCTCTCACACAGCCGTTCTGTCTTTATTTAAGCGTGTTATTGAATACAGGTACACGCCATGCTTTTGTATCACGAGGTCATCGAACATAACGCCTCCCGCCACCCGCACAAGTGCGCTGTTGCGCTCGATGCCGTCCATTACAGCTATGGAATGCTTCAAGCAAGAACGACACAAATAGCCCGACTGCTGGTCGCCAGCGGTGTTCAACCAGGCGATCGCGTCGCCCTGTATTCACCGATCTGCATCGATCTCATTGCCGCTTATCTCGCCGTCCTGCGCGTGGGTGCAATTACGGCGGCAACGCACCCCACTTGACGCTTTGATCGATTGAAACGAGAGCACCATGCGCAAGGACTACCTGGCTTTTTTTATCTCGCTGTTCCTGTCGCGGCTGGCGGACCAGATTCTGTTATTTATCGTGCCGCTGATCGTATTCCAAACCACCAACAGTGTGTCGTGGGCTGGCTTGGCGTTTTTCGTCGAGTCACTGCCGCGTTACCTGGCGTTCCCGGTGTGCGGCGCATTGTGCGACAAGTTCTCGCCGGTGCGCATCCTGCATATCAGCCAGGTTTACCGCGCATTGGCGTGCGTGCTGGCGGTGGCGTTGTATGGCGTGTTCGACGGCATCTATTGGCTGGTCATCCTGTCGGCGCTGTGCGGCGTGTTGACGACCCAGGGCATCATGGCCCGCGAAGTGGTGATGCCGCATATCTTCAAGCATTACACCTATGCCAAGACCTTGTCCTACTCACAGATCGCCGACCAGAGCGGCCTGGTGCTGGGGCCACTGGTGGCGGCGCTGATGCTGGAGGTGTGGGCGTGGCCGTGGGTGGTGGTGGGCATTGCCGGGCTGTTTGTGCTGGCGGACCTGGCGATGTTGGTGTGGCAGCGCAACACCACGGTCAGTCTGGAGAGCTTTGAGCAACATCAGGATATCTGGCTGCAACCCCTGCGCATTGCCTTCGGGCATATCCGCAAACTGGCGGAACTGAAGCGGGTCATTGCCCTGGCGGTGGGCGTCAACTTGATCATCGGGGTAACGCTGGCCACGTCCGCGGCCATGGTCACTGGCCTGTTCGACGCCGGCAAAGATGCCTATGCGTTGTTGCAGGCTGCGGGCGCGGTGGTGACCATCGTCATTCTGTTTTACCTGGCGCGTTCCAGCCTGCCGTTGAAGGTGCTGGGCGGGCTGTCTTATTCAATGATCGCGGCGGGGGCACTGGTCATGGCCGTCAGCCCTACCCTGTGGGCTTACACCCTGGGATTTTTACTGATCACCGGCTTCGACAAGATGTTCAACGTGTACATGCGCAGCACCCGCCAGCGGGTGATTCCGGTGCAGGACTTCGGCAAGACAGTGGGCGTGATCACCTTGCTCAACAACCTGGCGCAGCCGCTGGCGGGTCTGTTGATTGCCGTGCTGGCGGCGCCGTTGGGCACGCAAACGGTGATCCTGCTGCTGGCCGGGATCACCGCACTGATCGGCGTGGCCGTCGCCTCAGGTTGGCACGCCACTGTGAAAGCGGAACTCGATGTCGGGTGACTCGATCAGTTCCTGCTCGGCGGCGCGCACCCGTTCTATCACCTGGGCGATGTCCTTGGCGTCGCCGTACTGGTAGGCAAGCTTCAGGTAACCCTGGAAGTGCCGGGCCTCGCTTTTGAGCAAACCGAAGTAGAACTTGCCGAGTTCTTCGTCCAAATGCGGTACCAGGGCTTCGAAACGCTCGCAACTGCGCGCCTCGATAAAGGCGCCGACCACCAGCGTGTCCACCAGCTTGACCGGCTCATGGCTGCGCACAACCTTGCGCAAGCCCGAGGCATAACGGCCGGCATGCAGTTGGCGCAGCTCGATCTTGCGCTTTTTGATCAGGCGCATGACCTGTTCGTGGTGCACCAGCTCTTCACGGGCCAGGCGCGACATCATGCTGATCAGGTCCACATGGGCGTGGTACTTGGCGATCAGGCTGAGGGCGGTGCTGGCGGCTTTGAATTCGCAGTTCTTGTGGTCGATCAGCAGGGTGTGCTGATCGGCCAGCGCGGCCTGGACCCAGGCGTCGGGGGTGCGGCAGCCGAGGAATTCGTGGATTTCGGGCAGGTTCATCGGGCTCACGGGCAAAAGGATCACAAAAGGCCGGCGATTATACCGACCCCGCCGCAGACCACCAGCTACTGGCTTTGATGTGCATCAACATGACGTCTGGCGGGCAGCAACTATAGTTGTTCCAGGCCCACCCTTTGGAGACCCCGACCATGCAAGCCATCCGCAGCATCCTGGTGGTTATCGAACCCGAGCATTCCGAAAGCCTCGCGCTCAAGCGCGCCAAGCTGATTGCCGGGGTCACCGGCGCGCACCTGCACTTGCTGGTGTGCGACAAAAAGCACGAGCATTCGGCGCTGCTCAGCCTGCTCAAGTCCGGCCTGCAGGAGGACGGCTACAGCGTGACCACCGAGCAGGCGTGGAATGACAGCCTGCATGAAACCATCATCGACGTGCAGCAGGCCGAAGGCTGTGGCCTGGTGATCAAGCAGCACTTTCCGGACAGTCCATTGAAAAAGGCCCTGCTGACGCCAGCAGACTGGAAACTGCTGCGCTACTGCCCTACGCCGGTGCTGCTGGTAAAAACCTCGACGCCCTGGGCCGGCAAGGTGGTGCTGGCGGCCATTGATGTGGGCAACACCGACAGCGAACACCAGGCACTGCACAACGCTATCGTCGACCATGGGTTCGATATTGCAAGCCTGGCCAAGGCCCAGTTGCATGTGATCAGCGCTCACCCGTCCCCCATGCTGTCAGCAGCAGACCCGACCTTCCAGCTCAAGGAAACTATCGAGGCGCGCTATCGCGAGCAATGCAAGGCGTTCCAGGCCGAGTTTGATATCGACGACACCCACTTGCATATTGAGGAAGGCCCGGCGGATGTGTTGATCCCCTATGCCGCGCACACACTGCAAGCGGCGGTGACCATTATCGGCACAGTGGCGCGCACCGGGATTTCCGGCGCATTGATCGGCAATACGGCGGAGGTGGTGCTGGATGCGGTGGAAGGTGATGTGCTGGTACTTAAGCCGCAGGCGTTGATGGATCACCTTGAGGAGTTGGCCACCAAGGCCTGACATAGCCTCTTCAGACTATGGAGATCAAAGGTGGGAGCTGGCTTGCCTGCGATAGCGACCTTTGAGTCAAAACACCTTTGGCTGATCTGCCGCCATCGCAGGCAAGCCAGCTCCCACATTGACCTGCGCGGTCAGTGTCCCAGTGCGTCTCTCAGGAACCCCGGCGCGATATAGCGCTGGTAATGCGCCTCGGACAAGATAAAGAACTCACGATCGATGGCATCGCGCAGTTCCGGGAGTGCCCACTCACGAAACTCCGGCAGCAACACCATGCCATAGGCTTCAAGGTTGGAAATCACCCGCGCGCCTCGGGCGATCAACTGGTAGGCCCAGCAGTACTCGGACTGGTGCGGCACGAAGCGAATCTTGCGCAGCTCAAGCTGCCCGCGCAGCATCTTGGGGTCGAAGACTTCCAGTTTGCCGGCCATCACTTGCACCAACAGTTGCTCCAACCGCAGCCATACCGCACGTTTTTCTTCTTCGTTATAGCCATTCCACTGAATCACTTCATGGTGGAAGCGCTTGCAACCGCGGCAGACGAGATCGCCGTAAACCGTGGAGCACAGGCCGACGCAGGGGGTCTTGATGGCTTGGTTGGACATGGGCAATGCACACAAATCAGCGAAACAGTGCGCCATGTTAGCCCTTTGTCTAAGGTTGATCACCCAGCAAACTTGGCTAGGTAACTTACCTTTAGATTTTTTTTGCCGTAGAATCATCCGGCCTTGTAAGGCGCCAATAATCCGCTGGAAGCTGTTTTCAAAGCGTCACGAGCACAGTCGTTCCTTCAGAACGGTGTTGGCGCAGGTTCGACCCGGTAGGTCAGAGCCCGCGCCAACCCTCATCAGCTCCGTTCTGCAGGCGTAAAACTTTGAAAGCAGCTTCTGTGAGGAATGCCGGCAGCGCTGGCTTTGCGGCCCAAAAAGCCCCCGAGCGCATGCGTGCCGTTCATTTCTGGATGAGCGTCCCGTGGGACCACTGATGAGGGTAATAACTGTGCTTGAAGCCTACCGCAAACATATCGAAGAGCGTGCAGCACTGGGTATCGTTCCCCAGCCGCTTAACGCCGAACAAACCGCAGGCCTGGTCGAGCTGCTGAAGAATCCTCCGGCTGGCGAAGAAGAATTTCTCGTTGACCTGATCACCAACCGCATTCCACCAGGCGTTGACGAGGCTGCCTACGTCAAGGCCGGTTTCCTGTCCGCCCTGGCCAAGGGCGAAGTCACTTCTCCCCTGATCGACAAGAAACGCGCGGTTGAACTGCTTGGCACCATGCAAGGCGGCTACAACATCGTGACGTTGGTCGAGCTGCTGGACGACGCCGAGCTGGCACCTGTCGCTGCCGCCCAACTCAAGCACACCCTGCTGATGTTCGATGCGTTCCACGACGTGGCCGAAAAAGCCAAGAACGGCAACGAACATGCCAAAGGCGTGATCCAGTCCTGGGCTGACGGCGAGTGGTTCCGCAACCGCCCAACCCTGGCCGACAAGATCAGCCTGCGCGTCTTCAAGGTCACCGGCGAAACCAACACCGACGACCTGTCCCCTGCCCCGGACGCCTGGTCCCGCCCTGACATCCCGCTGCACGCTCTGGCCATGCTGAAAATGGCGCGCGAAGGCATCGTGCCGGACGAGCAAGGCAAAACCGGCCCGATGAAGCAGATCGAAGAAATGCGCGGCCAAGGTTTCCCGATCGCCTACGTCGGCGACGTGGTGGGTACCGGTTCGTCGCGTAAATCGGCAACCAACTCGGTACTGTGGTTCTTCGGCGACGACGTACCTTACGTGCCGAACAAGCGCGCCGGCGGCTTCTGCTTCGGCAGCAAGATCGCTCCTATCTTCTACAACACCATGGAAGATGCCGGCGCACTGCCAATCGAATTCGACGTCACCAACATGAACATGGGCGACGTGATCGACCTGTACCCGCATGCTGGCAAAGTCTGCAAACACGGCACCGACGAAGTCCTGACCACCTTCGAAATGAAGACCCCGGTTCTGTTGGACGAAGTTCGCGCCGGCGGCCGTATCCCGCTGATCATCGGTCGCGGCCTGACCGACAAGGCGCGTGCTGAACTGGGCCTTGGCCCTACCGACCTGTTCAAACTGCCTGAAGCACCTGTCGACACCGGCAAAGGCTTCACCCTGGCACAGAAAATGGTCGGCAAGGCCTGCGGTCTGCCAGAAGGCAAAGGCGTTCGTCCTGGCACCTACTGCGAACCGAAGATGACCACCGTAGGTTCCCAGGACACCACCGGTCCAATGACCCGTGATGAACTCAAGGACCTGGCGTGCCTGGGCTTCTCGACCGATCTGGTAATGCAGTCCTTCTGCCACACCGCGGCTTACCCTAAGCCGATCGACGTGACCACCCACCACACCCTGCCTGACTTCATCATGACCCGTGGCGGTGTTTCGCTGCGTCCAGGCGACGGCATCATCCACAGCTGGCTGAACCGTATGCTGCTGCCGGATACCGTCGGTACCGGTGGTGACTCCCACACCCGTTTCCCGATGGGCATCTCGTTCCCGGCCGGTTCCGGTCTGGTCGCGTTCGCCGCAGCCACTGGCGTAATGCCACTGGACATGCCGGAATCGATCCTGGTGCGCTTCAAAGGCAAAATGAAACCTGGCATCACCCTGCGTGACCTGGTTCATGCCATTCCTTACTACGCGATCCAGGCTGGCCTGCTGACCGTAGAGAAGAAAGGCAAGAAGAACGCCTTCTCCGGCCGCATCCTGGAAATCGAAGGCCTGAACGACCTGACGCTGGAACAAGCCTTTGAGCTGTCCGACGCCTCGGCTGAACGTTCGGCTGCCGGTTGCACCATCAAGCTGTCCAAGGACTCCGTCACCGAGTACCTGAACTCCAACATCACCCTGCTGCGCTGGATGATCGGCGAAGGCTACGGCGATGCACGCACCCTGGAACGTCGCGCCCAAGCGATGGAAGCCTGGGTTGCCAACCCGGAGCTGATGGAAGCCGATGCCGACGCCGAATACGCCGAAATCATCGAGATCGACCTGGCCGAAATCAACGAGCCGATCCTCTGCGCACCGAACGACCCGGACGACGCCCGTCTGTTGTCCAGTGTTGCCGGCGAGAAGATCGACGAAGTGTTCATCGGTTCGTGCATGACCAACATCGGTCACTTCCGCGCTGCCGGTAAGCTGCTGGAGCAGGTCAAGGGTCAGCTGCCAACCCGTCTGTGGCTGTCGCCGCCGACCAAGATGGACGCTCACCAACTGACCGAAGAAGGCTACTACGGCATCTACGGCAAGGCTGGCGCGCGCATGGAAATGCCGGGCTGCTCGCTGTGCATGGGTAACCAGGCACGTGTAGAGCCGAACTCGACTGTCGTATCGACTTCGACCCGTAACTTCCCGAACCGTCTGGGTGATGGCGCGAACGTCTACCTGGCTTCGGCAGAACTGGCGGCAGTTGCCTCCACGCTGGGTCGCCTGCCGACCGTCGAAGAGTACATGGGTTACGCAGCGAAACTGGACACCATGGCCAGCGACGTTTACCGCTACCTGAACTTCGACCAGATCGCCGAGTTCCGCAAAATCGCAGCAAGCGCCAACATCCCGGTGATTCAAGCCTAAGATGTTGTGATTTAAAAAACGCCGCGCATCGCAAGATGCGCGGCGTTTTTTTATGCCTGGAATACGAGTATTCGTCACACTGATAAACAACTGTGGGGGCTGGCTTGACTGCTGTGGCGGGCTTTTGGTGGTGTACATATCCATTTCTTTGATAGCGGCGACCTATGGTTCCGCTCTTACAGCGGGTCACTTTTGGCAAACGCCCGGAATGCCGGCCCAGCCAAAAGTAACCAAAAGGTTTGTGCCTCACCACTCGGTGCCTCGCCTAGGCTCGGCATGCCCGCACTCCGGCCATCGTGGTTAACGGGCCGCCTCAGATCAAAATCAAGATCAAGATCTACAGCACGGCGGCCTGAAAGCCGACCTGAGTGGTTAGATCAAAAGCGAAAAGCGGATTTACATACACTGAGGATCTGCTTTTCTGTGGGAGCTGGCTTGCCTGCGATGCAGACACCTCGGTACATCAGACACACCGAGTTGATGCTATCGCAGGCAAGCCAGCTCCCACATTTTTTGATCACTTGCACTCAAGACCTGGCGTGCAACGCCAACTGCACTGCACCATCAACACTCAAGGCACTCAGCAAAACCTGTGGCGCAACGGCTTCGGGCAAGGCTTGCAGCACTTCCATCGCCGCATGCCGCACCCGCGCCAGTACCAGCCGCTTGCCCTCCCCGTGCACCTGCGCAAAAAACGCCGCCAGCGCCTCGATACTGGTGCCGTCAAGGTCGGGCGATTCTTCCAGGCTCAACACCACCGCCTCGACCGGCGACTGACGCATCAAGCGCAACGCCGCGCCCAGGATGCGTTCGGCATTGGCGAAAAACAGCGCCTCACTGGGCCGCACAATCAGCAAGCCAGGCACCTGCACCGCATCCGCATGGTGTTGACGGTCAACAAAGTCATGACTGTCGCCCAGGCGCCCCAGCACTTGAATATCCGCCGAAGACATCTGGCGCAGCATCAACACTACGCTGATCGCCACCGCCACCAGCAAGCCATCCAGCACGCCCAGCACAAGCACTGCCGCCACCGCGCAGATCACCAGCAACCGGTCGCGGCGCCACAGGAAGTAACGGCCCAGGGGTTGCAGGCTCAAGCCACGGCCCAGCGCATAGATGACGATGGCTGCGAGCACCGGCTCCGGCGTTAACGCCACATACGGCAGCACCGTCAACACGATCACCAGCACCACCAGCGCCGCAACGATGCCCGCCAGGCGCGAACCGGCGCCGGCAGCCTCATTCGCCGACGTCGCCGAATAGCCCGCGCCGGCGGGCATGCCGTGGAACAACCCGGACACCAGGTTCGCCGCGCCCAGCGCCAACAGATCGCGATTGGATGACACCCGGTCGCCATGTTTAAGTGCGAACGAACTGATAGAGCCGTAGGACTCCGCATACAGGATCATGACCAAGGCAAAGGCTAACTCGCCCAGGCGCAACCAATCCGCGAACGGCAGCACGGGAAAGTGCCCCAGCTCCAGGCGCAGATCAATCATGCCGATCAAGGCCACGCCATGGGCCTGCAAGCCCAGGTACTGCCCGGCAACAATCCCCAGGACCACCACCAGCAAGCCGCCCGGCAAGCGCGGGATTCGCGCGCACAGCCATAACACCGCCAATGCTGCCGCTGCGACCAGCGCCGCCGGCCAGTTCCAGTGCGCTAATTGCTCCAGTAACTGCGGCAGGAAGCGGATCAGGTTGTTATCGGTCAGGTGTACGCCCACCACACTGGCCAGTTGCTTGAGGATGATGGTCAACGCCAGGCCGAAGGCAAAACCGCGCAACACCGGCTTGGCGATAAACGACGTAACACCGCCCAGCTTGAACAAACCGGCCAACACAAACAGCACGCCGGTGATCAGCACCAGCCCGAAGGCCAGGGACAGTCTCAGCGCCGGATCATCCCCGGCCAGGCTGGCGGTAGCTGCCGCCAATACCGCCGCAGAAGAGGAAGTGGCCGAGACAATTGCAAAACGGCTGGTGCCCAACAGGCCGTAGCACACCAACCCGGCAAACAAGGCGATCACACCGGCCTGCGGCGGCAACGCAGCGATGCTGGAATACGCCACAGCCTCCGGCAGCAGTAACCCGGCGATAGACAACCCGGCCAGGATGTCCTGGGTACGATTAGGGGGTACGGCAACGGGCGTAACGGTTTCAGTTTTCAATCGGCCCAACCCATCCTGGCAAATAACGGGCTTCCTGGCTGCGCGCCAGAGTCATGGCCTTGCCCAACAATTTGGCATTTGGCTGGCTGACAACATCGCTGCCGATACGGCTGCGAAAGAAGTCCGCCCACAAAAACTCGCTGAACGGTGTTGCGTCCTTGGCGTAACCGCCGGCGGTACGCAGCAGGCCGGCAAGGCTGCGGTAAGGGTCGTCCTGCAGGTCGGTAATCTTGCGGGGAATGGCCTCATAGGTACGCCGCAAACCGCGCGCGTCGTAGGGGTGGACCCATTGATTGAATGCCATGACATTCCAGAAGGTGCTGCGCTCCACGAAAGACAGGTCCTTGAGCATCAGCAGCGACACACTCTTGACCTCTTCCAGAATCAAAGCCATACCGAAGTGGTGATGATCGGTGATGTAGTAGCGCTCGTCCGGCCCCAGCACACAAGGGAACCAGTGCTTGTCGAGGGCGGCGGCGCGCTCCTTGCGCTTGAGTTTGGTCCAGGCGTCGCGCTTGGCAGCGACTTCAGCCATACCGACCGTCAATTGTGTAGGGTGCAGTTTTTCCAGCTTGCCTGTGACCAATTGCGGGCGGGGCCGAGCCATGGGTATCTCCAAAGGGAACCAACACGTCGACAGCTTAGCCCTCATTGGCATGGGGATTTTTTCGGACACAAAAAAAAGCCGATTCACGCAGTGCGCGAATCGGCTTTGCTACCCGGCGTCTGTCATCAGGACAACAGCGAGTAAACCAACGCAGTAATCGCGACCAGGCCCACCGCGGTGACAAACACATTGGATGCTTGCCCACGGTACTTGGCCATGGCCGGCACCTTGCGGATCGCGTACATCGGCATCAGGAACAGGATCGACGCGATGATCGGGCCGCCCAGGGTTTCGATCATGCCGAGAATGCTCGGGTTGAGCGTGGCGACCAGCCAGCACACTACCAGCATGAACGCGGCGGTCATGCGGTCCAGGGACTTGGCAGCCGGACGACGCCCGGTTTTCAATACCAACCCCTTAAGGCCCTCACTGGCACCGATGTAGTGGCCCAGGAACGACTTGGCAATCGCCACGAATGCAATCAACGGTGCGGCGAAGGCGATGGTCGGGTTGTCGAAGTGGTTGGCCAGGTACGACAGGATCGACAGGTTCTGCGCTTTTGCTTCGGCCAGCTGTGCCGGCGACAGCGTCAGCACGCAGCTGAACACGAAGAACAGCACCATTACCACCATCAACAGGTGCGCGCGGCACAGGATCTGCGAGCTGCGCTCATCGGCATTGGCGCCGTACTGGCGCTTCTGGTCGACCGCGAACGCCGAGATGATCGGCGAATGGTTGAACGAGAACACCATCACCGGAATCGCCAGCCACAAGGTATTGAGCAGCGCAGACGGCGCCGGTACTTCTTTGGCAGTGCTGAGAATGCCACCGGTCCAGTGCGGGACCAGGTACACCGCCAGGAACAGCAAGGCAACGATAAACGGATACACCATCAGGCTCATGGCCTTGACGATCACTTGCTCGCCGCAACGCACCACGGCCAGCAAGCCGAGGATCAGCACAAAGGCCAGGATCGCCCGTGGCGGCGGCATGATGTGCAGTTGGTGTTCCATGAAGCTGCTGACGGTGTTGGTCAGGGCCACACTGTAGATCAGCAGGATCGGGAAGATGGCGAAGAAGTACAGCAAGGTGATCAGTGCACCGGCCTTGAGGCCGAAATGCTCTTCAACCACGTCGGTGATGTCAGAGCCGGCACGGCCGGACAGCACGAAGCGCGTCAGGCCACGGTGAGCGAAGAACGTCATCGGGAACGCCAGCAATGCCAGGATCACCAGGGGCCAGAAGCCGCCCAGGCCGGCGTTGATCGGCAAAAACAAAGTACCGGCGCCAATAGCGGTGCCGAACAGGCCGAGCATCCAGGTGGTGTCCTGGCGGCTCCAGCTTGTGAGGGTTGCAGGTGTCGTTGCATAGCGTTCGTCGACGCTATTGGCCTGATCATTCATCCGGTCGGATCTCCGCATTTACACGGCCGGGGCGAGTCAGAAAAACCTGACAGGCAGCGCCTCGACCATAGAAGGGGCCGGATTGTCCGGGATTCTCTCGAATAAGCAAAGACTTAGCTGAGGAATGGTTGAGCGGCGCAGCAATTCAAGGAGGGTGGCGGACGGCAGCTTTCGTGGGCTGCGAAAGGTTATGGCCTTGCCAAAAATCCGTTAAACGAAGCAACTTCCAAGAAGTATCCGACATTTAAACCAGACACAGCCTACATCTAAATAATATTTCCACTGAGATAGACCATTAACTATTACAAGACCATACATAACCATTGAGCCGCCGCCAGAGCACACACTAAGATCGCCGCGTCCCTCGCACAAACATCATGCCGCGCTCTTAGCCAGCAGCCTCAGGAATTCAAGAATGAAAACACTCAGTATTGTATTAACTGGTCTGTGTCTTATCGGCCTATTTAAATCCAGCGAAAGTTACGCAACGCCAACCGCGCCTGAACGGGATATCCAGGCGCTGGCCTCTTCCCCACAATGGTTGACCACCAAAGTCTATATCGAGGGTGCCCCGGATAAGGATGTCAAGGCCAACTACCCCGGTGTGGTGGGCATTTCAATGTGGGACCCACAGCGCAACCGTTATGAGTTCTTCTATGCTGACACCGGGCTTTCAAAATACGCCGATGGCGGTGGCGGCTACTTCCTCGTCACAGGCGACCAAAATACCCATATTCTGGTGCCCGATGTGGGACCGACCAAAACCGTGGTCAGGCGACTGGAAAAACTGGATAAGAACGAGTTCATCTACTCGCGCGAAGTACCTCGCGACATGATTGCCAACAACCCTCCTGTTCGAATCTATGTCGTCCATGCGCCTTATATCGGCCCGATAAAAACTGCGCTGTCGAACTAGTCAGCCCTCACGCCTGACGATACGCCGCTTGAATTAATAGACTGCAAGGTGCCCAAGATGAAGCCATGTAACGCCCTCACATCATTGTTAATACCTGTGCTGTTGACTGTTGCTCTGTTGCCCGCAGCAGCCACTGCCAACACCGCCGCTCCCTCCAGCGTAAGCACTGTGGCGGCCACAGCTGATAACGCCGTCATGTTAACGGTGTTTCTCAAACATGATCAGTCGCGGCCCTTGAGCGAGTTGAAGGCACAATTGGCGAAGCAAGCCTTTCACAAGGTATTTCCTCCTGCCGGGGTTGAAGTGGTCAGTTGGAATGTCACCATGGGCATCGGACAGATCGTCGTGCTACGCCTGCCGGCTTCGCGCCTGGTAGAGGTCAATCTGGCGATAGAGCGCACTGCCTGGGGCGCCTACACAACGGAATTCTATCCTACCTACGATTTCAGGCCGATCGCGCAAGCAGAGCAAATCCAGGCGCAGCAGGCGGATTCTGCCCAATAATGGCAGTGTGGCGGCGGCCCTTTGAGGAAGCTATGGCAGCGCCGTTGACAGCCACGCGCCCGCCCCAGCATGATCGAGCCATGAATCTCATTCAGCGCCGCCTCACCCGCACCACCACCACGACCGCTTATGGCGGGTCGGGCGGTGGCTGTGGGTGCGAAAGCTAAAAACACCCCGAAACACCCCAAGGCCCCGCCAGCAATGGACGGGGCCTTTTTATTGCCCCGCCCGCTGGCCACTGCAAGGAGCAAGACCATGGCTAACGCCCTGTTGATCATCGATATGCAAACCGGTTTATACGACGGGCCGCAACAGCCCTTCGAGCGCGAGCGCGTGCTGGGCACCATCAACCAGCTTATCCAGCGCGCCCGCAGGGCCAACGTAGCTATCTTCGTCGCTCGCCACACCGGCCCGGCAGGCTCACCGATCGAAGCCGGCAGCCCGTTATGGCAACTGTGGCATGGCCTCGACGTCGACGACGCTCACGATCACCTGTTCAACAAAACCCGCCCCAGCTGCTTCCTGGGCACTGACCTGGCGCAACAACTGGCGGCGGCACAGGTCGATGAATTGGTGGTGGTCGGCATGAAAACCCAGTTTTGCATCGACACCACGTGCCGAGTGGCGGTGGAGCTTGGGTTTACGGTGGTACTGCCCGAGGACGCCCACACCTGCATGGACACCCCGACCTTGCCGGCCAAGGCGATCATCGAGCATCACAATGCGACCTTGGCGGGGGCGTTTGTGAAGCGGGTGAAAGCTCAGGATGTTGAGTTCTAGAACTGCCTGTGCGGGATTTTTTCTGACCGAACAAATCGTTCCGTCTTACAAATCCCGCATACTCCTCCTATCAAACCCTTCAGGAAGAGCCTTCCGATGTCCACCACTGTTCTGGTCCTGGTTGAAACCATCAACGAATACCTGCAAATCATCGAGAGTAACGACTTCCATGTGATTCTGGCGCCGACACCGGCCGAGCGTGCCCAGGCGATCAAGGCCCACGGCGCGCAGATCAAGGCGGTACTCACCCGTGGCCCGCTGGGGCTGTATGCCGAGGAAATCGCGGCGCTGCCGTTGCTCGAGATTATCTGCGTGATCGGCGCCGGCTATGAGCACGTGGACCTGCAAGCGGCGAGCAATCGCGGGATCGTGGTAACCAACGGCGCCGGCGTAAACGCGCCGTCAGTGGCTGACCACGCCATGGCGTTGCTGTTGTCGCTGGTGCGTGGCATTCCCCAGACTGACGCGGCGGTGCGGCGCAGCGAATGGCCCAAAGTGATGCGCCCTTCCCTGGGCGGCAAGCAACTGGGCATTCTCGGTCTCGGCGCAGTGGGCATGGAGATTGCCAAACGTGCCGCCCTCGGCTTTGGCATGGAAGTGAGTTACCACAACCGCCAGCCCCGCGACGATGTGGACTACACCTATTGCGCAACCGCCGTGGAGCTGGCGCGCACCTCGGACTTCCTGATCCTGGCCACGCCGGGCGGGGCCAGCACCCGCCACCTGATTGATCGCCATGCCCTGGATGCGCTGGGGCCGAACGGTTACCTGGTGAACATCGGACGCGGCAGCGTGGTGGTGACTGCGGACTTGGTGGCTGCGCTGGAGCAACGGCGTATCGGCGGTGCCGCGCTGGATGTGTTCGACGATGAACCGAAAGTGCCCGACGCCCTCAAGCGGCTGAGCAATACCGTGCTCACCTCCCATGTCGCCGGCCTGTCGCCGGAAGCGGCCCACGACACCGTGCAACGCGTGGCCGATAACCTGGTGGAATATTTCGCCGGCCGCCCAGTGCTGACACCGGTTACCCTGCCGCCGCGCAACTAGTAGCGATTAGCCAGCGCCGACGCAAAACCTGACTACACTGCTTGCGGGGATGCTCAGGACGTCGGTGCAGGACCGGCGAAGGAACGCACAATGATTGGCCATGGACTCGGCCCGGCCCGCCAACGCGGCGCCATCGGCCTGATAGGCGCGGTAACCCTTGGTATTGCGCTGCTGTTTCTGCTGCTGGTGGTCGACAGCGGTCGCCTGTATCTGGAGAAACGCAAATTGCAGCGTGTGGCCGATACGGCTGCGCTGGAAGCGGTGAGCCGCAGCGGCACATGCGCGGCGCCCGCTAACAATGCCGCACAATTTGCGACCGAAAGCGCGGCACGCAACAACTTTAGCCTTGACGACAATCGCACGCTGGCGACCGCCTGCGGCACCCTGGCCACCGGCGCAGATTTTATGCGCACGTTCAGCGCCGACCCGAGCAAAACCGATGCCATCCGGGTGATTGCTACCCATCGCGTGCACACCAGCCTTGCCCATGGCTTGCTCACGCTGTTCTCGGGCCAGCCCGTCAACCTGACAACGCTGCTCAGCGCCACCGCCGTCGCCGCCGCACCCACCCCAACGGTTGCCCAGCTCACGGTTCGCAGCACCTTGTTAACGGTGGACAGCACCCAGTCGGTCGCCCTCAACGCCTTGATCGGCGGCCTGCTGGGCGGCAAGTTGCAGTTGGACGCAGTCGGCTGGAATGGGCTGCTCAATACCGATATCAGCTTGCTCAAGTACCTGGATGCGCTGGCCATCCAATTGAAAGTCAGCGCCGGTAACTACGACCAACTGCTCAAGACCGACGCCACTGTAGGCCAACTGATCCAGGCGGCCATTGATGTGCTCAAGCTGGGCGGTGACGCGGTCAAAGTGGTGATCAACAACCTGGAAGCCATCAAGCTGATTGCGCCGGGCACGCAGATCCTGCACCTGGGCGACCTGATCAATATCCAGAACGGCACCGACAAAAGTGCGCTGGATGTGAACCTGCAACTGTTCAACCTGATCCAGGGCTTTGTGCAGCTGTCGAACAAGGCCAGCGCAGTTGCCGTGGAGCTGCCGGTGGATGTGCTGGGCCTGCTCGGCGTGACCGTGTCGACCAAAGTGATCGAGCCCGGGCAGGTTTCCAGCATCGGCAACCCCAAAGATATCGCCAAGCAGCCCATTTATGTGCGCACCGCCCAGGTGCGCACTTTGATTTCGGTAAAACTGCCGATCGTCACGCTGGTGAATAACCTGCTGGGTGGCACGGTGCAAGCGCTCAGTGACCTGCTGGGCGGCCTGTTTGGCTTACTCGATCCCAATTGTTGCCTGGTCGCCAGCCTGGAAATCGGCGACACCCTCGACATCGCCCTGGAAGCCGCTGGCGGCAGCGCTATGGTCACTGGCTACAGTTGCGACAGCGGCAAAAAGTCGTTGTCGGTACTCGGCGAAACCTCGGCATTGCGCGCGATGATTGGCCAGGTTGACCCCAAGAATCTGTACTCGTCCACAGAAAAACTCAAGGTAGACGAGTACCCGGTGGTGGATATCGGCACCAAAACCTGCAAGCGCGGCACCGGCGTGTGTAGCGACAGGCAGGCCTTTGCGGCGGGCGGCCTGGGCATCCGAATCGACAGCGACGTGTTGAAAACCCAGCGTGCGCACACCTACACCGAGCCGCCCGCTATCAACCAGCAACCGCTCTATTACGCATTCGCCAGCTCGAACGCAGTCAGCAGCCTCAAGCAAACACTCACCGGCATCCAACTGATCAACCACCCGCCCAAAATGGCCAGCCTGTTGGGCGCCGTGTTGGGCCTGGTCACGGGCGTGGTCAACGGCTTGCTCACCACCCTGGGCGGCTTGATTGCCGGGCTGCTCGGCCCGCTGCTCGACCCCATCGTCAACAACCTGCTCGCCGGCCTGGGCATCGACCTGGCAAAAGTCGAAATCGGTGCCAATTTGTCGTGCAACCCCGGTGGCCGGGCCATGCTGGTGATTTGAGCACATCAGGCCCGCTGATCATCGTCCAACACGCTAACCTATTAAGCCGCCCCGACCTTGTCGCTGGGCGGCGGTGCGCATTAGATTAGCCAATAGTCCAAGGCCTTTAGAATAAGCAGAAGGGATAAGCATGGCGCTTAACGACCAATCGACCCATATTCGCCCCGGCGAAGAACTTGATGCCAGCCTCATCGATCCCTACCTCAAGGCGCATATTCCGGGCCTTGCCGGCACGGTCAAGATCAGCCAGTTCCCCGGTGGCGCATCCAACCTGACTTACCTGCTGGAATACCCTGGCCAGGAATTCGTGCTGCGCCGCCCGCCATTTGGCCACAAAGCCAAGTCCGCCCACGACATGGGCCGCGAATACCGCATTCTCAACCAGCTCAAGGACGGCTTCCCGTATTGCCCCAAAGCCTATGTGCACTGCCTTGACGAGTCGGTGATCGGCGCCGAGTTCTATGTGATGGAGCGCGTCAACGGCATCATCCTGCGCTCTGACCTGCCGGCCGAACTGGGCCTGGACGCGGCCAAGACCGAGGCGCTGTGCAAGAGCTTTATCGATAAATTCGTCGAACTGCACCAGGTCGACTACGCTGCCTGCGGCCTGGCCGACCTGGGCAAGCCCGAAGGTTATGTAGCACGCCAGATCCGCGGTTGGAGCGACCGCTACGAAAAAGCCCTGACGCCCGACGCACCCAGCTGGGAAACCGTGCGCGCGTGGCTCAACGACAAGATGCCGGCCGACCACCCGACCTCCAGCATCGTGCACAACGACTACCGCTTCGACAACGTGATCCTCGACCCGCACAACCCGATGCAGATCATCGGCGTGCTGGACTGGGAACTCACCACGTTGGGCGACCCGCTGATGGACTTGGGCAACACCCTCGCCTACTGGATCGAAGCCGCTGACCCTGCGCCCGTGCAACTGATGCGCCGCCAGCCCAGTAACGCGCCGGGCATGCTGACTCGTCGCCAATTCGTCGACTATTACGCCGAGCGCTCCGGCATCCAGATCGATAATTTCGACTTCTACTACACCTACGGCCTGTTCCGCCTGGCCGGCATTGTGCAGCAGATCTACTACCGCTTTTTTCACGGCCAGACCCAGGACAAACGCTTTGCGCAGTTCATCCATATGAACAAGCTGCTGGAGCAAATGAGCCTGAATGTCATCGCTAAATCAGCCCTCTGACTACAAGAGCAAGGAACCCAGCATGTCCAAGACCCACCTGTTCGACCTCGACGGCAAGATCGCTTTCGTTTCCGGCGCCAGCCGTGGCATCGGTGAAGCCATCGCCAAGCTCCTGGCCCAGCAAGGCGCCCATGTGATCGTCTCCAGCCGCAAGCTCGAAGGCTGCCAGCACGTGGCCGACGCGATCATCGCCGCGGGCGGCAAAGCCACCGCCGTGGCCTGTCATATCGGCGAAATGGAGCAGATTACCCAAGTGTTCGCCGGTATCCGCGAACAGTTTGGGCGCCTGGATATCCTGGTTAACAACGCTGCAACCAACCCGCAATTCTGCAACGTACTGGACACCGACTTGGGCGCCTTCCAGAAGACCGTTGACGTGAACATCCGCGGTTACTTCTTCATGTCGGTGGAAGCCGGCAAGCTGATGCGCGACAACGGCGGCGGCAGCATCATCAACGTGGCCTCGATCAACGGCATCTCCCCGGGCGTGTTCCAAGGCATCTACTCGGTGACCAAGGCCGCCGTGATCAACATGACCAAAGTGTTTGCCAAGGAATGCGCGGCGTTCGGCATCCGTTGCAACGCCTTGCTGCCGGGCCTGACCGACACCAAGTTCGCCTCGGCGCTGGTCAAGAACGACGCGATCCTGAAGGTGGCCCTGGCGCAGATCCCGCTCAAGCGCGTAGCCGACCCGAGCGAGATGGCCGGTGCGGTGCTGTTCCTGGCCAGTGATGCGTCCAGCTACACCACCGGTGTGTCGCTGAATGTGGACGGTGGCTTCCTGTCCTGACCTGACCTTCCAGGCACCGCAAAATCCCTGGGGTAGCAAGCTTACTGTGGCGAGCAAGCTTGCTTGCGCTGGGGTGCGAAGCGCCCCCAAAAATCGGGAGACTGCTGCACAGTCCAACGGGAGCAAGCTCCCTCGCCACACACTCAAGGGCGCTTGAACTGTTGGCGTATCGCCTCTATGCGCGGGCGGCAAACGCAGCCCTCCAAGTGATCATTGACCATCCCCATCGCCTGCATCAGCGCGTACATCGTGGTGGGGCCAACAAAGGTCCAGCCGCGCTTCTTCAAGGCTTTGGACAAACGCACCGACGCCGGTGACGTCGGGTTGCCGGTCCAGTACGCCATGTCCACCACCGCCGGGCGTTCCTCGGGCGTGGGTTCAAACGCCCACAACCAGCGCGCCAGCGAACCGGTTTCGTCCACCAACTCACAGGCCCGGCGTGCGTTATTGATGGTCGAGACGACCTTCGCGCGGTTGCGCACGATGCCTGGGTCGTTCATCAGCCGCTCGATATCGGCCTCGGTGTAGTGGGCGACACGGCGAAAATCAAACCCTTCGAACGCCGCCCGAAACTGCTCGCGCTTGCGCAAAATGGTGATCCACGCCATGCCCGCCTGGAAACCTTCCAGGCAGATCTTCTCGTACAGTTGGATATCGTCTGCGACCGGCACGCCCCACTCGGCGTCGTGGTAACGCGGGTACTCCGGCGCGGCCGTGCGCCAGGTGCAGTGAGTCTGGCCTGCTGAATCCGTGGTCAACCCTGGTTTGTCCATCGACTACCTCGCCAATCAAGGCGCGGATCATAAGCGAAAAAATTTACCGCCCGCCAACCGCTCAAGCATCACCCTTACCGACCAACTGGTCAGACCGGGACCTGACAACCGTCGAATATTTACTTGTGATTTGAAAAAAACCCAGCGTAGACTGGCCGCGCACTGGACATACCGGTAAGACCACAACAATTAAGCCCTGGAACCACCAGGGCACCGAATAGAGATCCCTCCCATGCTCAGATGGTGCTCGCGTTCGATTTTCCTGCAAGTCGTGATTGGCCTGATGTTAGGCGTTATCTGCGGCCTGGCCCTTCCCGAATTCTCCTCACAACTCAAACCCCTGGGTGACGGCTTTATCAAGCTGATCAAAATGCTGATTGGCCTGATCGTATTCTGCGTGGTGGTCAGCGGGATCTCCGGCGCCGGCGACCTGAAGAAGGTCGGACGCATTGGCTTGAAGTCAGTGATCTACTTCGAAGTGCTGACCACCGTCGCCCTGGTGATCGGCCTGATCATGGCCTTCAGCACGGGTATTGGCCAAGGCGCCAATATTCACTTGGAGCAACTGTCATCCGCCGGTCTCAATGAGCTGGCCGACAAGGGCCAGCACATTCGCGGCACCAGCCAGTTCCTGATGGACCTGATCCCCAATTCGGTGATCGGCGCCTTTGCCGACAACAATGTGCTGCAAGTGCTGCTGTTTTCGGTGCTGTTCGGCAGCGCGCTGAACCTGGTGGGCGAAGCCGCTTCCGGTATCTCACGGCTGATCAACGAGCTTAGCCACGTGATCTTTCGCATCATGGGCATGATTGTGCGTCTGGCGCCGATCGGTGTATTCGGCGCCATCGCCTTTACCACCAGTACCTACGGCCTGGATTCGCTGCAGCACCTGGGCAGCCTGGTGGGTTTGTTCTACCTGACCTGCTTTGCTTTTGTCGGGCTGGTGCTGGGCCTGGTGATGCGTTTGTCCGGCCTGCGCATGCTGCCGCTGCTCAAGTACCTGCGCGAAGAGCTGCTGATCGTGATGGGCACCGCCTCCTCCGACGCGGTATTGCCGCAGATCATGCGTAAACTCGAGCACTTGGGCATTGGCAGCTCCACCGTCGGCCTGGTGATTCCGACCGGTTATTCGTTCAACCTCGACGGTTTCTCGATCTACCTGACCCTGGCCATCGTATTTATCGCCAATGCCACCGGCACACCGCTGTCGATGACTGATTTGCTGACCATCCTGCTGGTGTCGTTGATCACCTCCAAAGGTGCCCACGGCATTCCGGGCTCGGCGCTGGTGATTTTGGCGGCCACGCTGACCGCGATCCCGGCGATTCCGGTGGTGGGGCTGGTGCTGGTGTTGGCGGTGGACTGGTTCATGGGCATCGGCCGCGCGCTGACTAACCTGATCGGCAACTGTGTCGCTACCGTGGCCATTGCCCGTTGGGAAAAAGACATTGATATCCAGCGCGCCAACAAGGTGCTCGATGGCGAGCAAGGGTATGCCTTCCAGGCCAAGAAGCCGGTGCTGCCGGCGCATCAGGAATTCTAGCAACGCGATCCAACTGTGGGAGCTGGCTTGTCGGGTCCCACATGGAATCGCGACCCTATTGGCAACATCAAGGAGACGTAGACGTGATCAGCACTTCAACCGTCGTCAACTCAGTCGTAGAAAAACTGCGCGCCGCACTCAAGCGGGGCCAGTGGCGCCAGGGCGACATGCTCCCCGGCCAGCGTGAACTGGCCGAGCAGATGGGCATCAGCCGCCCGAGCCTGCGCGAAGCCGTGATCGTGCTGGAAACCCTGGGCCTGGTGCGCTCGATGCCCGGCAAAGGCGTGGTCGTGCTGGAAACCAGCGTCAGCGAGCCACAGTCCAGCGACGCCGTGGCCGACGCCAGCCTCGAAGATATCCTGCAACTGCGCTACACCCTCGAACCCTTCATTGTCGGCCTGGTGGCCCAGTCCATCAGCAGCAAGGAAGTCGGCCAATTGCGCCTGACCTTGATGGACATGCGCGAAGCCCTGGATGCCGGCGACGCCGAAGCGGGCATGAACGCCTACATCGGCTTTCACGAAGAGCTGTTCGCGCTGACGTCCAACCCGATCTTCCAGAACGTGGTGCAACAAACCAGCAACGCCCTCAAGCAAAGCGCCCAGGTACTGCGCAATTCACCCGAGCACTTGGCCGAACGCCTGCAGGAAAACGACGCCGTGGTGCGCGCCATCCGCAACAAGAACAGCGCCCTGGCCAGCGCCGAAATGCGCCGACATATCCTCCAGGAAGGCCTGCGCATGGGCATTCGTTTGAATATCCCGGACGACCATCTGGGCAGCTGATTTTTTGGAGACCGACCATGAGCGCCCCCGCCCTGCAACGCAATGCCGTCCTCCCTGCCCTGCGCCTGGTTGGCGGTAAAAAACTTTCGGTGGATGACATCTACCCACGCCTGTTCGATGCCATCCTCGAACAACGCATCGCCCCGGCCAGCCGTTTTACCGAAGAGAGCCTGGGCGAAACCTTTGGTGTGAGCCGCAGTGTGATTCGCCGTGTGCTGGCCAAGCTGTCCCATCAGCAAGTGATCATCCTGCGCCCCAACCAGCGTGCCCAGGTGGCGGCGCCGGATGCGCAGCAGGCGCGTCAGATTCTGGAGGCGCGGCGGATGACCGAGATCACCGTGGTGCAGTTGGCCTGCGCCCAAGCGACCACCCCGCAGATACGCCAGCTGCGCGAGTTGATTGCACGGGAGCGCGACTGCATCGAACGCGACCAGCGCGGGCCAGCGATTCGATTATCGGGGGAGTTTCATCTGCAATTGGCGCAGATGGCAGGCAACGCACCGTTGGCGCAATTCCTCAACAGCCTGGTGCCACTGACGTCGTTGATCATTGCGCAATATGAGGCGAAAGCCTGCACCTACTGCGCCTGGCAGGAGCATCTGGGGATTGTCGATGCGGTGGAGCAACGCGATTCAAGTGGCGCCGTGACCCTGATGACTCAGCACCTGGATCATCTGGAAAGCAAATTACTCAAACACCACTGAGTCCAAGTGGATGAACATCAAACTGTGGGAGCTGGCTTGCCTGCGATAGCGGTGGGTCAGCAGCCTTCCTGTTACTGAAAGACCGCTATCGCAGGCAAGCCAGCTCCCACATTGGGTGTGTGGTGTTTGCTGGAGGGCGTTCCAACAAAAAGCCCCCGCATCTTACGATACGGGGGCTTTTGTTTTACCGAGGGATCAAGCCGGTTGCAGCACCGACTGACCGCTCAACGCCAGGTCGAGCAACTCACGGTTGGCGACCGCATACATGGCGTAGTCCGTGCCGACTGCTGCACGGATTTCGACCATCATTGCGCGCCAGCGATCGGCCATGTCCTGGTGCTGCTCAAGCCACAGGGCCACGCGGGCTTCCATGTCTTGTGGCGCGTCGGCCATTTGCAGTACCGAGATGGTGATCGCCCGTTGCTGCCAGTCCACATCGTCGCGGAAAGCTTCGCGGGCCTGGGCCTGCCAGTTGTTGGCCACCGGCAGATCGCTGATCTGCTGCAGGTACCACGGCAGGTCCAGCGCGCTGCCGACGGCGAAGTAGGCCTTGGCCACTTCGGCGGCGTCATGCCCGGTCACGTCGGCGGCTTCGATAATCGGCAGCAAGGTGTACAGGTGGGTCGTGCCTGCAACCATGCGCGCCAACAACTCCGGTACGCCGGCTTCGGTATAGGCCTGGTAGCGGTTCTGCCAGCCTTCGCGGGTCGGGCCTTCCAGCAATTCGTCGAGCTTGAGGCCCAACGCCGCCAGGTGCGGACCGAAGTGCGCGGTGTCGCGGCCAGCGTCCTGCTCGTTGCGACGGCTGCGCAGGAACCAGCGCGTGGCACGACGGCCCAGGCGCATCAGCTCATCCATCAGCTCCAGTTGCACGTCGGCGGACACCTGGTGGTCCAGGGCTTCGATCTGACGGAACCAGTGCGGGAGGTGGAAGATGTCACGCACGATCACGTAAGCACCGGCCACGTTCGCCGGGCTCATGCCGGTCGACTCTTTGAGTCGTTGAACGAAGGTAATGCCCATGTGGTTGACCAGGTCGTTGGCGATCTGGGTGCTGACGATTTCGCGCTTGAGGCGGTGACGGCGCATGGCTTCGCCGAACTTGGCCACGAGGCTCGGTGGGAACGCGGTCTCCATGTCACGGGTCAGGTAGTCGTCATCCGGCACCAGCGACTTGAGCAGGGCTTCCTTGAGGTCGATCTTGCTGTAGGAGATCAACACCGACAGCTCAGGACGGGTCAAACCCTTACCGGTGGAGGCACGCTCCACAAGCTGCTCTTCGGTCGGCAGGTACTCGATGGCGCGGTCCAGCTTGCCACGGCCTTCCAGGTCGCTCATCAGGCGCTTGTACTCGGCAGCACGCTCGTAAGCCTTGCGCGCGGCCAGGGACAACGCCTGGGTCTGCTTGTAGTTGTTGCCCAACACCAGGTTGCCGACTTCGTCGGTCATGCTCGCCAGCAGCTGGTTGCGCTGCTTGTCGGTCATGTCACCGGCCTGCACCACTTCGTTGAGCAGGATCTTGATGTTCACTTCGTGGTCGGAGCAGTCCACACCACCGGCGTTGTCGATGAAGTCAGTGTTGGAGCCGCCGCCATTGAGGCCGAATTCCACACGGCCCAATTGGGTCATGCCGAGGTTACCGCCCTCGCCCACTACTTTGCAGCGCAGCTCATTGCCATTGACGCGCAGCGCGTCGTTGGCCTTGTCGCCCACATCGGCGTGGCTTTCGGTGCTGGCCTTGACGTAAGTGCCGATACCGCCGTTCCACAACAGGTCCACCGGCGCCTTGAGCAAAGCGTTGAGCAGTTCGGTCGGGGTCAGCTTGTCGGCCTGGATGTCGAAGCGTTCTTTCATCTGTGGCGAAATAGCGATGCTTTTGGCACTGCGCGAGAAGATCCCGCCGCCTTCGGACATGATGCTGGTGTCGTAGTCGGTCCACGCCGAACGCGGCAGCTCAAACATGCGCTGGCGCTCGACGAAGCTGGTCGCCGGGTTCGGGTTCGGGTCAATGAAGATATGCAGGTGGTTGAAGGCCGCGACCAGTTGCAGCTTGTCGGACATCAGCAAGCCGTTACCGAACACGTCACCGGCCATGTCGCCGACGCCCACCACGGTGATGCTGTCTTCCTGCACGTTGATGCCGCGCTCACGGAAGTGACGCTGTACACCGACCCACGCGCCCTTGGCGGTGATGCCCATTTTCTTGTGGTCGTAACCTGCCGAACCACCGGAAGCGAACGCATCGCCCAGCCAGAAGCCGTAGTCGATGGCAATGCCGTTGGCGATGTCGGAGAAGGTCGCAGTGCCCTTGTCCGCCGCGACGACCAGGTACGGGTCATCGTCGTCATGACGCACGACGTTGACCGGTGGCACCAGGGCGCCGTCCTTGAGGTTGTCGGTAATGTCCAACAGGCCGGAAATGAAGATGCGGTAGCAGGCGATGCCCTCGGCCGCGATCTCGTCACGGGTGCCGCCCAATGGCAGGCGACGCGGCAGGAAGCCGCCCTTCGCGCCCACTGGCACGATGACCGAGTTCTTGACCTGCTGGGCTTTTACCAGGCCGAGCACTTCGGTACGGAAGTCTTCTTCACGGTCGGACCAGCGCAGGCCGCCGCGCGCAACGTTACCAAAGCGCAGGTGCACGCCTTCAACGCGCGGCGAGTACACGAAGATTTCAAACTTCGGCACCGGCTTGGGCAGCTCAGGAATCGCACGCGGGTCGAACTTGAAGCTGAAGTACGACTTGTTCTGGCCGTTGGCGTCGGTCTGGTAGAAGTTGGTGCGCAGGGTGGCCTTGATCAGGTCCAGGTAGCGACGCAGGATGCGGTCTTCGTTAAGCACCTGAACATCGTCCAGGGCCGTGAGAATCGCTTGTTCCAGGCGTTGCTGCTTGTCTTCCAGGTCATCGGCGGTGAGCTTGCGCGCCAGGTAGAAGCGGGTCTTGAACAACCGGGTCAACTCACGAGCGATGTCGGTGTGGTTGTTCAGGGTGCTGGCGATGTAACCCAGGTCGAAGCCCAGGCGGATCTGCTTGAGGTAACGCGCGTAAGCACGCAGCAGCGCCACGTCGCGCCAAGGCAGGCCGGCGGTAAGTACCAGACGGTTGAACGCATCGTTTTCGGCATCGCCATGCACGATGTGCACGAACGCGTCCTGCAGGGTGTCGTTGAGCTGCTGGATATCCAGGTTCACGCCTTCGGCGGCAATGAACGCAAAATCATGGATCCAGAACTCACGGCCATTGGCGTGACGCAGGCGGTACGGGAACTCGCCCAGCACGCGCAGGCCGAGGTTTTCCAGGATCGGCAGCACGTCGGACAGCGCCAGTGGCGTGTCGGCGTGGTAGAGCTTGCAATGCAGCTCTCGCTGGCCGGAGACCTGGCCCAGCGGCTGATAGAAGCTCATGACCAACGGGTTGGCTTCGGTCAGGCTGTTGAGGTGCTGCATATCGACCACAGCCGAATGCGCAGCAAAACGCTCGCGGTAACCTGCCGGGAAGCCTTTCGGGAAATCCGCCAGCACGTTGGTGCCCTGGGCTTCGCCGAAGCTTTCCACCACCAGGCTGGCGTAGTCGTCCTGCCAGCTGCGGCAGGCCTGCACCACTTCTTTTTCCAGTTGAAGCGGGTCGATGTCCAGGCGGTTCTTCGGGTCAACCCGCAGAATCAGCTGCACACGGGCCAGGACGGACTCGGAGAAGAAGGTCCAGAATTCGCAGTCCGAGGCTTTCAGGCGATCCATCAGCACTTGCTGGATCTTCTGGCGCACTTCGGTGGAATAGATGTCGCGCGGCACGTAGGCCAGGCAGTAGCAGAAACGACCGTACGGGTCTTTGCGCAGGAACACGCGAATCTTGTTGCGCTCCTGGATCTGCACGATCGACATCACGGTGTTGAACAGCTCGTCGACCGGGGTCTGGAACAGGTCATCACGCGGCAAGACTTCAACCACCTGGGCCAGCTCTTTGCCCAGGTGTGCCTTGGCCTGGAAGCCCGAGCGGCGCTCGATTTCCGCGACTTTACGGCGGATGTAAGGGATCACTCGCACGCTTTCGCCGTACACCGACGAGGTGTAGAGGCCCATGAAGCGGTGTTCCTTGATCACCTTGCCGTCGGCGCTGATCTCACGGATCGACACATAGTCCGGGTACGCCGGACGGTGCACGCGGCTCGGGTGCGCGGCCTTGGCGAACGACAGCACGGTCGGTTCACGCAGGTAAGCCACGGCGTAGTCTTCGATGCGCGTGTCTTCGGCGGTGAGGCCGGCACGCAGCAATTTGGTCAGACCGAGGAAGGAGCCGGTGTCATATTCGATATGACCGCCGTCCGCCTCGTCACGTACCACAAACTCTTCATAACCAAGGAAGGTGAAGTGGTTGCCCACCAGCCATTCCAGGAAGCTCTTGATCTCGGCTTTTTCTTCGCCGTCGATGCTGAACTGGCTCGCGTCGATACCGGCCAGCAGGTCCTGGACCTTGGCTTTCATCGGTTCGAAATCGGCCACGGCCACGCGCACTTCGCCCAACACTTGCTCAAGCTCTTTGCTCAGCACGTTGAGTTCGGCGGCATTGGCGCAACGGTCGATTTCCAAGTACATCAGCGATTCTTGCAGAATGCCTTCGCCCTGGGTGCCTTTGGGCAGGATTTCCAGCAACTCGCCTTTTTTGCCGCGACGCACGCTGAGCACGGTGGTTTGCAGGGTGTGGATGCTGTAGCCACGGCGGTTCAGCTCGGTGCGTACCGAGTCGACCAGAAATGGCAGGTCATGGTGCAGTACTTCGACCGCGGTGTGGGTCGACTGCCAGCCATGACGTTCGTAATCGGGGTTGTAGACCCGCACTTGCGGTTGGGTGTGATCAAAGCGCTCAAGCAGGCGCCAGGCAGACAGGGTGCAACCGGCCAGGTCGGAAAGGCGACGTTGGGTCAGTTCGTCCAGGGAAATAATGCCGAAAAATTGCTCAGCGAACAGCGCCACTTGTGGCAGTGCCTGTTCACTGATGTGCTGCGCCAGTGCCGCTTGCAGTTGATGCTGGAAGTCGGACTTGCTGGCTGCGGTGAAGAACGCCATCTGTGGTACTCCGCTTGGGCTTGTTATTGATGGAAGCGTCGCGTGTTATCCCCTTGCGGGGAGACCGTCAGCTCTGTTCGTCAATAACCTTATAACGAATCGAGGTGACAGGTGGGTGAAGCTGCGCAAGGCGATCAGGTCACATCGGATGCGCCGTTTGGCAGGTAACGGTACGACGGGCAGGTCAACGGCCTGACGGTGGCGCATCCACTGCGCAGCTTAACGAGTGTAGGAAGACGGTTGCTTTCCGTACGGCGACATATTCGGTCAAGCGCAGGCAGCGCTGAACATTCTCTAGCGCCCTGCACCTGGGCGAGTAGGACGATAGTTTTTTTCTGTGTAGGCCATAGGCACTTTGAATGGAGTGAATACAGCTCGTTCGACCAATTAGAACTGACTCGATGCACACAGCATCGATTGCGCAAACACACCACGGACGGCCCACTGATTAATTGAAGTGAGCGTTTAGTATGACCAGCATAACTGCAACTGTAAGTCAGGGTACTATCAGTGCCTCGACGAATGTACCGAATGGCGTTCCCACTTACCCAACACCGCGCCAAGCCCATAATAAGCCTACCCTCCCTGAATTAAACTGGGATCGTCCGGAGTTGAAGTGGGGCGAGCAGACCGTCCGGCCAGAACAACCTGCCGTGCAACACGATAGCAGGCCAGCCTCTTATTTTTCCGAGCCATTAAAAAGAAACAACGCGCTCGACAGGTATGCAGCCGACAAGTACAAACCCTTCATGTCCGCCACTCAACATACCTCAGAACATGTGGCAGCCCAGATTAAACAAAAGTGGGGGGTCGACGTCGATCCGGAAAAAACCTTTCTGGTCACCTTTGCTTATGACAAAAACACCACGCCTCACAAGGCGGTCATTACACAAAAAATCTCCCTGGCGGATGCGGCATGCCTGAATATTCAACACACACCACGGCCCAAGGGGATGACTGGAAAACAAGAGGCTCCCAAAGGGCAACCTACCGAACCCTTCGACATACAGCCTAATTCCCGCCACACGGAAAAGCCCAATTGGGACGGCACTTTCCCACGTCCACTCGTGGGCAATTTCAATACTTATTATCACGGTATTGTGACTGAGCCCTCGCCCGACGCACCCACTACTTACGGTGCGGGCCAGCATGTTCAGATCCCCCCGGCCGACTTCAAAAAAATGGTCTGGGACCATGCCTATAAAAAACCCTACGACCAGTACCTGAACTTCAAGTGGTCGCCTGAAACCCGTGAGTCCTATACCGCACTTGCCAAAATTAGCTACCTTAATGCTGCGCACGCGCAACATCATGAGCGCTCGCTGGACGAGGAAGGCCGAAAGATCGCCATGAGCCTCGTCGGTGTACCCGCCAACCAGACTTATCTGGATGCAGGGCTGGAAACACTGGTTAAACCGCACACGCCAGACGCAAGCCTGGAGACCAAATTTCTGAGTTTCAATGGCTTCCACTCCACTGACATTTTCTATACCAGAGACGTCAATACTCAGAAAACGCTTCTATACATTCCAGGCAATTCGTCCCCCATCCACTCGTTCGATTCGCCCCAAGCAATGAATAAATGGCTGGCTACCCAATTGATTGACGAAGATAAAGCCGCCGCTTTCAAAAAACATTTCTCCCCAAAAGATGCTTCGTCTTCATTATTTAAAAAAGGCTTCGATGCGCGATTGGAGCTGATTCGACAGCACATCAAAGAGCCAGGCGCTGTGGACTTCCTGGAACGGCAAGGCTTTTGGGAAGAGGGTGGCGTATTTGATGGTAAAAAGATCACGGGCGACCCTTTCAACGAGGTTCAAGAGCGCACAGAAAAAAGCATGAAAGCCAGTACCAACCAGGAGTTCGTGCTGAACACAGACCACAACAAGCAAACAATTCTTAAGGCAAAAAAATGGTTGGATGGAGCGCTTCTGCTTGCAACCCCCATTGGCTTGGCACTGCCCCCCGTGGGCATCTTGCTGACGGCGCTGAGTGTGGGCTCCGGATTGCTGGAAGTGGGCGTGGGCATTCACGACAACGCCAACGACCGCGCAAACGCCGATGACAGGATTACGTTCGGTGTATTCAATGCGCTCAAGCCAATACTGACTGCGGGGGCTGGCAAGGCTTCAGAGCCCATCACCGGGCCGATCAAAACAGTGTTAAAGGCCACTATTTTGGCGAAATAACCCGTTGCAAGTGCGATACCCGTAGTTGCAGGGGCAGTCCCATCCACTTAAGAGCAGCGTAAACGTTTGTACGATGGCAAAATTAGCCGCCCGTCGTTCAAGTACGCTGCTTTTAGAGGACTGCCCATGCAACTGACCACTCCCCACCTGATCGCCACACCCTGTGACGAAGAAGAAGACAACATGGCCATGCTGTGCTGCCACGGCAATAATGGCGAAATGTTCATGCTCAGCCGTTACCCGGACGAAGATGAGGTTGAGCTGACCTGGGATTACGAACCGTCGACCCTGGATGGGCTGAAAGTGACCTTGAGTGACACCACGCTGGTGATTGAACTGGCGGCGGGTGATGCCGATGCACTGGGCGGCAAGGACCACTTGCGGATCAACCACACCACCGCCGCGTCGGATTTGGCTGAAGTTGAAGAAACCTTGCAGAACATCCTCAAGGGCACCGGCACCTTTAGCCGGATTTAGGCTGTTCCAAGGATCAAATGTGGGAGCTGGCTTGCCTGCGATGCAGGCACCTCGGTGTATCAGGTCACTCCAGTTGATGCCATCGCAGGCAAGCCAGCTCCCACAGGGGCCGAGCGACCCTCAGTGGAATTTGTGCTTTCCACACAAAAATCCTACAAGTTTTGCTAAAAATACCCGCCGCGCCGTTAGTCGCTACACCCCGCGATGCATTAAAGTAGACGCCCCAGGCCCGGCGGTTTTTTTCGACGTTGGGGCTCATCTCTCCAGGAACCGTCATCGATGGAACATCGTGAAGCGCTGCTTGCGCTGCGAACCTTTCTTTCTACGCAGATTCTCGGCCAGGAAAAACTCATCGATCGCCTGCTGATCGCCCTGCTCGCCGACGGCCATATGCTGGTAGAAGGCGCACCGGGCCTGGCCAAGACCAAGGCCATCAAAGAGCTGGCCGAAGGCATTGAAGCGCAGTTCCATCGTATCCAGTTCACCCCCGACCTGTTGCCGGCCGACATCACCGGCACCGAGATCTATCGCCCGGAAACCGGCAGCTTCGTGTTCCAGCAAGGCCCGATCTTTCACAACCTGGTACTGGCGGACGAAATCAACCGCGCGCCAGCCAAGGTGCAGTCGGCATTGCTCGAAGCCATGGCCGAGCGCCAGGTCAGTGTGGGTCGCAGCACCTACGACCTGTCGCCGCTGTTTTTGGTCATGGCCACGCAAAACCCCATTGAGCAGGAAGGCACTTACCCACTGCCCGAGGCCCAGCTAGATCGCTTCTTGATGCACGTCAAAATCGGTTTCCCGGACGCGGCGGTCGAACGACGCATCCTGCAGCAAGCCCGTGGCGAGGCGCTCAATGGCGAAACCAAGCCCGAGCGCCGCGTGAGCCAGCAGGCGATTTTTGCCGCGCGCAAGGAAATCCTCGGCCTGTACATGGCCGATGCGGTGGAGGAATACCTGGTGCAACTGGTCATGGCCACGCGCACCCCGGCCAAGTTCGATCCTGAAATGGCCGAGTGGATCGCCTATGGCGCCAGCCCGCGCGGCTCCATCGCCCTCGACCGCTGCGCCCGCGCCCATGCGTGGCTGGCCGGGCGCGACTTTGTCAGCCCGGAAGATATCCAGGCAGTACTGTTTGATGTGCTGCGTCACCGCATCATCCTGTCGTTCGAGGCCGAAGCGGCCGGCATTGACCAGGACCGCGTGGTGCAACGCATTCTCGACGTCGTTGCCGTCGCTTGAACCCCATGAATGCCGGCGATGGAATCCGCGTCACGCTCAGCGAATTGATTGAGATGCGCCACCGCGTGCGCGAAGTGCAGCTGTTTTCCACGCCAAGCCAGCGCAGCCCGCTGATTGGCCTGCACCACTCCAAACTGCGTGGGCGCGGTGTCGACTTCGACCAAGTTCGCGTGTACCAGGCTGGCGACGATGTGCGCACCATCGACTGGCGCGTGACGGCCCGCACCCAGGAGCCGCACACCAAGCTGTTCCATGAAGAACGTGAACGGCCGATTTTCATCATGGTTGAGCAAAGCTGTCGGCTGTTCTTCGGCTCCGGGCAAATGTTCAAATCGGTACTCGCCGCCCAAGCCGCCAGCTTGATCGGCTGGGCAGCGCTGGGGCACAACGACCGCGTCGGCGGGTTGGTCTTCGGCGACAGCGAGCACTACGAAATCAAGCCCCGGCGCAGTAAACAAAGCCTGCTGCAATTGCTTAACCGCCTGGTGCGCGTGAACCAGAGCCTGAATACCGAAAGCCGCCCCGAAGCCGACGCGTTGGGCATGGCGCTGCGCCGTGGCCGCGAAGTCTTGCGCCCGGGCAGCCTGGTGATTGTGATCTGCGATGAACGCGCGTTGACCGAAGGCGCCGAGCAACAGCTGAGCCTGCTGTCACGCCATTGCGACCTGTTATTGTTGCCGATCTCCGACCCACTGGACCACGCCCTGCCCGCCGCCGGGCTGCTGCGTTTCGCTGAACGTGGCGCGCAATTGGAACTGGACACGCTGAATTTCGATTTGCGCCAGGCCTATAAAGCCCAGGCTGAGGAACGCATTGCGCGCTGGGAACTGCTGGCACAGAAGCTGCGCATTCTATTGATGCCCCTGAGCACCCAAAGCGAGATGGTCGAGCAATTGCGCGAATACCTCAACCCGCAACGCCCGGTTAAAAAGCAATGAGCAGCCTCGACCAACTGCAGCCACTGATCGCCCCGCCGGCCATCGGGTTCTGGCCGCCTGCGCCGGGTTGGTGGCTGTTGCTGCTGGTGATCCCGCTGCTGGGCTGGGGCCTGTGGTGGTTGCGCCGTTTCCTGCCCACCCGGCGCCCCGTGGCCCGCGCCGAACAACCGCTGGACCCGCTGCGCATCGCCGCCCTGGCCGAACTTGCGCTGATGCCCAAACCCTACGACGGCGCGCCCGCCGGTGCCTGGCTGCAGCAGCTCAATGGCCTGCTCAAGCGCCTGTGCCGCAACGACTACCCCTACAGCCAGAGCCACACATTAAACGGGCGCAAATGGTTGGCGTTCCTCGACAACCGTTGCCCGGCCGCCGGGCTTACACGCTGGATGGTGTTGGTCGAAGGCGCCTACAAACCCGAATGCAAACTCGACGACAAGGCCATCGCCGGCCTGACCCAAGCGGTCGATACCTGGATTCGCAAACATGTTTGAGTTCGCCTGGCCGTGGATCTTCGCCCTGTTGCCCTTGCCGTGGTTGATGCGCTTCATCCTGCCAGTGGCCGACAGCGGCGAACCCGCGCTGAAGGTCAGCTACCTGGCCGACCTTGAGGGCCTGGCGCGCCGCCGTGCGCGGGTCAACCTGCCCGGCTGGCGCCAGCAAGCGCCGTTCGTGGTGCTGTGGCTGCTGCTGCTGACCGCCGCCGCGCGCCCGGAATGGCTTGGCGAACCGCTGCCCATTGCCGCCAGCGGCCGTGACTTGCTGGTGGCCGTGGATGTGTCCGGCTCCATGGATTTCCCTGACATGCACTGGCAGGACGATGACGTCAGCCGCCTGAGCCTGGTGCAGCATTTGCTCGGCGACTTCCTGGAAAGCCGTGAAGGCGACCGCGTGGGCCTGATCCTGTTTGGCAGCCAGGCTTACCTGCAAGCCCCGCTGACCTTCGACCGGCGCACCGTGCGCACCTGGCTGGATGAAGCACGTATCGGCATCGCCGGCAAAAACACCGCCATCGGCGATGCGATTGGCCTGGCCTTGAAACGCCTGCGCCAGCGCCCGGCGCAAAGCCGTGTGCTGATCCTGGTCACCGATGGCGCCAACAATGCCGGGCAGATCGACCCGCTGACCGCCGCACGCCTGGCGGCCGAAGAAGGCGTAAAAATCTACCCGATCGGCATCGGCGCCGACCCCGAGCAAACCGGTTCGTTGGGCATCTTGGGCGTCAACCCGAGCCTGGACCTGGATGAACCGGCCTTGAAGGCCATCGCGGACGCCACCGGTGGCCGCTACTTCCGCGCCCGCGACGGCGACGAGCTGCAAAAAATCAAACAAACCCTGGACCAGCTTGAGCCCGTCGCGCAACAGCCGACCCAGGCACGCCCGGCCCAGGCGCTGTACAGCGCACCGCTGGCGCTGGCGTTGATCCTGAGCATGTTGCTGGTGGTTCAAGAACGCTGGCCTAATAACCCCTTGCAACGCACCTTCAACAAACTCTCGACCAAGGGCATTTTCCTGCAACAGCACCCGCAATGGCGCCAACGCCTTAAACGCCTGCGCTTGCGGAGGCGTCGATGATCGACCTGTGGCCACACTGGTTTCGCCCTTGGTGGTTGCTGCTGCTGCCGTTGCTCGGCTGGCTGCTGTGGCAGCTGTGGCACCGACAAAAGCGCGCCGGGCGCTGGCAAATGATTTTGCCGCCGGCGTTTCATGCGGTGCTGCTCAGTGGCGGCAATGGCCGCGAGAGTAAATCGCCCTGGGTGGTGTTGGGCATCGCCTGGCTGCTGGCCGTGCTGGCATTGCTTGGCCCCAGTTGGCAAAGGGTTGAACAGAACAGCCAGAAACCGGCCGACCCGGTGGTGGTGCTGTTGGAGCTGACCCCGGAAATGCTCGCCACCGACAGCCCGCCCAATCGTTTAGAGCAGGCGCGGCGCAAGCTCTATGACTTGCTGCAGGCACGCGACAACGCGCCCACCGCCATCGTCGTGTATGCCGGCAGCGCCCATACGCTGGTGCCGCTGTCGGATGATCTGGCCACCAGCCGCAACCTGCTCGAAGCCCTGAGTCCCTCGATCATGCCCGAGCCCGGCCATCGCGCCGATCTGGCGGTGGAAAAAGCCCTGGGTTTGCTCAAGCAAGCCGGTCTCGGCCAGGGGCGCCTGTTGCTGGTCGGCTCGTCGCTGTCGAAACAGGAGCGTCAAGGCATTCGCCTGCAGTTGCAGAGCGCCCAGGCCCCCAGCTTGTCGATCCTCGGCATCGGCAGCCGCGAAGGCACGCCGGTGACCCAGGAAAGCGGTGAGTTCCTTAAGGATGACCAGGGCGCCATTCTGGTGCCGCGCCTGGACGGCCCGACGCTCAAGGCGTTTGCCAGTGAAATGGGTGGCCGCTACCGCGCCGCGCGCCTGGATGACAAAGACCTGCGCCAGCTCAACCTGCTCGATGGCCCGCAGGCCCTGCGCAACGACGGCCAACTGCTGCACCTCGACACCTGGGCCGACCAGGGTTACTGGCTGCTGCTACCGTTATTGTTGCTCGCCGCCTGCGCCGGGCGTCGCGGCTGGCTGTTCTGCGTGCCGTTACTGTTACTTGGTGCGCCGCAGCCCAGCTATGCCTTTGAACTTCAGGACCTGTGGCTGCGACCCGACCAGCAAGGCCAATATCTGCTGAAGAAACAACGCCCCAACGAGGCCGCCAAACACTTCGAAGACCCGCAATGGCAAGGCGTGGCACTGTATGAGGCGGGCAACTACGCCGAGGCGATCAAGCGTTTTGCCCAAGGCAATGACGCGTATTCCCACTACAATCGCGGGAATGCGCTGGCCAAATCCGGCGAACTGGAAGCCGCCATCGACGCTTATGAGCAAGCACTCGAAGCCCAGCCCGACCTGCAACCGGCGCTGAAAAACAAAGCGCTGGTCGAAACCCTGATCCAGGAAAAAGCCCAGCCCGAGCCGGCCAAGCCTGTCAAAAATGAGGATGACGAAACCACCCAACCCGGCCAAACTGCGCAACCGGGCAGCAGCGGCCAAAGTGCCACGGGGGGCGAGCAATCACCCCAAGGCCAAGGCCAGGCCAGTGCCGGCGATAACCAGACGGGCGCCACGCCCAAAGCCGGCGGCAACGACGTACCGGGCAGCGAGCTAGGGGACGAACACACCACCACCCCGCCCTTGCGCCCCGCCGATGCCAGCCTCGATGGCGAGCACCGCCAGGCGCTGGAGCAATGGCTGCAGCAGATCCCGGACAACCCCGGCGAACTGCTGCGACGTAAATTCTGGTACGAACAGCAACAACATCAGGACAAGACTCGATGAGCCGCCGCACCACCCTTCTGCTCCTGCTCGCCCTGTCGGCAAGCCACGCCCAGGCGGCCAACCTGGTGGCGAGTGTCGACCGCAGCCGCGTCAATTCCGGGGAAACGGTGGAGTTGACAGTGGAATCCAGCGACGTCACCCAGTTCGGCAAACCCGACTTGTCACCCCTGGATGCGCAGTTTGAAGTGAGCGGCACGCGCCAGATCAACCAGCTGACTACCTTGGGCGGCGATAACCACGCCACCACGCGCTGGATCATCACGTTGCTGCCCAAGGAAAACGGCACCGTGGTGATTCCGCCGCTGCAAGTGGGCGAACTCAAGACCCAGCCGATCAGCCTGCAAGTGCTGGAAACCGCCAGCCAGAACACCAGTGCCGAACTGGCCCCGGTGTTTATCGAAGCCAATCTGGACCAGAGCAGTGTGTACGTTCAGGCCCAGGTGCTGTTGACCGTGCGCGTGTACCACTCGGTGTCGCTGTATGACGACAGCAGCCTCACGCCGTTGCAAATCCCCGATGCGCGCATTGAACAATTGGGCGAGTCGCGCACTTACGAGAAGGTCATCAACAGCATTCGCCACGGCGTAATCGAAACCCGCTATGCGATTTACCCGCAGCACAGCGGTGCCTTGGTGATTCCGGCGCAGACTTTCAGCGCCACCTTGGTGGAATCGCGCCCGCCCCAAGAGAACACGCTGCAGGGCACCAAACCGGGCAAGTTGATTCACGTAAGCTCTGCCCAATTGCCGCTGACCGTCAAGCCCAAGCCGGAGTTCTACCCCGCCGACGCCGCCTGGCTGCCCGCGCGCAGCTTGACCCTGAGCGAAGTCTGGAACCCCGAGCCTGATCACGTTCAAGTGGGCGACTCCCTGACCCGCAGCCTCACGGTCAAGGCCGAAGGCCTGTCCAGCGCCCAGTTGCCGGCCCTGCCCAGCAGCGACATCAATGGCCTGCGCCGCTACCCGGACCAGCCGGTGCTCGGCAACCAAAACAGCGACCGTGGCCTGATCGGCAGCCGTGAGGACCGCGAAGCCCTGGTGCCAACCCGCGCTGGTGCCGTGGAGTTGCCCGCCGTGGAAGTGGTGTGGTGGAACACCCACGAAGATCACCTGGAACGCACCAGCCTGCCCGCACGCACGCTGCAAGTGGCGACCAACCCAAGCCTGGTGGTGGACACGCCCGCCACGCCAACGGTGATTACCGCACCGGACGATAGCCGCCTGTGGCTGTGGCAACTGAGCACCTTGATACTTGCCTGCACCACGCTGTTGGGTTTCGGCCTGTGGTGGCGCGCACGTCGCCAACCCGCCGTGCAACGCGCCGTACAAACCGGCCCGAGCCCGCGCTCGCTGTTGGACGACCTCAAGCGCGCCACCCAGGCCAACGACCCGCAAGCCACGCGCCAGGCACTGGATGCCTGGGCGCGGCAACAGCCGGAAACCCTGGCCGACATGGCGGCGCGGTTCGTGCCGCTGTCGGATGCCTTGGATGGGTTGAACGGCGCGCTGTACAGCGAGAGCGGCCAATACTGGCTGGGTGAAGATTTATGGCGTGCAGTCAAAGCAATTCCGATGGTCGAGCGTGCGCAAGACCCGGCAACGGACACCACCAGCTTGCCGCCGTTGTATCCCAAGTAAATCTCTCTCTACCTGACAGCACAAAACCCATATGGGAGCTGGCTTGTGTGGGAGCTGGCTTGCCTGCGATGGCCATACACGAAGTCTGTAGCACGCGGGCTGTTGTGGCGAGCAGGCTTGCCACAACAGCACACTTGCCACAGGCTTCGTGTTGCTGAAATACCGAGGTGTCTGCATCGCAGGCAAGCCAGCTCCCACAGATGATGGGTGTTGCCTGGGTGACATGCATTGTTAAAGGCCAGCAGTCCATATCCCTTTAATTTGCGGGAAGTTTCCTAGACAATCCTTTGGCCTTGCGCCTGCTCACTTCACTGGCTAGCCTTCGCTCCGTCGCTGCATATCAGCGATCGGGAGTGAGATCCTGTGAACGGAGTGCCAAGTGCCACAACCGCGAGCAACATGCTCTATGGCGGCTGTGTGCGGGCAGACCTAGGTCTGGCCGGGTGCTCCTGACCGGTTATCTCACCCCGCACATAGCTGCCACCTTTTGTCGAGTGAGATCTGCAAAAGAATGGCTCCCAACCTTTTAGGAGTTTCATTCATGACCAAAATCGTCCCAGACCCACCCCGTTTCACCCCCGACCGTAAAATCTTCGAACGCGCCCTGAGCCACTACCTGCAACCCACCCTACCGCCATCCTTCGCCGTGCATCACGACCTCAGCTTCGAAGACGCCCTCGCCCAAATCTGCGACTTGCTGCGCTGTGCAGCCGCCACCGCAGCGGCCACCCGCCAGGCGCTGAGCGGTGATGAACAGCACATGGCCGGCGCCACCGAGCACTTGGTCAACCAGGCCAAAACCCTTGCCGACCGCGCGCTGGAGTGCATGAACGCCGCGTAACCCTCTGCCGGAACTGGCTTATGTGGGAGCTGGCTTGCCTGCGATGGCCATAGGTCTCTACACAACTTCTGAAGGCAGCCAATTTCTCCTGTGGCGAGCAGGCTTGTCCTGCGTTGGGCCGCGAAGCGGCCCCAGTAAAGGCACTGCAATTTTCCTGAAAGAACTCAGTGTCTGGGTTTGGGGCTGCTTCGCAGCCCAACGCAGGGCAAGCCTGCTCGCCACAACAGCCCACTGGCCGCAGGCTTCGCGTTAACCGGTTGTGTAGATACCTATGGCCATCGCAGGCTTGCCTGCTCCCACTGGTCAGCGTCTACGCGTGAACGTCAGGTCTTTGCGCGACTGCGCTTGTAGACATAGGCGATGTTTTCAATATCGAACCGGCCGTCCTGCTTACCTGGCCCATCGTCGCCAATCCCGATATCCAGCGCCAGCAGCAACTCCGGGCGGGCCAGAAGTTCCAAAGCGCTCTCTTGTGCCTGTGCCGAAAAAGTCCGGGTGCTGGGCACCATGCCGGCGGCTTCTTTCAACTCATGAATATTCACAAAACGGTCGTTTTTACCGGCGGCAAACTCGCGCAAGTGATAGGCGATGTGCCGCAATAAGTATTCGTTGCTCCAGAACGGCTGTGGGCCGACCTTATGCGGCGCATCTTCGCGGGAAGCCAGCCATTGCTTATCGCTGAGAGCGCCATACCCCTCCTGGGTGAAGGCTTGCCACATGCTTGCCGGTGTTTCGGCCACCGCATAGCCGCTGCCGGTGAACCCTTCGAGTACACCGTTGTTTGCATCCTCACCGCGAGTTTTGCCTGCTGCACTCAGAGACGCATCAATCCAGTTAAGTACTCTGGCCGCGTTGTAGGCCGCATCCGCTCTAGACTGGGGGTAAGGGTTACTGGAGGTCCAATCGCCCAATTGCCTATAGGCCATTTCAAAGTAAATATTATTTTCACGCACGGGTTGTCTCACCACTATTTTGCCGTTCACTTTACCGACCCAGTCACGACGTATTCCTCGTTGGCTGTCCAGCCATTTGAGTATGGGGTTGTCATTAATGATTTGCTCAGCGGATCGAGTATCGCCCTGGGGGCGCTGGAGATTTTCCTTCGGGACAACATGCTGATTTTTCTCGCCGCGCAGCGGGTCGATGGGGCCGCGCACAGGCGTTGGCACATAGATTGGAAAGAGTTCCCCTGCGCTAAAGCCCCGTCGTTCATGTTCGTGCTGATCAATATTACCCAGAGACATTGTGTAGTGACTCCAAAAGGAAAAAGATGCCTCGCAGAATTCGGGAGGTCATTCTTAATTAACGCATGTCAGAACTCTGGTTCCCTTACAGGGATCACCGAATGGGGCTGCATTCGTCGGCAAATGTTTCCACTGTGGTGTTGCGTAGATTCCCCGGTCTCCCCCCGACAAGCCCGCATACCAGCGGTTTTTACAGGTAAACTCCCTTCTTTTTCACCGCCCTTCTCTGTTCACGGCGGCCATTCACCTCTTGTATTTAACGGAGTTCGCCTTGCGTCTGTTCCACACCTCCGACTGGCACCTTGGCCAAAACCTGCACGGCCAGGAACGCGACTTCGAACACGCCTGTTTTCTCGACTGGCTGCTGGGCCAATTAAAAGCCGAGCAGCCGGATGCGCTGCTGATCGCCGGCGATATCTTCGACACGGTCAACCCGCCGCTCAAGGCACAGGAGCGCCTGTACGACTTCATCATCAGCGCCCACGAACAAAACCCCAAGCTGACCATTGTGATGATCGCCGGCAACCACGATTCCGGCTCGCGGATCGAGCTGCCCGCGCCGTTGATGCGCCGTTTGCGCACCCATGCATTGGGCCGCGTGCTGTGGCTGGACGACGGCCAATTGGACGCCGAGCGCCTGCTGATCCCGCTGCCCGACGCCAAAGGCAAGATCGCCGCCTGGTGCCTGGCGCTGCCGTTTTTGCGACCGGCGGAAGTCACGGGTGCGCACTTGGGCGACGACTATCTGCGGGGCATTGGCCAGGTGCATGAATGGCTGATCGCCGCCGCCAATGCCAAACGCAAGAAAGGCCAGGCGCTGATTGCCATCAGCCATGCGCACATGGCCGGTGGTTCGGTGTCGGAAGACTCCGAACGCAGCCTGATCATTGGTAATGCCGAAGCACTGCCTGCCAGCCTGTTCGATGCCAGTGTGAGTTATGCGGCGCTGGGCCATTTGCACAAGCCGCAGCAGGTCAACGGCGAAGAGCGCATTCGCTACAGCGGCTCGCCCATTCCCTTGTCGTTTTCCGAAATCGGCTACAAGCACCAGATTCTCGATGTGACCTTCCAGGGCCAACGCCTGGTGGGCGTCGAGCCACGCCTGATCCCACGCTCGGTCAACCTGCAACGCCTGGACGCTGCGCCGCTGGCGGATATCCTCGCACAGCTCGCCGACCTGCCCGACATCGACCTGCTCGCCGAAACCCAGCGCCACCCCTGGCTGGAGGTACGCGTGCGCCTCGACGAGCCGCAGCCGGACCTGCGCCAGCAAATCGAGACTGCCCTGCAAGGCAAGGCCGTGCGCCTGGTGCGCATCGCCGCCGAATACGCAGGCAAACGCGGCAGCGACGACACGGACGAAGCCGGTCTGGTCGAACTTGACCAGCTCACGCCCCAGGAACTGTTCAGCCGCGCCTGGCACGACAACTACGGCAGTGAGGTGGATGAACAGACCATGAAGGATTTCGCCGTGCTGCTTCAGGAAGTGCAACAGGAGGGCGAACAGCCATGAAGATCCTCGCCATCCGCCTGAAAAACCTCGCCTCCCTGGCTGGCCCGTTCGAGATCGACTTTACTGCCGAGCCCCTGGCCAGCGCCGGGCTGTTCGCGATTACCGGCCCAACCGGCGCGGGTAAAAGTACCCTGCTCGATGCCTTGTGCCTGGCACTGTTTGGCGCCGTGCCACGTTTGGGCGATACCGGCCAGGCCAAAATGCCGGATGCCGACAGCGATATCTCCATCGGCGACCCACGCACGCTGATTCGCCGCGGCACCGGCGGCGGGTATGCCGAGGTGGATTTTGTCGGCGTCAACGGCCGCCGTTACCGCGCCCGCTGGGAAGCCAACCGCGCCCGCGACAAGGCCAGTGGCAAGTTGCAGAACAGCCGCCAAAGCCTGATTGACCTGGACAGCGACCAACTGCTGGCCAGCCAGAAAACCGAATACAAGACCCAGCTGGAACTGGCCCTGGGCTTGAATTTCGAGCAGTTCACCCGTGCCGTATTGCTGGCGCAAAGTGAGTTCAGCGCGTTCCTCAAGGCCAACGACAATGAGCGCAGCGAACTGCTGGAAAAGCTCACCGACACCGCGCTGTATACCCAGCTCGGCCGCCGCGCTTTCGACAAGGCCAAGGATGCCAGGGACGCGCATAAACAGCTGCAAGACCAGGCCACCGGCCTGGTGCCGCTGGCGCCTGAGGCCCGCGCCGAACTTGACCAGCAGTTGGCCGAGGCGCAGCAGCACCTCAAGACCCAGCAGGCGCAACTCAAGCAGTTGGAGCTGCAACACACCTGGCTCAAGGAGCTACGTGAGTGGCAGGAGCGCCAGCTCAGTGCCACCGAACAATTGCAGCAAGCCCAACAGCTCTGGGACAGCCAAGGCCAACAGCGTCAGGACCTGAGCCGCCTGGAGCAGTTAGCGCCACAACGCCATCAGTTCGCGCGGCTGGCTGAACTCGACACCCTGCTCACCCCGCTGGCGGCGCAGATTCAACAGCACATCGAGCAGCAAACCGCGCTGCAAGCACGCCAGGAGCAGGCGCAACAACAGCAGGCCGCCGCCCAGGTCGCCTTGGCTGACGCCTTGAAACACCAGGCCGACGCCGTGCCCTTGCTGCGCCAGGCGTTCGAACAGCAGAGCACCCTCGCCCATCTGAGCAAAGACCTGGCCAAACGCAGTGACGACAAGCAACAACAGGAAACCGCCTGCGCCGAAGGGCAGTCGTTGCTCAATGGCTTGCTGGAGAAACAGGCCCAGGTTGCCGGACGCCTGCAACGCCTGGCCGCTGAGCTTGAGCGCAGCGCTGCCTTTGCACCGCTGAGCGACGCTTGGACCGCCTATCGCGACCGCCTGCAACAGCTGATGCTGATCGGCAACCGCCTGAACAAGGGCCAGGCCGAACTGCCGCAGCTTGAACACAAAGCCGCCACCGCTGCCGAAAAATTCACCCAGCAGCGCGAGGCGTTGGACCTGCTGTACCAGGAAGCCGGCGCCGAACCGCACGCCGTCGCCGAGCAGGTCCAATTGCTCGCAAGCCTGCTGCAGGACAATCGCAAGCAGCAACGCGCCTTCGAAGACCTTACGCGCTTGTGGGACAGCCAGCAGCAGCTGGATATACAGAGCGCCGCGCTGACGCAAAAACTCGCAGACGCCCAGCAACAGCGCGAACAGTTGAACCAGACCGGCCTGCAAACCAAGGCCGAACTCACGGTGGCCGAGCAAACCCTGTCGGTGACCAAGCAACTGCTGGAACGCCAGCGGTTGGCGCGCAGTGCCAGTGTCGAAGAGTTGCGCGAGCAGTTGCAGGACGACCAGCCGTGCCCTGTGTGCGGCAGCCATGAGCATCCGTACCATCAGCCCGAAGCCTTGCTGCAAAGCCTTGGCCGCCATGATGAAAACGAAGAAGCCACGGCGCAGAAGGCCGTCGATACGCTGAAGGAAAAACTCACCGAGCTGCGTGGCGAAGTGGGCGGCTTGATCGCCCAGCAAAAGGAGTTCCTGCAACAGCAAGAGCTGTTGGCGACACAACAACAGGGCCTGGCCCCCAGCTTGCAAGCACATCCATTGTCGGCCTCGCTGTTTAATCAGGACGCCACCCAGCGCAGCGCCTGGCTGGCCCAGCAGTTAGCGCAACTCACGCAAAGCATCGCCCAGGATGAGCAACGCCAAGGCGCCCTGCTCAACCTGCAACAAAATGCCGGGCGCTTGCAGCAACAACTGCAAGCGGCCCAGGACGCCAGCCAGCAAGCCCGCCAGCTGCTGGTGGACCAGCAACGCGAACTGTCCAATGACCGTGAGCGCCTGGACGAAGAACTGCAGGCCTTCGCCGGCCTGCTACCGGCCGACACCCTCGACGGTTTGCGCCGTGAACCGGCAGCGACCTTTATGCAGCTGGACCAGCACGTCAGCCAGCGCCTGGAACAGCTGGGCCATCAGCGTGATGAGTTGGCTGAACAGCAAGAACGCCAGCAGGCCATCGAAAAAGAGCAGACCCATCAGCAGCATCGCCAGCAGCAGGTGGAAGCCTTGCAACAGCAAGTCACCGAGCTGACCACCCAGCAACAGGCCGCCCAGGCAATACTCACCGCCTTGCTCGGCGAGCACACCAGTGCCCAACAGTGGCAACACCGGCTGGATGAGGCCGTGGCGCAAGCTCGCCGAAGCGAGACAGACGCCAACCAACAGCTGCAAGAGCTGCGCGATGCCCTGATCCAATTGGCTGCCGACCTCAAGGCCCAGCAGGAACGCGTACAGGCGCTGACCGCCGAGCAGCAGACCCTCGATGCGCGCCTGGGCGAATGGCGCGCGCTGCACCCGCAACTGGATAACGACGGTCTTACGCGTTTGCTGGCCTTTGATGACAGCCAAGTCAGCGCCTTGCGCCAGCAGTTGCAGCACAGCGAAAAAGCCGTCGAGCAAGCCAAGGTGTTGTTGCAGGAGCGCGAACAGCGCCTGGCCGAACACCAGGCCTTGCACAATGGCAACCTGGACGCCGAACAGCTGGACAGCAGTCTCGCCGCGCTTAATCAGCAATTGGCCGAGGGCGACAGCCGCTGCGCCGAATTGCGTGCGCGTCAGTCCGAAGACCAACGTCGCCAGGACGCCAACCATGTCCTGGGCGAGCATATCGCCAAGGCTTATGACGAGTGGCAGCGCTGGGCACGCCTGAATGCGCTGATCGGCTCGGCCACCGGCGACACGTTCCGCAAGATCGCCCAGGCCTACAACCTCGACTTGCTGGTACACCACGCCAACGTGCAGTTGCGCCAACTGGTGCGCCGCTATCGCCTCAAGCGCGGCGGCAGCATGTTGGGGCTGTTGGTGATGGACACAGAGATGGGCGACGAATTGCGCTCGGTGCATTCGCTGTCGGGTGGCGAGACGTTCCTGGTGTCGCTGGCGTTGGCGTTGGGGCTGGCGTCGATGGCGTCCAGCACCTTGAAGATCGAGTCGCTGTTTATCGACGAAGGTTTTGGCAGCCTGGACCCCGAATCGCTGCAATTGGCGATGGACGCGCTGGACGGCTTGCAAGCCCAGGGCCGCAAGGTGGCAGTGATCTCCCACGTACAGGAAATGCATGAGCGCATCCCGGTGCAGATCCAGGTCAAGCGCCAGGGCAATGGTTTGAGCACGCTGGAGGTCAAGTGAGCGAGGCGCTGCTGTATTCGTTTCGGCGCTGCCCGTACGCGATGCGGGCGCGCCTGGCCGTGCGCTATTCGGGCCTGCCCGTGCAGATCATCGAAGTGAGCCTCAAGGCCAAGCCGGCCGAGATGCTGGCACTGTCGCCCAAGGGCACGGTGCCGGTGCTTTGCGTGGGCGGCCAGGTGATCGAGGAAAGCCTGGAAATCATGCATTGGGCGCTGGCGCAGCACGATCCTGATGATTGGTTGCTACAGGGCGACCCGAGGGTTCAGGAACTGATCGCTGAGAACGACCAGGTGTTCAAACATCATTTGAATCGATACAAGTACGCCGAGCGCTACCCCGAGCAGCCGATGGAACATTATCGGGCCGAGGGCGAGGTGTTTTTGCAGAAGCTGGAAGCGTTGCTGGCGGGGAATGATTACTTGCTGGCCGAGCATTTGAGCCTGGCCGATATGGCACTGGCGCCGTTTGTGCGCCAGTTTGCGCATGTCGACCGCGAGTGGTTTGCTTGTACCCCGTATCACCGGTTACAGACCTGGCTACAGCGCTTTCTGGAATCGCCGCTGTTTGTGGCGGTCATGGCAAAACCCTGAGGTCCACACAATCAAATGTGGGAGCTGGCTTGCCTGCGATGCCGACGACTCGGTGTAACTGATCCACCGCATCGATTTCATCGCAGGCAAGCCAGCTCCCACATTTGACCGTCGCTTGGCTCAAGCTCAGTGCTGGGCTTTGTGATCCAGTGCGGCATAGAAGTTGGCGCTTTGTTGCAGGTATTTCTGGGTGTAGGCCGTGGTGGTGGATTTTTTGCCGGTGACTTCCACGCTGGCGGCAGCAGGCAATGCCACGGTGGCGGAAACAGCGGAAGCAGCGATGATGGAGAAGAGGTTCAAGTTCATGGCGGTAACCCTTGTGTTCGTTTGGTTAGGTGGCCAGGGAAGGCCTTGGAACCAAACTTACGCCCGAGGGTTAAACCTTAGAAATGCTTTGAAACAGTAGCCGCTATTAATAGAATTAATACAAAGGGTCAGGCCCCGCACTGCGGGGCCTGTGGCTTATTGACGCACCAGGAACTTGAGGTCGCTGGGCGCATCGATCGACTGTTTCTGCACGGTTTTACCCAGCAGGCCGGTCTTGGGGTCGCGTTCGACCACCACGATTTCATTGCTTTTCTGGTTGGCGATCAGCAAAAACTTGCCGCTCGGGTCCAGGCTGAACTCGCGCGGGTGGTCACCTTCTACCGAACGGCGCTGCAGTTCCTTGAGGTGCGCGGTGGCCGGGTCGATGCTGAACACCAGCACCTGGTTGGCCGTGCCACGGTTGCTCACGTACAGGAATTTGCCGTCGCTTGAGGCGTGTACGGCGGCACCGGCCTTGTCGGAAACCGGCTGCCCGGCGGAAAAATCGACCAATTGGGTCTGGCTGAGCTTGCCGTCGTTGTAATCGAACACAGCCACCTGAGCGCTCATTTCAGTGGTCAGCCAGGCATGCTTGCCATCGGCGCTGAACAACAGGTGGCGCGGGCCGCTGCCCGGTGGCAGTTGCACAAAGGCGGGATCGGCCGGGGTCAAGGGCAGTTCGTGGTTGGCCTTGGGATCGTAGTGGTAGGCAAACACCTTGTCGGCGCCCAGGTCCTGTACAAACACATACTTGCCGTCCGGTGACGACACTACCGAGTGGACGTGGTTGGAGGCCTGACGCTCCGGGTTCACGCGGCTGGCCGGGTGCCCGCTCAACTGCACCGGCGCCGACAGCTTGCCGTTGGCGTCAACCGGCAGCACGGCCAGGCTGCCGCCCGGGTCTTCCAGCACCGAATAGTTGGCGACGAACAGGTAACGGCCATCAGCGGCCAGGCTGGAATGGGTCGGTTCGTTGCCCAGGCTCTGCACCTGGTTGATCAGGCTGAGCTGATGATTCTGCGGGTCGATGCTGTAGCTGCTGACGCGGCCGACCGGATCTTTTTGCCCTGGGCCGTTCTCGTTGACCACAAACAGGTGCTTGCGGTCTTTGGAAATCGTCAGCCACGAGGGGTTGGCCGCTTTGGCCGCCAGCACGGGTTTGCCGCTGAATTGGCCGGTGCGGCTGTCAAATTGCAGGCGGTAAATACCTTCGCTGGTGCCGGCGGTGTAGCTGCCGACCAACAGTTCATAGGTGTCGGCCGGCGCGGCTTGCACCGACATCGCACCGACACTGCCCGCCATCAACAGGGGCCAGAATTTACGCATCATCATCCGCTTCGTCCTCGTCGTTATTGTTGCCGGTGACGCCGCTCATGCAGACCAGGCGATGCTCGCCCGAGTCACCGGTAAGGGTCCAGCTTTGCAAGGTGGGATCAAACACTGCTGCTTTGACTTGCTCCAGGCTGAAGCTCCAGCGCTTTTCGGCGCGACCGTCCATGCAAATGATCAACAGTTTCTGGTCATCCAGGCTGAAATCAAAGGTGTGCAGCCCATCGATTTCAACCATCTGGCAGTCTTCAAAAGCATGCAGCAAGGTAGCGGTGTCGGCAGTCATAGACATCAATCATCAAGGGGAAAGCGCTCATGATAGGGCAAATTACTGCATCAGCCTAAAACCCTGCCTCAAACACACCAACGCGCATCATGCAGTACCCAGATACCGCTCCTTTACCACGAGATCGACGTTAACTCGCCATGACACCTGTGATGTTCGATTAACCAATCGTGGAGACCTCAAAAAATGCTACCACCGTCCATCAACGAGCCGCCTGCCAGCGATGTGATGCTCGCGCAATGCCCAAGCATGGGCGCTACCGTCAGCGCGCAGTTCGCAGACCGCCCCAGGCTTGAAGCCGTCGTTGAGCAAATGTTGGCGACAACCCTTACGCAAAAATACCCGGGGATGGCGCTGGACCTTTCCCGCACCCAACTGGCGACGCCCCAGGCCGATGGGCGCTATACCTTCGAGCGACTCACGACAAAAGCGCTGGACTATCTGGCCGATGGGGCCGCCTTGGACTTTAGCGCGGTAGGCTCGCACGCCTTTTTCCTCACTGAGCAGGCACCCACGCCCATCACCACCCCCGCCGGTGACGCGCTGGACATGATGCAGGTCGAGGCACTGATTGGCGAACTGGCCTGGTCGCTGCCGATCGGCCTGCAAGATGCCTTGACGGCCTATTGGAACCCGGCCGGCGAGCTACCCAGCCGTTGGAGTTTACTCAGTGAGAGCTTGGTGCAAGCGCTGCAGATTTCAGTGCTGACCCAGCCAGGCTTGAGCGATATTGAGCGCGAGACGGTACAACAGGTCATTGACTTCCCTGACAGTTATCCGCGTCAGCAAAATAACGACAGCAACACCCTTGTCTACGAACTGGAAACCTACCTGAACAGCGCCAGCGGCAACTCGGTTTTATTCGCCCCCGAGCTGTTGCTGGAGCGTACCGTCAATACGCATACGGTCGTTCTGTTATGCCATCCGGGTGGAAAAATCGAAACATTTAGCTCAATGGATGCCTTTAACCAGCATTGGGGCAGCGCCCTCACCGCTCAATACAGCGTCGATTCGCTGAGCTGCAAACGTTACGAGGTTTATGGCGATGCGTTCGGGCATCAAGCCGAACTGATCCTGAATCAACAATTACTCAACATTGAAGCCGTGAAACTGCCTTGCTCCTTCGGGAAGGCTAAGCTGCAAGCGCTTTACCATGAGCTCAGTGACCCGACGCCCTGCTTTGCCAACACGACCCAAGTCCAGGCACAGTTTCAGAACGTGCTGAGCCCGCAACTGCCAGACTGGCTCCAAAACGCCTCGCACATCCCCAAAAAAAACTACTCCCGCTACAGTTTGGGGTTGGCGAACAGTAAGCGGCTCAGCAGGGGCCATACCTTTCTCAGCGGCATTACGGACATCAACGCCTTCACCACCGCAGCCTTGTCAAAGGCGCTCGACGCCGAGCAGCAAAGCCTGCCCGCGAGCGACGAAGAGGCTGCGCTACCCGAGACCTATGCGCCCGACAAAGTGCTTGTCACGGTGACCCCTGCTGCTGACGCTGAAGACACCGCACAGGGCATTTCCACTGAGTCGATGAGCCTGACAGACCTGGTGATCACCTGCCTGAAAGGCCGCCCTGCTGGCACCTTTACCCTGGCGCACCGTGACGGCCTGCCCCTGCCTGGATGGTTGACGGCGGACTTCATCACCCGCAACGGCGGGCTAATTGAGAGACTCGACATCGGCAAGGCTTATTCCGACTACCTCGAAACACAGTTATTGAATCACACGCCAGAGTCTTTCGCGCGCAAGCGCCAGCTCGTCGCCCAGCTATGTTATCAACTACCGTTGCAGGCGCTGGAGTTGCATCTGAAACAACCGAGCAGTGTCAGCGCACTGGCCGCCGGATACGTTGCCACGCTGCTGCAGCACAACGCCAACGAAGCCTCCATTGGCAGCAAAGGCTTCGTCGACACCCCATCGGTGATCATTCAACCGTTGGCACTGTTGCGCGCAGCGCAAGCGGAACCTGACGTCGTCAGCGCTATGTTCATCATCGAAGCGCAGGACAAGAGCAAAGGCCCCCATCTGCTTTACCGCCCCTTTTATGCACACGCCTTATGTGAGTTCGCCACACGCGACGCGCTGTTGAATGCTATCTCGCAGCCAGGAGAACTGCACGACAGTGTGCTGGCCTGGATGTCCGATGAAGCCCGGGCTGTCTATGACAACGGTGGCCTCCTGGCACCCCATCCCCTGGATGTTGGCCTGAATGCCGAGTCTGTACCCGATTCACCCCTACCCACGGCACAACTGGCCGATCAACGCGAGGTCGACAAATCGCTGACAAGCATGAACTTCTCCAGCGCCCAGTCCTTCCTCTACTTCTACATCGTAGAGGCGCTGACCAATGTGGGAGGTGATGGCGCGCCGCTGAATAAAACAAAACGCTGGGCAGCATTGCTGGAAATGGGCGGCGGCCCGTTTGATGCGTTACTGCAGCCGCAACAGCGAGCACCGGTTTTGCTGACCGCCTGGCTAGGCACACTGGTGAATCAATTGACGCCTGATCTGCCTGCACTCAATAGCAATGACCCCATCACACGCGAAGTGGCCATAGCCGACATGACACTCAACCTGGCTATCCTGCTCGCTGAAAGCATGCCGGTTGCCTCGACCACCGAGCCTGTGGACGCCACGCTCAAAGACCAGGCGTTACGCCCGCCCGCGCCGCGTCAATCCCAAGAGGGACGGCAGCTCTCCAGCAACGTGGTACTGACGGAAAACGTCATTGGCTACTACTACGGAGCCAACAAAAAGCTCGATTCAGCACTGGAATTTGGATACACCTTTTTCCAAAACAGAATGCCGTACGGGCATTGGGCGAACGTCACCAGCTTTTTCGGCTTTGCCTGTTTTGAAGCGCTGCCTGAAGCTTCGTCTGACGGCCCGTACCGAGGGCTCTACCGGATCGACAACGCCTGGCACTTGAACGTCTATGGGATTCTTTTCAAGGTCATCATGCTCGACGACGAGCGTGTGGCGATCGTTCGCGCGAGTTCAGGCACCCGCGGACCTCGCTTAAAAGTCGACGAGCAAGGCAATTGGTCGTTCGATATGAGCCTACGCGTAAAAGGCGGTAGCGTGCTCAAGCGCCTGGCCACCGAACGCACCCGCAGGGCCCAAATCCCGCCAGCCGTGGCAGGCCTGTAGCGTGCAAAACAAGGCACGGCTTCGCCATCGGTAGGCACACAGTAAAACGCCCGACGGGTCAGGTCGGGCGTTTGTTTCCAAATTGCCTGTGGTCAAGCACGCTCAGTGCGCAAACAATGAATTGCCCTTCTGCCCCGCCAGCTTCTCGGGTTTGATCAGGAACCGCGCCAGTGCCGGCAACAGCCACAGCGCACCGAACATGTTCCAGAGCAGCATGAAGGTCAGCATCAGGCCCATGTCGGCCTGGAACTTGATAGCCGAGAAGATCCAGGTGCACACACCGATGGCCAGGCACAGGCCGGTGAACAGCACGGCTTTACCGGTGGACTTGAGCGTCTGGTAGTAGGCCTCTTGCAACGGCAGGCCGGCGCGCAGGAAGCTTTCCAGGCGGCTGTAGATGTAAATGCCGTAGTCCACGCCAATCCCCACGCCCAGCGCCACCACCGGCAAGGTTGCGACCTTGACCCCGATGCCCATGAACGCCATCAGGGCATTGCCCAGCACTGAGGTCAGCACCAGCGGCAACACGATGCACAGGGTCGCCGCCCAGGAGCGGAAGGTGATCATGCACATGGTGGCCACGCACAGGTACACCAGAATCAGGATGGTCAGCTCCGACTCCTTGATCACCTCGTTAGTGGCAGCTTCGATCCCGGCGTTACCGGCGGCGAGGATAAATTCCAGGCCGTCCTTGTTGTTTTCCCTGGCGAAGTCCTGCACCGCATGCACGGCGCGGTCGAGGGTTTCGGCCTTGTGGTCGTTGAGGAACACCAGCACCGGCGCCAGTGAGCAATTGTTGTTGTACAGGCCGTCGGCGCGGGCAATGGAGTTGTTCAGTACGTCGGGGTTACGCGACAGGGTTTCCCATTTGAGGTTGCCCTCGTTCATGCCCTTGATCATCTGCTTGGACACGGTCACCAGCGAGATCGCCGACTGGACGCCCTCGGTGTTCTGCATCTTCCACATCAACTGGTCGATGGGCGCCATGGCTTCATAACGCGAGCAGTCTTCGGCCTTGGTCTTGACCATCACCACCAGCACATCGGAGCTGGTGGAGTAGTTACTGATGATGAAGTTGTTGTCTTTGTTGTAGCGCGACTCCGGGCGCAGTTCCGGCGCGCCCTGGTCGAGGTCGCCGATCTTGAGGTTCTGGCTGTACCAGAGGCCGCCGCCGAAGGCGACCAGCGCGAGCAGGATCGAGACTGGCGCGACTTTCGCGCTGGCGAATTTGGACAGCAGGCGCCAGAACGGGTGTTCGCGGTGCGCGTCCTTCTTGCTCTTGGCGATCGCGCGCTTGCTGATGCCGACATAGGAGATCGCCACCGGCAGCAGGATCAGGTTGGTGAATACGATCACCGCCACGCCGATGGACGCGCCGATGGCCAGTTCACGGATCACGCCGATGTCGATGATCAGCAGCGTGATAAAGCCCACGGCGTCGGCGAGGATCGCAATCATGCCGGGCAGGAACAGTTGCCGGAACGTGCGCCGTGCCGCGGTCAGGGCGTTATCTGCCTCGCTGGATTGCAGGGCGATGCCGTTGATCTTCTGCACGCCATGGGAAATACCGATGGCAAAGATCAGGAACGGCACCAGCATCGAATAGGGATCCAGGCCGAAGCCGAAAAAGTGCATCAGCCCCAATTGCCAGATAACCGCCACCAGCGTGGTACTCAACACCGCGACAGTACTGCGCAGGCAGTTGGTGAACCACAGCAACAGGATCAAGGTGATCACAAACGCGATGCCGAAGAACATCACCACCATTACCAGGCCGTCGATCAGGTCACCGACCTTCTTGGCGAAACCGACGATATGGATCTTGACGTTGGGGTTCTGGGCTTCGAACTTGTCGCGGATCTTGTCTTCGAGTTCATGGGAGAACTTGCGGTAGTCCAGGGCCAGCAACTTGCCTTGGTCCTGCGGGTCCGGGTAGGACTCCAGCAAAGGAATATCGACGATACTCGACTTGAAATCGTTGGCCACCAGACGCCCGACCTGGCCGGACTTGAGCACGTTGTTGCGCAGTTGGTCGAGGCTTTGCGGCGAGCCGTTGTAGCTTTGCGGGATTACTTCACCGCCGGCAAAACCCTCTTCGGTGACTTCGGTCCAGCGCACGCTGGGGCTCCACAGCGACTTGAGGCCCGAGCGGTCAACGCCGGAGATGTAGAACACCTCGTCGTTGATCTGCCTCAGCGTCTCCATGTACTCCTTCGAGAAGATGTCGCCATCCTTGGCCTCCACCGAGATGCGCACGGTGTTGCCCAGGTTCGCCAGGTCGTTACGGTGCTCCATCATCTTTTCGATGAAGGGGTGCTTGAGGGGGATCATCTTTTCAAAGCTGGTGGACGGGCGGATCAAGGTCGCCTGCCAGAACAGGAAAATACTCACCAGCAGGCAGATAACGATCACTGCCGGGCGGTTGTTGAAGATCAGGCGCTCAAGAAAGGTCGCTTTATCGTTGTGATGACTGCTCATTCTTTCCCCGCCTTCTTATTGTTTTTCGAGTTCAGCGCCGGTTGCCTTGGCAACACGAACGCCGCCCTGCCCCGCCAGAATCAAGTTGCCATTGCCCGCCGCCGTGACCGAGGAGAGCGAAATGCGGTCCGGGCGGTTGAATACGCTGAAGGTCTGGCCGTCGTCGTGGCTGATCACCACGCTGCCGCCGTTGCCGACCACCACGATGGCGCCGTCATCGAGCAACGTCGCCCCCGACAAGCCAAACTCCAGGGCACCACGCGCCGCATTCAACGCCACTGGCTCCCACGTGCTGCCAAAATCGGTGGAGCGGTAGAGATTGCCGCGCAGGCCATACGCCAACAGGGTCTGCGGCTGGGCGGTGCCGATCACTCCGAACAGCGAGCCCTCATAGGGGCCTTCGAGTTTTTCCCAGGTCTGGCCGTCGTCGCTGGAGCGGAACATGCTGCCCTGCTCGCCGACGATAAACAGCCCGGCACCCTTGATAGCGGCGATGGCATTGAGGTGGAACTGGTCTTCGTTGTCGAGGCGATCACTCACGTCGTCCCAGGTTTTGCCGCCGTCGGTGGTTTCGATCAGCGCACCGTAGGCGCCCACGGCCAGGCCATGCTCGGCATCCTTGAACCACACGTCGAGCAATGGCGCTTCGCGCTTGAGGTCCTGGTATTGCTGAACCCAGGTGGCGCCACCGTCGGTGCTGGCCAGGATCTGCGCGTCATGGCCCACCGCCCAACCGTGTTTGTCGTCAACGAAATACACCGCCGTGAGCAGTTGCCGGGTCGGCACTTTGGCTTGGGTCCAGGTGTTGCCCTGGTCATCGGAATAAAGGATGTGCCCGCGATCGCCGACCGCCACCAGGCGCTTGCCGGCATGCACGACATCGATCATCAGGCCTTTGGCGGCCTTGGGAGACTCAATTGCAAATACCGGCTGTGCGCTGCTGGTGTCGCCGGTTGCCAGCGCGGGTGTCGACAACGCCCCAAGCAGCGAGAGCGCTGTGGCCAGCATCGCAACCCTGCGTGCGGCGCGCGGGCGGCAAACAGCCCAACCCATGACAGGCTCACTCATAGACCTTTCTCCCCATTTATTATTGTTAGGTGGTCTCGCCTTCCCGGGCTCTGAAACCTGCAATCTAGAGCGCCTGGAGGAAGCAGGGGCCATCCTATCGGGCTTTGGAATCGTCTGACAATCGGCGCTACGTTATCTTTTGTTAACTGACGGGTTTTGGCGTTGGCCTGAATATGCCTGCATTACCCAGGCTGATTAATGAATTTTTATTCCATCTATTGAATTATGGGAATTTTTATTCCATTAATAGCCTTCCTGACAACAATAATCCAAAGGACCACGGCGATGCGTGAACTCGGAATCGGCTTGATCGGCACAGGCTTTATGGGGCGCGCCCATGCGCTGGCGTTCAACAATGCCCGCGCGGTGTTCGAACTGCCGGTACACCTCAAGCTGGCGGCGCTGGCCGATGCCGACACCGAACGCGCCCAACGTTGCGCCACGGCCTGGGGCTTTGCCCAGGCCCACGGTGACTGGCAGGCGCTGGTCAACGACCCTAATGTCGATGTGGTGGCCATCACCACGCCCAATCACTTGCACTACCCCATGGCCATGGCGGCCATTGCGGCGGGCAAGGCGGTGTATTGCGAAAAACCCCTGGCGGTTAGCCTGGAACAGGCCGACGCCATGCGCCGTGCCGCAAGCGCTGCCGGCGTGGTCACCCGGGTCGGTTACAACTACCAGCACAACCCGATGATTGGCCTGGCCAGGCAGATGATTGTCGACGGCGAACTGGGCGAGATCATCAGCTTCCAGGGCGAGTTCAGCGAAGACTTCATGGCCGATCCGGCCTCGCCGTGGTCATGGCGCTGTGAAGTGGAACATGCCGGTGGCGCGCTGGCGGATCTGGGCAGCCACCTGCTATCGATGGCGCGTTATCTGGTAGGCGACGTGGTGAGCGTGTGTGCCGACACACACACCGTGCATGCCCAACGCCCTGCCGTCAAAGGCAGCAACGCGCTCAAACCCATTGCAGTGGATGACCAAGTGCATGCGCTGCTGCGTTTCGCCAATGGCGCCCGTGGCACCGTGAGCAGCAGTTGGCTCAAGCAGGGCTACAAGAACCACCTGAGTTTTGAAATCAGCGGCACTCAAGGCACGTTGGCGTTCGATCAGGAACGCTTGAATGAACTGCGCGTATGCCGCGCCGGCCAGGACGGTTTCCAGCGTGTGCTCGCCGGCCCCGCCCTGCCCGGCTATGCCGCATTCAGCCCGGCTGCCGGGCATCAGCTGGGTTACAACGAGCTGAAGACCCTGGAAGTGCAGGAGCTGGTCATGGCGCTGGCGGGGCAAGGTGCAGCGGGCACTGACTTTGAAGCCGCCTGGGCGGTCGAGCGGCTGGCAACGGCGATTCGCCTGGCCGCCCGTGAGGAGCGCTGGGTCGACGTAGGTGAGGTCTGATCAAGGGGAGCGGCGTGCTCCCCCGTGTGCTCAATTCAGATAACGAACCGCGCGACCATCCCATTCAGATCCACCGCCAGGCGCGACAGTTCATGGCTGGCCGCGCTGGTCTGGTTGGCACCCGCCGCCGATTGAGTCGCCAAGTCGCGGATGTTGACGAGGTTGCGATCCACTTCACGGGACACTTGGGCCTGCTCTTCCGAGGCGCTGGCGATGACCAGGTTGCGCTCGTTGATCAAGCTGATCGACTGGGTGATCTGCTCCAGGGCCACACCGGCCGCGCGGGCCAGCTCCAGGGTGGTCTGGGTGCGTTGGTTGCTCTGTTGCATTGATTGCACGGCTTCACCGGTACCGCTCTGGATGCCGGCGACCATCTTTTCAATTTCCTGAGTCGATTGCGCCGTGCGGTGCGCCAAGGCGCGGACTTCGTCGGCCACCACCGCAAACCCACGCCCGGCTTCACCGGCGCGCGCGGCTTCAATCGCTGCGTTCAGCGCCAGCAGGTTGGTCTGTTCGGCAATCGCGCGGATCACGTCGAGCACCTTGCCGATATCACGGCCCTGGGTTGCCAGGCCTTCAATCATCAACGCAGTGTTTTGCACGTCCTGGGTCATGGTCTGGATTGCACCGACGGTTTCCACCACGCGGTCACGCCCTTCCCGCGCCGCCTGGTTGGACTGGCTGGAAGCTTCGGAGGTGGACACCGCATTGCGCGCCACTTCTTCGACGGCGGCGGTCATCTCGTTGACGGCCGTGGCGGCCTGGTCGATTTCGTTGTTTTGCTGTTGCAGGCCTTTGGAGGCTTCTTCGGTGACCGCACTGAGCTCTTCGGCGGCAGACGCCAGTTGCGTGGCCGAGCCGGCGATGTGCTGGATGGTTTGGCGCAGGTTGGTTTGCATCGCCGACAAGGCGCCCAGCAGGCGCGCAGGCTCGTCCTTGCCGGCATCTTCGATAACTTTGGTGAGGTTGCCACCGGCAATGGTTTCGGCCACTTCCAACGCTTTGCGCAGCGGCGTGACGATGCTGCGGGTCAGCAGCCAGGCGAGCAGTACCGTCATGAGCGCCGCCGCGACGGCCACAATGACGATGCCCGTCACCGCCTGCTGGTAGCTGCCTTCAGCTTCCCGGCCGGCCGTGTCGGCATCGGCACTGTTGATGGCGATCAGTTTGTTCAGTTGCTCGCCCATCAGGTCGGTGCCGTCCTTGATGCGCGTATTGATGAGGGTGCGCATGTCCTCGACTTTATTCTGCTGGGACAACGACATCATTTCAGCCTGGGCGGCCAGATAGCTGTCGAGCGTGGCGGCGAAAGACTTGTATAAAGCAGCCTCATCAGCACCCGCCGGCATCACGGCATAGGCGCTCTGGGCCTGCTTGACCTTGTCGACCAGCACGGCCACGCGGGTTTTGGCTTCTTCGAGCGCGGCCGGCTCGCGGTTGATCAAGATGCGGAACGAGAGAATGCGCAAGCGCAGTACGTTCTCGGTCATGTTGCCGAGGAACTTCACGCTGGGTAACTGGTTGGTCCCCATATCCACTGAGGCCTGGCGGATCGTACCCATGCGGTTGACCGCAAACACGCCAAGAATCACAACGAGCAATGCAATGAACGCAAAACCGAGAAAAGCGCGAGGTGCAATATTCAGATTACGAAGGGACATAGCGGTGCTCTCAAGAAGTAGTGTTGGCGCGCATCCCTGCCGCGACACAATCCGTTAGCGGCAACGCGCGTCTCGGACCGTCAGGCGCCACTGTTTTAATTGGTGTGTGGGCCTATTCAGGCTATCGGCAGGCTTGAGAAATTAATCGGTACATTTCGAAATATTTTTTCACACTTCTGACAGCCGACACTTTCTGGCATCCTGCGCCTCCATTTTCTGACCCGAGCCTGCACTTTGTCTGACGCTCAAGCTCCCCGCCCCCGCTATAAATCCGACCTGATCTACGGCCTGGAAGACCGCCCGCACTTCACCGCGGCGATTTTTGCCGCGCTGCAACATGTGCTGGCCAGCTTCGTCGGCATCATTACGCCCACGCTGATCGTCGGCGGCGTACTCGGCCTGGAAAGCGAGGTGCCCTACCTGGTGAGCATGGCGCTGTTCGTGTCCGGGCTTGGCACCTTTGTGCAGGCGCGCACATTCGGCCCGGTGGGTTCCGGCCTGTTGTGCCTGCAAGGCACCAGTTTTTCGTTTATCAGCGTGATCCTCAGCGCCGGGTTCATGGTCAAGGCGCGCGGCGGTGGCACCGACGAGATTCTCTCGACGATTTTTGGCATCTGTTTTTTTGCCGCGTTTATCGAGGTGGTGCTCAGCCAGTTCATCGGCAAGCTGCGCAAGCTGATTACTCCAGTGGTCACCGGCACCATCATTACCTTGATGGGTTTGTCGCTGATCAAGGTAGCCGTCACCGACATGGCTGGCGGCTTTGGGGCAAGCGACCTGGGTGCAGCGGGCAACATGGGGCTGGCAGCTCTGGTGCTGTTGACCATCGTGGTCCTCAACCGCTTCAGCAACCCGTTCCTGCGCCTGGGCTCGATCGTGATCGGCTTGACCCTGGGTTTTGTCGTTGCCTGGATGATGGGGCGTGTGGATTTGGCCGCCCTGCCCCAGGTGCCGTTGATCAGCGTGCCGGTGCCGTTCAAGTACGGGTTCTCGTTCGATTGGGTGGCGTTTATCCCGGTGGCGGTGATCTTTTTGATTTCGCCGCTGGAGGCTGCCGGAGACCTGACCGCCAACTCGATGATTTCCCAGCAGCCGGTCAAAGGCCCGCTGTACATCAAGCGCATCAAGTCCGGCCTGTTGGCCGACGGCCTCAACTCGGCGATGGCAGCCACGTTCAACAGCCTGCCAATGGTGACCTTCGCCCAGAACAACGGCGTGATCCAGCTTACCGGCGTGGCCAGCCGCTATGTCGCGTACTTTATCGCCGGCCTGCTGGTGCTATTGGGGCTGTTCCCGATGATCGGCGCGGTGCTGCAACTGATGCCCAAACCGGTACTGGGTGGTGCCACGCTGATCATGTTCGGCACCGTGGCCGTGGCCGGGATCAAGATCCTCGCCGAAGCCGGGCTGCACCGACGCAATGTGCTGATCGTGGCGATCTCCCTGGGGATGGGCCTGGGTGTGGCTGCTGTGCCGCAAGTGCTGCGCGACCTGCCCAAGGCGTTGCACAACATCTTTGAATCGCCGATCACCGTGGGCGCGTTCTGTGCAATCCTGCTGAACATTTTCTTGCCGGAGGAGTTCTTAGAGCTGGAAGAGGATGAATTTGATCCGGAGTCCTCTACCCTCAAGGTCATGCAGGATCCGGACGTCACGAAATAGGAGCACCTTTGTTATGCGCAAGCTCATGGTTCTATCGTTACTGCTGCTGACCTTGAGCGCCTGTGCGCTGTTCCCCAATCGCGACCCGGTCAATATCAGTGTGGTGGGTATCGAGCCGCTGCAAAGCCAGGACCTGGAAGTGCGTTTCGCCGTGAAGCTGCGGGTGCAGAACCCCAATGAAACGGCGATCGACTACAGTGGTGTGGCCCTGGACCTGGACGTGAATGGGCGCCCATTGGCGTCCGGCGTGAGCGATCAGGCCGGAAGCATCCCACGCTTTTCCGAGACAGTGCTGATGGTGCCGGTGAGCGTTTCGGCGTTTTCTGTGCTGCGTCAGACCTTGGGTCTCAGCCAGACCCAAAGCCTGAACAACCTGCCTTACACACTGCGCGGCAAACTCGCAGGTGGCCTGTTCGGTACCATGCGCTTTGTGGAACGCGGCACCCTGGACCTGCCCAACACTGCGACCTGGTAACGGCCATGCAACCGACGTTGTTTACTCAAAGACTGATCCTGCACCCATTGACCCTGGAGGATGCCGAGGACACCCAGGCGCAATTCGCGCACTGGGACGTGGTGCGTTACCTGTCTGCCGAGGTGCCCTGGCCGTACCCGGCGGACGGCGCTCGCCGCTACCTGGAACAGGTGGCCTTGCCGGGCATGGCCCGTGGCGACCAATGGCACTGGTCGATCCGCCTCAAACACGCGCCGCAACAGTTGATCGGCAATATCAACTTGACGGACGAGCAAGACGACAACCGAGGGTTCTGGCTGGGCCCGCAATGGCAAGGCCAGGGCTTTATGACTGAAGCCTGTGCGGCGGTGACGGAGTACTGGTTCGATGTGCTTAAACGCCCGCGAATGCGCGTGCCCAAGGCTGCGCCTAACCTGGCGTCGCGGCGGATTTCCGAGCGCACCGGGATGCGCCTGATCCGCACGCAGATGGGTGAGTTTGTAGAAGGTACGTTGCCACGCGACATTTGGGAGATTACCCGCGAAGAGTGGTTGGTATTCAGATCCTCCAAACGCTGAAGATCTGATGTGGGAGCTGGCTTGCCTGCGATGCAGGCACCTCGGTACATCAGGCACACCGAGTTGAGGCCATCGCAGGCAAGCCAGCTCCCACAGTTTTTACCGTGTTTAATCAGTCAGCGTGCGCACGCCCGGCTTGGCGCGTTCATCCACCACCAACTCGAATATGTCCGGCCGCGCGTAATGCCCCACCACATCGTAGTCATAGCGCGCCCGCACCAAATCATCGGTGTTGATCTGCGCGGTCAGCAACCCCTCTTCACCCACCAACGGCCCGGCCAGGATGTCACCCATCGGCCCGACAATCACACTACCACCGGCGATCAACGGACGCTCTGACGGCCAGTTGGCAACCTGCGTGCCCAGCGCCTCGGGCGAAGCCTGCACCTGGCAGGCACTCACCACAAAGCAGCGGCCTTCATGGGCGATGTGGCGCATGCTCACTTGCCACATTTCACGCTCATCGACCGTCGGCGCGCACCACACTTGCACGCCTTTGGCGTACATCGCCGTGCGCAGCAGCGGCATCATGTTTTCCCAGCACACCGCGCCGCCCAAACGCCCAACTTGCGCGTCGATCACCGGCAAGGTCGAGCCATCGCCCGTGCCCCATATCAGCCGCTCAGTGCCGGTGGGCATCAACTTGCGGTGCTTGGCCACCAGGCCGCCGGTGGGTTCGAAATACAGCACGGTGCAATACAGCGTGCTGCCACTGCGTTCGATCACGCCGAGTACCAGGCTGGCGCCGGTGCGTGCGGACAAGCCAGCCAGCGCCTCGGTCTCGGCGCCCGGCACATCGATGGCATTGGCAAAATAGCGTGCAAAGGCTTCGCGCCCCTCCGGCAAGCGGTAGCCCAACTGCGTGCCGAAGGTTTCGCCCTTCGGATAACCGCCGAGCAACGCTTCGGGCATCACCACCAATTGCGCGCCACTGCGCACAATCGCGTCCTCATAGGTAAGGATCTGCGCCAGGGTGTCAGCCTTGCCACCCGGCAAGGATCCGATCTGCAACGCCGCCACGGTAGAAATGGGCATCAGGTTCACTCCAGTTAAAGGGGTTGCCCATTCTCCGGCGAGGGGCAATCATGAATAAAGCCCCCATCAGTGCTAAATGATATGAGCCAAATAAATATCGCCCAGGTCGACTTGAACCTGCTGAAAACCTTCGAAGCCTTGCACGACGAGTCCAGCGCCAGCCGCGCAGCCTTGCGCCTGGGCGTCACGCAATCGGCGATCAGCGCCGGCCTGCGGCGGTTACGTGACGTGTACGGCGACCCACTGTTCGTGCGCACCGGGCGTGGGCTGGCGCCGACCTTGCGTGCCAATCAGTTGAAACCGGTGATCAGCGAGGCCCTGGACCGTTGTCGGCAGAGCCTGGCAATGATCAACCCGGCCAACCCGAACTATCAGGGCCGCTCGGTGGTGCTGGGCTTGTCCGATGACTTCGAGATTGCCCATGGCCGGCGGCTGATGGCAGAAATTGCCCGGCGCGCGCCGAATCTGCGGGTGATTTTCCGCCAGACCCACAGCCAAATCGTCGCAGGCGCCCTGCTCGAGCGCAGCCTGGACCTGGCGATCACCGCCGGCGGCTTTGCCGAGCGCAGGTTGAGCCGGCACGTGCTGGGCGAAGGCGATTACCGCTGCCTGGTCGACCCACACAGCCTGGCGCCGGGCCAAGACGGCATCAGCCTGGAGGAATTCGTGGCACGCGAACATGTACTGGTGTCGTCGGGCGGGTTTATCGGGATTACCGATGAAGGGTTGGCGGCTAAAGGGTTGAGCCGCCAGGTGTGTGCGTCCACCAGTCACTTTGCCGGGCTGCCGTTTTTGCTCAAGGGCAGCGCGGCGGTGGCGACGATTCCCGGGCATGCTGCCGAAGCGATTGCGCAGATGACCGGCTTGCGCGTACTGACTTGCCCACTGGCGTTGCCACGCTACCCGGTGGAGCTGGGTTGGCGTACCCAGGCGCAGTTGGATCCGCTGTTACTCAAAGTGCGTGAAGCGATTGTGGCCAGCTTTACTTAGCGGCGGCCATCAGCTTGTTGACTTCGCTGCGCACCATGTTGGAAAACTCCGGCGGCGACATGCCGTCCAGCTCGGCACGGACCCATTCGGCCCACTTGCCCTTACGCTTGGCACGCTCGCCGAACAAACGCGCAGCTTCGCCCTTGGCCTTACCCAGGTTGGTTTGCCACAGATCGTAAAGGCGTGACTTTTCATCTTCCAGTTCGGCGCGTTCGGCAAGGGTTTTGTTGGCCAGATTGAAGCTCATGTTGAATTACCTGCTGCACAAATAGGTGACATCTTACACTGTAGGTCGAAATATCCTGATCCGGATTTTGCCCGTAAGCCGCTCACGGCAAAAAAACTGCAACTTTTAGCCAAGCCCGACACTCCATTGTTCACTGCCACATTCACTCGCAAGGAGTCACACAATGGCCCGCAAAACTGCCGCCCAAGCTGTCGAAGATCAAATCAAGGATCAAGCTTTCAGTGAACTGACGGCCTTGATCGAAGAGTCGGACAAGCTGCTCAAAAGCAGCGCTTCGCTGGTAGGCGAAGAAGGTGAAACGCTGCGTGAGCAGGTCGCTATCAAGCTCAAGCAAGCACTGGACTCGGTGTCCAACGTGCGTGAACGCAGCAAGCCGGTGGTGGACGCCACCGAAAACTATATCGGTGGCCATCCATGGCAGACCGTGGCCATTTCCGCAGGCTTTGGCCTGGTGGTCGGCCTTTTGTTGGGTCGTCGCGGCTAAACCACAGGGGCTGCGCTGATAGCGCAGCCCCTTTTATCCTTCTGCCAGTGCCTGCAACTGCTTGAGCTCCTGCGCATCAATCTCGATGCCTGTTTCCTGCGACTTCGCCCGTGCGCGATGACGTCGATCCCCCGGCAACCGCCGCAACCCCGCCGCATGCATCTGTCGCACCAGTTCCTGGCTGCGCTCGGCAAAGCCTTGCCCGGCGGTTTTGCCGGGGTCAATTACGATCAGCAATTGGCCGGTCCATGGTGTGCGCGCGCCGGGATGATCGGCCCAATCGAATTCGAACGAAAAATTGCCGCCCGTCAGCGCCGCCGCCAGCAACTCAACCATCATCGACAGCGCTGACCCCTTGTGGCCGCCGAACGGTAACAGCGCGCCGCCTTCAAGAATGGCTTTGGGATCTTGGGTCGGTTGGCCCAAGCTGTCCACGCCCATGCCCGGCGGCAAACGCTCGCCCTTGCGTGCTGCGATCTGCACGTCACCATGGGCAATGGCACTGGTGGCCAGGTCAAACACAATGGGTGGCCCATCGGCGCGCGGCGCGGCAAAAGCAATAGGGTTGGTGCCGAACAGCGGTCGATCCGCGCCATGGGGCACCACGCAGGTCATGCTGTTGACCACGCTGAGCGCTACCAGACCTTCTTCGGCAAAAGGTTCGACATCGGGCCATAAAGCCGCAAAGTGATGGGAGTTTCGAATCGCCAGCAGCGCGATCCCGGCGCTGCGCGCCTTGCGCACTAACAGCGAGCGCGCGGCCTCCAGTGCTGGTTGGGCAAAGCCGTTATCGGCATCCACACGCACAAAGCCTGAGGCCACATCCTCAACCACGGGCACCGCCTTGCCATTGACCCAGCCGCTGTTGAGCGTCGACACATACCCTGGAATGCGAAACACGCCGTGGCTATGCGCGCCGTCACGTTCAGCGCTGGCGCAATTGTGCGCAAGGATCGCCGCCACTTGCGGTGACGTACCGTGCCGCACAAAAACCTGTTGTAGCAGGGCCACTAACTCGGTGAAGCCGATTGCGGTTGAAGCCTTGGCAACTGTCGGAGACTGCGCAGACATTTGAAGCTCCGTTTTTATGATGGCGTTTTTATGATTAGGAGAGGCAACGAATGGACATTCAAGTGTTCGATTAAACACCACGCACTGTGCCTGCTGTCAACTTGCGACGGGCCTCAATAGTTACCCCCGCCCTCCGGTCACGCCTCCCTAGCCTGTCACTCCCCTACTTAACGGAGCAAGCCCATGACCGGCGTAACCCCCGCATATTTTTTTGACGAATTCCTGCTGCCGATTAAAAGAAACGCGCCGACCGACCGTGAGCGCGCGCTGGGGCTGACCGTCAAAGACCTCGATTGGCTGCACACGGTGTACCAAGCCAGCGATGCCGCACGTAACGACCCCGAACGGCAAACCTACCCCATGCGCGTCGAAAGACTGCTGATCAATGTATCGGGCCAGCCGCCTTTTCCACTTGCCGGCGCCTTTCTGATGAGCCCTGCCCCGGACGACGGCAAAGCACTGCTTTACACGCCTTATGGTGGTATTCAGGTGTTTGACGACCACGCCAGCCTGCTGGTCGACGTCGCCGAGCAACTGGCGGATGCGGTGCAGCGTGTCCAATTGTTGAGCTTTCTGTCGATTGCACAGCGCAACGCCTTGCCCGCCAGTACGCCGATAACGCTGACCGCCACCCTTGTCGAAGGCGCCGTCATGCAAGACCAGGAGCAAGCCCTGGAGGCCTGTCAGCAAGACAACGTGCGCGTCGTACTGGAGCAACTGCAGACGACGCCCACGCTGTACGGCATGCTTGACACGCTGCTCAGCATCATGGCGCGCTCGTACTTTCCCAACCTGGATCAACGCGATACACGGGTCGATTTTTTTATCCAGGACCCGGCAGGCGGTCAGCGACGCTGGGTCAATTCCCTGCCATTGAGCGAAGCGTTCCTGCAGTTTTATGTGAGACATGCCTGGCCCCAGGACCAGATCCGTGAATATTTCAACCCGAAACACGTCACCAGCGCCTTCACCCTGGTAGAACGCGAACAAGATCAGCAGTACTGGGAAACCCTGATCAAAGAAACATCCGGCAGCTTGTCAAAACTGCTGGACAGCCTGCTGAAGACTTATTGGAACGAGGACATCGGCAACGAAACCTCACGCCTGAAACTCTTCACCCAGGTCATGGCGGATAAATTTCGCCTGGATGTCTTGCTCAAGCGTCAGGCGCAAATTCTCAACGCCGACGAAAGCCACACCCTTCAGGCATTGTTTCTACCAGACCAAGGCGCCCGCAACGCTCACGCCAACGAACTAAGCGTGGAAAAAGTACGCCTGCATGCGCCCTACCAGCACTATGTGGAACTGGCCAGCACGCTATTGATCAGTGAGAGCCACGCCTACCTGTACACGCAGTCGCGTGGGGTACAAGTACTCAAAGACATGGAAGATCTCAAAGACACGCTATTGAGCATGCTCAAGGCCGCTGGCCACGAAGATGAACTGCTCAATTTCCTGTCGCTGGATGAGCGCGACACCTTTATTGGCCTGGATCAGATTAACATCGCCGCCCAACCCATTGCGGGTGACGTTTTTGCCGGCATGGTCGAAGACATTGCGGGCAAGCAGATCAGTAATATGAACCACGCACTGGACCTTTACCGACGCAGTGATGGCCAGATAAATCTGGATGCGCTGCTCGATTGCGCACTGGACATACGCACGATGCTGGACAGCCGCCTCGCAACGCTGGAAACCGCAGGGCGCTGGACGGCGCACCCGGTCACCAGCGGCAACGACCGGCCATCCACCGTGCGGGCAGAACACGCCAAGGTGCAGCTACGGCGCCTCAGTGCCACTGAAGATGCACTGGCCACGGAGCGCAAACATCAGCCGACATTACGCTCAATGGTCACCCTCGCCCTGAATGCAGAACTGCAATCACAACGCCTGGCGCTCAAGGCCGACGAGGTCTATATCAACACTTATCCCACCCGCGCCCAAGAGCGCGAGGAGCGTCCTTCGTTGACGTCGGTGAGCATGGTTGACCACTTCATTGAACGCCTGGGCGATGAAGCCTCGCGCGTTCCCAACAGTGTCACAACCGGGTTTTACAGCAAGCTCGAGCCGCATCTGGCGCAGAAGTTACCCAGCATGACCCTGAGTACTTTCAACATGATCAATGATCAAGTCTTGAAGGTGTTTGCCAACCACGAGATGCGCCAGCTTCCATTGCTGTTCCTCAGCAACATGAGCAAAAAACAGGCGCACTCGATGCTGCTTGGGTTGCGCAGTGAAGCCGAACTGAGGCTGTTGGGCAAAACACTGCCGCCCAACAGCCAGGCAGTGATTGACACCGTCCTACGCACCGACAGCCTTGCACGCTTGACCCGCCACGGCCTGAACGGCTTTCTTCCGGACGCCTACACCTTGACACTGAACATTGGCACATCCGACACCGCCCATGCGCTTGCCAACCTGTTTGTGCTGACTGAACGCGGAGGCATCGACCCGCAGCGTTCGGGCCAGGCGGTGCTCTGGACGCCTCGGCGCGGGTATGAGGTATTCGCCTCGGTGCAAGCCTTGCGCGAGGAGATGAGTCAGCGCCTGGAGCACCCGATCAAGCGCTTGCCCCTGTTGGAAAACCTGGCTATTTCCTTGCGTGCGCCGCATCAGGCATATGGTCTGGGGCCACTGCAACGCATTGACGACAACTTGCTGGATAATCGTCTGAAAACCTACAGCGATTTCGTCATGGACGGTATCGACCAATTGCTTGCGAGCAAATGGGCCGCTCGCGCCTTGCAAAACCACATTGAAACGGCCTTGGAACACGCCGCGCCGACCAACCTTGCACGGGCCAGGGCGGTGGCGAGTGCCATGACCCATCAACAGGCTCTGCCCGTCTGGCTGGGTTTGGCACCCCCTCAGGATCAGCTTCATCAAGCCGAGCTGCTTGAGCAGTATCACAACAGTGCGCCTGACGAAAAAGACTACCTCAATGGCATCACCGCTATCGGCAAGCATGCGCACACGGCACTTCTGGCGTTGCTCAAGGCACGCTATCCCGAACAGCCACTGAACCCCGATGATGTAATGATCCCGTTGCATCAGGCGCTCGACGTGAATGTCTGCAGCCTGACCGACTTTGCTTTGCGGCATTGGCCCGACCTGGACGCCGAAAACATCCGCCCACGCTCACGCAACGCGACTGCCTTGCCGGCCACATTGGATGCCAGTGCCGTGGTGCAAATGGTGCGCCAACTGGACCTGAACAGCGCTTACCAGAAGTTGTTGCAAAGCCACCTGGACGCTAACACGGATGAAGGCCGTAAACGCCGAGGCCTGTATTGCCGACAGTTACCCTGGCAAACCCTGCAATACGCCCATGAGCAAAGGCTGCAGGAGCGGCTGACGGCGCAGGCACTGAGCCATGTTCAGCAGGTATTCGACATGCCGGACGCACTGGCGCGGGCTGAGCTCGACGGGGCAACGGCAATGTTCAGACCCTTGGAGTTGATTGCCACCGAAGGTGCTTCCCTGGCCAAGGTGCTGGGGATGTACTTGATTGGTCCCACAACCCGCAGCGCTGGGCCGCTGGTGCTGTACGCGCCCTACAGCGAAAACCATACACTCAAGGAGTATGCGAACGAGCAAGCGCTGCTGGATGAATTGACCAAGCCTGGAGAGCTTCAGGACTGGGTGGTGCTGCACCTGGAGGCGACGCATCAGGCAACCTACCGCAATTTGCTGCAAAACAACCGTCATCGCCCCCTCGATATCCGCCTGGCCTCGACCGTCGTCACCGGCAATGCCCTTCACTACCTGTTCGACGACAACACGCAGATATTGCTCAAAATGCTCGCCTGCCAATTCGAGAAAGGCGCGAAATCGCTCTGGGACAGGGTCATCTACCTGCTGCGCGAGGGCATCCCCGCAGCCGCTCAGTTCATGGCAGGAAAACTCGCGTATCCGCTGGCGGTGTGGCGAAGCTACAAAATGTTCAAACGTTCAGCCGATGCATTGCAGTTGCATCAGTGGAAGGCCGGCCTGAAGGATTTCATCATCGGCGTGGCTCATTTGGCCGCCCTGCACAATGAGCTTGAGGGCACCGAAGCCCCGCCGCCTACCGAAACGGAAGTATCACAAGCCAACCTGTCAGACGAAACCCTGCCCGCGGCCCCCCACCTGACGACCCTGGATATCACCGCACCCGCGCGTACCGGGTTGCAGCCTTTCGAAGCTCACGATGTCGCATTGAAGGACCTGGAACAGAGTGCTTCCAGCCATGTGTACATGGACAAGGCGAGCTTGAAAGACTATGTGCCACTGGCAGGCAAGGTGTACGCGGTGAAGAAAACCGCCGAGCGCTGGCGCCTGTCCAAGGATAAGCATGTGGGCGCGTATGTGGGCCGTAATTCACAAGGTAAATGGGTGCTGGACCTCAGCCTGCATAACCCGCGATATGGCAAAGTCATGTCGCGCATGCACACGCGGGCCGGCGAACGGGCAGCGATCAATATCGAGGCGACGGGCATGCGCGAAATTGCCGCACTCTCGAGTTGGAAAGCCCAAGTCATCACAGAAGGGTTAAACGTTGCGATCTATTACACCGTCAATTGCAAACGCAACATCGTTCAGTTTGCAAAACAGCGTGCGCCCGATAGCCGGGCAGGCCGCTTTTTAGGTGAATTATTCGGTGTCGTCAGCCTGACACCTGACCAGTTGAGCAGAGTCGAGAAAATAGTCGACCTGATATTGGATGAATTGAGCGATCCGACCCTGACCAGTGCCGACTCCAAGCGTTTTGTCAGTGGGACCAGCCGTGTCAGTGCAGCGCACCAATACGCGTTTGTCATTCCTGAAGACAGGGAGCGCAAGCTGTACCTGCTCAATCGGTTCTTTGATCCAGGTATGGACAGTTACCAGAACCGTTTGAATTCACCTTTTGACCTCTGCGCCCACGCCAGGGCGAGTACCCTGATTCACGAACTGACGCACTTGAAGCTCGAGACTGAAGACATCGCCTATCTTGACTCGATGCGGCCGTTCACCGACTTGATCAACGCGGCCAAACCGGGCGCCCAGATACTCAAAACAACCCTGGAGGACCTGCAAAGAACCGCGCTCTCCACCATGACGCCCGCGACGATGCTGTTCAAGACCTGGGATGATTACTCGGCGCAATGGGAAGACTATGGGCCTGACACTGCAACGGCTCACGTTAGACAAAAAGTCCTGAACACCACCGGCACCAAGGACCTCAAGGATGCCCGCGACGTCTTCATGAGTAACGCCGACAAACGCATTGACACGATTTTGGCCAATGCCGACTCAGTGACTTACTTGATTACGCACTTGGGTCGTGTTTTGGATCCGGGGGCTTGAGCAGCCCCCGCCAGTCGCGTCAGTCTTTCTGATCGCGCAGAACGTTGCCGGAGGCGCCATCGATACGCGCTTCATACACGATGCCATCGGACTTGCGCCCTTTGACTTCCCAGTAACCGTTGTCATCGGCTTCGGCTTTGTAGACCTCGACATAGCCGGCCTTGGTCTTGGCGGTTTCAATGGCTTTTTCGATGGTGATCCAGCCCGCGCCCGGCTTATCGGCCAGGGCGGCGCCGGCGCTGAGCAGTGCGGTGGTTGCACACAGGGCGACTAAGGTTTTCTTCAGCATATTCGTTCTCCATTGTGGGAATGACGGACTCGTGTCCTGTGTTTTCTGATGTTTCCAAACGAGAATAAGTTCCAATTGATGTGCAATCGCCATGACGGCTGTTCTCGCCATCCGCCTTGGGAGGTTAGAATGTGGGAAATCAGGACGGTTTAATGACTCAACAGCCCCTTTCAGAAGACGACTATGACGCGATCACCGATGCCGCCGCGCATTGGTGCATGCGCCTGCATGCCAGTGATTGCTCGGCGGGCGAGCGTCGGGCTTTTGAACAATGGCACGACGCCCATCCGCTGCATGCCTTTGAGTATGCGGCCATGCTGGAAATCTGGGACGTGGCTGACCACCTGCCACGCAGCGAACCTGCTGCGGTTGTGCTGCCGTTAAAACCGCGCAGCCGCTTGCGCACTTACGCGGTGGCCGCCGCGATATGCCTCGCCGCCCTGCCGCTGGCCGCCTTTACCGGCTGGGAAGCGGGCTGGTTGCCCAGTTCCTATGAGCATTTCGAAGCCGACACGGGCTTGCGCAAAGTCACCCTCGGCGACGGCAGCCTGGTTGAATTGAACCTGGGCACCGAACTGGTCTACAGCCATTACAAGGATGAACGCCGCGTAACCTTGAACAAGGGCGAAGCGTTTTTCAAAGTCACCCATGACCGCCTTCACCCGTTTATCGTCAAGGCGGGCGAAGGCCAGGTTCGGGTGACCGGCACTCAGTTCAACGTCTGGAAATATGAAGACCAGGTGCGGGTGATGTTGCTTGAAGGCTCGGTGCAGATTTCCAGTGACAAGCAGCACGCCAGCGTGCCCCTTACCCCAGGCATGCAGGCCACTTACAACCTGGGCGATGCCACCCCGCAAATCGCTGCGATTAACCCCAATGATTCAACCCTGGCCTGGCGCCAGGGCAAACTGGTACTCGACAACCTGGCCCTGACGGACGCGTTGCCGCTGATCAACCGCTACCTGAACAAACCGGTGATGCTGGCAGATGCCAGTACCGGGGCGATTCGCATCGGCGGCATCTACAACATCAACGAGGTCAACAACCTCGTGCCTTCCCTGCCCAAGGTACTGCCGGTCTACCTGACCCAGAACCAGGACGGCAACACGGTCCTCAATTCCATACCGCGTAAAGCCCCCAAGGGCTGAGTCTGCCAGCCGGCAACGGCGAGTTTGCTCGCGCCCAAGTGTCCATTTTTGAAACACCTCCCTCGCTTGAATCGCCCGCCCGGTGCGCATTCATGGCTTTGTCACGTGCAGTGTTACATCGCTGAGACACCCTTGAGGCGGGGCCGGGCATGCCCCTTGACGGCGACACTGTTTCAACCCTGAAACAGCACCGCCATCACTTTGCCTCGTTTTATCTCCAACCCTCTGAATATAAACAATAAATAAAAAGCGGCACGCGTTCTGCTCTGTTCCTGATAACGCTGTTTAGGGTCAGCGTGAAGAACAAGGAACACTGCCATGGACACACACAATAAGGGCTCACTGAGCCTCCTGCTGATCAGCTGTGCACTGAGTGCCAGCGTGAGCGTTCCAGTGCTCGCGGCCGGTGATGGTGTGATCGTGGTTGAACGCCAGGTTCAACCTTATGCAATCGGTCGCTCACGCGGCCAAGACCCCTACCCCAATACCGTGAATGCCAACCCCTCGGCCCAAGTCAATCGCGCCATGAACCATGAGCTCAGCGATAACGACATTGCCGGTATCAGCAGCGGTTCCAGCATTACGCGCAGCATCATGCCAAACGGTGACATTACCGGTTTGAACTCTCTCGGTGGCGCCAACAACCTCGGCGCAGCGGGAGCAGCCGGCCACGGCAGTAGCGGCAGCGGTATTGCAGGCACGGTCAACGGTGCGATATCCAGTGGGCTCGCCCCTCTGAACAACATCAGCGGCATGGTGGGAGGAGCAATGAAATGAACCACTCCTGGATGCTTCTAGCAGCGCTCGGTTGCACAGCGGCGATGGCCGACAGCAATAACAACGCAACCATTGATAACTCGGGCCAGCAGTACAACGGTGTGGTGACGATCAACCAGGCCGCGGGTGACCAGCAACAACTGAGCAACAACGTCGCTATTGCGGTGGGCCACAATGCCCGGGCGAACATCGCCGTCACGCAAAAAATCAGCGGCGCGCCCACCGACCGCTCCCTGAACGCCAATGCTGCGATCCAGGGCAACTCCTTCAGTAATGGCAACGGTGCACTGAGTGTCAACCAGTCCGCCGGGGCCCAGAACCAGATGATCAATGCCGTGCGCATCAGCGTGAGTGCTGGCCCGCAAAGCATCGACGACAGCGTCATGTCGCAACAAAACGTTGCGCTTGCAACCGACTCAGGGTTGACCCCTACCACTGGCAGCCGCCAGGTCGTTACCAGCGACCAGGCCTTCACCGGCAGCCGTGGAGTGGTTCAGGTCAACCAGAGCGCCGGGGTGGGGAACCGAGTGGCTAACACCCTGAACTTACGACTCAACTGATGGAGCTGAGTCCATAGCTAGACCGTACCAACACTTAACCAACTAATTAGAAGCAAGGAGATACACCATGAAAACTTCAATGGCTCTTAAACCACTGGCTTTTGCTCTCGCTGCGCTCATGGCTGTTGCTGCTCAAGCGGGCGGTTATCACGCGCCTACCACGGCTGCTGCGACCACACAGGACGGTCAGAGCAACCATGGCAACGTGGTACTTAATGACAAAACCAAAAACAACGCCTCGGCCAATGATTCCTACAACAACATCAGTGGCGTGGCCAACGGCAACGTGCTGAGCGGCGACAACAACCAAGGCAAAAACGACGTTGCCATCGTTTCCGGGGATGCGGATTTCGTATTCGCCGCCACCGGTACCGCTCAATCGAACACCGGTAACTTTGTGGCCAACAGCGGCACTAGAAACAACGCTTCCCTTAACGACAGTGGCAACCACGCTTCAGGCGTGATTCAGCTGAACGCCGCATCGGGCACCTCCAACCAAGGCAGCAACAGCGTTGCAATTGCCTCGGGTAATGGCGACAGCGGTGCTGCAGCCGTCACTGGCGTGCAGGATGTGTCGGGCAACCTGACCCTCAACCTGGCCAGCGGCCACGGCTGGGGCAGCACCAAACCGGTGGTCAACAACGCCAGCGTGAACAACTCGATGAACTACAGCTCTGGGGTGTCGAACTCCAACGTTCTGTCGGGCAGCAACAACCAAGGTCAGAACAACGTAGCAATCACTCGCTTCTGATCCAGATCGGGCCTTGGCAACAAGGCCCTTTTTATTTCCAGTGTCCAGCAGGTCATACGATCATGCGCCTCACAGCTGCCCTCCTCTTGTTCGCACTCACCGGCCCGACCTGGGCGGCGCAAATGGCCGTTGTCATGCCAAACGGCGCGGTGGTGTACAAGAAGGTCGAAAGCATCCGCGAGCGCAAATTCGCCAACCTGGTGGAACAAAAAACCGATTTCAGCTGCGGCGCCGCCGCGCTGGCAACCATCCTGCGCCAAGCCTATTGGATGGACGTGGATGAAGACCACGTGATCAAGGGCATGCTGGTCAATGCCGACCAGAACCTGGTGCGCACCCAAGGCTTCTCGATGCTCGACATGAAGCGCTACCTGGAAAGCATCCACATGCGCGCCAAGGGCTACCGGATTACGCCTGAGGTACTCGTCACCGTGAAAGTGCCGGTGGTGGTGTTGCTGGACATTCGTGGCTACAAGCACTTTGTCGTGCTGCAACGGGCCGACAAAGACTGGGTGTATATCGGCGACCCCGTGCTGGGCAACAAGCGCTATGCCAAGAACGATTTCGTCAAGGGCTGGAACGGCATCGTGTTCGCGGTGATCGGTGAGGGTTACGACAAGGCCAACGCCTTGCTCACACCCCGTGCGCCGCTGACGGCCAAGAACCAGTTCAACGAGTTCAGCCCGGTACGCGACAGTGAATTGATGGACTTCGGTTTTATCCAGAGCGACTTCTTCTAGAAGCGCAATAAGGAGCAGGACGCTCCAGGAGCAAACGATGAACACTCGACGCTGGCTGACGGTCATGTGCCTGGCAGCCGCAGCACCTGCCTATGCTTCTTCGGCATTTAAGCCGATCGAGCTCAAGGACGCGGAAATGGCCGAGTTGCGCGGGCGCTATGTGATGCCCGGGCGGATTATCAGCTTTGGCATTGTGATGAGCAGCACCTGGACCAATGCCGCCGGCGCGACCGTGACCGGCACCGCCGACATGCAAGTCAACGCTTCCACCGTCACCCCGCAATTCTACGTGCAAATCACCGGTAACGACGGCACCGGCGTGATCAAACAGCCTGACGGCAAGGGCACCGTCGTCGGCGGTGCCGGCCTCGGCACCGGCCAGGGTGTCACGCAAAGCGTGCGCGCAGCGGGCGATGGCAACACGGCCAACAACGGCGTGGATATCAACGTGACGAAAAACGGCCTGGCGCCCGCCAACTACGTGCAGTCGGGTCAGGCATTGATTGCCGGCCAGCCGATCACCGGAGGCACAGCCGCCGGCCAAGTGACGGTCACGGCTAAAAACGGTGGCCTGCAAATGGCGCTCCAGGCCAATAACAATCAGGGCAATGTGGTGCAGCAAATCGGTGCCGGTAATGTGCTGCAAGGCACGGTTATTCAGGGCAACAGCAACTTCGTGAACAATATGACCCAACTTAATGTGGTCATGGGCAACAACGGTTTGAACAACATCACGCAGAACCTGAACCTGGATCAACTCAAAGGCCTACGCCCCTCCGGTTATTGAACTACGCTGAGCCTCGACACTTACGCATTAGAAAGGGACGGCTTATTTCATGCATCGATCTTTATCGTTACGTGCCGTGATTTGTTTGAGTACGCTCCTACCCGCTTCGGTGCTGTACGCCGCGCCGGATACCGATATCGAAACACTGAAGCAGGAACTGCTGGAGCTCAAGCAGCGTTATGAAGTGCAGCAAAAAGCACTGGCCGTATTGGAGCAACGCGTAAGGCAAGTGGAAGATCAGCCCGCAACACCTACGCCCAAACGCCTGGCCAAGTCGCCTGCCGACTTCCAGAAAGGCGGTACGACAGTGGCCGGCGTCGGCGCGGGCGCAGCGTCCGGCGGTGCAGCCGGTAACAGCTCGTACGGGCAAAGCCTGAAGGACGATTCCGCCCCGGCACAAAGTGTGAGCAACTTGTACAACGAGGCCAGCGGCTTTTTCGGCAATGGCAAGTTCAGCTTTGAAACCGGACTCACCTATGCCCGCTACGACGCGCGCCAATTGTCACTCAACGGCTTTCTGGCGTTGGACTCGATCTTCCTGGGCAATATCAACCTGGACCGGATCAAGTCGGACAGCTGGACCCTGGACCTCACCGGCCGCTACAACCTGGACAACCGTTGGCAGTTCGACCTGAACGTGCCGGTGGTGTATCGCGAAGCGACCTACCAGTCCGGTGGCGCCGGCGGCGATGCCAAGAATACGTCGGAAGCCTCAGTCAGCCGCGACCCAACCATTGGTGATGTCAACTTCGGCATCGCCTATAAATTCCTCGATGAGAGCGCCAGCCTGCCGGATGCGGTGGTGTCGCTGCGGGTCAAGGCACCGACCGGCAAGGAACCCTATGGCATCAAGCTGATCGAGCAAGCCAGCAATAACAACCTCGCCGTGCCGGAAAGCCTGCCGACCGGCAACGGGGTGTGGTCGGTCACGCCAGGTATTTCGCTGGTCAAGACGTTCGACCCCGCCGTGCTGTTCGGCTCGCTTTCCTACACCCATAACTTCGAAGACTCGTTCAGCGATATCAGCCCCAATCTCAATCAGAAGATCCCTGGCAAAGTCAGCCTGGGTGACAGCTTCCAACTCGGTGTCGGGGTGGCCTTCGCGCTCAATGAGAAGATGAGCATGTCGTTCTCGGTGTCTGACCTGGTGCAACGTAAAAGCAAGGTCAAGCAGAGCGGCCAGGACTGGCAATCGGTGGTGTCCAGCGATGCCAACGCCGGGTATTTCAACGTGGGCATGACGATTGCGGCGTCGGATAACCTGACGATCGTACCGAACCTGTCGATTGGGATGACCGATGATGCGCCGGACTTTACGTTCAGCCTGAAATTCCCGTATTACTTTTAGCAGTAGTGGGACGCGGAGCGTCCCAGGCAGCAAGGAAAAGCCCCGCAACGATAAGGGTCGTTGCGAGGCTTTTCGGTTTACCCGCCCTAGCGGATCTGGTGTTTGTGCAGCAACCGGTAGAACGTCGGCCGGGACACGCCCAGCACGCGGGCCGCGATACTCATGTTATCGCTGTGCCGGTTGAGCACATCGCACAACGCCTGGCGTTCAGCGCGGTGCTTGTAATCTTCCAGTGTAGCCATCGGTGGCGCAATTGCCTGCTCGCACTGCAACCCCAGGTCACCGGCTTCGATCTGACGCCCTTCTGCCAATACCAGGCCACGGCGCACGCGGTTCGCCAATTCGCGCACGTTGCCCGGCCACGGGTGTTGGCCCAGGGCAACCAGAGCATCCTCGCTGAAACTGCGCGGCCTGCGCCCGGTTTCCTGGCTGTAGAAACGTGAGAAATGGTTGGCCAGCATCGCAACGTCGCCGTGCCGCTCGCGCAGCGGCGCGGTTACCACCTGCAAGACATTAAGCCGGTAATACAAGTCTTCGCGAAAGGTGCCCTTCTCAACCGCCGCTTCCAGGTCCACGTGTGTCGCCGCCAGCACCCGCACATCCACCGGGATGGGCTGGCTGCCACCGACGCGCTCGATCTGCTTTTCCTGCAGGAAACGCAGCAAGTTGGCTTGCAGTTCCATTGGCAAGTCGCCGATCTCATCGAGAAACAACGTGCCACCGTGGGCCGCTTCGATACGCCCGACCTTGCGCTGATGCGCGCCGGTGAACGCACCTTTTTCATGGCCGAACAGTTCGGACTGGATCAGGTGCTCGGGAATGGCACCGCAGTTGATCGCGACAAAGGGCTTGGCATGACGCTGGGATTGGCGATGCAGGGTCTTGGCCACCAGCTCTTTGCCGGTGCCGCTGTCGCCGCGAATCAGCACCGGCGACTCTGTAGGTGCCAGCTTGGCGAGTAATTTGCGCAGCTCACGAATGGGCCGGCTGTCGCCCAGCAGCTCGTGTTCCTGCGCGTCGATCAGTGTGTGGCCCTTGCCGCGCAAGCGGGCCATGCCGAATGCACGCCCTAGCGTGACCTGCACGCGTGCCACATCAAACGGCAAAGTGTGGAAGTCAAAAAACCATTCACAGACAAAATCACCGACATTTTGCAGGCGTAGTACATCCTGGCTGAGCACCGCGATCCATTCGGTGCCGCTGCGGCTGATCAATTCCTTGACGGCCTCCGGGCGCTCCAGGTGATAGGGCTGCAGGCGCAACAGCCCCACATCGCACGACCTGTCGCCTACGGCGCCGAGCGTGCAGCTGTCCACTTCCCACCCCGCACTGTGCAAACCAGGCAATAGCTGGTGGCAGTCGTCGCACGGGTCGACTACAAGCAAGCGTCGTTGGACAGGTGTAACAACCATGACTATTCCTTGGCGCCAAAATTGTTAAAGTTATTTATAAACAACGGTTTGTGCGGCCTGGCGCTAACACTAGCAAGTTATTGACACAGCCTTTGTATTATTTCGCTATAAGTCTGGGCACAAAGCCATCTCGGCGTCGCTGGGGCCAAAAAATCAGGCGCGACCGCCACACTCAATGCGCTTTCAAAACAGCCGCTTACATGACGCCAATCACGAAAAGTTGAAATTTCTTGATCTAAGATGTGACCCGTACCCTGCCATCGTGCATCAGTACAAGTAACTCACCGTCTGGCTCGCCCAACCGACGGTACTTAAATGACTGGGCATTTAGAGAGAAGACCCACATGAACGCCCCGCTCCGCATCAACGAAGCTCTTTTGATCGCAGACCGTGCCTTCCAGCCCTTTCAGTGCGTGGCCTGGCACGATGGCAACGGCGCCCTCAGCCTGAGCGTCATCGACCGTACCAATACCCGCATCGGCAGCAAACAGCTGTCTTCGAGTACTTATACCGACCCGGCTCAGTTGGAAGAATTGTTGTTGCAGGCACGTGCCGAGCTCGACAAAAACGGCTACCAGTTACAGTCATGGGTTATGCAGAAGTAAGACGCGGCAGTAACTTCCGATCATTGCATAACAATGATCGGAAGTTGAGTATCACAACGTAAGCGGCTTATCGCGGTACGAGAATAAAGCGCTCGATCGCTTCAGCTGCGCCGTCCTCGACATTGCTGCCGGTCACAACACTGGCTTGGCGCTTGACCGTTTCTTCCGCCTGCCCCATCGCAATCGACAAACCCGCCACTGCAAACATCGCCGGGTCATTGCCGCCGTCGCCGATAGCTGCCGTTTGTTCCATGCGCACACCCAGGTGCGCGGCCAAGGTTTTCAAGGCCTCGCCCTTGTTGGCGAGCATGGCCGTAACATCCAGGTACACCGGCTGCGAGCGTGATACCTGCGCCAGGCCCTGCACCTTGGGCTGCAACTGCGCTTCCAGCTCCACCAATAACTGCGTGTTGTTGCTGGCAGCAACGATCTTGTCGACCCGGTCCAGGTACGGCTCAAAACTCTCCACCACCACCGGCCCGTAGCCCAAGCCATCGGCTTCACGCTGCATCATCGGCCCAGGCGGATCACGGCGCAGCCAATCGCCGTCAGCGAACACCCAGACTTCCACATCCGGTTCGGCCGAAAACAGCGCCAGTGTCACCAACGCCGCCTCTGCCGGCAGATGATGGGCAACCAGGATGCTGCCATCCGGGTTGATCAACGTGCCGCCATTAAAACCCGCGACCGGCACATCAATACCGAACGTTTCGATAAGGTGCAGCATGGCCTTGGGCGGCCGCCCACTGGCCAGGCTGAAAAATACCCCCGCGTCACGCAACGCGCGGACAGTATCGGCAGTGCGCTGGCTAAGGCTATGGTCAGGATGCAACAAGGTCCCGTCTACATCACTGAGCACCAACTGGATGGGATGAATCGCTGCATCACTCATCCCAGGCTATGCCAGGTGCGACCATCGCGGGCCAGCAACTCGTCGGCGGCCGCGGGGCCGTCTTCTCCGGCCTTGTAAGCCTGAATCGCGTCATCCTGCTTCCAGGCATCCAGGAACGGCTGCACCGCACGCCAGCCATTTTCGATGTTGTCGGCGCGCTGGAACAAGGTCTGGTCGCCGGTCATGCAGTCGTAGATCAGGGTTTCATACCCGGTCGACGGCTGCATTTCGAAGAAGTCCTTGTAGTCGAAACCCAACTCGATATTGGCCATTTCCAGGGCCGGCCCGGGTTTTTTGGCCAACAGGTCGAACCACATACCTTCGTTTGGCTGGATCTGGATTTTAAGGTAGGTGGGCTTAAGCTCATCCACATCCGTGTCGCGGAACTGCGCATACGGCGCGTGCTTGAAGCAGATCACGATTTCGGTGTCACGGATGCTCATGCGCTTGCCAGTACGCAGGTAGAACGGCACGCCGACCCAACGCCAGTTGTCGATCATCACCTTGAGGGCGACAAACGTCTCAGTGCTGCTATCAGGCGCAACGTTGGCTTCTTCACGATAACCGGGCAACGACTTGCCGCCGATTTCGCCAGCGCTGTATTGGCCGCGTACCGAGTTGGCGCGCGCATCTTCCAACGACCACGGGCGGATCGCACCCACTACCTTGGCCTTTTCACCGCGCACCGCATCAGCGCCAAACGCCGCCGGCGGCTCCATGGCGACCATCGCCAGGAGCTGGAACAGGTGGTTGGGGACCATGTCGCGCAGGGTGCCGGTTTTCTCGAAGAAGTTACCCCGCGTTTCGACGCCCACGGTTTCCGCCGCAGTGATTTGCACGTGGTCGATGTAATGGTTGTTCCAGAACGCTTCGAACAGCACGTTGGAGAAACGGCTGATCAGGATGTTCTGCACCGTCTCCTTGCCCAGGTAATGGTCGATGCGATAGATCTGCTTCTCGCTCATCACCTTGAGCAGGCACGCGTTCAGCGCTTCGGCGGTGGCAAGGTCCGACCCGAAGGGTTTTTCGATCACCACACGACGGAAACCATCATCGGTTTCGTTGAGCAAGCCGGCACTGCCCAGGCGCTGCGCCACTTCACCGAAGAAGCGCGGTGCAGTCGCCAGGTAGAACACCGCGTTACCGGTGCCGCTGTCGGCGATCTTCTTGCCGATGTCGGCGTAGGTGCTGTCGTCGAGGAAATCGCCCTCGACGTAGCTGATGCCTTTGGCCAACTGCGCCCACAACGCGGGGTCCAGGGCGTTTTCGGCATTGCCCCGGACTTTGCTCGCGGCCTCGGTGCGAATGAAGTCCTCGAGTTTCTTGGCGAAGTCGGCGTCACTGATGGCGTTGTGATCAACGCCGACAATGCGCAGGCCGTCGCCCAGCAACCCGTCGCGACTCAGGTTGTACAGCGCCGGCATGAGCAGGCGCTTGACCAGGTCGCCATGGGCGCCAAACAGAAACAAGGTAGTGGGTGGAGCGGGTTCGGCCTTGGGTTTCTTGCCGTTAGCGGTCATTTTTTGGAAGTCTCCACATGGCCACCAAAGCCGAAGCGCATGGCAGACAGCATTTTGTCACCGTAGGTGCTCTGCTGACGGGAACGGAAACGGGCGAACAACGAGGTGGACAGCACCGGTACCGGCACGGCTTGCTCCATGGCGGCTTCGATGGTCCAGCGGCCTTCGCCACTGTCGGCCACGGAACCGGAGTAGCCATCGAGTTTCGGGTCGGTGGCCAACGCGTCGGCGGTCAGGTCCAGCAACCAGGACGAGACCACGCTGCCACGGCGCCAGACTTCGGCGATATCGGCAACATTGAGGTCGAAGCGCTCGTGCTCCGGCAGGTTCTCCGAGTTTTTGGTCTTGAGGATGTCGAAGCCTTCAGCAAAGGCCTGCATCATCCCGTACTCGATGCCGTTGTGGATCATCTTCACGAAGTGCCCGGAACCGGCTGGGCCTGCATGGATGTAACCGTGTTCGGCACGGCTGTCGGCAGAGGCCGAACGGTCCTTGGTGCGCGGGATGCTGCCCAGGCCCGGTGCCAGGCTGGCGAAAATCGGGTCGAGGCGCTGCACGGTCTCGACGTCGCCGCCGATCATCATGCAGTAACCGCGCTCCAGGCCCCAGACGCCGCCGGAGGTGCCGACGTCAACGTAATGCAGGCCTTTTTCCGACAAGGCCTTGGCTCGGCGAATGTCATCTTTGTACATGGTGTTGCCGCCATCGATGATCACGTCACCGTCTTCGAGCAACTCACTGAGCGTATTAATGGTGTCTTCGGTGGGCGCGCCTGCCGGCAACATCACCCACACAGCGCGCGGCTTTTGCAGCCCGGCTACCAGGGCCTTCAGGTCGGCGACGCCGGTGGCGCCCTCCTCGCTCAAGCCTTTGACGAATGCTTCGTTACGGTCGTAAACAACGGTGGTATGCCCATTGAGCATCAGGCGCCGCGCAATGTTACCGCCCATGCGGCCTAGTCCGATAATCCCCAGTTGCATGTGCTGATGCTCCTAACTACTAAATAAATGTGTGACATAGTTTATAGCGCAATGAGGCTAATGAGGGTTAGTCCAGAGCGGATCGGTGTAGTTTCATGACAAAAAAACGCCATCGTTTCAGCATCACCGCTGAAAAAGTCACAGCGACCACCAAAAATAAAAAAGTTCCATTGCCCCGAAAAAGAATTCAGAATTGCTTTCGACTGTTGCCGAGAACCTCGATTGACGCGTTCCGGCACCGCGATCTACCGGCTATTTGCGAGGTAAGCAATGAGCACAGCACAGATGACCCGACCGCCACAGACCCTCTACGTGAGCGTGCGTCGCGATGAATTGCGCCAATTAAAAGAAGAACGCGATCAACTGCAGCAGGAGGTTCTGCGTCTGCGCGCACACCTTCAAGCACAGGTCAATCAGGCATCCGGCACCCAGCCTGCGCTTTGCTGAACCTGAGCTGAACAAAGCCTTCAGAAATAACTCACGAAGTTTTCACATCCTCCTCCCGATACTCCCGCCGAATAGGGCCACGCACACGCGGCGGCCCACTGTCGCGCGCATTCCTGCGCAGCGACTGAGCAATTATCGGGTTGGAGTACTGGATGGCGATGTTCAAACGCAGCACCAAGTCTGCGAAAGGCTTTGATTGGGCCGGTCTTGGCTGGTTGTTCCTGTTTTTCTGGTATTTCTCGGGTATTACCCAACTCCTGATCCAGCTGACCGGCACCTCCGGTTTCAGTGGTTTTCGCCAAGCCTTCTTCCTGAGCGCGTTCTGGCTCGCGCCGATGCTGCTGTTCCCAAAGCGCACGCGCTTGCTCGCGGGCTTGATCGGCGTGGTGCTGTGGGCGTGCTCGATGGCCAGCCTGGGTTATTTCTTCATTTACCAGCAGGAATTCTCGCAAAGCGTCATCTTCATCATGTTCGAGTCGAACATCTCTGAAGCCGGCGAATACGCGACCCAGTACTTCGCCTGGTGGATCGTGCTGGCATTCATCGCCCATACCGCAGTAGCCGTATTCCTGTGGACCCGCCTGCGCCCGGTTTACCTGCCGCGTGGCCAGGCGCTGCTGGCAGCCACCGCCATTGTGCTGGCCGTGATCGGTTACCCGCTGGTCAAGCAGATTGCAACCAACCCGACCATGGAACTGGCCATCGACGGTTTCGAAAGCCGTGTCGAACCGGCCGTGCCATGGCAGATGATCGTTGCCTACCGTCGCTACACCGAACAGCTCAACAGCATGCAGGGCATGCTCACCAGCGCCAGCAAGATCCCGCCCTTGAAGAACCTCAAGGACACCATGGCCGACCAGCCGTCGACCCTGGTGCTGGTAATCGGCGAATCCACCAACCGTCAGCGCATGAGCCTCTATGGCTACCCGCGCAACACCACGCCGGAACTGGACAAGCTGCGCGACCAATTGGCGGTGTTCGACAACGTCATTACTCCGCGGCCCTACACCATCGAAGCACTGCAGCAGGTGCTGACGTTTGCCGACGAAGAGAACCCGGACCTGTACCTGAAGACGCCCTCGATCGTCAGCGTGATGAAACAGGCCGGCTACAAGACCTACTGGATCACCAACCAGCAGACCATGACCAAGCGCAACACCATGCTCACGACCTTTTCCGAGCAGGCTGACGAGCAGGTGTACCTCAACAACAACCGCAACCAGAACGCCCGCCAATACGACGGCGACGTGCTGGCACCGTTCGCCAAGGCCCTGGCCGACCCCGCCGAGCGCAAGTTCATCGTGGTGCACCTGCTGGGCACTCACATGAGCTACCAGTACCGTTACCCGCCAACCTTCGACAAGTTCACCGATCGCCAGGGCGTACCGGCCGGCATCAGCGATGATCAGTTGCCGACCTACAACAGCTACGACAATGCGGTGCTGTACAACGATTTCGTGGTGTCGAGCCTGATCAAGGATTACGCCAAGACCGGCCCGAACGGCTTCCTGCTGTACCTCTCGGACCACGGCGAAGATGTGTTCGACTCGGCCGGCCACAGTACCCTGGGCCGTAACGAAGGCAAACCGACGGCGCCGATGTACACCATCCCGTTCATGGCCTACGCCTCGCCGAAATGGCGCGAAACCCATGACTGGAGCTTTGCCAGCGATTTGCAGCGGCCTTACAGCAGCTCGCAGTTGATCCACACCTGGGCCGACCTGGCCGGGCTGAGCTTCGATGAATGGGACCGCAGCAAGAGCCTGGTGAACGACAGCTTCAAGCCACGCCCGTTGCTGATTGGTGACCCTTACATCGGCCAGAAAAAGGGTTTGATTGATTTCAGTCTGATCAAACCGAAGAAGTCAGACGCCTCCGAAGTGGTTGCTAAATAGCGTGAGCCTTGTAACAGAAAGATAACAATCATTCTCGTTTAAGCCTAAAGTTCCGCGCGCCCTTTCGTCTTTGAGCCAAGGCCTTCTCTTACTGAGAAGGCCGCAAAGACGACAAGGAGTCTGCCGCGATGTTCGCGCCCTTTACCCGTTCCATGACCCTCACCCTTGGCCTGTTCAGCGTCGCGCTGAGCCCGGACCTGCTGGCTGAAACCGACCCCGAGCCTGCCCCGCCACGCGCCCTTGAGCTGGGTGCCACCAGCATCACCGCCGAAGGCCTGGGCGCGACCACCGAACACACCGAGGCCTACACCACCGGTTCGATGAACACCGCCACCAAGCTGAACCTGTCGATCAAGGAAACCCCGCAATCGGTTTCGGTGATCACCCGTCAGCAGATGGATGACTTCAACCTCAATACCCTGACTGACGTGCTGCGCCAGACCACAGGCATAACGGTGCAACACCTGGACTCGGATCGGGTCGGCTACTCTTCCCGCGGCTACTCGATCAGTAACTACCAGGTCGACGGCATGCTCAGCACCTACGGGCGCATGAAGCCGGATGCCGACACCATCATCTACGACCGCATCGAGGTGGTGCGCGGTGCCACCGGACTGACTACCGGCGCGGGTGACCCCTCGGCCACGGTCAACATGATCCGCAAGCGCCCGACCGCAGACTGGCAAGCCAGGGCCGGCGTCAGCGGCGCCAGCCATGACAACTACTACAGCTACGTTGATGTGGGCGGCCCCCTGGCGTTTGATGGGCGACTGCGTGGACGCACGGTACTTGCCTATCGCGACAGCCAGTCCTATCGCGACAATTACGCCATGCAACGGGAGGTCGGCTACGGCATCCTCGAAGGCGACCTGACCGACGACACGGTGGTCGCCGTAGGCTTGGACTATCAGAACAAACATGTGCAAGGCACCTCTTGGGGCACCCTGCCCTACTGGAACAGCGATGGCAGCAAGGCGCGACTGTCACGCTCGGCCAACATGGCTGCCGACTGGAGTTCCTGGCCACTCAAAGACAAGACCACCTTCGCCTCTATCGACCATAAACTGTCCGCTGACTGGCGCCTCAAGGCGGCCTACACCCATCGCCAGAGTGATACTGATGGCAAGGTGTACTACGGCGGCGCCGGCTACCCCAACCCGGATGGCAGCGGCATGAACGCCTGGACCAACCAGATGGTCGGTACATCGAAAATGGACGTGGTGGACTTCAACCTTGCCGGGACCTATTCATTGTTTGGCCGTGAACATGAGCTGATGGCAGGTTATGGCGAATCCGAGCAGCGAGACTCATCGCCGTTTCAGCGCTACAGCACACCCGAAGGTTATGAAGACATTCAGGACTGGCGGCACATGGGCGGTATCCCCAAGTTCCCCGACCGCACCACCGGCCTCAAAGGCGAACACAGCAGCAAAAAACAGAAAGCCGGTTACCTGGCAACGCGCCTGAGCCTCACCGACCAACTGCACGCTGTACTCGGCGGCCGCTATGGCAGTTGGGAAATCGAAAGCGTCTTGCCGCAGTACAACGACAATAACCAACTGACTCAATCGAGCAAAACTCACCAGACCCACAACGATATGTGGACGCCGTATGCGGGGCTGCTCTACGACATCACCCCCGAGTACACCGTGTATGCCAGCTACACCGATATCTTCAACCCTCAGGATGAGCGCGATTCCAGCAAGAAGTACCTGGAGCCGGTGGTGGGCAGCAACTACGAAGTCGGGCTCAAGGGCAGCCTGCTCAATGAGCGCCTGAACCTGGCCACCGCGTACTTTTGGAGCACCCAGGATAACGTCGCCGAACTCGATAACAGCGCACCGCCGGATCCCGTCACGCGCGAGCAGTTCTACAAGTCGGGCGGCAAAGGCAACAAGGTCCAGGGCTTTGAGGTGGAAGCATCGGGCGAGGTCATGCCGGACTGGAACCTGACAGCCGGCTACACCTACACCCACTCGGTCAATGGTGATAAACAGCGCAACAACACCGACCAGCCACTCAACCTGTTGAAACTATCGACGGCCTATCGCCTGCCGGGCCAATGGCGCGGGTTGACCGTAGGTGGCGCGGTTAACTGGCAGAGCGATTTCTACAAATTTGCCCCACGCCCTACCGGTGGCCGGGACAGTGACGGCCGGCTGATCACCGAAAGCACCAAGATCACCCAGCAGGCCTACACCGTGGTCAACCTGATGTCGCGCTATCAATTCGACGAACACGTTTCGGCGTCAGTTAACGTCAACAATCTATTTGATAAAAAATATTACGAACGCGTCGGTTTTTATAATGGCGTGTATTGGGGAGACCCACGCTCCATCACACTGGCACTGGATTGGCGGCTATAAACTGCATCCCCGAAGTTAACAAAAACGTTAACTTCGGGGCCGTTCCATGTTAATTCCCACTTAATAAGACAGCCCCATAGTCGCTCCATGAATCGGATCACGGAGCGATCGAACACCACTCACTCTTAATGGGAATACTGCCATGAAACTTTCGACCTTAATGCTTGCCGGCCTGATGAGCCTGACCTCCGTAGCCGCCTTCGCAGAGGGCGGTTCAGAGCGCTCGAAGGAGTTTTACAACAACTTCGCCTTCACCCAGCAGCAAATTCACGGCACCACGGACAAAACAGCACTGGCCGACGGCAAGTCTGTAAAGCCCGAACAAAACAGCGCTGAACAACAGCCTAACAGCTGATTTAATCTTTAGTTAATCTGCATGCCCCTATGCCAATCCGCTCCTTTGGCAAAGGTTAATTTGGCGCCATTTAATGGCGCCTTTTTTATGTTGCCTATATTAAGCGCAGTGATTAAAGCGGTTTGCTCCAGAACAGCATACGGCCGTGGGCGGGGTCAAATATCGAATCATCAAAACCAAACTTGCGATAGGCCGCTTGCGCCACGTCATTGCCTTCGAGCACTTCCAGGGTGATCTTGCAGCAACCGCGCTGGCGGGCAATTTCCTCGACCTTGAGCAGCATTTTCTGGCTAAGCCCCAGGCCACGAAACTGATTCATCACCACCACATCGTGCACGTTGATCAGCGGGCGGCAGGCAAACGTCGAAAAACCTTCAAAGCAATTGATCAGACCCGCCGGCTCCCCGCCGACAAACGCCAGTACGCTGAACGCGTGGGGGCGCTTGGCCAGTTCGGCTGGCAGTTGCTGCAACAGATCGGCCGGCAAGGTGTGACCGCCACCCATCGGGTCTTCAGCGTAATGGTTAAGCACCAGGCCAATGGCTTCGGCATGCACGGGGTTGGTGTAGCTGGCTTGCAGCACCAGGATGTCTGGGGTGTCCATTTCCTTCCTCAATCACGACAACAAGGGAATCGGTTCCCTTTGAGGAGACAATTGTAAGCGGGGAGCCCGTCGCAGATGAAGGAGATTAGCTACAAATACCTGACGGAAATGACGAAGGTTGCGCCCACCAACAAGCACCACTGGCCTGGGATTTGTCCTAGGCGCCGAACCGCTGCAGTTGCATCTCTTGCAAACGACTCAAGGTGCGCCGGAACGCAAACTCCAGATAACCCTCGGTGTAAAGACTTGCCAACGGCACCTGGGCCTCGATAAACAGTGGCACCTTGCGGTCGTAGCACTCATCCACCAGCGCGATGAAGCGCCGCACACTGTCATCGTGTACCGACAATTCAGGCAACTCACGGTCACCGGCCATTACTCGCTGAACACCATCTTCGGTGCCACGGGCAATCCGTCCCGGACGTTTTTGTGCGCTCAGGTTGGGCACTTCACCCAGCAGGATCGCCTTGTAGCGATCGCACAGCAGCATAAAGTCCATCGCTGCCAAGGGTTGCTCGCACAAATCGGCGTACCGGCACCAGAGCACCGTGTCGCTGGACTGCACCGCCACTATCGAACGGTACCCGACGCTGACCACGCCGCTGCCGGTCACCCGGCCTTCGCTTAACTGTTTGAACAGTGTGGCGAGCGCTTGTGGCTGATTGACCCAATAGCGCTGCAGCCCCACACCTGGATGCAAACGGTGATCTTCACCACCGTCCACTGCCACCACGTGCATATGTTGCTTGAGCGCCTCAATACCCGGCAAGAATCGCTCGCGGTTGAAGCCGCCTGCGTACAGCTCGTCCGGTGGTTGGTTGGAGGTGCAGACCATGACCACGCCCTCCTCGAACATCACCTGGAACAGCCGGCCGAGAATGATCGCATCACCGATGTCGCTGACGAACAGTTCGTCGAAACACAACACGCGCACGTCCTGGCTGAGTTCGCGCGCCAAAGCCTGCAAGGGGTCATGGATGCCACTGAGCTGGAAAGAGCGCTGATGCACCCAGCCCATGAAGTGATGAAAATGCTGGCGCCGCGCAGGTACACGCAAGCTGTGATAGAACTGGTCCATCAGCCAGGTCTTGCCCCGGCCCACCGGCCCCCACAGGTAAACCCCGGGAATCGGCGAGCGGCCGTGGTGCAAGGCCTCAAAGCAGGTTTGCAGGGCTTGCACCGCCCGGCACTGGGCGTCGTCGGGCACGAAGCCTTGCTGGGCGATGGCGTATTGGTAGGCGGCAAGCGGCGAGTCGAAAGTCATGCGTGCCAGTATGACTTACAGCGAGATATCCAGCCGTGAAATCTTGCCCTGCTCGTTCAGGCGGAAGGTATAACGCAGCTCCAAAGGGCTACCGGGGAAATTGCCGGAGACCCTGTTGCTGACCAATACCTTACCGGTGCGATGCTGCACGTTGATCACTTCAACACGAGGCTGATAGCGACGCCCGGTGTCTTCAACCCAGCGGGCAATGGCTGTCGGACCAACTTGATGATCGCCTTCATCGAATACGTTGGCATCATCGGCAAAGCACTGGGCAATGGCTGAGGTGTCGCCGGTATTGGTCGCGGTTATGTAGGCTGCAATGGCGGGGGCTAACGCTGGAAAAGACATGGCACAGCTCCTTTTTAGTGATTTATGGCGCCATGCTAAGCCAGCCCTGTGTCAGTTTTTGTCAGGAGTGAACGATCCTGAATCATTGTGTTCCATCAACTTGCGCCAGCCGCGCAGCAGGTCGCTGCGCCGGCCAGGGTAACGCTCACCTCGGGCGTCAGCTGCGGCCACCCGGTCGGTGCGAAACGTACGGTAAGCGCCACGCAACTCGCACCAGGCCACGATCACACGGACCTCATTGAGAAACCCCAATGCCAACGGCCAGATCAACCGCTGGCTCTGGGTTTGGCTGGCGTCTGAGTAATCGATATGCAGCTTGGCCTGGTTGCGAATCGCCTCACGAAACACATTCAGCGGTACGCGATTTTCCGGGTAGCCAAACCCCGGCGGCCCCGGCAGCAGCGTGGGGTTACGCAAGGCTTCCTGCGCAACCGGGTCGAGCACATCGGCAATTTTTGCCAAGGCATTAGCCGCCGCACGACTGAGCACGTCGTCGCCGCGCTGGTCCACATAGCGTAACCCCAGCACGATGGCTTCAGTTTCCTCGGCGTTGAGCATCAATGGCGGCAAAAACAGCCCGCTGCGCAACACATAACCCACCCCCGCCTCACCAAAAATCGGCGCGCCGAGTGCCGTCAGCTCAGCGATATCGCGGTACAGCGTGCGCTCGGAGACTTCCAACTGCGCAGCCAGTACGGCCGCGGTCACCGGGCGCTTCTTGCCCCGCAGGGCCTGCAACAAGGTGAGTAAACGAGTGGTACGCGACACTTGGACCCCGCCGAATAAGGAAAAAGTGCCGCAGCTTAGCAGAGCGCCCTGTCAGAAAATGTCAGCAGCAAAAAAGACCCTTGACCGAATAAATTACAAAACTCGGCAACAACCGCAAGAACATGGTGCGGGCGGTCGAAGAAAGCCTCAAACGCTTGAACACCGATCACATCGACCTGCTCTGGGCGCACATGAGCGACAACGTCACGCCGATGGAAGAGATACTGCGCAGCTTCGATGACTTGGTGCGCGCCGGCAAGATCCACTATGCCGGCCTGTCGAACGAGCAAGTGGCCCGCCTGGACACTGCCGGCGCAATTCCATTGGGCGTTCCCCACGGGATTATCTCGGAGCGCTTCGCGCTCGACCACGGCGCAGACACACCGCGCCCACCGGTTATTTGAGACGAAAAAAAACGGCCTGTTCAGGCTAATGCCAGCCAGTTAAGCGCTAGAACTGACAACCAGTAACCTGTGGCGAGGGAGCTTGCTCCCGCTGGGGTGCGAAGCGGCCCCTGCTCTTTGCTTTAAAAGCATGGGACTGCTACGCCGTCCAACGGGAGCAAGCTCCCTCGCCACAATTACCGGCTATGTCTTAATTGACTGGCATTAGCCCGTTCAGGCCGTTTTTTTATGCGCGCGGTTTACGCAAGGCTCTTGCTGACCACCTCGAATACATCGCTCGACAGCTCGCCGGAGGCACGAATGCGCTCAAGCTCCGCCTTCATCAGCGCTTGACGGGCGCTGTCGTATTTACGCCAGCGGGTCAACGGCGCCAACTGGCGCGAAGCAATCTGTGGGTTGAAGCCATTGAGCTGGATCACCAGGTCCGCCAGGAAGCGATAACCCGAGCCGTCTGCAGCATGGAAGTTGATCAGGTTCTGCCCGGCAAATGCACCCACCAGTGCGCGCACCTTGTTCGGGTTCTTGATGTTGAACGCCGAGTGCTCCATCAACGCCTTGACCCGCGCCAAACCACCCGGCAACGTGCTGCCCGCCTGCACGCTGAACCACTGGTCCATCACCAACGGGTTGTCCTTGAAGTTCTCGGCAAACACGGCCAACGCCTGGGCTTTTTCCGCCTCAAACGGCGAGTTCACCAGCACCGCCAATGCCGTGAGACGCTCGGTCATGTTATCGCTGGTGTCGAACTGGTCCAGCGTTGCGGCCAACACTTCAGGCTTGCCGCTGAGCATCAGGTACGACAGCGCGATGTTCTGCAAGGCGCGCCGCGCGAAGTGCTCGGCCGCCGCCACATAAGGCGTCTGCTTGGACAGCTCGCGATTGGCCTGGTAACGCAGCCACAGCGCTTCGAACAGGTTGTCAGCCAGTTGCTTGCGGGCGTACTCACGGGCGGCGTGGATGGCCTCCACATCCGCCACTTCGCTGATTTCCGTGAGGTAGGCCTCGCTTGGCAGCGAGAGCATTTCGGCGACCATGGCCTGGTCCAGGCTTTCATCGCTGAGCACCGTGCGCAGTGCGTCGATCAAACGCTGGTCCAACTTCAAGGCCTGGCCTTGCTGATGCTGGGCGATCAGCTCCTGCAACACCTGCACCGACAATTGCTGGCCGGCATCCCAGCGGTTGAAGCCATCGCTGTCGTGCTGCATCAGGAACATCAGTTGGTCGCGGTTGTACGGGAAGCTCAGTTTCACCGGCGCCGAGAAGCCGCGCAGCAGCGAAGGCAACGGCTTTTCTGCGATGTCGACGAAGGTGAAGGTCTGCTCCGCTTGCGTCACCGAAATCACCCGCGACGTGCCGCCAGCCGCTGCTTCGCCCGCCAGGCGCAAGGCGATAGCGGCGCCCTGCCCGTCCAGCAGGCCCAATTCCACCGGAATCACGAACGGCAGTTTCTCAACCTTGTCCGGCGTTTGCGGGCAGCTTTGACGGAACGTCAGGCTGTAGGTTTTGGCTGCGGCATCAAACGACTCGCTTACCGCCAGACGCGGCGTACCGGCCTGGCTGTACCAGCGTTTGAACTGGCTGAGGTCGGCGCCGTTGGCGTCTTCCATGGCCTTGATGAAGTCGTCGCAGGTCACGGCCTGGCCGTCATGGCGCTCGAAGTACAGGTCGCTGCCTTTACGGAAGCCTTCAGCGCCGAGCAAGGTGTGGATCATGCCGACCACTTCCGAGCCCTTTTCGTACACGGTCAGGGTGTAGAAGTTGGAGATCTCGATAAAGCTGTCCGGGCGTACCGCGTGGGCCATCGGGCCGGCGTCTTCAGCGAACTGATGGGTGCGCAGGTACGCCACATCCTGAATACGCTTGACCGTGGCCGAGTTCATGTCGGCGGAGAAGCCCGAGTCACGGAACACGGTGAAGCCTTCCTTGAGCGACAGCTGGAACCAGTCACGGCAGGTCACGCGGTTGCCGGACCAGTTGTGAAAGTATTCGTGGGCAACAATCGCTTCGACGCGCTGGTGCGCAGCGTCGGTGGCGGTTTCGGCGCGGGCCAGCACGGCGCTGGAGTTGAAAATATTGAGGCCCTTGTTCTCCATGGCGCCCATGTTGAAGTCATTCACGGCCACGATCATGAAGATGTCGAGGTCGTACTCGCGACCGTAGGTTTCTTCGTCCCAGCGCATGGATTTTTTCAGGCTGGTCATGGCGTGCTGGCACTTGTCGATGTTTTCCGGCTCGACATAGATGCGCAGCGCCACTTCACGATTGGTCATGGTGGTGAAAGTGTCTTCAACGCACCACAAGTCACCGGCCACCAATGCAAACAGGTAGGCAGGTTTCTTGAACGGGTCTTCCCAGGTCGCCCAATGACGGCCGTCTTCGCCGGGGCCACTGGCAATCGGATTGCCGTTGGAGAGCAGCACCGGATAGCTGTGTTGTTCGGCGATCACCGTGGTGGTGAAGGTGCTCATCACGTCCGGGCGGTCGAGGTAGTAAGTGATCTTGCGGAAACCTTCAGCCTCGCACTGGGTGCAGAACATGCCGCTGGATTTGTACAGGCCTTCCAGGGCAGTGTTGGTTTCCGGGTGGATACGCACACTGGTGTCGACCGTGAAGGTTTCGCAGGTCGGGTGCAGGGTCAGGTGGCTGTCGGTCAACTGGTAGTCGGCCTCGGTCAGTTCCTTGTCACCCAGGTTGACGGTCAACAGCTCCAACTGCTGGCCATCGAGCACCAGCGGCGGCAAGCCGGCGCCGCGCTCGGGGTTGCGGCGCATCACCAGCTGCGCATGGACCAGGCTATGGTCCTCGAACAACTCGAAGGTCAGGTGCGTTTCTTCGATCAGGTAATCCGGCGCCTGATAGTCCTTCAGGTAAATCATCTTCGGTTGTTCGGTGCGCATGGATAGCATCCTTTTTACTGATGCACGGCGAGCTGGTAGGCCGTGTACTTACGAATGTTGATAACGCCGGTGTCGAAGATCAGGTACTGGCCCTTGATCCCCAGCAACGTGCCTTCGGCAATCGGGTTCTTGTCCAGGTTGAAGCTGACGATCTTGGCCGGGTATTGCTCGACCGGGTAACGAATTTCGATCGGCTCGATGTCGGTTACCGGTTGGATGGCCTGCAAGCCAAAGCGTTCCTGCAACCCCAGCAGGCCGTCGGCGCAGGTGGCGAACAGCTCATCGCGTACCTGCTTGAGATCCACCGATTGCGCATCGCCCTTGAGTAAAGCACGCCAGTTGGTTTTATCGGCCACTTGGCTGCGAAACAGGTCTTCAACGAAACCGGATTGCTGACGGGTCGCCACGCGCATGATCGGCAGCGCCTGGCTGGCGCCCTGGTCGAGCCAGCGGGTGGGCAACTGGGTGGCACGGGTGATGCCGACCTTGATGCCCGACGAGTTGGCCAGGTACACCACGTGGTCGGTCATGCAGAATTGTTCGCCCCAGCCCGGATCACGGCAGGTGCCGGCGTCGTAATGGCAACGCTCGGGGCTCATGATGCACAGGTCACACTGGGCCAGTTTGGTCATGCATGGGTAGCAATAACCCTGGCTGAAACTGGTCTTGGTCTTGCGGCCGCAATGGCTGCAATGAATGGCACCGAGGTATTCCAGGCGCACATGGGTACCGATCAACGGGTTGACCGGCACCTCGGTGTCGCCCAGGCGAAATGCGTATTGAACGGTCGGCTCACCGAGTTGCGCCGACATTTTACTGACTGCACCGCGACCAATTTCAATCAATGGATCGCATCCGACTTGAACAGAATGTTCGGCACCGGCGCCGACTTGGACGCGCATTCCTGCGGGCCCATGTAGCCGGTACGCTGCTCTTCGGGCAGGTTCTGGATTTCCCAGGCGATCACCGCTTGCAGCGACAGCTCGCGCTGCTCCGCAGTGAGCTTGCGGCCATCGGACCACTTGCCGATTTCCACGGCCAGCTTGAGGCTCTCGTAGATGTCCGGGGTGATGTTTTCGATCATTTCAGCAAAAGACGACATGTACACAACCTCTTGATAACGGTCGCTGGTTCGGCGAATACCGTGATTGACAATTGAACGCAGGGCTCGACACCGACGCGTCAGAATTCCTTGGACAGCTTGACCTGGACCAGCTCCTTTTCCAGCAAGCGCCGGAAGATCTGCGGCGCCGCGAAGGTATAGGCGGCAAACGCCAGCCACACCCAATCAATCATCTGCGCCACTTGCGGGTAACCCTGGGCCGTCAGGGTGATGACCACCACACGGTAGGCCACGAACATAAACAGCAGTAGGACAATGGCGCGAGTGGCGCTGCGCTCGTTCATCCAGCTATTGAAGCGCCACCAAGCGCCCAAAAACAAATTACTGCGGGCTTTTACTGCCGTCAGCAGGTGCAGCGCCGCGACATTCGTGGCATTTTCCTGCAAAGCCCAGATCGCATTCTCGCGGGCGCCCTTGACGTCGCCCTCGCGCAGCAGCAAATGCCCCAGCACCACCACCGCGCCGGCATTGCCCGGATCGGCCTGCAACGCTTGACGCGCAAACTGATGCGCCTGATCCCAATGGCCACTGGCGCGATGGAACTGCGCCATGGCGACCAAGTTGGAAGCGTCATCGGGGGCCAGCTCCAGGGCTTTTTCCAGCGGCTCGCGGCTCTGCGCCAGGCGGCCGGTCAATTGATACAGCTCGGCCAGGCAGCGGTAATTGATGGGGTTGAGCGGTTCCATATCCAGTAACTGGGTCAAATGTTCTTGGGCCAGGCTGAACTTGCGCAAGGCCATCGCCACCTGGGCGGCCGCGTAGTGAGCCAACGGCAACTGCGCATCCGACGCCAGGGCGAGCTGCACTTCACGCTTGGCCGCATGCACGCGGCGCATGTTCATCAAACAGATCGCCAGCAGCGCATGGGCTTCGCCGGAGTGCGGGTCGCTGGCCAGCAGTTGGCGCAACGCATCAATGGCACCGTCATTGTGGTCAGCCTGCAGGCGCTGATAAGCCAGTTGCAACAGGTAGTCGGTATTCATCAGCTCACCACCAGATACCAAAGGGTGCTGGGCACCCATTTGACGACCATGCCTTTAAGAACAAAGCCACCGATCAACGCCAATGGGAGACCAAAACGGCTGAGGACACCGCCGTAGTATTGGTAAATCTCGATGGTCGCGTTTTGCTGCATATACAACAGGTAACCAATGCTCAATTTCCACACCACCAATACCAGCAAGGCATATTGGACCCCGGCCTGGGACTGGATATAGCCAAAGCCCACCAGTTGCAGCAGCCCGAACCCAATGACCACGCTGCCCACCAGCGCCACGCCGGCCAACACCCACTCGCGCACCCGCGTCGGGCTACCCACGGCAATCGAGTTGAACACAAACCAGGGCAAGCCGAGCCAGGCGCCACCCAGCATCAAGCCCAACAAGGGCCACAGCGGTGACACCGCCCATTTGGCCAAGGCGCCCGGGCGCGGCTCATCTTCAATGCGGTACCCACCGTACTGCGCCATCAGCGACCCTTCCCGTGTTTGTCGAGGAAGGCCAGCACCTCGTCGTATTGATTGCCTTCATTGGCGTATCGCGCGTAGTTACGCGCGGTGGTCAACCACTCCAGGGTGGTCGCACGTACGTCTTTCAACGCGGCCTTGAAATGCCGGTCGCAGATCAACTGTTCGGTACCACTCTCGATCGAGGCTTCAATCGCCTCATCGGCAGCGGTTTCCACCAACTCGCTGAGGTCCGCGCCTGAGAAACCCGAGGTGTTCTTGGCCAGGAAGGCAAAGTCGATGTCATCGGCCATGGGCCGGCCTTTCATCATCGCCTTGAGCATGCTTTCGCGCGCAGGACGATCCGGCGGCGGCACGAACAGCACGCGGTCAAAGCGCCCAGGGCGACGGAAGGCCGAGTCCACCGACCATGGCACGTTGGTCGCGGCAAGGATCAACACCCCGTGGTTGTCATTGGTAAACCCGTCCATCTCGGACAGGAACTGGCTAACCAACTTTGAGGAGGTCGATTCACGGGTATTCGAACGTTTGCCGCCCAACGCCTCGACTTCATCGAAGAACATCACCGCAGGCGCCTGGGCCCGTGCCTGTTCGAACAACGCGTGCAACTTGCGCTCGGACTCACCGATATACATGTCCAGCACATCAGAAATCGCCACATTGAAAAACGTCGCCTTGCACTCCCCGGCCGTCGCGCGGGCTAACAGGGTCTTGCCACACCCTGGCGGGCCGTACAGCAGCACGCCGCCGCCGACCTTCTTGCGAAAACGCTGGAATAGCCCAGGTTTTTGATACGGCAGGATGATCTTTTTGTGGATAGTCTTTTTCAGCTCGTCCAGGCCACCGATATCGTCAAAAGTCAGGGTTTCCTTTTCCGGCACCAGCAGGCGCACCACTTCGCTCTTGTCGGTGTCGTCGTTGGAAATCACGCGCAGGCGCGGGCGCCCTTCGGCCGCAGGAAAATCCAGCACCGACACATTCAACCGACGCCACAGCGCCATGTCTTCCAGCGCCGGATTGGCATCGACTGCCGCGCGGTATTCCACCTGGGCTTCCTTGAGGCGTTCCAGCGACGCCAGCACGCGGGCCTTGAGCAGGCGTGCGGCAGGGTCGTTGCCCTCTATCAGTTGCAAGGCACGTGGTGCCTGGCCGGCGGCAAGACACAGCTGCGCGGCGGCCAGCTTAAGGGCTGCGGCGTTGGGCCATTGTTCAAGGTCGGCCGGCAGCAGGTCAAGCCCGCGCTCAAGCTCGCCGCGCTCAAGGCTGGCGCCGACCAGCATCGTCAGCAGCGCGACATTGCCGGGCGCCGCAGACAGCGCGGCTTTCAGCTGGTCGAACGTCGAATCATCCATGGTGCTTCCTTAAAAGTTCAGTGGCGGTACACACAGGATCATGTGATCACCTCAGGCCGCTCAACGTCGACCCATACAAATTTACGCGGATCCAGGCGGGTTTCCTGGTCCAGTCGGTACGCCACCAGCTTGCCGTAAAGCACCGCGCTGTAGTCCAGGCAGGCCAGGTTGTCGCGGATCGGCGCCGGCTTGCCGCTGCGCCAGTAATGGCCGACGAACAACAACGGTTCGTCGACGCCATAACGCAGCAGGGAATTTTTTTCCGTAGACGAAAGCGGCGTTCGCGCCACCGGTTCCGGCAGTGCATCGGGCTGGAACACGATGTCGCCGTAGGTTTTGGGGTCGTCTTCCCAGAATTTGGTGCGGAAAAATGAGCGCGTCAGGCCATCGCCACCGGTCAGCGTCAGGCCGTCCGGCAGGCGCATGTCGGTGCCGCGCAGCAGGCGGTCGAAGGCGTTGCAGGCAAAGCTGCCCGGCACGGCGGCGGCCTGCAAAAAGTGCTGGTCGATGCAGCCATCCGGGAAGGTGGCGCGCAGCGGCTGGATAAAGCCTTCGTCCCAACACGCATGCACCACGCGAAACCGCCCGGCGTCGACAAACAGCGGCATGTCGTAGAACCAGCCGAGGAAGTCGTGCCAGTCGGCCGGGTGGTGCTCGAACTGGGTCAGAGTTTCGTGGATCAACCGCGCATGGCGTGGGTTGTGCTCGCGCACGAACTGCTTGCCACTGCCCGGCGGCGCCGGCGTGCTCCAGCCCAGCGCGTTGAACTCGTGGTTGCCCATGATGCACAGCGCCTGGCCGGCCTCGGTCATATCGTGGACGATATGCAGCGCCTCGCGGATGCGTGGCCCACGGTCGATGATATCGCCGAGGAACACCGCCATACGCGTCGGATGGCGCCAGGTTCCAGCCTGTTTATGGTAGCCCAGCCGGTCGAGCAAGTGCTCAAGGGTATGAGCGCAACCGTGCACGTCACCAATCAGGTCGTAGCTACGCGCGGGATCGAGCATCAGTCGCCTCCACCCCCCAAGCGGCTGCCCCAGCCCAGCTTGGTGCGGCACACTTCGTAGTAGTTGTGGTCCAGCGGGTGGATCAACCGCAACTTCTGTGCCTTTTTGCTCACGGTGATGGTGTCACCGGGGGCGCAGGTGAAATGGTTCTGCCCGTCGCAGGAGACTTGCGGGTAGATCTGCATGTCTTTGGACACCACGATTTTCAGCTCACTGTTGCCATCAACCACAATTGGCCGACTGGACAACATATGGGGGTACATCGGCACGATCACAATGGCATCGAGTTTGGGGTGCATGATCGGACCGCCAGCCGACAGTGCGTACGCGGTAGAACCGGTCGGCGTGGCGACGATCAGGCCGTCAGCCTTTTGGCTGCACACGAACTGGCCGTCGATATACAGCTCGAACTCGATCATGCGCGTGGATTTGCCAGGGTGCAGCACCACATCGTTGAGCGCATCCCCCTGGCCGATGGCCTCACCGTGGCGGCGTACTTCGGCTTGCAGCAGGAAGCGGTTTTCCACCAGGTAATGGCCGTCGAGCACCTTGGCCACTTCGACTTCGAGGTCATCCGGGCGGATATCCGTGAGGAACCCCAAACTGCCACGGTTGATCCCCAGCACCGGCACGTTGTGCCGCGCCAGTGCACGGGCGGCACCCAGCAGGCTGCCGTCGCCGCCGACCACAATAACCATGTCACAGACTTCGCCGAGCATCTTGCGCGACGAGGTTTGCAGGCCGTGGCCGGGCAGGATTTCGGCGATGGTGTCTTCGAGGATCACATGCAGGTGGCGTTCCAGCAGGAATTTTTTCAGCCGGCGGACGGTGTCCAGCACCTGGGTACTGCCCAGGCGACCGATAATGCCGATATTGCGAAATTGCTCCATGGGGCTCCTGCGGGATTTGGGGTCTGGCAAAAAGAACGATTATGGGCGAAAGGCCGCGTCAGGCAAAACCCTTTGTCGCCGCAGGGCCTTGATGACAATGGTTCTCAGCCACCCTTAACGGCTCTAAAAGGCTATGCTCGGACCATGACTGTGTTCCCCGACCTGCTCAACCTGCCCCGCCAATTGCGCCACCCCGAGGTGCGCGACCTGGCGTGGGTGGTGCTCGCCCCGCCGATGCTTGCGCAAACGCCCTGGCCGCAGCGCCATCCACTGGCCGGCAGCGACTGGGTGCAGGCGCCGCACCGGCTCGAACAGTGGTTACGCACCCTCGACCAGGACAGCAGCGCCTTGCAGCATTGGCTAAGCCTGTCGCGCACGCGGCGCCTGGGCCTGTACTACGAGCGCCTGTGGCAATTCGCGGTGCAACATGCGCCGGGGGTGGAGTTACTGGCCGCCAACCTGCCGATCCGCCGCGCCGGGCATACGCTGGGCGAGCTGGATATGCTGGTGCGCGACCGCGATGGCGTGCACCACCTGGAACTGGCGATCAAACTGTATCTGGGGCCGCAGGACGGCAACGGCCAGGACCCCGCGCAATGGCTCGGCCCCGGCTGTCATGACCGGCTGGACCGCAAGCTCGCGCACCTGGCCCAGCATCAACTACCGATTTCGGCCCGCCCGGAAAGCCGCGAAGCCCTGGCGGCGCTGGATATTGCGCAGTTCGATGCACATTTGTGGCTGGGCGGGTATTTGCTCTATCCGTGGCCCGGCACCGCCGAATCCCCGCTGGGCGTTGAACCACAGCACCTGCGCGGGCGCTGGCTGCATCAGCGTGATTGGCGCGACTTCGTCAGCCAGAGCCCGCCGGGGCGCTGGCAACCCCTGCCTCGGCACGCCTGGCTGGCGCCGGCGCATTACTCGGAGGATCAGGTGTGGCGTGCTGACCAGATGCAAGCCTGGCTGGCAGACCTCGACCCGATGGCACCGGCCCAATTACTGGTGCGGCTGGTTCAGCAAGGCGCAGATTGGGAAGAAGCCGAACGTTTGTTCCTTGTTGCAGACCTGTGGCCAAACGTCCCGGGCATTACTTGAGTTTCAGGTGGCGCGCATACCAGGGCCGTTTCGGCACGCGCTTGAACAAGGCCTGCAATCCGTCTTCTTCGGCGAAGGTGATGCGCAGCGCCAGCTTCATGGTCTCCGGGTCCATCTCCATCGACCGCCCCATCTGCAGCCCCGGCGTGGTGCTGCAACCGTGGGTGTCCGGCCCCAGCCATGGGTCAGCGACTTCCACCCAGCGGCCTTGGGCAAACCACTTGACCCCGTTGACCTCCAGCCGGCTGACCTCGCCTGGATTGAACCGCTCATGGGCGCGAAACCAGTCCTCGATGCGATCATCGATCCAGCCGTGAAAGTGCCAGAACACCGGGTTTACGTGCGATGAGAACGGGTCGCCCAGGAAGTCGTTCTGCGGCGCGTACCAACGCGCGGCAAAGTCCGCCGGGTCACGGGCGAACGGCACCGGCGCGCCGTTGGACGGGTCACGGGGCACCGAGGCCCAACGCATGTGCAGCCAGTCGTGCAGGCCCAGCTCCATCTCCGAACCTAACTGGCCCAAGGTCAGTTTGGCCAGGTAACGCGGGTCACGGTACTGCGACTCCCACACCTGGAAGTTGCTGTGGTAGGTCTCGGCCGCCTTGATATCGCTGACCCATTGGGTGTAGTCGCTGTCATCAGGTGCTGACCAACAGGGTGGCAGCGCAAAGCCGTCGTGGTTATCGAAATAACGCAAAAACCCCAGGCGATCGCGTTCCAGCGCCGGTTGGGGTTCAGGGAATTGCGGCCAGGAAGGCAGGTCTTGCATGGAGCGCGCAGTGCCAAGCATATGCCGGTGCATGAAAAAGAAGTCGATACCCGAACCGTTGCGGTCTTTGCGTTTGCCGCGCGCGTCGCGCTCCTGGCCGCGTGGCCCGGGTTGCCAACCGATACCGCGCAGGGCATCGCGTTTTTCCTCGGACAGCTTGTGCCACTGGTCACGGGTGGCGTGCCAGAGCTGGTGGAACAGCCGGTGCTCAGGCGCGATCAGCCAGGCCAGCAAGGTCGGGTTAAGGCCGATACGCTGGCGCGCCTCGGGGAACAGTTGCTTGTGGGCGATAAAGCGGTTGTCGCGCTCGGTCAGGGCCAGGGGACGCTCAAGGTCGAGAACCTGCCCGCTCAGGGTGCTGCTGCCGGCATTGGCGAAGTCGGCCCAAACTTCGTCGAGGGTCATCTTGAACTCATAGGCCGGTGCGCCATCCGCGGCGTCGCGGTCGATCAGGCGCCAGTAGAGCACGGCGCCCTCGCCCGTCAGCAGATCACCGAGCACGCGGTAACGCGGCTCGCCCTCGGCACGCAGGTTTGCAGCGGTGTCCAGATAGCCACGCAAGCCACGGCCACGCGGGGCGATGTCGAGCAACAGCTCCAGGCCTTGCAGCGGCAAGCCTTTAAGGCCCGCATCGCGGCCCTCCAGGCGCAGGCTCCACACACCGCGCAGGGTATTGGCCAGGTGTTGGCCGGCGGTGTCGGCCAGGTCCACCGTGGCCTCGCCCGGCGTGATCGGGAATTCTTCACGCGTCAGCTCGCGGTGGGCATAAAGGGCCGCTGGCACGGCAGCGCCGGTCAGCGCCAGGCCGGCGATGAAGCCACGTCGAGAGAGGGTCATTGTCTACCTTAGGAAACAGCTTGATCAGAGCTAGAACGTTGACGGCCGCAAGAAATTTACCGTTGCCGCGCCCGCGCCTAAATTTCCCCGGCCATGGCTCGTTCTTCCCTGATAGCAAAGGCCTCAACTGACTGAGATGGCAATGACAAAACCACGTTCGAAAAAGGCGCTGTATATCGGCCTGCCGCTGGCACTGGCCATCGGCGCCGGGGTCGGTTTCCTGGCCTGGGATCACTGGTTCAAAGGCAATGCCGGCTACCCGCTGGAGGTGATCAAGCAGGCCAATGAAATGCAGGACCGCTTGTTGTCGTTCGACAGCCATATCACCGTGCCCATGGATTTCGGCACAGCCGGCAACGAAGCCGACAAGGATGGCAGCGGCCAGTTTGACCTCGCCAAGGCGGCACGTGGGCGCTTGTCGGGCGCGGCCCTGACGATTTTCGGCTGGCCGGAAATCTGGAACGGCCCCAACGCGCCGCACAAGCCCACCGACGGCTTTGTCGAGGAGGCCCGTCACGAGCAGGAGGTGCGCTACAAGATCATCTCCGGCATGGTGCGCGACTTCCCCAACCAGGTCGGCATCGCCTACACCCCGGACGATATGCGGCGCCTGCATGGCGAGGGCAAGTTTGCGATCTTTATCAGCATGCTCAACGCCTACCCGCTGGGCGACGACCTCAACCAGCTGGACCTGTGGGCGGCACGCGGCATGCGCATGTTCGGCTTCAGCTATATCGGCAACAACGCCTGGTCCGACTCGTCACGCCCGCTGCCGTTTTTCAATGACACCACCGACGCGCTTGAAGGGCTGTCAGCCATCGGCCAACAAGCCGTGCACCGCCTCAACGACCTGGGCGTGATCATCGATGTGTCGCAGATGTCGACCAAGGCGCTGGAGCAAGTCGCGCAATTGAGCCGTACCCCCATGATTGCCTCGCATTCGGCGCCGCGTGCCTCGGTGGATATCCCGCGCAACCTCAGCGACAAAGAACTGCAACTGATCAAGAACAGCGGCGGCGTGGTGCAGGTGGTGGGCTTCCCGGCCTATTTGCGCCCGCTGAGCCAACCCACCCAAGACAAGCTCAACACCTTGCGTGCGCGCTTCGATTTGCCGTCGCTGCCCAACCTGGCCGTGGCCTTGATGCCCGGCGACGCCATCATCGCCGCCTGGCCCGAGCAGAAGTTCGGCCAGTACGCCCAGGGGCTGTACGCCATTCTTGAAGAAGAACCCAAGGCCACCCTCAAGGACTGGGGCGATGCCATTGACTACACCGTGCGCAAGATCGGCATCGACCACGTCGGCATCGCCTCGGATTTCAACGACGGCGGCGGCATCCAGGGCTGGGAGAACGTCGGCGAAGTGCGCAATGTCACCGCCGAACTGATCCAGCGCGGCTACTCCGAGGCCGACATCGCCAAGCTGTGGGGAGGCAACTTCCTGCGGGTGTGGGACCAGGTACAAAAAGCCGCCAAGCCGTTGGCCAACCGCTAATTACTCAGAAGCCAGTCCATGACCGACCGCCGTACATTCCTCAAGCAGGCTGGCGTACTCGCCGCCAGCCTGCCATTGGGCAGCACATTGCTCGCGCACGCCCAGGCAGCCACCCAGTCGCCTGCCACAAACGACCCATGGACGGGTTTCAAACAGCTGTTCACCCAAGACCCGAACTACCTGCACTTTTCCAACTTCCTGGTCACCTCCCACCCACGCCCCGTGCGCGAAGCCATTGAGCGCTACCGCCAGCAGATCGACCGCAACCCCGGCCTGGCCATGGACTGGGGCCTGGAAGAAACCTGGAAACGTGAAGGCCAGGTGCGCGAATGGGCCGGTCGTTACCTGAACGCCAAGCCGGCTCAGATCGCCCTCACCGGCAGCACGTCGGAAGGCCTGGCGATGATCTACGGCGGGATCAAGCTGCGCCCCGACCAAGAGATTCTCACCACCGAACACGAACACTACGCCACCCAGAACGTGCTGGACTTTCGCGTCGCCCGCCAAGGCACCCAGGTGCGGCGCATCCGCTTGTTCGAGCGCGCCAGCCAGGTCTCCAGTGACGAAGTGCTGGGCAACATCAAGCGCGCCATTCGCCCCACTACCCGCGTGCTGGGCATGACCTGGGTGCAGTCCGGCAGTGGCGTGAAGCTGCCGATCGGCGAAATCGGCAAGCTGGTGGAGGAACTCAATCGCAACCGCGACGACAACGACCGCATCCTGTATGTGGTCGATGGCGTACATGGTTTTGGCGTGGAGAACCTCGACTTCCCGGCCATGCACTGCGACTTCTTTATCGCCGGCACGCATAAATGGATGTTCGGCCCACGCGGCACCGGGCTGGTCTGCGCCCGCGACGCCGAAAACAAATACGTCACACCCATGGTGCCGACCTTCTCCGAAGACACCAACTTTGCCACCACCATGACGCCCGGCGGCTACCACGCCTTTGAGCATCGCTGGGCGGCGGATGAAGCGTTCAAGCTGCACCTGCAACTGGGCAAGGCACAGGTTGAGGCGCGCATCCACGTACTCAACAGCGAACTCAAAACCCAGTTGCTGGCGCATCCGCAGATCGAGTTGGTGACACCGCGCAGCACCGACCTGTCGGCCGGTTTTACGTTTTTTCGGGTCAAGGACCAGGACAGCGAAGCGGTCGTCGCCCATATGCTGAAAAACCGCGTGGTGATCGATGCCGTCGACCGCGATGTCGGCCCGGTGATCCGCACTTCCCCCGGCCTGCTTAACAGCTCGGACGAAATCCAGCAGTTTATGGCCCTGCTGAGCCAACGCCTGTGATGCGCCCTTTTTTCCTTTGAACGAGATGCCCACATGAATCCATCCCGACTCAAACCCCTGACCGCCCTGGCGCTGACTGCTCTTTGCGCGGCATGGCTGCCCAACCTGGCGCAGGCCGCCACGCCGCAACCCGGCAAAGTGTTCAAGGACTGCAAGGACTGCCCGGAAATGGTGGTGCTGCCCGCCGGCACCTTCACCATGGGCACGCCGGAAGACGAAGTCGGCCGCGAGCCCGATGAAGGCCCGATGCACGACGTGACCTTCGCCAAACCGTTTGCCATGAGCCGCTTCCACGTCACTGCCGCCGAATGGGACAGCTATATCCGCCAGACCGGCGTCAAGATCGCCGACGGCGACACCCGCCCCGGCCGCGAATGCATCGCCAGCAAGCCCCGCTACCCGCAAGGGCCACGCCAGCCGGCAGTGTGCATGGACATGGACGACATCAAGCAGTACGTCGCCTGGCTATCGGAAAAAACCGGCCACAAGTACCACATGGTCAGCGAAGCCCAACGTGAATACGCCGCCCGCGCCGGCTCCACCGGGCCGTTCCCCTTCCCGTTCGACGAGGGCAAGGGCTACAGCATCGCCCAGCACGCCAACACCTACGGCCCGGCAGATGGCTACAGCTATTCCTCGCCGGTGGGCAGCTACCCGCCGAATGCATTCGGCATGTACGACATGCACGGCAATGTGTATGAGCGGGTTGCCGACTGCGAGCACCCCAACTATATCGGCGCCCCTACCGACGGCAGCGCCTGGATGGAGCCCAACTGCGAGGGCTACCAGATCCGCGGCAATGACTGGGGCGAAGCGCCGGTGTTCTCACGCTCGGGCAACCGCAACACCATCTACCCGCAAACCCGCGGGGACTGGATTGGGTTTCGGGTAGTGCGCGACCTTTAAGCAGCACACCGAGCAGAATGTGGGAACTGGCTTGCCTGCGATGCAGACACCTCGGTACATCAGGTACACCGAGTTGAGGCCATCGCAGGCAAGCCAGCTCCCACACTTGGATCGCCTTAGGCCTGCCGAGCCAACAACTCCAACCCTTCATGCAACGCCGGGAACAGGCTGTTATTGAAGTTGTTCCAGCGCAATTCGAGGATGGTGTCCTCAGGCGAAATCTCGGTTTTCAGCACGTCGTGGAACACTTCGCCCGAATCAATGCCGTTGTCCACGTAATGGAACGAAGCGCCGGTAAGGTACAGCGGTTCGCAGGCCTTGGTTGCTTTGCTCGCCCAATCCACCACCGTCTGCCCGCGCGCGCCGTACAAGGCATTCCAGGTGGCATAGGCGCCACGGCGCTCGTAAGGCGATTCAATACGGGTAATGCCTGGGTGAATGTTCATGATCCGCCGCGCGAACGGCGCGCCGGGCCGCACCAACTCATCGAGGATCACCAGCAGGCCGTCCAGCACCACGATATCGGCCTTCAACTCCACCAGGGTGTCGTGCAAGCGACGTTCAAAATCCTGCTTGCCGGCGATGTGTTCGGCGCTGCCACGCGGCAGGCGGCGGTAGGTGGATGGCACGCTTAGCAACAAGTCATTGACCAGGTTGCCCTGCACGCGCAGGTCCGCCGGGTACAGCCACTGGCGACCCGGCTGATAGGCAAAACCATAGTCGGCCACCAACTGCTGGTCCCGCGGGTTCTGCTCGTCATCGTCGTACACCACGCCGACCAGGTTGTAGGCCTGGCCCAACGGTGTGTCGTTCAGCGACCCCACCAGAAACTCCAGCACCGACTTCATATAGCGCTCGTGGTCCTTGTAGGCCACCGGCTGCCCGGCCTTGTCGGCGGCAGCGTTTCTCAGGGACCAGACATACACCAGATTCTTTTTCGTCATTGTTTCGCTCTCGCTGGATAGATCAGGCACGCGCCAATACGCGTGCGCCTACACAACAAGAACGAACCAGCCTGCAGGCAATTTATCGACCCAGGCCACCGCCCGGCGCGCCGCGCTAAATAGTCGCCCCGACACTTCGTTTGTCATGGGTAAGGGTCTGTGTGCCCAGCCCCCTCTTTTTTCACTTTCCGGGAAGTATTTATGACCGACCCCAAGCGCGGCGCCTTTAACGGTTTGCTCGCATTGCTCAGGCCTTTTCGCACCATCGTGACAGTCTCTGTCGCGCTGGGCATGGCCGGCGGCCTGGCCATCACGTTGCTGCTGGCGACTATCAATAACGCCCTGCACTCTACAACCGGCATGACCCAGGGCGTGGTCCTGACCTTTGCGGCGCTATGCCTGTTGGCGCTGACCAGTTCGATCGTCTCGGATATCGGCACCAACTATGTGGGCCAGCGGATCATTGCCGCCCTGCGCAAGGATCTCGGTGAGAAAGTGCTGTCGGCGCCCATCGAGCAGATCGAACGCTACCGCTCGCACCGCCTGATCCCGGTGCTCACCCACGACGTCGATACCATCAGCGATTTCTCCTTCGCGTTCACCCCGCTGGCCATCGCCAGCACGGTAACCCTGGGGTGTCTGGGTTACCTGGCCTACTTGTCTGTGCCAATGTTCCTGATGATGATCGTCGCCATTGTGATCGGCAGCAGCGTGCAGTTCATCGCCGGCCACAAAGGCATACGCGGCTTCGATGCAGCCCGTGACCTGGAAGACGAACTGCAGCGCTACTATTCGGCGATCGCCTCCGGCGCCAAGGAGTTGCGCATCCACCGGCCACGGCGCTACCGGATGAACACCCACCGTATCCAGGAAACCGCCGACCGGATCAGCGACATCCAGGTGCGCTCGGTCAACATTTACATCGTGGCCAAGACCTTTGGCTCGATGCTGTTCTTTGTGGTCATCGGCCTGGCCCTGGCCATGCAAGCCTACAGCCCCAACCCGGACCCCGCGGTGATCACCGGTTTTGTGTTGGTACTGCTGTACATGAAAGGCCCGCTCGAACACGTGATCGGTTACCTGCCGATCATCGGCAAGGCCGGCATTGCCTTTGCGCGTATCACCGAGCTGTCTGATCGCTTCTCGTCCCCCGAGCCGCATCTGTTGATGGACGGCAGCGAAGCCCCCACGCCGGTGGTCAACAGCCTTGAACTGCGTGGCGTCACCTACAGCCCACCGCCGGTAGAGGGCAGCGAGCCGTTTCACCTGGGGCCGATCAACCTGAGCATCCAGCAGGGCGATATCGTGTTTATCGTCGGCGAGAACGGCTGCGGCAAGACCACACTGATCAAACTGTTGCTGGGCCTGTATCAACCCGACGCCGGCGAAATCCGCCTGAACGGCGAAACCGTGACCGACCCGGTGCGCGATGACTATCGCCAATTGTTCACCACGGTGTTCGCCGACTATTACCTGTTCGACGACCTGGTCCAGGGCAGCGCCACGCAATCGCTGGACAGTGCTGCCAAGTACCTGGAGCGCCTGGAAATCGCGCACAAAGTCAGCGTCAAGGACGGCGTATTCAGCACCACCGACCTCTCCACCGGGCAGCGCAAGCGCCTGGCGCTGGTCAATGCCTGGCTCGAAGAACGCCCGGTGCTGGTGTTCGACGAATGGGCCGCCGACCAGGACCCGGCCTTCCGCCGCGTGTTCTACACCGAGCTGCTGCCCGACCTCAAGCGCCTGGGCAAAACCATCATCGTGATCAGCCACGACGACCGCTACTTCGACATCGCCGACCAACTGGTGCGCCTGCGAGCGGGCAAGGTGGTGCACGAGATGGAGCCGGCTTGAAATTTATTTTCCGGTTTTTACGGATAGGAACGTCTCACTAGTGGTAATGAGAATTGACCTCAATAAACACTAAAAGCTGCCCACTTAAAACATAGAAGAGAATGCATCCATGCCAGCAACGTTCGGTCTGAGTCCCTTGAGCAAGGCACTCTCCATGCGCCGCCTCTTGAATACCCCTCTGCTGCCAAGCGCGATTGCCCTGGCACTGGCACTGCCGGTGGCAGGTTATGTGCAGGCGCAGGAAGTTGAGCTGAATGTGCCCGCACAGCCGCTGGGGAGCGCGCTTCAGGAGTTCGGTCGCCAGACCAACTTGCAGGTGCTCTACAGCCCTACCGATGTAGAAGGCAAGCGCAGCCACGCGATCAAAGGCAAGTTGCAACCTGGCCAGGCCATGACCACCTTGCTGTCCGGGACGGGCATCAGCTATGACCTGCAGGGCAGCTCGTTCACCATCAGCGCGGCGAAAACGTCGGCACTGGAACTGGGCGCAACCCAGGTGACCGCCAACCAGTTGGGGACCATCACCGAAGGTTCCGGCTCCTACACCCCTGGCACCATCGCCACCGCGACGCGCATGGTGTTAAGCCCACGTGAGACGCCGCAATCGATTTCCGTGGTGACCCGCCAGGCTATGGACGACTTCAGCCTCAAGTCGATCGACGACGTGATGCGTCACACACCGGGCATCACCGTTGCCACCTACGACAGCGAGCGCACCAGCTACTTCTCTCGCGGTTTCGCCATTCAGAACTTCCAGTACGACGGTATTCCGATCCTGCAGGATGCCCAGTACTCGTCGGGCCACACCTTGACCGACACCGTGATCTACGACCGCGTCGAAATCCTCAAGGGCGCCACCGGCCTGCTGACCGGCGCCGGCGGCCCGGGCGGCACCATCAATATGGTGCGTAAAAAGCCCACCTCGGAATTCAAGGGCTATGTGGACCTGGGCGCAGGCTCCTGGGACAACTACCGTTCGGAAATCGACGTCAGCGGCCCGCTGACCGAGACCGGCAACGTGCGTGGCCGTGCTGTTGCGGCGTACCAGGACAAACACACGTTCCTCGATCACTACCAACGCCAGACCAACGTCTACTACGGCATTCTCGAGTTCGACCTGGCACCGGATACGTTGCTGACCATCGGTGGCGACTACCAGGACAGTGACCCGCAGGGCTCCAGCTGGTCCGGTGCGGCCTCGCTCTTTGACTCGGCCGGCAACCACATCAGCACCCCGCGCTCCTTCAACAACGGCGCCAAGTACAGCAAGTGGAAACAGTACACCCGTACCGCCTTCGCCACCCTGGAACACACGTTCGACAACGGCTGGGTCGGCAAGGCGCAGTACAACCACCAGATCAACGGCTACAAAGCCCCGTTGTCGGCCCTGCTGTCACCCAATGCCGAAACGGGCAAGGCATCGCTGCTGACCCGTACCTACAATGGTGAAACCACCAGCGACACGGGTGATCTCTACGCCACTGGGCCGTTCAGCCTGTTCGGGCGTGAGCACGAACTGGTGGTCGGTACGTCGGTCTCGCGCTCGCACTGGCTGGGCAGCGACTACACCAACGCCACCAACTACGACAACAGCCACGACTACTTCAACTGGGACGGCGACGCCCCCAAGCCGGACCGTGGTCCTCGAACCAAAAAGAACGACGAGCTGACCCGCCAGAGCGCCAGCTACATCACCGGGCGCTTCAGCCTCGCGGATGACTTGCACCTGATCCTCGGCACTCGGGTCAACAACTACGAAGTCAGCGGCACCAGCCAGGTCAAGGACACCGGCAAGGTAGTGCCTTATGCCGGCATCACCTATGACCTCAACGACAACTTCTCGGCCTACGCCAGCTTCACCGAAATCTACCTGCCCCAGGACGATTACCGAGACCGCAACGACAAACCGCTGGAACCAGATGAAGGCAAGAACTACGAGATCGGCCTTAAGGGCGAGTTCTTCGACGGTCGCCTGAATTCGAGCCTGGCCTACTTCGAGGTTCACGAGAAAAACCGCGCCGTCGACGACACGGATTACATCCCCAACAGCCACCCAGGGCTGGATTACGCCTCCAGGGGCACCGAAGCCAAGACCAAAGGCTACGAAGCGGAAATTTCCGGCGAGCTGGCGCCAGGCTGGCAGTTGCAGGCGGGCTATACCCATAAGATCATGCGCGACAAACAGGGTGAGAAGCTCTCCACCTGGGAGCCGGAAGATCAGGTCAATATCTACACCAGCTACAAGCTGACCGGCCCACTCGACAAGCTGACCCTGGGCACCGGCGTGCGCTGGCAGGGCACTGGCTGGAAACTGCTGAACAACTATGCCAAAGGCACCGAGGAAAACTTCTCCCAGGACCCACTGTGGATCGTCGACGCGATGGCCCGTTACCAGGTGACCGAGAACGTATCGGCGACCCTCAACGTCAACAACATCTTCGACAAGAAGTACTACACCAACATCGGCTTCTACAACTCGGCTTACTACGGCGACCCGCGTAACGTCATGCTCAGCACCCGCTGGAACTTCTGATCCGGCCCAAGCCCCTGGTCATCGCTGATGACCAGGGGCTTTTTGTTGCCCGCTGAATCGTGGCGTTTGGCGAATAACACCGATAAAAAAACGCCCCTGGCCATCGGTCCAGGGGCGTTTCTTTTACACCGGGGGTTACTTCATCGCATCAGCAAAGCTCTGCACGAACGCGGCGTTATCGATGATTCGATCATGGGTAGAGTCGATCAGTACTGACTGCTCAATACACGGCCGGCCCATAACCTGCGCCATGCTTGCCTCAATTAACTGACGATGCTGCCCTGCCCGGCTCGCAGCGGCCCACCAGCAATTGATCGGTGCCTGGATCGGCTTGAAGTCGGCGTCCTTGAGACTCTGGCCAAGAGCACGGTCGAGTTCCCAGGAGATCTGCGCTTCGTCGCCCTCAAGCAAGCTGGCCTTGACCTCCACATAGGTCTCACCAAGCGCGCCTTCGGCCCACGTGCTGAACGCCTGCCATTGCTGCACCTCGTCTTCAGAGAGCGCCTGGCTTTGCAACCACGCCGCCTGAATCAACGCGCTCGACTGCGCAAACATCACCTGCAATAACTCAACACGCCGCTGATTAACCGGCACTTCACTGTCATCGGTCATCACCGCCGTGTCCCAATAGGCCTTGAGCCAGTGCGGCGGCGATGCATCGATCCAACCGACAACCTCGACCACACGCCCCGCCTGTTCCAACGCATACGCGACCTCCATGGCCAGGTTGCCACCCAGGGACCAACCGGCCAGGCGATAAGGGCCTTCGGGTACGGCATCGAGCAGTTGCGCGGTGTAGTCATCGACCATTGATTGCCAGTTGGGCACGTCACTGCCCTCCTCGACCAACGCCCGACTGATCACCCCCAGCACCGGCCGTTGTTCACGCAGTGCCAGGCCGATGGCCTTGTAGCAATGCACCGAACCAAAGCTTGGGTGGAACAGGAACAGTGGCGTGCCTTGGGTCTGGCTGTTGAGTTTGACGATCAGCGAGTGGCGGGTTTCGCCACCCAGGCAGGCCACCTGCCCCGCAATGGTCGGGTTAAGCATCAGTTGGCTGACCGACAGCGCTGTGCCGGTCGCCTTGCGGATGCGCTCCTTGAGCCTCAACACCAACAGCGAATGGCCACCCAGCTCAAAGAAATTGTCATTTAACCCGACGCGTTCAACCTCCAGGACCTCGGCCCAAATCGTCGCGAGGCGGTGCTCCAGCTGCGTCTGCGGCGCCTGATAGACGCGTTCCTGCGCGTGCGCATCAGGCTTGGGCAACGCCTTGCGGTCCAGCTTGCCATTCGGGCTCAGGGGCATTTGCGCCAGCAGCACCCATTGCGCCGGCACCATATAGTCCGGCAAGTGCGCCAACAGGTGTGCGCCCAGGGATTCACGCCAGGTTTCGCTCGGCGCCAGCAACACCAGATAGCCCACCAGGTGCTTGCCATCAACCACCTGGACCGAGGCTTCCTGCACCTGTGGATGTTCAAGAACGCGCGCTTCAATCTCACCCAATTCAATGCGCAGGCCACGCAATTTGACCTGATGATCCAGGCGCCCAAGGTATTCGATAACCCCGTCGGCACGCTGACGCACGCGGTCGCCGGTACGATACAGGCGCGCTCCGGGCGCGAACGGCGAAGCGACAAACCGTTCGGCGGTGAGCCCAGGGCGTCGATGATAACCGCGTGCCAAGCCGATACCGCCCAGGTACAACTCACCTGCCACACCCACAGCGGTCACTTGCAGTTGTGCGTCCAGCACATAGGTGCACAGGTTGGCGATCGGCTGGCCAATGGGCACCGTGTCACGCCCTTCGTCGATGCAGGTCCAGTGGGTCACGTCGATGGCGGCTTCGGTCGGGCCATACAGGTTGTACAACGCGGCTTGCGGCAACTTGCGCAATACCTGCTGTTGCGCATCCACCGGCAGCGCTTCGCCGCTGCACACAATGCGTTGCAAGGAGTGGCAGGAAGCAACGGCCGGGTCTTGCAGGAAAGCCTGCAGCATCGACGGCACAAAGTGCAGCGTAGTGACCTGTTCGGCGTTGATCAACGCTACCAGCCTGGCCGGGTCGCGGTGATCACCCGGCGCAGCCACCACCAGGCGCGCGCCCGTCATCAGCGGCCAGAAGAACTCCCACACCGACACGTCAAAGCTGAACGGGGTCTTTTGCAGCACCGTGTCACGGGCGTTCAACCCGTAGGCTTCCTGCATCCAGCTCAGGCGGTTGGTCAGCGCACAATGGCGGTTGCCCGCACCTTTGGGCTGGCCGGTGGAGCCGGAGGTGTAGATCACATAGGCGAGGTTTTCGCCGCTCAGCACGCTAATGGGATTGGCTTCGCTGTAACTGTCGACATCGGCCTCGCCCAACACCAGCGTGTCCACTCCGTGTGGAATCGGCAATCGACTCAGCAGATGGGCCTGGGTCAGCAACATACTCACGCCGCTGTCTTCCAGCATGTAGGCCAGTCGCTCGCGTGGGTATTCCGGATCGAGCGGCACATAAGCGCCACCGGCCTTGAGTACCGCCAACAGGCCGACGACCATGTCTATCGAACGCTCCACGGCCAGCCCCACCAACACGTCGGGGCCGACACCGGCGTCCATCAGGCGATGGGCCAGGCGGTTGGCCCGCCGATTAAGTTGGGTGTACGTCAAGCGCTGCCCGGCAAATACCAGCGCCTCGGCATCCGGCGTGAGTTCGACCTGGGCTTCGATCAACTGATGCACAGGCTGCTGCGTGTAGTCGCGAGCAGTGGCGTTCCAGTCTTGCAGCGCGCTACGTTGCTCGGTGCCGTCCAACAGCGGCAACTGGCTGACGCGCTGTTGCGGGTCGTCGAGCATGCCTTGCAACAGATTTTGCCAGTGCCCCAGCATGCGCGTGAGCATGGCCGGTTCGAACAGGTCGGTCGCATAGGTCAGGGTGGCCCAGATACCCTGCGCGGTGGCCTGGGTGTCCAGGCTCAGGTCGAACTGCGCGGTCTGGCTACCCCAATCCAGGCCCTCTACCCGCAAATCGGGCAACTGACGGCCGCGGGTAGCCAACCCCGCCTCGCTCTGATGGTTGAACAACACCTGGAACAACGGGTTATGGCTCAGGCTGCGCTCCGGTTGCAAGGCTTCGACCAGTTGCTCGAAGGGCAGGTCCTGATGGCTCTGCGCATCCAGGCTGCGGTGTTTGGCCTGCTGCAGCAGTTGGGTGACGGTGATCTGCTCGTCCACGTCGGCCTTGAGTACCTGCGTGTTGACAAAGAAGCCGACCAACCGCTCGACCTCAACCCGGTTGCGGTTGGCGATCGGCACCCCGACACGGATGTCGTGCTGGCCACTGTAGCGGTACAGCAAACCCTGAAAAGACGCCAACAACAGCATGAACAATGTCACGCCCTCACGCTGCGCCAATGCGTTGAGCCCCTCGGCCAGTTGCGTCGGCAACTCAAGCTCCAGGCTGGCACCGCGATAGCTTTGCTGCGCCGGGCGCGCGTGCGCGGTCGGAAGTTCCAACACCGGTTGCTCACCGCCCAGCAGTTCGCACCAGTAAGCCAACTGACGCTCGCGCTCACCTGCCGCCATCCACTCGCGTTGCCAGTGTGCGTAATCGGCATACTGCAACGCCGGCGCCGGCAACTGCGCGACCTCGCCCTGGCTGTAGGCGCTATACAACTGCACCAGTTCGTCGACCATCACCTGCATCGACCAGCCATCGGAAACGATATGGTGCTGCACCAGCACCAGCACGTGCTCATCTTCGGCCAGGCGCAACAAGGTGACGCGCAGCAGCGGCCCTTGCTGCAGGTCGAAAGGCTTGGCAATTTCGGCTTCTACCTGCTGCTGCAGTGTCTGCTCAGTGGCATCGCCTCGCATGATTGACAACGGTTCGGCAGGCAAAACCACCTGCACCGTGCGCTCATCCTGCTGATTGATGCGAGTGCGCAAGCTTTCATGTCGCGCCACCAAGCGATCAAAGCTGCACTGCAAGGCATGCAGATCAAGGCGGCCGCTCAGACGCAGAATGCTCGGGATGTGGTAAGCGGCGCTTTGCGGGTCCAGCTGCCAAAGAAACCACTGTCGCTCCTGGGCAAAGGACAGCACTAACGGCTGATCCCGTCCTATCGCCCGCATTGGCGGCGCCAAGTCCTCTTCAGCGGCGTGCAGTGCCAGCACAAAACCCTGCAGTTGCGGCTGCTCAAACAAGGTGCGCAGTGGCACGTCACGCTCAAGTAACTGGCGCACACGGGAAATCACCTGCATGGCCAGCAACGAGTGCCCGCCCAACTCGAAGAAGTGGTCCGTCAGGCCAATGCGCACAGCGCCCAGCACTTGGGCCCAAATCGCCGCGACCTGCTGTTGCAATGGCGTAACCGGCTCAACCCACACACCTTGCGACTGCGCCGCGTCCGGCTGGGGCAAGCCCTTACGGTCGAGCTTACCGTTGGGCGTCAACGGCATCTGGTCCAGGAACATGAAGTGCGCAGGCACCATATAGTCAGGCAGACGGGTTTTCAGGGCACGACGCAAGGCTTCGCGGAATGCGACCGGGTCGGCCACGGGTTCAGCGGGCACGACGTACGCCACCAACTGCTTGCCGCTCGGACTTTCCTGGGCCACGACGACCGTTTCACCAACCGCCTGCTGCTCACGCAGGCGCGCCTCGATTTCACCCAGCTCAATACGGAAACCACGGATTTTCACTTGGTGATCGACACGCCCCAGGTAATCCACCACGCCATCTGCGCGACCACGGGTCAGGTCGCCGCTGCGGTAAACGCGGCTGCCGGGCTTGCCAAATGGGTCCGGCACAAAACGCTCGGCGGTAAGCGCCGGGCGCTCAAGATAACCGCGAGCCACGCCTTCGCCGCCCAGGTACAACTCACCGGCCACGCCGATGGGTTGCAGGTTGAGTTGCGAGTCCAGCACGTAGCCGCTGCGGTTGCCCAGCAGCGTGCCAATCGGCGCATAGACCGCGTCGCAGGGGTCGCCGCGACGGGCTTTCCACAGCAGCGGCGTGACCACGGTTTCGGTCGGGCCGTAGCCGTTGAACAGGTAGGTCGGTTTTAACGCGCGCCAGGCCAGGTCGTAACTGGCCTGTGCCACGGCATCACCGCCGAAGCAGTACACGCGCACGTTGGGCGGGTTGCCATCGCGCTCGGCATGCTCGGCCAACTGTTGCAGGTACACCGGCGGGAACACGGCCATGGTCACGTGGTGACGGTGCATTTGCGCGTAGGTGTATTCCGGCAGCCACAGGCTGTCGTCGCGGATCAGTACGCTGGCGCCGTTGATCAGCGGGTGCATCCAGCCTTCGTGGGAACCGTCAAAGGCAAAAGACATGAAATGCAATTCGCAGTCGGCGGGGCCGGTTTCGTAGCGTTCGCCCGTGGCGATGATGTGCGCCACCAACGGCCCGTGGGAAACCGCCACGCCTTTGGGCATGCCGGTGGAGCCGGAGGTGTAGATCACGTAGGCGAGGTTGTCGCCATCCAGATTTACCTGCGGCGCGGTATCGCTGTAGCCGGTCCAGTCTTCGGTGCGGTCAATGGCCAGGGTTTCGAGCCCTTCCGCTACCGGCAATTGCGCCAAGGCACTGCTGTGGCTCAGCAGCAATTTCGCGCGGCTGTCTTGCATCATGTACAGCAAACGATCACGCGGGTATTCGATGTCCAGCGGCACATACACGCCACCGGCTTTCATCACCGCGAGGAACGCCACCATGATTTGCGCGCTGCGCGGCATGGCAATCGCCACCCGCACTTCCGGGCCGACGCCACGGGCGATCAGCGCATGGGCCAGGCGGTTGGCCTGGCGGTCCAGCTCGCCATAAGTCAGGGTTTGCGTATCGAATTTGACCGCCACCGCATCCGGGTTTTCCCGCACGCGATCAGCAAACAGCTCATGCACCAGACGCTCGGCCGAGAAGCCGGCGTCGGTCTGGTTCCACAGTTGCAGGATGTGCTGCTGCTCGTCGCTGTCCAACAAGTGCAACTGGCCGATATTCTGTTGTTGATCGGCCACCATCGCCTGCAACAGGTTCTGCCAGTGGCGGGCCATCCGCTCAATGGTGACGGCTTCAAACAGGTCGGTGGCATAGCCCAGCGAGGCCCACAGCCCTTCTGTACTTTCATGCACATCCATGTCGAGATCAAAATGCGCGGTACGGCGTTCCCACTCCAGGCCTTCGATGCGCAAATCCGTCAGTGCTTGCGCCCCCAGGTGACCCTCACTCTGATAGTTGAACATCACCTGGAACAGCGGGTTCAGGCTCAGGCTACGCTCGGGTTGCAGGGCTTCGACCAATTGCTCGAACGGCAGGTCCTGATGGGCCTGGGCCTCCAGCGCACGCTGCTTGACCTGGGCCAACAACTCGGCAACCGTCATGTGCCCGTCGATATCGGCCTTGAGTACCTGAGTGTTGACGAAAAAGCCGATCAGACGCTCGGTTTCCACACGGTTGCGATTGGCGATCGGCACGCCTACGCGAATGTCTTGCTGGCCACTGTAGCGGTGCAGCAACGTCTGGAACGAGGCCAGCAGTAACATGAACATCGTCACGCCCTGCGCTTGTGCCAGGGCTTTAAGACCTTGCGCCAGGCTGGCAGGCAACGGTACATCCAGGCGCGCGCCGCGATGGCTTTGCTGCGCTGGGCGTTGATGGTCGAACGGCAACTCCAGCACCGGCTGCTCGCCACCGAGCAAGTCACGCCAGTAATCCAGCTGGCGGGACTTTTCACCCGCCTCCATCCACGTACGCTGCCACACGGCAAAGTCGGCGTACTGGATCGGCATCACCGGCAACTGCACAGCCTGGCCCTGGCTGAACGCGGCATAGAGCTGCACCAGTTCGTCGATCATGACTTGCATCGACCAACCGTCAGAAACGATGTGATGCTGCACCAGCACCAACACATGATCGTCCTGCGCCACACGCATTAAGGTCACGCGCAGCAACGGCCCGCGTTGCAGATTGAACGGGCGGGCGATTTCGGCTTCGACTTGCGCTTGCAGATCAGCTTCTTGCACGTCAACGCACTGGACAGGCAACACCACCTGTGCACGGATAACTTGCCGCGCCCCCTCCGCGTGCTGTTCGACGCAGGTGCGCAGGCTTTCATGGCGAGCGACCAACTCATCGAAACTGCGCTGCAACGCCGCCGTGTCCAGCCGCCCCCTGAGGCGCAAGGCACTGGGAATATGGTAGGCGGCGCTGTCCGGGGCCAGTTGCCAAAGGAACCACTGGCGCTCCTGGGCATAGGACAGTGGCAACGGCTGGTCACGACCGACCGCCACCAGTGCCGGCGCCTGCTCACCCAGGCCACTTTCCAGGGCGTGCAAAGCGCCAGCGAACCCTTCCAGACGCGGCTGCTCGAACACCAGCTTGAGCGGTACTTCGCGCCCCAGCGTATGACGCAAGCGTGATACCACCTGCATGGCCAACAGCGAATGCCCGCCCATCTCAAAGAAGTGGTCGGTCAACCCTACCCGCTCGGCACCCAGGATTTGCGCCCATACGGCAGCGACCTGCTGCTCCAGCTCAGTCACCGGTGCCACCCATGCCTGCTGCGATTGGTTGGCGTCGGGTTTGGGCAGCGCGTGACGATCCAGCTTGCCGTTGGGGTTCAGCGGCATGCGGTCAAGGAAGATGATGTGGGTCGGCACCATATAATCCGGCAGTTGTTCGCGCAGCGTCAGCTTGAGGGTTGCGGCGTCTTGCTGCTCGGCAACCAGATAGGCGACCAATTGATTGTCGACGGCCAGCACCAGTGTTTCGCGCACGCAGGGCTGAGCCAACAACAGCGCCTCGATTTCACCCAGCTCGATACGAAAACCGCGGATCTTGACTTGATGATCGACCCGCCCGACATACTCGATGACGCCATCGGCGCGATAGCGTGCCAGGTCACCGGTGCGATACAGGCGCTCGCCGATTTCGCCGAACGGGTCCGGCACAAAGCGCTCAGCCGTGAGCAGCGCGCGGTTCAAATAGGCGCGCGCCAAACCGCAGCGGCTGCCGATGTACAACTCGCCCACCGCCCCCAACGGCGTCAGGTTCAAGTCACGGTCCAGCACGTAAAGGGCGCGCCCTGGCAAGGAACGGCCAATCGGGCTGGCGGTGGCACCGACGATTTCAGCAGCCGCTGAGCAGTCCAGCACACTCGACACCACGGTCGCTTCTGTGGGGCCATAGGTATTGAGCAAGCGTACATGGCCAAGACCGGCTTTCACCCACTGCGCCGGGCCGTCCAGTGGCATGGCTTCGCCACCGATGTGCACCTGGCGAAGCGCGCCATAGGATCGAGGCCCCGCCGCCAGGCAATCGAGCAGGAACAGGTTCCAGTAAGCGGTGGGCAAGTCGGCCAGGGTGATGCCTTGGGCGATGATTTCGTCGTACAGCCGAGCGCTGTCCCACAGCTGCGGCCCGCGCAGGACCACCGTCGCGCCGTGGGTCAGCGCCGGGTAGAGCTGTTCGACGAAACCGTCGAAATTCAAGGTAGCGAATTGCAGTACGCGGTCATCCTGGGTCAGGCGCGAGTAATCGGCGGCCATCCGGGAAAACTCAGTCAGCGCCGCATGATTGATCGCCACACCTTTGGGCTTGCCGGTGGAACCGGAGGTGTAGATCACGTAAGCCAGGTTGTGTTTGTCGACCTTGACCAGCGGGTTGCTCTCGCCGTGGTGGGCCAGCCCCGAATCCGCCACATCCAACGTCGCCATGCCTTCGGGCAGCGGCATCGGCACATGGGGTTGCGTCAGCACCACACGCACGCCGCTGTCCTCAAGCATGTGCAGCAGGCGTTCACGCGGGTATTGCGGGTCCAGCGGCACATAGGCGCCGCCCGCCTTAAGCACGGCCAACAAGCCAACCACCATCTCGAACGAGCGCTCGACTGCCACACCCACTCGCACTTCCGGGCCGACACCGCGCTCAATCAGTGCATGCGCCAGGCGATTGGCCTGGCGATTCAACTCGGCATAGCTGATAGTGTGTTCGTCCAGGCACAGCGCAACTGTCTCCGGGCGCCGCTGCACCTGGGCCTCGAACAACCCGTGAACGCCTGCCGCCGCCTCGAACACGGGGCCACCCTGGTTCCAGGCGTACAGCAAATCACGCTGTTCTGCATCGATCAGCATGGCCAACTGCGCCACACGGGTGTCCGCACGCCCGACAATAGCGCGCAGCAAACGCTGCCAATGCTCGGCCATGCGCTGCACAGTGGGCGCCTCAAACAGGTCCGTGGCGTAGGTCAGCGAAGCCCGGATACCTTGCGGAGATTCTTGAGTATCCAGGCTAAGGTCAAACTGTGCACTCTGGCTGCCCCACTCCAGCGCCTCAAGTGCCAGGCCCGGCAATTGTAGCTCGCCCCGCGACTTATGGGCTTCGGTCTGGTGGTTGAACATCACCTGGAACAACGGGTTATGGCTCAGGCTGCGCTCCGGTTGCAGCGCCTCGACAAGCTGCTCGAAAGGCAGATCCTGATGGCTCTGGGCTTCGAGTGCGCGCTGCTTGACCTGGGCCAGCAACTGACTAAAGGGCATCTGCCCGTCGATATCAGCCTTGAACACCTGGGTATTGACGAAGAAGCCGATAAGGCGCTCGGTTTCTGCGCGATTACGGTTGGCGATCGGCACACCGACGCGGATATCCGACTGCCCGCTGTAGCGATACAACAGCGTCTGGAAGGACGCCAGCAACAGCATGAACAACGTCACACCTTCGCGTTGAGCCAGCGCCTTGAGACGGCTGACCAACACCGCGTCCAGGTCCATGTCCAGGCGCGCGCCGCGATAGCTTTGCACCGGCGGGCGCGGATGATCCAGGGGCAACTCCAATACCGGTTGCTCACCGCCCAACCGCTCAACCCAATAACCCAACTGGCGCTCTTTTTCGCCGGCTTCCATCCAACTGCGCTGCCACAAGGCGTAGTCGGGGTATTGAACCGGCAACTCAGGCAAACGCACATCCTGGCCCTGGCTGTAGCCCACGTACAACTGCACCAGCTCATCGACCATGACCTGCATCGACCAGCCGTCGGAGACAATGTGGTGCAGCACCAGCACCAGCACATGCTCATCCGGTGCCAGCTGCAGTAACTTCACCCGCAACAGCGGGCCTTGTTGCAGATCGAAGGGTTCGGCGACTTCGGCTTGCACTTGAGCTTCGAGTTGCGTGCGCTCACCCACACCCTCAGCGATCTCAAGGTGCAGCTCAGGCTTCACCACCTGTAATACCTGATCGACGTCTTGATGCAGGCAGGTGCGCAAACTTTCGTGACGGGCAATCAAGGCATCAAAGCTGCGCTGCAAGGCCGATCGATCAAGTCGACCTTTCAACCGCAACGCACGTGGCAAATGGTAGGCAGGGCTCTGCGGCTCCAACTGCCACAAAAACCACTGCCGCTCCTGGGCATAAGAGAGTCGCAGCGGCTCGCCTTCCTGACGCTTGAAAACCGGGGCAATCTCAAACAGGTTGATGCCTTGCTGCTTGAGCATTACCGCCAACGCTTTCTTTTGTTGCGCAGAAAGTGAACCTACCGACTCGATTAATGCTTGCACGCCACGCCCCTCAGGAAATCAATTTATCCAAATCTTCTGCTGATAGACGTTTGAGGGCCTCCAAGGATTTAGCCAATGCGTCCTGCACCGGTGAATTATTTGTTTGCCGGGTGGCGACATAGGCACTGAAATCCGCCAGGGTCGGGGTGGTGAAGATCGATTTGACGTCGAATTCGGCGTGCAACTGCTCGCGCAGGCGCACCACCACTTGGGTCGCCAACAGGGAATGCCCGCCCAACTCGAAGAAGTTGTCGTTCAAGCCCACCCGTTGCACGTCGAGTACTTCGGCCCAGATTGCGGCGATCTGTTGTTCCAGGTCGCTGCGCGGCGCCGCGTATTCGCGCGCCTGCAGGTTGGCGTCCACCTTCGGCAGCGCCTTGCGGTCAAGCTTGCCGTTGGGGCTCAGGGGCATCTGTTCCAGCAGCATCCATAGCGCGGGCACCATGTAGTCCGGCAGGTGTTGGGCCAAGTGCGCGCTCAACACGTCGCGCCAGTCGTCGGCGGCGTTTTGCAACACCAGGTAGCCCACCAGATATTTGCCGTCGACGGCCAGCACCGCGGCTTCACGCACCCACTCGTGTTCGAGCAGGCGCGCTTCGATTTCACCCAACTCGATACGCAAGCCACGCAACTTGACTTGATGGTCGATACGCCCGGCGTACTCGATCACGCCGTCGTCGCGATAGCGCGCCAGGTCGCCGGTGCGATACAGGCGCTCACCGTCGATAAAGGGGTTGGCAATGAAGCGCTCGGCGGTCAATGCCGGGCGGCGATGGTAACCCCGGGCCAGGCCGACACCGCCCAGGTACAGCTCGCCCAACACGCCCACCGGCGCCGGCTCAAAGTTGCCGTCGAGGATGTAGCAGCCCAGGTTGGCAATCGGGCGACCAATCGGCACCGCATCGCGACCTTCATTGATGCAGGTCCAGTGGGTCACGTCGATGGCGGCCTCGGTCGGACCGTAAAGGTTATACAACCCGGCTTGCGGTAGTTTGGCGAAGACCTGCTGTTGCGCATCCACCGGCAACGCCTCGCCGCTGCACACAATGCGGTGCAAGGTGTGGCAGGTCGCGACGGTCGGGTCTTGCAGGAATGCCTGCAACATCGAGGGTACAAAGTGCAGCGTGGTGACCTGTTCGGCATTGATCAGGCTGACCAGCCTGGCCGGATCACGGTGATCGCCGGGCGCAGCAACGACCAGGCGTGCGCCGGTCATCAGTGGCCAGAAGAACTCCCACACCGACACATCAAAGCTGAACGGGGTCTTTTGCAGCACGCTGTCGCTGACATCCAGGCCGTAGGCTTCCTGCATCCATTGCAGGCGGTTGGTCAGGGCCGCATGACGATTGCCGGCGCCTTTGGGCTGGCCGGTGGAACCGGAGGTGTAGATCACGTAGGCGAGGTTTTCGCCGTCCAGAGCAATACCCGGATTCTCTGCGCTAAAGTCTTCGAATCCAGTCTCGCCAAGTACCAGCGTTTCCAGGCCGTGTGGAATCGGCAACTGACCGAGTAGATGCGCCTGAGTGAGCAGCAGCTTCACGCCACTGTCTTCAAGCATGTAGGCCAGGCGCTCACGCGGATACTCCGGGTCCAGCGGCACGTATGCGCCACCAGCCTTGAGCACCGCCAGCAGGCCGATCACCATCTCGATGGAGCGCTCCACCGCCAGCCCCACCAGCGTGTCCGGCCCCACGCCCGCCTCGATCAGACGATGGGCCAGGCGATTGGCGCGACGGTTCAGCTCAGCGTAATTCAAGCGTTGCTCGGCAAACACCAGTGCCGGTGCCTCTGGCGTGAGCGCAACCTGCGCCTCAATCAGTTGCTGCACCGTTTGCTGCAACGGGTAATCGCGGGATGTGGCGTTCCAGTCCTCAATCACCTGTTGGCGCTCAGTGGCGTCGAGCATCGCCAGCTCACCCAGGCGTTGCTGCCCGCCCTCAAGCATCGCTTGCAGCAGGTTGACCAGATGCCGGCTGTAACCTTGCACCGTATTTTCGTGGAAATGCGCGCGGGCAAAGCTGAACTGCACCGACAGCGTTTCGCCCAGATCCACCAGCACCGTCAGCGGGAAGTTGGTTTGTTCATGGGCATGGGGCTCGCCAAACCGAATGCCGCTGCCGCCGCTTTGCGCCAGGGCTTTGGACACCGGGTAGTTTTCGAACACCAGGATATTGTCGAACAAGGCTTCACCGCCCTGCCCGGCCCAGCGCTGAATGTCATACAGGCCAGTGTGTTCATGCTCACGCAAGGCCAGGTTTTGCGCCTGCACGGCTTGCAACCAGTCGGCCACTGACACCTGCCCCTCGACCGCGCAGATCACCGGCAAGGTGTTGATGAACAGACCGATCTGCTGCTCAACGCCCGCAAGCTCCGCCGGGCGACCGGCCACGGTAGCACCGAAGGCCACTACCGCCTGGCCGCTGTGACGCTGCAACAGAATCAGCCACGCCGCCTGGATCAAAGTATTGAGCGTGACGTTGTGGCTTCGGGCGAACGACTCAAGTTGAGTCGTGAGTGTGCGATCAAGCGCCAGTTGATACTCGCCATGCCCTTGCACCGCCATCGGTTGGCTGCTGCCCAGCCGTGTCGGGGTTTGCAATGCACTCAATTGCTCACGCCAGAAGGCTTCAGTCGCAGCGGCATCACGCTGTTGCAGCCAACCGATGTAATCGCGATAGCGCCCGGCCGCTTCCGGCACTGCCACACCGGCATAGCGTTGCAGCACTTCGCCGAACAGTCGCGAATTGCTCCAGCCGTCCATCAGGATGTGATGGCTGGTGTAGATCAACTCGTAGCACTGCTCATCGGTGCGCACCAGTACCAGCCGCACCAGTGGCGCCTTGGCCAGGTCAAAACCCTGGCGGCGCTGGGCCTGTTGCAGGTTGCGCAGTTCCAGTTCGCGCTCCGGCATGGCGCGCCAATCCAGAACTTGAATCGGCAGCCGCGCTTCGCGGTATACCACCTGGCATGGCCATTCCAGCTGGCCTTCCCAGAAGAACCCGCTGCGCAGCACGTCATGGGCCTGCACCGTGGCATCCCAGGCGTGCTGGAAGCGCGCCACATCCAGGCCTTGCGCCGTCACGCGAATCTGGTTGATGTAGTCGCCCGCCGTCTGCTCATAGAGGGTGTGAAAGAGCATGCCTTGCTGCATGGGCGACAAGGTGTAGATGTCTTCTACGGCATCGAACGCCAGCGGCAACGACTCCAGCTGCGATTGGTTCAAGCGCGATAACGGGAAATCCGAGGCGGTCACACCGCCATTGCCGGGCGTGCAGCAATGTTCTATCAGCGCGTTGAGTTCGCGGGTGTAGGCCGCGCTCAGCGTTTCGATCACCGCGGGGTCGAACATCAGCGGGCTGAACGTCCAGCCCAGTTGCAGTTCGCCGCCATAGACTTGGCCGTTGAGCGTCAGCCAGTTACCCAGCGGCGCATCCGGGCTTTGTTCGGCACCGGCACTTTCTGCGGCGGGCGCGAACAGGGTGTCCGGTTGGTCGAAACTGCCGTCAACCTGGCCCAGGTAGTTGAAGGTGATGCGCGGCGCTGGCAAAGCACTGAACGCCTCACGTGTGGCGTCATCGCCCAGGTAACGCAAAGCGCCAAAACCCAAGCCTTTATGCGGCACGCTGCGCAATTGCTCCTTGATCTGTTTGATCGAAACCGCCGGGGACACGTCGGGGGTCAGGCGCACCGGAAACAGGCTGGTGAACCAGCCCAGGGTGCGCGTCAGGTCAATGTCGTCAAACAGGTCTTCACGGCCATGGCCCTCCAGCTGGATCAGGCTCGAGGCGTGACCCGTCCACTGGCAGATCACCCGAGCCAGGGCCGTGAGCAGCAGGTCGTTGATCTGAGTGCGGTAGGCCGTCGGCGCCTGTTGCAGCAATTGCCGGGTGCGTTCGGCATCCAGTTGGCTGACCACAGTCTCAGCCAGTCGCCCGGGACGCGCGCCTTGCGGGTCACGGCACGGCAAGTCGGTGGCCGCACCTTGCAGCTGTTGCAGCCAAAAGGCTTGCTCGGACGCCATCGCAGCGCTACGGGCGTGGGCTTGCAAGCGCCCGGCCCAGGCTTTGAATGAAGAGGTCTTGGCCGGCAATTTTTGGTCGCGATACAGCGCTTGCAGGTCTTCAAGGAACACCCGCCAGGACACGCCGTCCACCACCAAGTGGTGCATCACCAGCAACAGGCGCTGGGAACCGTCTGCCAGCTCGACCACTACCGCACGCAGCAATGGCCCCTGTTGCAGGTCGAGGCTGCGCTGGGCTTTTTCGCAGAGCGCGGTCAACTCGCTGGCATCTGCCACCTTGGCTTGCCACAGTACCTGTGTGCCAGCCGCAGCATGCTCGGCTTGCCAACCCTCAAGGTGCTGGCTGAAGCGCAAACGCAGCACATCGTGGTGAGCAATCAGGCCCTGCAACGCGGCTTCCAGACGATCGCCCTGAAGCGCTTGGCGTGGCGTCAGCAAGAAGGACTGGTTCCAGTGATGCGGGTCCGGCAGCTGCATCTCGAAGAACAACTGCTGGAACGGCAGCAACGGCGTCTCACCCTGCACCGAACCTTGGTCGATCACCCGCGCGGTTTGCAACTGCGCCACCCGCGCGAGGCTGCGCACGGTTTGATGCTGGAACAACGCCTTGGCGGTGAAATGAATACCGGCGGCACGTGCGCGACTGACCACCTGAATCGAGATGATCGAGTCACCGCCGCGCTCAAAGAAATTGTCATTCAACCCCACCTGCTCGATGCCCAGCACGTCGGCCCAGATGGCGGCGATCTGCTGCTCCAGCGCGCTTTGCGGGGCTTCATATTGCTGCGTGGCTTCGGGCTTTGGCAGCGCCTTGCGGTCAAGCTTGCCGTTGGGGCTCAGCGGCATCTGCTCCAGCAGCATCCATTGTGCGGGCACCATGTAATCCGGCAGTGTTTCGGCAAGATGAGCGCCGAGCACATCGCGCCAATCATCCGCTGCGTTTTGCAGCACCAGGTAGCCCACCAGGTATTGACTGTCCGGTGCCAACACGGCCGCTTCGCGGACGTAATCGTGTTCCAGTAAACGCGCTTCGATTTCGCCCAATTCGATACGTAGGCCACGCAACTTGACCTGATGATCGGCACGCCCGGCATATTCAATCACGCCGTCTGCGCGATACCGCGCCAGGTCGCCGCTGCGGTACAGACGCTCACCGCTGACAAAGGGATGGGCGATAAAACGCTCGGCGGTCAATGCCGGACGTCGGTGATAACCACGGGCCAGGCCGAGACCGCCCAGGTAAAGCTCGCCCAGCACGCCAATCGGTACCGGTTCGAAATGGCTGTCGAGGATGTAGCAGCCCAGATTGGCAATCGGGCGACCAATCGGCACGGCGTCACGCCCTTCATCGACACAGGTCCAGTGGGTCACGTCGATGGCGGCTTCGGTTGGACCGTAGAGGTTATAGAGCCCGGCTTGCGGCAGTTTGGCCATGACTTGCTGTTGCGCATCCACCGGCAGCGCCTCGCCGCTGCACACGATGCGCTGCACGCTGTGGCAGGTCGAAACCGCCGGGTCTTGCAGGAACGCCTGCAACATCGAGGGTACAAAGTGCAGCGTGGTGATCTGTTCGGCAGTGATCAGGCTGACCAACCGGGCCGGATCACGGTGATCGCCCGGTGCTGCAACGACCAGGCGCGCGCCGGTTATCAGTGGCCAGAAGAACTCCCACACAGACACGTCGAAGCTGAACGGGGTCTTTTGCAGCACGCTGTCGCTGGCGCCCAGGCCATAGGCCTCCTGCATCCATTGCAGGCGATTGAGCAGCGCTGAATGGCGGTTGCCGGCGCCTTTGGGTTGGCCGGTGGAGCCGGAGGTGTAGATCACGTAGGCGAGGTTTTCGCCGTCCAGCGCGATATCCGGGTTTGCGTCGCTGTAGCTGTCGAAGCCGGACTCACCCAGCACCAGGGTTTCCAATCCTTGTGGGATCGGCAACTGTTCGAGCAAATGCGCCTGAGTCAGCAGCAGCTTCACGCCGCTGTCTTCAAGCATGTAGGCCAGGCGCTCACGCGGGTATTCCGGGTCCAGCGGCACATACGCGCCACCGGCCTTGAGCACCGCCAATAGCCCCACCACCATCTCGATGGAGCGCTCCACCGCCAGCCCCACCAGCGCATCCGGGCCAACGCCGGCCTCGATCAAACGATGGGCCAAGCGATTGGCGCGGCGGTTCAGTTCGGCGTAACTCAGCGAAACGTCACCAAAACGCAATGCCGGTGCATCCGGTTGCGCCAGCACCTGCGCTTCAATCAACTGATGCACCCACTGGCCTTGCGGGTAGGCGCGCTCGGTGGCATTCCACTGGTAGAGGAGTTGTTGGCGCTCCGTGGCGTCCAGCGTCGCCAGGTCCTGCAAGGCCATTGCAGGGTTGGCCACGGCGGCGCGCAACAGGTTCAGCCAATGGCCCAGCATGCGCGAGGCGGTCGCCGTGTTGAACAAGTCGGTGGCATAGGTCAGGGAGGCCCAGAGGCCGTCGCCGGTTTCCTGGGTATCCAGGCTCAGGTCAAACTGGGCGCTTTGGGTTTCCAGTTCGAGGCTGGCCACACGCAGGCCCGGCAGTTGCTGCTCTGCGGATGGGGTCTTGGCCTGGTGATTGAACATCACCTGAAACAGCGGGTTATGGCTAAGGCTGCGTTCGGGTTGCAGCGCTTCGACCAGTTGCTCGAAGGGCAAATCCTGATGGGCCTGGGCTTGCAGCGCGCGGCGCTTGGTGTGTTGCAGCAGTTGGGCGAAGGTCATCTGGCCGTCGAGATCGGCCTTGAGCACCTGCGTGTTGACGAAAAAGCCGATCAGCGATTCGGTCTCGACGCGGTTGCGGTTGGCGATCGGCACGCCGACGCGAATGTCCGACTGCCCGCTGTAGCGATACAGAAATACCTGAAACGACGCCAACAGCAGCATGAATAGCGTCACCCCTTCGCGCTGGGCCAGGGCCTTGAGACCGGCGACCAGGGAGGGTTCCAGGGCCATGTCCTGGCGTGCGCCAAGGAAACTCTGCTGTGCTGGGCGCGGGTGATCGAGCGGCAGCTCCAGCACCGGCTGCGTGCCACTGAGCAGCTCACGCCAGTAATCCAGTTGACGGGCCTTCTCCCCCGCCTCCATCCAGCGGCGTTGCCACAACGCGTAGTCGGCATACTGGATCGGCAGCGGTGCCAACGTGCACGCCTGGCCCTGGCTGTAGGCGGCATAAAGCTGCATCAGCTCTTGCACCATCACGCCCATCGACCAACCGTCAGAGACGATATGGTGCTGAACCAGCACCAGCACATGCTCTTCTTCGCTTAGGCCGAACAAGCTGACCCGCAATAACGGACCTTGCTGCAAATCGAAAGGTCGGGCGATTTCAGCTTCGACGCTTGCTTTTAGCCCGGCCTCGTCGGCTGAGTGTTCAGCGATCTCGATCACAGCCTGGGCCAATACTTGCTGGGCACGCTGCTCGCCCTCCAGGTGCAAACGGGTGCGCAGGCTTTCATGGCGCGCCACCAGCGTGTCGAAGCTGCGCTGCAGCGCGGCCTTGTCCAGGCGCCCGCTCAGGCGCAAGGCGCCGGGGACGTGATAGGCCGCGCTGTCCGGGTCCAGTTGCCAGAGAAACCACTGGCGCTCCTGGGCATAAGACAGCTGCGCGTGTTGGCCGTCCTCGCGAATCGAGGCGATCGGCAGTTGCGCGAAACTCATGCCACGGCTTTGCAGGCGTTGGTAGAACTGTTGACGCTGTTCCAGAGGCAGGCGAAGAAAGCGCGAAACCAGATCGATATTAGGGTTGGAAAGCATGGTTCAAATCGCCTCTAGTTCGCTCAAAAAGTCACGAAGATCATCAAAGTCTTCCGCGCTGCCGGCGCGGAAGGTGGCAGCGGCCTGGGCATAGGCGCGCAACGTTTCAGTCTGGAACACTTCCACCAGCGGCACTTCCAGCCCCAGTTCGGCCTGCACCCGCGAGGTGATCTGGATTGCCAGCAAGGAGTGGCCGCCCACTTCGAAGAAGTTGTCGTCCAGGCCCACGCGAGGCAAGTGCAGAATCTCGGCCCAGATCGCGGCGATTTGCTGCTCCAGCTCGGTTTGCGGGGCGACGTAGTGCTGCTGCATCAGGCTCGCATCCGGCTCGGGCAGGCCCTTGCGGTCGAGTTTGCCGTTGGGGGTCAATGGCATTTGGTCCAGGAACATGAAGTGCGTCGGCACCATGTAATCCGGTAGCCGGGTTTTCAGGGCCCGGCGCAGGCTGTCGCGGAACGCGGTGTGGTCGAGCTGCACGGTGGCAGGCACTACATAGGCGACCAATTGCTTACCGGCCTGGCCTTCCTGGGCCACGACGACGGTTTCGCCGACGCTGTCCTGCTCGCGCAGGCGTGCTTCGATCTCGCCCAACTCAATACGGAAACCACGAATTTTCACCTGATGGTCGACACGCCCGAGGTAATCCACCACGCCGTCCGCACGGCCACGGGTCAGGTCGCCGCTGCGGTAAACGCGGCTGCCAGGCTTGCCGAACGGGTCCGGCACAAAACGCTCGGCGGTGAGTGCCGGGCGCTCCAGATAACCACGGGCCACGCCTTCGCCGCCGAGGTACAGCTCACCAGCCACGCCGATGGGTTGCAGGTTGAGTTGTGAGTCCAACACGTAGCCGCTGCGGTTGCCCAACAGTGTGCCGATCGGCGCATAGACCGCGCCGCACGGATCGCCGCGACGGGCTTTCCACAGCAGCGGCGTGACCACGGTTTCGGTCGGGCCGTAGCCGTTGAACAGATAAGTCGGTTTCAGTGCGCGCCACGCCAGGTCGTAACTGGCCTGCGCCACCGCATCGCCGCCGAAGCAGTACACGCGCACATTGGGCGGGTTGCCATCGCGCTCGGCATGCTCGGCCAATTGTTGCAGGTACACCGGCGGGAACACGGCCATGGTCACGTGGTGACGGTGCATTTGCGCGTAGGTGTATTCCGGCAACCACAGGCTGTCGTCGCGGATCAGTACGCTGGCGCCGTTGATCAGCGGGTGCATCCAGCCTTCGTGGGAGCCGTCGAAGGCAAAGGACATGAAATGCAATTCGCAGTCGGCCGGGCCGGTTTCGTAGCGTTCGCCGGTGGCGATGATGTGCGCCACCAGCGGGCCGTGGGAAACCGCCACGCCCTTGGGCATGCCGGTGGAGCCGGAGGTGTAGATCACGTAGGCGAGGTTGTCGCCATCCAGATCGACCTGCGGCGCGGTATCGCTATAACCGGCCCAGTCTTCGGTGCGGTCAATGGCCAGGGTGTCCAGACCCTCGGCAAGCGGCAATTGCGCCAAGGCACTGCTGTGGCTCAGCAGCAATTTCGCGCGGCTGTCTTGCATCATGTACAGCAAACGATCACGCGGGTATTCGATGTCCAGCGGCACATACACGCCACCGGCTTTCATCACCGCGAGGAACGCCACCATGATTTCCGCGCTGCGCGGCATGGCAATCGCCACCCGCACTTCCGGGCCGACGCCACGGGCGATCAGTGCATGGGCCAGGCGGTTGGCCTGGCGGTCCAGCTCGCCATAAGTCAGGGTTTGTGCATCGAACTTGACCGCCACCGCATCCGGGGTTTCCCGGGCGCGATCGGCGAACAGTTCGTGTACCAGGCGCTCGGCCGGGAAACCGGCGTCGGCCTGGTTCCACAGCTGCAGGATGTGCTGTTGCTCATCCTGGCTGAGCAGGTTCAACTGGCTGATGGGCTGCTGCTGGTCGGCAACCATCGCCTGCAACAGGTTGTGCCAGTGACGGGCCATGCGTTCAATGGTCGAGGCTTCGAACAGGTCGGTCGCATAGCTCAGGGACGCACTCAACTGGTCACGGGACTCCTCGATGTCCAGGGTAAGGTCGAAATGCGCAGCCGTTTCATCCCAGCTCACCGGGCTCATGTCCAACTGCGCCAGGCGCTGTAAATGCTCGCTGGCCTGACTGAAGTGATGGTTGAACGCCACCTGGAACAACGGGCTCAAACTCAGGCTGCGCTCAGGTTGCAGGGCCTCGACCAGTTGCTCGAACGGCAGGTCCTGATGGGCCTGGGCTTCCAGGGCGCGCTGTTTGACCTGCTGCAACAACTGGGCAACGGTGGTTTGCGCGTCGATCTCGGCCTTGAGCACCTGGGTGTTGACGAAGAAGCCGATCAGCCGTTCGGTTTCAACGCGGTTGCGGTTGGCGATCGGCACGCCGACACGGATGTCCCGCTGGCCGCTGTAGCGATGCAACAGCGCGTGGTAGGAGGCCAGCAACAGCATGAACAGCGTCACACCTTGGCGCTGGGCCAACGACTTGAGGCCATCGAGCAACGGGGTCGGCAGCGCAATATACAGACGCGCGCCGCCATGGGACGGTACCGCAGGGCGCTGGTGATCAAAAGGCAACTCCAGCACCGGTTGCTCGCCGCCGAGCAATTCACGCCAGTAGTCGAGCTGGCGCGCCTTTTCACCGGCTTCCATCCAATCGCGCTGCCATTTTGCGTAGTCGGCGTATTGGATCGGCATCGCCGGCAATTGCAGGGCCTGGTCTTGGCTGTAGGCCGTATACAACTGCACCATTTCGTCGACCATCACTTGCATCGACCAGCCGTCGGAGATGATGTGATGTTGCACCAGGACCAGCACATGCTCGTCTTCAGCCAGGCGCAAGAGGCTCACACGCATCAGCGGCCCCTGGCGCAGATCGAACGGTTGCGCCACCAGCGCTTGCACCCTGGATTTGAGCTGCGCTTGGTCGGTGAGCGCGAATGCGAGTTCGATCCGCGCCTGTGGGCTGACCACTTGCACCGTGCGGTCGGTTTCTTGCTGAAAATGCGTGCGCAGGCTGTCGTGACGCGCCACCACGGTATCGAAGGCACGTTGCAGGGCGCAGCGGTCGAGCGAACCTTTCAGGCGCAGCGCACTCGGCACGTGATAGGCCGAACTGTGTGGGTCCAGTTGCCAGAGGAACCACTGCCGTTCCTGGGCATAGGACAGCAACAATGGCTGATCGCGATCCGCCGCCACCATCGCCGGCGCCGACGCGCTGACCGCGGCCAGACTGTTAACCCCCGCCAGATTGTTAACAAAGTCGCCCAACACGGGCTGTTCAAACAGCGCCCGCAGTGCAACTTCGATGCCCAGGCCATGACGCAACCGGGACACCACCTGAGTTGCGAGCAACGAATGCCCGCCCATCTCGAAGAAGTGATCGTTGAGCCCTACCCGTTCGGCGCCCAGCACCTGGGCCCAGATAGCCGCGACGCGTTGCTCGGTCTCGGTGACCGGTGCAACCCAATCGACCAGGGCTTGGCTGATATCCGGCTTGGGCAGCGCGGCACGGTCGAGCTTGCCGTTGGGGCTCAGCGGCAGGCGCTCCAGCACCAGCAGATGCGCCGGCACCATGTAGTCCGGCAGCTCTTGGCGCAACGCGGCCTTGAGCTGCGTGCGCAACTGGGCCTGCTCGGTGTCGGACAATGACTGGCTGGCCACGATATAGCCGACCAACTGGTTGTCCGCCGCGATCACCAGCGCCTCGCGCACACTGGCCTGGACCAGCAGGCGCGCTTCGATTTCACCCAACTCGATACGGAAACCTCGCACCTTGACCTGATGGTCGATTCGCCCCACGTACTCGATCATCCCATCGGCGCGATAGCGCGCCAGGTCACCGGTGCGGTACAAACGGCCGACGCCGTCAGCACAGAAAGGATCGGGAATGAAGCGGTGGGCCGTCAGGTCCGCACGCTTGAAATAACCCCGCGCCAGCAGCGGCCCGCCGATCACCAACTCGCCGGCGACACCTACCGGCACCGGGTTGAGGTTGGCATCCAGCAGGTAAATGGCACGGCCATCCAGCACGCGGCCAATCGGCATCATCGACGGCAAGGCTTCACGGCCCTCGACATACGCGGCGCAGTCCAGGGCAGTGGCGGTCACGGTGGCTTCGGTAGGCCCGTAGGTATTGAGCAGCCGCACATGCTGCAAGCCTGCTGCGCGCCAGGCATTCAGCCCTTCAGGCGGCATGGCTTCGCCGCCAATGTGCAGTTGGCGCAGGCGCCCATAATCACGTGGGCCTAGGTCTGCAAAGTCGCGCACCAGAGACAGCCAATAGGCCGTGGTCAGGTCGACCACGGAAATATCGTGTTCAATCAGTTGCTGGTAGAAGGTGTCGCTGTCCCACAGTTCGCCACCGCGTACCACCACCGCCGCACCGCAGCACAGCGCCGGGTAGAGCTGCTCGACAAAACCGTCGAAGTTGAAGGTGCCAAATTGCAGCACGCGGTCATGGGCCTGCAGCGCAAACAGTTCGGTGAACACCTCCACATGCCGGGCCAGGGACGCCAGGTCGATGCCCACGCCTTTTGGCCTGCCGGTCGAGCCGGAAGTGAACATCACGTAGGCCAGGTTGGCCGGCTGCGCCCTCGACACGGGGTTTTCAGCGCTGTAATCGGCCAACCAGTCTGCGCCGGACTCCAGGCACACAAGCGTCAGGTTCGCGCTGATCGGCAGATGCGCCACCAACGGCTGCTGAGTCAGCAGTAATTGCAGACCGCTGTCCTCGATCATGCATTGCAGGCGTTCGGCCGGGTATTTCGGGTCCAGCGGCACATAAGCGCCACCGGACTTGAGCACCGCCAGCAAGCCGACGATCATTTCCAGGGAACGGTCCACCGCCACGCCCACCAGGGTGTCGGCGCTGACGCCCAACGTGATCAGACGATGGGCCAGGCGATTGGCGCGCAGGTTGAGGTCGGCGTAGGTCATACGCTGCTGGTCCAGGATCAGCGCGATGTTTTGCGGGTGCAGCGCGGCTTGTTGTTCGAAGCGCTGCAATACGCTTGCCTTGGCCGTTTGAGCAACACTGCGCGGGTTCCAGTCTTGCAGCACGCGGGTGTATTCAGGGTCCAACAGCAAGGGGATGGCGCCCACGGCTTGCTCCGGCGCCTGAATAAATTGCTGCAGCAAGCCCTGCAAGTAGGTGCCGATGTGCTGCACAGTGTCGGTGTCGAACTGCGCACGCAGGTATTCCAGGTGCAGGCTCAGGCGCTCGCCGCCGTGCACGGTCAGTGTCAACGGGTAGTTGGTGCGCTCCTGATGACTGACGCCACTGAAACGCAAACCGCCCTCGCCCGACTGTTCCAGCGTCTTGGCCACCGGGAAGTTTTCGAACACCACCAGCGTGTCGAATAATGCCTCACCGGCCGAACCGGCCCAGCGCTGGATATCAAACAGCGGCGTGTGTTCATGCTCGCGCATTTCCAGGTTCAGTGCCTGTACGCATCGCACCCAATCGCTGACGCTTTGCGCCGGGCTGGCGGCGGCAATCAGCGGCAAGGTGTTGATGAACAGGCCGACTTGCTGCTCGACATCCGCCAATTGCGCCGGGCGCCCGGAAACCGTCACCCCACAGGCGACGCTGGACTGGCCGGTGTAGCGTTGCAGCAGCAACAGCCACGCCGATTGCACCAGGGTATTGAGGGTCACTTGGTGTGCACGGGCGAAGACCGCCAGGCGCTGCGTCTGGATAGCATCCCACTCACAAAGCACTTCACCGTATTCACCCGCACTCTGCGCTGGGCTCTTGGCCACACTGCGCGCCAGGTGCGTCGGCTCGTCCAACTGCGCCAGGCGCTGGCGCCAAAAGGCCTCGCCCAACGCCGGATCCTGCTGCTGCAACCAGGCGATGTGCTGGGAAAACCCCGCGCCCACCGGCGCCAGTGCCTGGCCCTTGCAGGCCTGCAGCACTTCATTGAGCACCAGTGCGTTACTCCAGCCATCCATCAGGATGTGATGGCTGGTGTAGATCAAGTGCCAGCAGTCTTCAGCCGTACGTACCAACGCTACTCGCAGCAACGGCGGACGCGCCAGCTCGAAGCCCTCGCGATGGTGCTCGGCAGCCAGGCTGTCCAGGGCGGCGGGAAGTTCCTGACGCCCACGCCAGTCGAATTCGGTAAACGGCAAGCTGACCTGTCGATACACCACTTGCAGGGCCTGGCCCTGGTCTTCCTGCCAGACAAACCCGGTGCGCAACATGTCATGCCGTGCCAGCACTTGCGCCCAGGCGCGCTGGAAGACTGCCACGTCCAGGCCGTGCACATCGGCGCGCAGCTGGCTGACGTAAATATCATCCTCGCCCTGTTGGTAGAGGCTGTGAAACAGCATGCCCTGTTGCATCGGCGACAGCGGGTACAGGTCCTGCACGTCCCTTGCCGGCAGTGCCAACTCGTCGAGCTGGGGCTGGGTCAATTGCGCCAGGGTCACGTCGGCCGGTGTCAGGCCGCCCTGTTTAGGGTCGACGCAATGCGCGATCAGTGCCAGCAGTTCCTGCTGGTAATCATCCGCCAGCTGCTGGACAGTCGCGACCTCGAACATTTCACGGCTGAACCCCCACTGCAGGGCCAATTCACCGCCGTACACCTGCCCCTCCACCGTCAGCCAGTTAGCCAGCGGCGCCTCCGGGTCTTGAGCCTGCCCACTGCCCTGGGTGGCGGGAACGAACAGCGCCGACTCGTTGAACTGGCGGTCGAACTGCCCCAGGTAGTTGAACGTGATGCGTGGCGCGGCCAGGTTCGAGAGGGCTTGACGGGCGTCAGGCGTGCCGAGGTAGCGCAGCAGGCCGTAGCCAATGCCTTTGTGCGGCACGGCGCGCAGTTGTTCCTTCACCGATTTGATCGCCGCCGACAGCTCGCCATCGGCTTGCAGGCGCACCGGGAACAGGCTGGTAAACCAGCCGACGGTACGGCTCAGGTCGAGCGTATCGAACAGGTCTTCACGGCCATGGCCTTCCAGCTGGATCAGCGCGGCAGGCTGCCCGCTCCAGCGGCTGACCACGCGCGCCAGCGCGGTTAGCAGCAAGTCATTGACCTGGGTGCGGTAGGCCGCCGGGGCGTCTTGCAGCAGTTGACGGGTGTGTTCGGCGCTCAAGCGGATTTCGAGCTTGCTGCCCAGGCGATTCTGCAGGCCGCCCTGGGGGTTGTCGCAGGGCAGATCGGCGCTCGCGGTCTGGGCCTGCCAGTACGGCAGTTGGTTATCCAGCGTCAGCGCATGGGCCTGCAATTGCTGCGCCCAGTCCTGGTAGGCACTGGTCTTGGCCGGCAGCGCAGCGTTGCGGTAAGCCTGCTGCAGGTCTTCGAGCAGGATGCGCCACGACACGCCATCGACCACCAGGTGATGCACCACCAGCAGCAGGCGCTGGGCGCCGTCTGCCATCGAGACCAGTACCGCGCGCAGCAGCGGACCCTGTTCAAGGTTGAGGCTGCCGTGTGCCTTGTCGCAAAGTGCGGCCAGCTCAGCCTCGTCAGCGACTTGGGCCTGCCACACTGAAGCACTTGCAACCGGCTCGGCGTGGGCCTGCTGCCAACCGTCTGCCTGGCGCACAAAACGCAGGCGCAGGGCGTCATGGTGGTTAATCAAACGGGTCAAGGCCGCGTCAATGCGCGCGGGCTCCAGGGCTTCACGCGGGGCCAACAGCAGCGACTGGTTCCAATGCTGGCGCGCCGGGATCACCTGCTCGAAAAAGCTGTGTTGCACGGGCGTGAGGATCACCTCGCCGCTGACTGGTCCCTGATCGATAACCGCCGCCTGTTCAAAGCTCGCCACCAGCGCCAGGCTGCGCACGCTCTGGTACTGGAACAGGTCACGCGGGCTGAGGCGAATCCCCGCCTGACGGGCGCGGCTGACCACTTGGATGGAGATAATCGAGTCGCCACCCAGCTCGAAGAAGTTGTCGTCCAGACCGACTTGCGCGGCGCCGAGCACATCACTCCAGATTGCCGCCAGGGCTTTTTGCAGGGCGTTTTCAGGCGCGACAAAGGCTTGCTGCGGCGCAGCATCCGGCAACGGCAGCGCCTTGCGGTCGAGCTTGCCGTTGGCAGTGACCGGCAGTTTGGCCAGGGTGACGAAGTGCGTGGGCACCATGTATTCCGGCAGGCTGCTGAGCAACCAGGCCTTGAGGTCGCTCGGCGCTTCACCCTCGTTAACCAGGTAGGCAACCAGCTGTTTGCCGCCCTGCACCAGCACCACCGCTTCGCGCACCTGCGGGTGTTGCATCAGCCGGGTTTCGATTTCGCCCAGCTCGATACGCAAGCCGCGCAGCTTGACCTGATGGTCGAGGCGGCCGAGGTACTCGATCACGCCATCGGCACGCTGGCGCACGCGGTCGCCGGTGCGATAGAGGCGCTCTCCGTCAACAAAAGGGCTCGGCACAAAGCGTTCGGCGGTCAAGCCCGGGCGGCGGTGATAGCTGCGCGCCAGGCCGACGCCGCCCAGGTACAACTCGCCAGAGACACCGGCGGGCACCGGGTTGAGCTGGGCGTCGAGGACATAGGTGGCCAGGTTGGCAATCGGACGACCGATGGGCACGCTGTCGGCGCCTTCGTCGACGCATGTCCAGTGGGTGACGTCGATGGCGGCTTCGGTGGGGCCGTAGAGGTTGAACAAACCCGTCGCTGGCAGTTTGGCGAACACCTGCAACTGCGCGTCCAACGGCAAGGCTTCGCCGCTGCACACGATGCGTTTGAGGCTCGTACAAGCCTGCACGCCCGCCTCATGGATAAACGCCTGGAGCATCGACGGCACGAAGTGCAAGGTGGTAATGGCGTGACGGCCGATGGTCTGGATCAGTCGCGCCGGCTCGCGATGTTCGCCAGGAGCGGCGACCACCAGCCGAGCGCCGGTCATCAATGGCCAGAAAAATTCCCACACCGACACATCAAAGCTGAACGGGGTTTTCTGCAAGACCGCATCGCTGGCGTCCAGGCCGTAAGCCTGCTGCATCCAGCACAAGCGGTTGACCAGCGCGCGATGGCTGTTGCCGGCGCCCTTGGGTTTGCCGGTGGAACCGGAGGTGTAAATCACGTAGGCCAAGTTGAGCGCCTGGATGGCCACGGCCGGTGATTCGCGGCTATAGCCGTCAAGCCAACCCGGCGCCTGGTCCAGAACGATCACTTGCACGCCATTAATCGGCAACGAAGCCTGCAGGCTCTGCTGGCTGAGCAACAGCTTGATGCCGCTGTCTTCGATCATGTAGGCGAGGCGTTCCTGGGGGTATTCGGGGTCCAACGGCACATAGGCACCGCCGGCCTTGAGGATCGCCAACAGGCCCACCACCATCTCGACCGAGCGCTCCACACAGATACCCACCAGCACGTCAGGGCCGACGCCCTGCTCGCGCAAGGCATGGGCCAACTGGTTGGCGCGGGCGTCGAGCTGGGCATAGCTCAACGTGGTCGCACCAAACACCAGCGCCGGAGCATCCGGGGTGCGCTGTACCTGCTCTTCAATGAGCCGATGCACTCCTTGCGCGGTCGGGTACGCCTGGGCCGTCTGGTTCCATGCCTGGACCAGCACCTGCTGCTCATCGGCGGCCAGCATCGGCAACTCACCGATGCGGTGTTCGTCGCCGGAAACCATGGCCTGCAGCAGGCTGATCCAGTGCTGGGCCATGCGCGTTATGGAGGGCGCGTCAAACAGGTCGTTGGCGTAGGTCAACGCAGCCTGCAAGGTGCCGGACTTTTCATAGGTATCCAGGGTCAGGTCGAACTGGGTGGTACGGCCTTGCCACTCCACCAGCGCCAGTTCCAGGCCGGAGGCGGTGCTCACCGTGGCAATGTCCGCTACCACCGGCTGGTGGTTGTACATCACCTGAAACAGCGGCGTATGGCTCAGGCTGCGCTCGACCTTGAGGGCTTCCACCAGACGCTCGAACGGCAGCTCCTGATGGGCCTGGGCGCCGAGGGCGTGCTCCTTGATGCCCTGCAACAGTTCGGCGACACGGGTTTGCCCGGTTAACTCGGTACGCAGAACCTGAGTGTTGACGAAAAAACCGATCAGCCCTTCGACCTCACTGCGATTACGATTGGCGATCGGCACACCGACGCGGATATCGCCCTGCCCCGTGTAGCGATGCAACAACACGTTGAAAGCGCCCAGCAGCAACATGAACAGGGTGACGTTGTGCTTTTGCGCGCAACTACGCAGCTGCGCGGCGAGGCCTGAATCGATGGCGAAATTATGCCGGGTGCCCTGGTAGCTGGGCATGGCCGGACGCGGGCGATCGGTGGGCAGTTCCAGCACCGGATGCTCATCACCCAGACGTGCCTGCCAGTATTCAAGCTGGCGTGCCTGCTCCCCCGCTTCCAGCCAACGGCGCTGCCACAGGGCGTAGTCGCTGTACTGGATCGGCAGCGCCGGCAATTGCGGCGTCTCGTGGCGTTCGTGGGCGTCGTAGCAGCGAATGAACTCGTCGATCAGCACATTCATCGACCAGCCATCGGAGACGATGTGGTGCAGGGTCAGCAGCAGCACATGCTCTTGCGCATCGAGCTTGAGCAATTGCACGCGCAGCAGTGGGCCGTTTTCCAGATCGAACGGCAGCAGTGATTGACGGGTCGCCGCCTGGTTGACGGCCTGCTCGCGTTCGTCAAAGCCCAGCGCACTGAAGTCCAGAGGCTCGACGGCAACCGACGGCTCGATGGCAACTTGCAGCAAACGATCGTCGGCCTGGCGCTGGAAGACCGTGCGCAGGGTTTCATGACGTGTCACCAGGCTTGCGAATGCCTGTTCCAGTGCGCGCAGGCTGAGGGCGCCCTTGAGCCGCACGGCGCTGGGCAGGTTGTATGCGCCACTGGCCGGGTCCAGTTGCCACAGAAACCACATGCGCTGCTGCGCGTAGGACAGCGCCTGGCGATCCTCCACGTCCACGCCCGCCGGAATCGGAAACCGGGAAAAATCCACGCCTTCTTTCTGCAGGGCTTGCAGGAAAACCTGGCGCTTTTCCAGGGGCAACCCGATAAACCGGCGAGCAAGTTTCAAGGAGTCTTCAGCATTCATTTCTTGGAGTCCGGAACAATAGGCAGGAAGCACAAAGGCACGTCGTCCCTATAAAACGAACCGGACAAGGAAAAATTAGCGGGGCGTAAGCGGCGTGAAGCGCGGTGTCATCAAGGGTTACATCAATCTCAGCCAAGGCTCGCAAACTCAGGCTAGCATTGACGAACACCACTTTTTGCAACTACATTTAGTTACACGCAGGGAACGCCGTGTCCAAAAATGAAAAGCTGCTCGCCAAACTGCTCAATGAGCACATGGCTTTTACCTGGCCTGAGCTGGTAACGCTGCTGCACCAGCTCGGCTACAGACAGATTGAAGGGGCTGGAAGCCGCGTAAAATTCGATATCGGCAACCCCAGTGCAATGATCACCTTGCACAGGCCTCACCCTGGCAACGAACTGAAACACTACATTCGGCGCCAGATCATCGAACAATTGAAATCAGGAGAACTGATTCAGTGGACAACCAACTGAAACACCAAGGCTACATCGGCTCTATCGAAGCCAGCCTCGAAGACAACTGCCTGTTCGGCAAGGTGCTGTTCATCAAGGCACTGGTGAGCTACGAAGGCAAAACCGTCGCCGAGCTGGACGCGGCGTTCCGTGAGGCCGTGGATGACTACCTCGTAACCTGCCAGGCGCTGGGGCAAACCCCGGAGAAACCTTGCAAGGGTTCATTCAACGTACGCGTCGGCCACGACCTGCATTTGGCGGCGGCCCTGGCAGCGACGCGCAAGAAAGTAACGCTCAATGACCTAACGCGGCAGGCGTTGAATGAGTTTTTGCAACATCACTGCGCAGAACCTTTACCGACGCTCGGCTGACCGCCCAAGCGCCGATACCCAAACACCGCCGAGCCCAACACCACCGCCCCGGCCGCCAATGCCACCCAGAACCCGCTGGCAGCGCCAAAGTGGTCGATCATCCAACCGGAGCTGGCTGCACCAATGGCCACGCCGATGCTCAGGCCGGTGATCAGCCAGGTCATACCTTCGGTCAGGCGGCTGGGCGGCACCACCTGCTCCACCAAGGCCATGGATACGATCAGCGTTGGGGCAAAGAACAGCCCGGAGATAAAGATCGCCGCCGCCAGACCAGGGATATTGGTCACCAGTAGTAAAGGTAATGTGGTCAACGCCGTGGCCACGCCGCAAAACAGAAATTGCCGAGGCAGCGGCGCCTTGAGCTTGAGCATGCCAAAGGCCAAACCCGCCAGGCACGAGCCGATGGCATACACCGACAGCACGATACTGGCCGCCGCCGGTTGGCCCTGGTGTTGGGCAAAGGCTACGCTGACCACGTCCACCACACCCACGATCACGCCCATGGCGAGCAGCAGGATCATCAGGATCAATACCGACGGTGAAGCGATCAACCAGCGCCCGTGGTGGTCTTGTTGCGCGTGCACCGGCGGTTCTGTCGCGCGCTGCAGCACAAACGTGGTGACGCCAACCGCCAACAGCAACGCCGCCACCAACGGCCCCGCTTCCGGGAACAGCACCACGCACAGCCCCACCGAAATTGGCGGGCCAATAATAAAACACACCTCATCAAGCACCGACTCCAGAGCAAACGCGGTTTGCAGCCTGGGCTGGCCGCGGTACAGCTCGGTCCAGCGCGCCCGTACCATGGCCGACATGTTCGGCATGCAACCAGCCAGTGCGGCGAACACAAACAGCGTCCAGGCTGGCGCCTGCAAGCGTGTGCACAGCAACAGCAGCAACAACGCTCCGCCGCCGATCAGCGCCGCAACCGGCAGCACCCGACCTTGGCCATAGCGGTCCACCAGGCGGGACACCTGCGGCGCGCAGAATGCCGTCGCCAAGGCAAACACCGCCGCCACCGCGCCTGCCAGGCCATAACCGCCATGCACTTGCGAGAGCATGGTGATCAGGCCGATGCCGGTCATCGAAATCGGCATGCGCGCAAGCATGCCCGCGAGTACAAACGCCCGGCTGCCTGGGGCCTGGAATAACTCGGCGTAGGGATTTGCCATCCTGCTTAACCTCTTCCTCAACTCTTGAAACTTGCGATTTGCAGGTATCAAGGCAAAATACATACGGTGCGTATGTGACAAATCATGCGTAACATACGCAGCGTATGTCAATCACTCACTGAGATAACGCGAGCCTTACCCATGAGCCGAGTCCGTACCGAAATGATCGACGCCACCCGTGCCCGGCTGATCGCCAGCGCTCGCCAAGCCTTCGCTACCCAAGGCTACGCCAACACTTCGATGGATGATTTTACCGCGCGCGCCGGCCTCACACGCGGTGCGTTGTACCATCACTTCGGCGACAAGAAAGGTTTATTGGCGGCGGTGGTCGCCGAGATCGACGCGGAGATGGACGCGCGCCTGCAAGGCATCAGCGACCAGGCGCAGGAGCCCTGGAGCGGCTTTTGTGAGCGCTGCCGCGCCTATTTGCGCATGGCCCAGGATGGCGAGATCCAACGCATCGTGTTGCAGGATGCGCCTGCGGTACTCGGTGATACCGGTTCCCAGCAACAATGCGTGGAATCCCTGCGCCAGTTGCTGGAGGCGATGATGCAGGCCGGTGTCATCGCGCAAGCCCCCAGCGTCGCGCTGGCTCAGTTGATCAATGGCAGCCTGGTCAACACGGCCCTGTGGATCGCCCGTGACGAACACCCACACGTGCGCCTGCAAGAAGGTTTGCAGGGCCTGGAACTGTTACTGCAAGGCCTGAAGCAACCTGTCACACCAGCCGTTTGATCTGCTTGTGGCGCCACACCAAGCGGTAATAGGCGGTCTGCAACACCAGCATCGCCAGGTAGGTCACCGGAAACGCCATCCACACGCCTTCCAGGCCGAAGTGCGCGTTGAACAGATACGCCATTGGCAACTCGACACACAGCACACAGAAGATCGAAATCGCCACCGGCATCAACACCACGCCGCTGGCGCGCATGATCCCGCCGATCACCGCCTGGAACCCGAACACCAGGATGCTCCACAGCATGATATGCAGCAGGTGCTCGGCATTGAGCCGCGCCGCGTCGTCCGTGATGAACAAACCCAGCAACCAGTGGGACAACAAGTAACCCAACAGGATCAAGCCACCGGTGAGACACAGATTGATCACAAGCCCGGTGCGCAGGATCGGCCCGATACGCTCCAGACGCCCGGCACCAATCGCCTGGGCACCGAGGATCGAGGCCGTGATCGCAATCGACAGCGCCGGGAACTGCACATAGTTGACGATCTGCGTCACCGCGCCATAGGCCGCCGTAGCTTGTGAGCCGTGACCGTTGACCAGCGCCAGAATCACCAGCTCCGACAGCGACAACACCACCATCTGCAAGCCGGTTGGCAAGCCGATGCGCAGGACCTTGCCGAGGATGGCCCGGTCCAGGCGCAAGGCCGCGAGCAGTTCACGGTCCGGCGCCATCACATGGTTTTTATGCCGCAGGCGCAAAATCAGAAACAGCATGGCCGACGCGTTGCCCACCAAGCCTGCATACACCGCACTCTGAATCCCCATGGGTGGCAGGCCGATCCAGCCACGGATCAGCGCCGGGGTCAGCAGCAGGCCGACCAGGGTCGAGACCATCAACGCCAGCAACGGCGAAACCGTATCGCTCACTCCCCGTAACAGCTGGGTGTAGAGGATAAACACCAGCAACAGCGGCATGATCAACATCATCATCTGGGCATAACCCACTGCGTCGTCGAGCACATCGATTGGCGTACCCAACGCCTGCAACGCCGGGCGCGCGAACAGGCTGCCCAGCACTGCCGCGATCAAGCCCACCAGCGCGCCAAGTGTCAGGGTGGCGCCGGTAATCACCTTGACCATCGCAGTTTCCTGGGCGCCCCAGGCTTGCCCTATCAACACTGAAGCGCCCGCCCCCAGGCCGATCACCAACGCAATAAAGAAAAATACGATGGGGAACATCCCCGACACCGCCGCCAGCGCCTGGGTGCCGAGCATCTGCCCGACATAGATGCCGTTGAGGGTGCCGGAAAAGCTTTGCAGGAAGTTGGACAGCACCATGGGTGCCAAAAACATCAGGTAGATCTGCCACAACGGCCGCTTTGGGGTGACGTCCATGCTGGTTTGAATCCTTGAATTATTGTTATGCGGTAAAGGCATTGCGTGATAGCCAGGCCAGGTACGTCTGCACGTCTACCGGCCAATGCGCGATCTTATGGGAAAAGTCAGCACCATCATGGGCAAACAGCGCCCGTGACGCGTCTTCAAACCCTGGCAGGTCACCGCCGAGGGCGCTCATGAAACGATAGCTGGCTTCTTTAGCCTGGCGCATTTGATCATGGGCTGCGTGAACATTGCGCGCTTCATCCACCAACCGGCGTAACGCTGCCGACGCGCCGCCACGTTGTTGGCCCAGCCATTCCCAGTGGCGCGGCAGCAGAGTGACTTCCCGCGCAACCACGCCCAGCTTGGGACGCCCGACCGAAGGCGTCGCGGGAGGGGCTTCATCGACTTGGGCCGGTGCCGCTTGGACAGGCGCATAATCCGCAGGCCACGGATAATCGACCTGGGTGCCGGTGGCATCGTCGAAGACCAGGAAACTGCCGGTGGGCAGGTCAAGGCCCGCCAGCGCTTCGGCCACCTGGGAATAGGCGCCGGCTGCCACGCGTTGGTGACGGACAAAGGCAGTGCAGACTGCTGTATTTTGAATAGGCATTTATTATTACCCGGGCGATATTTATTTTACCCGGATTATATTAACTATATTTCAATAATCCGCAAACCGATGCGGTAAAAACCGTCGGCGCGGCCACACACTTGTCGCGTTAGCTGCAACCTGAACCTGTGGGAGCTGGCTTGCCTGCGATTGCGATTTGGCAGCTTGCATCTTCGGCGACTGGTTTACCGCCATCGCAGGCAAGCCAGCTCCCACACAAAAGCGGATCTTCATTGCGTTGAGATGAGCTAGCCACCAAAGGTCTGCGACGGCCGACGCAACGTCGGATCAAACGGGTTGATCCGTGGCCCGATCGCCGCCGCTTCGCGCTTGAGCAACTCCACCACCATCGGCAACCGGCTCGGCCCCAAGCGGTCACTGATGGTCGCCACACTCAGCGCCGCCACCGCGTGCCCGTCGCGATTCAGAATCGGCACCGCCAACCCGGCCATGCCTTCGAGCACGCCGGTGTTACGCGCCGCATAACCCAGACGCCGCACATTCTCGACCTCGGAGCGCAACAACACCTCGTCATACAGGTGAAAATCCTTGAGGCGTGGCAGGTTGTAGCGAATCACCGTCTCACGCTCCTCCTCCGGCAAGAACGCCAGAATCGCCAGGCTGCCCTGCCCCACGCCGAGCGCCACGCGCCCGCCGATATCGCCAGTGAAGGTGCGAATCGGATACGGCCCTTCGCTGCGGTCCAGGCAGATCGCATCAAAGCCGCTGCGCGCCAGCAAAAACAGCGAATCGCCCAATGAAGCACTCAGGCGCAACATGCTCGGGCGCACCAGATCGCGCAAATTACCAGTCTTGCCCGCGTTGGCCGCCAGGGCGAAGAACTCCAGGCTCAGGCGATAGCGCTTACTGCGCGCATCCTGCTCAACCATGCCCTCCTCCATCAGGCTGCGTAGCAGCCGGTGCGTGGTGGGTTGCGACAGCCCGACTTGCTGCGCGAGCTGAGTCACGCGCTCACCGCCTTCGGGCACTTCGCCCAACGTGCGCAATAACGCAAACAGCCGAGAGACGCTCCCAGCGCCGACTTCCTTACCGTTTTCATTCCGTTCAGTGGAATTCATAACACTTAATCTCGGTATACATTCTGGTGAATGAATAAAATTGAAAATAATAGTCCGTTCAGTGAAATTCCATCTTCCGCCCATCCTAGTCTTCGTCCTAATCTGCGTCCACAGGGGCGAAATGAACAACAACGAGCAGCCGACGTGAGATCGAGCGCCAACGCACCCGCAACACTCTTTTCGCATCTGCCCAAAACAAAAAAGCGCGTTTCGACGCGTCTCAAAAAAGGTGGAACGCAGACATGGCTTTTCTCCAACTCAACGCCTTGAGCAAACGCTACGGCGCCGTCGACGCTGTGGTCGCCACCGACCTTGCGGTGGAAAAAGGCGAGTTCGTTTCCCTGCTCGGCCCTTCGGGCTGCGGCAAAACCACCACGCTGCAAATGATCGCCGGTTTTGTGGACGTGAGCGGCGGGCAGATCCTGCTCGACGGCCGCGACATCACCCACGCCAAACCCGCCAGCCGTGGCTTGGGCGTGGTATTCCAGAGCTATGCGTTGTTCCCGCACATGAGCGTGCGTGACAACGTGGCCTTCGGCCTGAAGATGCGCAAAGTGCCGGCCGCCGAAATCGCCAGCAAAGTCAAAACCGTGTTGGAACTGGTACGCCTGGCCCCGCACGCCGAGCGCTACCCGCGTGAATTGTCCGGCGGCCAGCGCCAACGTGTGGCCCTGGCGCGTGCGCTGGTGATCGAGCCGCCCGTGCTGCTGCTCGATGAGCCACTGTCCAACCTCGATGCCAACCTGCGCGAAGAAATGCAGTTTGAAATCCGCCGCATCCAGTGCGCCGTGGGCATCACCACCTTGATGGTCACCCACGATCAGGCCGAAGCGCTGTCGATCAGCGACCGCGTGGTGGTGATGCAGGCCGGGCGCGTGACCCAGATCGACGCGCCCTACAAGCTCTACGAACACCCACGTACGCGGTTTATCTCGGACTTTGTCGGCAAGGCCAACCTGCTGGCCGGTGACTATGACGAATTCGGCACTGCGCAAGTGCGTCTTGTCGGCGGCAAAGGCGAACTGGTACTGAGCCTGCGCCCGGAAAAAATCCAGCTGGTGGATGCCGGCGCAGGCCGCCTGCAGGGCAAGGTTCTCGACAGTTATTTCTTCGGCAGCCAGTGGCTCTACCGCATCCAAACGTCTCTGGGCGAAATTACCGTGGTACGCAGCAATGACGGCAGCGCGCCGCTCGGCTGCGGCGCGCCGGTGGGCCTGGACTGGCACGCCGAATTGCTGCGTGTGCTGGCGGCCGATGAGGTGCGCGCATGAGCCGCGGTTATCTGTTGTCGCTGCCGGCGCTGCTGCTGTTCAGCGGCCTGCTGATCCTGCCGCTGTTCATGACCCTGGTGCTGTCGTTCAACGTGTTCGACTACCAGGTGGGCGTGAAGGCTGGTGAGTGGACCTTTGCCCACTACCTGTCGCTGTTCAGCGATGCGTACTTCTACGAGATCTTCTGGCGCACCTTCTGGATCAGCGCCCTGGTGACCCTGCTGTGCGTGGTGATCGGCGTACCCGAAGCCTACATCCTCAGCCGTATGGGCACGCCGTGGCGCTCAATCTTTTTGATTTTGATCCTCACGCCGCTGCTGATTTCGGTGGTGGTGCGCGCCTTCGGCTGGAGCTTGTTGCTCGGCGCCGATGGGCTGGTCAACCAAGTCATCCAATTCCTCGGCGGGCGCCCGGTGAAGCTGCTGTACACGCCGTTCGCCGTGGTGATCGCCCTGGTGCACGTGATGCTGCCGTTCATGATCATCCCGGTATGGACCTCGCTGCAAAAGCTCGACCCGTCGGCGGAACAGGCGGCGTTGTCGCTGGGCGCAAGCCAGGCCACGGTGATGCGCAAGATCGTATTGCCGCAAGTGATGCCGGGCGTGCTGTCCGGCACCTTGATCGTGTTCGGCTTGGCCGCCAGTTCGTTTGCGATCCCCGGCCTGCTCGGCGGACGCCGCCTGAAAATGGTCGCCACCGTGGTGTACGACCAGTACCTCTCGGAACTCAACTGGCCCATGGGCGCGACCATTGCGGTGGTGCTGCTGTTGGTCAATTTGCTGATCATGCTGAGCTGGAACCGCATGGTCGAAGGCCGCTACAAAAAGTCCCTGGGGGTTTAAGCGCATGTCCAGAAACGGTCCTTTGGCCCTCGGTTTTCATGGTGTGGTGGTGCTGTTCATGATGGCGCCGCTGGTGGTGGTGTGCCTGGTGGCCTTCACCCCGGAAAACACCTTGAGCCTGCCCACCTCGGGCTTCTCGCTGCGCTGGTTTCGGGCGGTGTTCGAGCGTGCCGACTTTATCCAGGCGTTCTACAACAGCCTGATCCTGGCGTTTACCGCCGCCACATTGGCCACGTTGATTGCAGTGCCCGCCGCCTTGGCGATCAGCCGTTATCAGTTCCCGGGGCGCAACTTTTTCAGCGCGTTGTTCCTCTCGCCGATCATCATCCCGCACCTGGTGCTGGGCGTGGCGATGCTGCGTCTTTTTGCGCTGATGGGCGTCAATGGCAGCTTCACCTGGCTAATGCTGGCGCACGTGGTGATCATCACGCCGTATGTGCTGCGCCTGGTGCTGGCGGCGGCCATCGGGATTGATCGCAGTGCCGAGCAAGCCGCCGAGTCGCTGGGTGCCGGGCGCTTCACGCTGTTCCGTCAAATCACCTTACCGATGATTCTGCCGGGCGTGGCCGGCGGCTGGTTGCTGGCGTTCATCAACAGTTTCGATGAAGTAACGCTGTCTATTTTTGTCAGCTCGCCAGCCACGCAAACCCTGCCGGTGCGCATGTACGTGTACGCCACCGAGTCCATCGACCCGATGATGGCGGCGGTCTCGGCGCTGGTCATTGCACTCACCGCAGCCACCATGGTCCTGCTCGACCGGGTGTATGGCCTGGACCGCGTACTGGTGGGGAAACATTGATGGCCTTGTTCAAACGCTTGGCCGAAACCCGGCGCCCTGCCCTGGCCTTCACCCTCGACGGGCAACCGGCCACCGGTTTGCTGGGCGACACGTTGCTCACCGCCATATTGACCTGCGCCGAGCACCTGCGCGGCAGCGATTTCAGCGCCGAACGCCGCGCCGGTTTCTGCCTGATGGGCGCGTGCCAGGACTGCTGGGTGCGGCTGGAGGATGGGCGCCGTGTGCGGGCTTGCTCGACGCTGCTGCAAGAGGGCCAGGCGATCAGCCGCGATCCGGGGCGTCAGGCATGAAACCGATCGTGATTGTGGGCGCAGGCCCGGCGGGCATCAGCGCGGCGCGCACCTTACTCGACCATGGCGTCAAGCCTTGCCTGGTGGATGAAAGCCTGCGCGGCGGCGGGCAGATTTACCGGCGCCAACCGGCTAATTTTCAGCGCTCGGCCAAGCAGCTGTATGGCTTTGAGGCGGGCAAGGCTACGGCCGTACACCGCACACTGGATGAGTTGGCGCCGCTGATCGACTACCGGCCCGAAACCCTGGTGTGGAATGCCGAGGACGGTCGCCTGGATATGTTGACTAACGGCTACGCCGAAAGCGTGGAGTACGCGCAGATTATCGTCGCCACCGGCGCCACCGACCGCATTCTGCCGGTGCCCGGCTGGACCTTGCCTGGTGTCTACAGCCTTGGCGCTGCGCAAATCGCGTTGAAATACCAGGGCTGCGCCATCGGAGAACGCGTGGCGTTGTGTGGCAGCGGGCCGTTGCTGTATCTGGTCGCGTACCAATACGCCAAGGCCGGGGCCAAGGTGGTGGCGGTGCTCGACAGCGCGCCGTTCAGTGCCCAGTGCCGTGCTTTGCCGGCGCTGCTGGGGCAACCGGCGACCCTGGCCAAAGGCATTTATTACCGTGCCTGGCTCACTGCCCATGGGGTTCCCGTGTATCAGGGCGCGACGCTCCAGCAAATCGACGGCGAGCAACGGGTGCGTGGCATCCGCTGGGATAAGCACGTAGTGGAATGCGATGCCGTGGCGTTCGCCCATGCGCTGCGCAGCGAGACGCAACTGGCGGATTTGCTCGGCTGTGAATTTGCCTGGAACAGCTTGAATCGCGCCTGGCTGCCACAGCGCGACAGTGCCGGGCGCAGTAGCGTCAGCAGCGTGTACCTGGCCGGTGACGGGGCCGGGATCATGGGCGCCGATGCCGCGCAGATGGCCGGTGAACGTGCGGCGTTGGCGGTCCTGGAAGATTCAGGCATTGCCATCGATCCGCTTCGCCCAACGCTGCTTGAGCAGCAACTGGCGGGTATCCAGCGCTTTCGCCGTGGGCTGGAAACCGCGTTCCCTTTCCCCGAGCAATGGGCTGCACAGGCGCCGGATGAGTTAATCCTGTGCCGCTGCGAAGAAGTCAGCGTCGGCGACGTACGCGCCGTCGTCGATGAAGGCCACTGGGAAATCAACCGGGTCAAAGCCCATTGCCGGGTCGGCATGGGCCGCTGCCAGGGCCGCATGTGTGGGCTGGCGGCAGCAGAGGTTGTGGCCGAACGCAGCGGTCGCGCCATACAAGACGTTGGCCGCCTGCGCGGTCAGGCGCCGATCAAGCCGCTGCCGTTTGGTGTGCAGGTGCAGCCATGATCGACGTGATCGTGTTGGGTGGCGGCATCGTCGGCGCCTCGGCGGCGTTGATGCTCGCGCAAAAAGGCCAGCGTGTGGCCTTGGTGGAGCGAGACTTTTGTGGCTCGCACTCCAGCGGCGTGAATTACGGCGGTGTGCGCCGCCAGGGCCGCCCCTTGCATCAACTGCCACTGTCACAACGCGCCCATGAACTGTGGGCCGACCTGCCGGGGTTGATCGGCATCGACGGCGAGTATGTGCGGTCCGGGCATTTGAAACTGGCGCGCAGCCATGGGGATTTCGCCGCGCTGCAAGCCTATGCCGAACAGACCCGTGGCTTTGGCCTGGGCTTGCAGTTGTTGGATTACACCGAACTGCGCGCTCGCTTCCCTTGGGTCGGGGATATCGCGGTGGGCGCCTCGCTGTGCCCTGAAGACGGGCATGCCAACCCGCGCCTGGTGTCGCCCGCTTTCGCCCGTGCGGCGCAGCGCCTTGGCGCGGCGGTGCACGAGCAGGCCGAAGTGACTCAGATCGAACATAACGGCCAGTGCTTCCAGGTGCGCTGCGCCAATGGCCTGCACCTGCACGCGCCGTGGTTGCTGAACTGCGCGGGGGCCTGGGCCGGTACGGTTGCCGCGCAATTTGGCGAGCCGGTGCCGATTACCTCGGCACACCCGGCGATGCTGGTGACCGAGCCGCTGCCGGTGGTGATGAACGTGAGCACCGGCGTTGAAGGCGGCGGGATTTATGCGCGGCAGGTCGCCCGTGGCAATTGCATCCTCGGCGGCGGCCGTGGTTTTGCCCTTGGCCCGCTGACGGCGCGCCCTGGGCAAGCGGCAGTTTTGGAGATTCTGCGCAACGCCGGCGAACTGTACCCGTTTCTCAAGGGTGCCCAGGCGATTCGTACCTGGAGCGGCACCGAAGGTTACTTACCCGATCATGAACCGGTGATCGGCCCCAGCAGCACCCAACCTGGCCTGCTCCACGGTTTCGGCTTTGCCGGCGCCGGGTTCCAGCTCGGCCCCGCCGTCGGTGAAGCCCTGGCAGAGATCGTCTGCACAGGCGCCAGCCGCCAACCCATCGAAGCGTTTTCCATTCGTCGTTTCCAAGCCTGAGAGGAAAAACCCATGAACCCACGTATCGCGCTGTCCTGCTTGCCCCTCGCCTTGCTCACCGCCACCGCCCATGCCGCGCCAACGCTATACTTGGGCATGAACGGCGGCACCATGGAACGGGTGTACGCCGACAAGGTGCTGCCCGCGTTCGAGAAGGCCAATAACGTCAAGGTGGTGATTGTGCCCGGCACCTCGTCGGACATCCTCGCCAAGGTCCAGGCCAACAAAGACAACCCGCAGATGCACGTGATGTTCCTCGACGACGGCATCATGTACCGCGCCATTTCCATGGGCCTGTGCGACAAACTCACACCCAACCCGACCCTGGACCAGATCCCGGCCAAGGCCAAAATCAAGGATGAAGCGGTCGCCGTGACCCTGGGCGTCACGGGCCTGGGCTACAACGCCAAGATGTTCAAGGAAAAAGGCTGGGCCGCGCCCACCTCATGGATGGACCTGGCCGATCCGCGATTCAAGGACAAAGTGGTGTTCCAATCGCTGGCCTCTTCCACCTTCGGCCTGCACGGCTTCTTGATGTTCAACCGCATCCAGGGCGGCTCCGAAACCAACGTGGAGCCAGGTTTCAAGGCCTGGCCAAAAACCATCGGCCCCAACGTGCTGGAATACATCGCCAGTTCCGCGAAGATTTCCGAGATGGTACAGACCGACGAAGCGGCGATCTTCCCGCTCACCCCAACCCAGGTCACCACGCAGCAATTGCTCGGCATCCCGATGGAATACGCCCAGCCCAAGGAAGGCGCAGTGGTGCTCAACGTGGCCGAATGCGTGATTGCGCGTAATGACCAGCCGGAACTGGCACAGAAACTTGCGGCCTTCTTGCTGACCGCCCAAGCCCAGGCGCCGGCGCTGGAAGAAGGTGACCAGATCCCGTCGAATCCGACTACGCCAACCACCGACAAAACCCGCGCGCGGGTGGAGGCCATGCAAGGTTACTTGCAGACAGCGATTTCGATTGATTGGGACCAGGTGAACCAGGCGCGGCCGGAGTGGAATGCGCGGTGGAGCCGCTCGATCGAGCGGTAGCGGGCAGGCCTGGTGTGCTCCCGCGTGACTGCGCGGGAGCTACGGGCAGCGAATGTTTGCCAGTTTCAGTCGCATGTCGTGATAGCGGTAAGTGTTTAGCAGAAGTATTCCCAGCAGTGGAAACACAACCCCCAACAGATAAGCCAGCGCGTGGGGCCGGTATTGAATGGTCGGTGTCACCACTATCAAGCAGAGGACAAAATAGCCCGTCTGCCATCCAGAGGACGCAACGCGCCCGCGTGCCAGCATCCAATGGCCAAGGCCAGATAAAATCATCAAGCCCAGCAACAGCGCAACGGTACATCCGGTTTGCATCGCCGGGCCAAGGCGGCGCAAATAGGTGGTGCTCGCCAGAAAGGTAGCGGCCCCGCCTGAAAGCAGGCTTACAACGACCATAAGCATAAATTCCGGCAGGAACCGGGCAACACGGTTTGCAGTTGACTCCCTCACGCGATAGCGCCCCCCGGCCAGACAAGGCCGCTTGTGCAAAAGCGTAGAGGGTAATCAGTAACTCCCAGCGAGTGATGTAGGACGCGTCTCATTTTTTAACGCGCAGAACTACCGCTCTAGCCACGAAACACCGGCACAGCACGTTACCGGGCCTGCAGTTAGCGCGTGGCCATCGCGCTCAGCTCTTCGCGACTACGGCTGATGACTGCACCGGCATTGAGCAACTCCTCTACCGCCGCCGCACCACCCGCCTCGCTGATGCCTCGGCACGCCGGCAGGTGCAGAACCACTTCCAAGCCAGCCTTGAGCAGTTGCAAGGCGGTGGTCTTGACGCAGAAGTCCAGGGCCAGGCCACCCACGATCACGCGACGCACGCCCTGGGCCTTGAGGTACTCGATAACCCCCGTGGACAGCTTGTCGTGCAGGTCGTGGTAACAGGCGCCATAGGGATGCAGGTCGGGTTCAACGCCCTTCCAGATGAAGTAGTCGTAGTCATACGGGGTGGGTAATTCGTCGAGCAAGGTGAAGCCTTCAGTGCCCGGCACACAATGACTGAGCCAGGTAAGGTCGGCATGCTCAAGGCCGGTGGGCTTGAGCATGTCGCCAGGTTGCGTGACCACCCACGGTGCTTGCGGGGTATGGGCGTCTTTGCTGCCGACACGGTAACCGGCAAGACTGGCCATGTAGTTGAGTTCGGCACCGATCTGGTCGCCACCGGCCACCGGCAGTTCATTGGGGCACAGCGGCGTGAAACTCTTTTGAGGGTCGACGTCGAATGAGGCAATGGCAGTTTTCGCAAGGGGCATGGCGGCACTCCTGTGAGGTGCAGGTAAAAGTAGACATGAGGGACGGCTGCCTCCACAAACACTTTGTTTACTTTTTTGAGCACAGTGTTGCCGTCCAAGAAGCTCAAAGATCAAAGGTGGGAGCTGGCTTGCCTGCGAAAGCGGTGGGTCAGGCAGCAAGACTGCAACTGATAGACCGCCATCGCAGGCAAGCCAGGCCCACACTTGACCTAGTTCATCCAGTTACCGCCGTCGACGTTGTAGGTCTGGGCCACGATGTAATCGGCATCTTTGGAGGCCAGGAAGATCGCCATGCCGGTCAAATCCTCAGCCGTGCCCATGCGCCCGAACGGCACTTCGGCCCCAACCCTTTGTTTCTTCTCGCCAGGCGCCAGCCCTTCATGCCTGGCAAACAGCGCATCCACGCCATCCCAGTGCTCGCCATCCACCACGCCCGGCGCGATGGCATTGACGTTGATACCCTGCTTGATCAGGTTCAAACCCGCCGACTGCGTGAGGCTGATCACCGCCGCCTTGGTCGCACAATACACCGCCACCAATGCCTCGCCGCGCCGCCCCGCCTGGCTGGCCATGTTGATGATCTTGCCGCCGTGGCCCTGGCGGATCATCTGGCGGGCCGCGGCCTGCAAGGTGAACAACGTGCCGCCGACGTTGATCGAAAACAGCCGGTCAAAGCTGTCGCGAGTGATATCGACGATGGGCGCCAAGTCGAACAGTGCGGCGTTGTTGATCAGGATATCGAGTTTGCCGGCATGGGCCACCACGGTGGCGATCGCGCCGTCGATGGAGGCTTGATCCGTGACGTCCATCGCGACCGCGTAAGCCAGTGGCCCCAGTTCGGCGGCTGTGGCCTGCGCGCGTTGCAGGTTGATATCGGCAATGGCAACCGTTGCGCCTTCAGCGATATAAGCCTGGGCAAAGACGCGGCCAATACCGCGCGCCGATCCGGTGATCAGCGCGCTTTTACCTTCGAGTCGTTTCATAAGGAAGTCCTGTTTACTTAGGATAACCGGCGCGTTTCATTTCGCGTTCGGTGGTGGACTGAGCCTCAAGCAGCGCCTGGTCAACCGTCATGCCGCCGGTAAGCGCCGCCGAGAACAGCTTGCCCACCGAGGTGCCGATGGCCTGGAACTCCGGGATGGTCACGTACTGAATGCCCACATACGGCACCGGCTGGGCCGACGGGTGCGCAGGGTCGGCGTGTTTCATCATTTCCAGCGTCACCTGGGCAAACGGCGCGGCCTTCAGGTAAGCCTCGCTGTAGGTGGACTGGCGAGTGCCCGGTGGTACGTTGGTGATGCCTTCTTTGTCGGCGACCAGTTGGATGTAGTCCTTGGAGGTGGCCCAGGCAATAAAGGCCTTGGCGGCGTCCTTGTGTTTGGACGTGGCCGGGATGGCCAGGGACCAGGCATAGAGCCAGGAAGAGCCTTTGTCGGTGACTTCGGTCGGCGCGGCGGCAAACCCTACACTGTCGGCCACTTTGCTCTGGGTTTTGTCGGTGGTGAACGAGCCGGCGACGCTGGCATCCACCCAGATCGCGCACTTGCCGCTGTTGAACAGCGCCAGGGTTTCGTTGAAGCCGTTGCTGGAGACGCCTGGCGGGCCGTAGTTTTTCAGGGTGTTTACGTAATAGTTGGCGGCGGCCGTCCATTCAGGGCTGGTCAGCTGCGGCTTCCACTGTTCGTCGAACCAGCGTGCGCCAAAAGCGTTGGCCATGGTGCTCAACAAGGCGATGTTCTCGCCCCAACCCGCTTTGCCACGCAGGCACATGCCGTATTGGTCTTTATCTTTTACCGTGAGTTTGGCGGCAAACTCACCGAGCTGAGTCCAGGTCGGGTGCGCAGGCATGCTCAGCCCCGCTTGCTTGAACAAGTCGGTGCGGTAGTAGGTAACGGTGCTTTCGCCATAAAACGGCAACGCATACAGGGTGTTGTTGACCGACAAGCCTTGGCGCACCGAAGGGAAAATATCCTCGGCGTCATAGTTGGCAGGCAGTTCGGTCAGCGGTTCCAGCCAGTGTTTGGCGCCCCACAATGGCGTCTCGTAGGTGCCGATGGTCAGCACATCGAATTGCCCGCCCTGGGTGGCGATATCGGTGGTGAGGCGTTGGCGCAGCACGTTTTCTTCGAGCACCACCCAATTGAGCTTGATGTCCGGGTGCTGCTGCTCGAACACCTTGGACAGGCGCTGCATGCGGATCATGTCACTGTTGTTGACTGTGGCGATGGTCACGGTGTCGGCGGCGTAGCTGGGCATGGCCAGCGCCAGGCCAGTCAGCAGGAACAGTGCGTGTGGAAGCTTGAGCATGGCGGTATCCACCTGTTGTTTTTGTTGTTGAGTTGCGATTACAGCAGCTTGGTCAAGGCCTCACAAACGAATGGCGAATGCGCTGCTGATACTTTTTTAACCCGCACTTGAAAGTCAAAAAAGTATCAGTGCCGGGCAAAACCTGGGGTAGCGTACTGATTGCCGGTACGCGTATTTTGGCGTTATCCAATGTATAAGAGGCATTACCGTGCCCGTCAGCCGCGACAAACTATTCGAACATCGCCCCGCCGAACTCGAAGTGATCCTGCCCGAGCCGGACCACTGTTTTCGCTGGTTCGAACATGACTACCCGTATGACCTGGCGCGCTGGAACCACCACCCCGAGTTTGAGATCCACCTGATCCGCCAAGGCAGTGGCAAGTTGGTAGCGGGCGACTATATCGGTGCGTTCAGCGCCGGGCATGTGGCGCTGATCGGCCCCGACCTGCCCCACGACTGGATCGGCGACCTGGCCCCTGGCGAATACCTGACTGGCCGCGACGTGGTGCTGCAATTCGACGGCGCCGCCCTGCTCGCGCTGCGCAAAACCCTGCCGGAACTCGGCGACTTGCAACCGCTGTTCGAACAGGCCCGGCGCGGCCTTGAATTTACTGGCGAGACCGCTGTACAGGCAGCCGGGTTGATGGAAGCCATCGGCAACGCCCAAGGCCTGCAACGGTTGATCCTGTTCCTGCAACTGCTCGACACGCTAAAGAATGCACCCCAGCCGCAGGTAAAGGCGCTGGCCAGCCCCTGCTACGCGCCAACCCTGGATGCGCGCAGCGCCGAACGCATCAACAAAGCCTTCGATTACCTGATGCGCGAGCTGACCGGCGACTTGCGCCTCTCGGTCATCGCCCAGCAACTGCAGATGAGCGAACCCGGCTTCTCACGCTTCTTCAAACGCAACACCGGTCACGGGTTTATAGACCTGATGCGCAAGTTCCGCGTGCAACGCGCCTGCCGCCTGTTGCTGCAAAGCGACATGTCAGTGGCGGACATCTGCTTTGAAGTGGGCTACGCCAACCTGTCCAACTTCAACCGGCACTTTCGCATCGAGATGCACCAGACGCCGAGCGAGTATCGACGCGAAACCGCGATGCATTTATTCAACCGAATCGAGAAATTGACACCCAGCCAATTTTGACCAAAAGGTCGACTAATCCCTGTTTTTTCCATACTGCTCAACCCTTTGAGCAAAGTTGGTACGCCACGTGCAAACGTTTGCGGAACGAACTTGGCCGCCAAGTTCACCACTACCCGCAGAAACGGGTTCCAACCGCGTAAGAATAGGGATTTTCAATGCACCTCACCTCAAGGCGTCCCGCTTGTTTTGGTGTTTCCTTGCTACTGGCCGCCGTTACGGGAGTACTCAGCGCACCCATTTTGGCGCAGCAAAAACCCACCGATGACTCAGCACAGGGCGAAACCCTCAGCCCTGAAACCAAAAGCCCGGAAGCCAGCCCGGTAAAAAAAGGCGTGTACATGTCGGACTGGTTCAACCAGGACCTGACCCTGATCGGCAGCAAAGACATCAGCTTCGGCCCCAAGCCGCAGGATGATGTGTACCTGGAATACGAGTATTTCGGCCGCAAAGGCCCGTTCGAGCTGTATGGCTATATCGACGTGCCGAAAATCCTCGGCATCGGTAACAGTAATGACAAAGGCGCGTGGGACCATGGTTCGCCGGTATTTATGGAGCATGAGCCGCGTATCTCCATCGACTACCTGGCCGGCCGCAGTTTGGCCATCGGTCCGTTCAAGGAATGGTATGTAGCCTTTGACTGGATCTACGACCACGGCAGTAACAAGTCCAACCGCGCCAACACTTTGTACAGCGGCCTGGGCACCGACATCGACACCCATTCGCGGGTCAACCTGTCGGCCAACTTCTATGGGCGCTACCAGTGGGAAAACTATGGCGCGAGCAACGAATACTCGTGGGACGGCTACCGTGCGCAAATGAAATACATCGTGCCCATCAGCAGCTTCGATAACGGTGCCTCGCTGACCTACATCGGCTTTACCAACTACGATTTCGGCTCGGACTTGCACAAGGACAACCCGGCGCGCACCGCCAATTCATTGGTGGCCACCAACGTGCTGTTGTATTCGTTCACCCACCTGCGCTTCACCCTGGTCGGTCGTTACTTCCACAACGGCGGCAACTGGGAGGATGGCAGCGAGCTGAATTTTGGCGAAGGCAACTTCCGCGCCCGCTCGGATGGCTGGGGCTACTACGCCGGTGTCGGTTACCAATTCTGATCAAGGAGCTATAGATGAACATGCTTACCCGTCTCTCGATGGCCATCGGCCTGGCCTTTTTGCCCCACGTGGTGCTGGCCGATGCTGCGGCGCCGATCAAACCCAAAGTGATGCTGATCACCATGTTCGCCCCCGAGGCGCAAACCTGGATCGACCGCCTGGAACTCAAGCAGGAAGTCCGTGTGCCAGGCCTGTCGGCCGAATACCCGGTGATCCGCTGCAACACCCAGGACGTGTGCCTGCTGGTGACCGGCATGGGCCAGACCAACGCCGCCGCGTCCACACTGGCCCTGGCGTTGTCGCCCAAGTTCGACCTGCGCCAGAGCTACTTCCTGATTGCCGGGATCGCCGGCATCAGCCCTAAACACGGAACCATCGGCACCGCCGCCTGGGCGCATTACCTGGTGGAGTTCGGCACCCAATGGGAGCTGGATTCGCGCGATGCGCCTAAAGACTGGCCAACCGGTTACATCGGCATCAACACCAAAGGCCCCAACGAAAAACCACCGTTGGACTACAAGACCGAAGTATTCGAGCTGAACCCGAAGTTGCAGGCCAAGGCGTTTGCCTTGTCGCAAAAGGTAGAGCTGAGCGAAAGCAAGGAATCCAGCGCCTGGCGTAAACACTACCCGTCCGCGCCGGCCAACCAGCCGCCGCAAGTCACACGCTGCGACACTTTGGCGGGCAACACCTGGTTCTCCGGCACACGCCTGAGCGAACGCGCCGAGGTCTGGACCAAGTTGCTCACCGACAACAAAGGCGAGTACTGCACCACCCAGCAGGAAGACAACTCCACCTATGAAGCCTTGCTGCGCGCCAGCCGTGAAGGGTTGGTGGATATTCAGCGCTTGGCGGTGGTGCGGGCCGGCTCTGATTTCGACCGGCCGTATCCGGGTTACAGCGAAGTGGACAACTTGCTGAAGTATGCGGACCAGGGCGGGTTTGTACCGGCACTGGAGAACCTGTACCGCACGGGCAATCCGCTGGTACAGGCGATCCTGAAGAACTGGTCGGCCTGGGAAAAAGGCGTCCCTGAAGCCTAGTAAAAATCAAAATGTGGGAGCTGGCTTGCCTGCGATAGCAGTGGATCAGTCAATCATTCTCTGACTGACAGACCGCCATCGCAGGCAAGCCAGCTCCCACACTTTTAAGTCACGGGGTGGGCTACATTCAGCGCCTTGTCGACCAGCAGTTGCAAACCTTCCAGCATCCGACAGATACCCAGCGCGACCTTGTGTTGAAATCGTTCCCACGCTCCGCGTGGGAATGCCGCCCCGGACGCTCCGCGTCCCGCCATAGAGGATGCAAGGTGACGCGGAGCGTCACAGGATGCATTCCCACGCAGAGCGTGGGAACGATCTTAGCCCCCCATTCAAGCTACGGGGTGGGCCACATTCAGCGCCTTGTCGACCAGCAGTTGCACACCTTCCAGCATTCGGCAGATACCCAGCGCGACATTGCGTTGCGAACCCTCGATTTCAAACGCGAGGTGGTTGGCGATATCACTGATGGAAGCCAGATCCTGGGAAGCATTGACCAGCAAGGTTTCCGTACCCAAGTCTGCGCGCACGGTGAAGATGCCTTCGCTGGATTCAGGAATGGGTTTACCGGGGTTGAGATAGTGATTGATCGCGCGGTAGGCGACTTCGTGCAGGGTGCTGGTGTCGTAGTCTTGATGGACTGGGGGGTTGGGGCTGTCTTTGATCATGGTGGAATCCTTCGGGAGTGGAGCCGCCACGTTTCGCGGTCAAGCGAAATAGGGTGGCAGCTATACGCGGGTTGACCGACCGGTCCCAAAGTAGCCCGGCATACCCTAAGGTATCCCGCGTACAGCTGCCGCGACACGATACAGCAGACGTAAAAAAAACGCCTGATTCGATGCGGCACATACATTTGGGGGGCAGACGGTCAAATCCGGCCGCTGAATTGGCAACGACGGCAGTGAGGTTAGTCAGCCCGCTTCCGAGCGACAACCTGAAACCTTTGTGGGAAACGTCCGATCAAAAACAGTCCTCAAACCCAGTGAAGATCAAAATGTGGGAGCTGGCTTGCCTGCGATAGCGGTGGATCAGTCAATAACTCTCTGATTGACAGACCGCCATCGCAGGCAAGCCAGCTCCCACACTTTTTAACCGCATTAAGGCAGGAAGATGACCTTGTCCGCGCTGCCTTTGTTGACTTCCTCGTAGCACTGCACCCCATCCGCCAACGCCACCTCACGCAACCCTGTCGGCAACGGCAGCGAACCCTCATCAAAAAACCGCCCAAACTGCTCCAGCATCACCGCACATTGCTCGCAGTTGTAGAGCAATGAATTGATGCCCACCACCGAGCCGCCCTTGCGGTACAACGCCAGCGCCGGCAGCTGCACATGCCCATCAACCGGCGCCGCGATGATCGCTATGCGACCGAACGCGGCTAACCCTGCGACAGCCGCCGGCAGCCAGAAACCGGTGGTGTCGAAGATCACATCGGCGCCGCCCTTGAACACCGCATTCACCTGCCCGCCCAATGCGTCCGGTTGGCCCAGGGCAATCGCGTCGAAGCCCTGCGCCTGCAACGCCTCGACCTGATCCGCTTTGCGCACCGCCGCCAGCACCTGCGCACCGCGAATTTTCGCCAGCGCCAACGCCGCGCTGCCTACAGCACCATTGGCGCCAATCACCAGCAGCCGCGTGCCTTTGCCGACACCGCTGCGCTCCAGCGCATCCCAGGCGGTGGTGTACGGCACACCGAGGCTGGCAGCCTGGGCAAAGCTTAGATGCGTCGGTTTATGCGCCACGCCTTTCGCCGACACCGTGAGGTACTGCGCGTGGGAGCCATCGGCAAAAAAGCCGAGGTCACGGCCGGTGCCCCACACTGCCTGGCCAACCAATTGCTGCGGGCCTTCCACCACCACACCGGCAAAGTCCCGGCCGGGAATACGCGGCAACGTCGTGTAGGGAAACCGGCCAAGTACGTTTTTAACGTCGCTGGGGTTCAAACCCGCCGCTTTAACCTGGACCAACACTTCACCGGCAGCCGGCAGCGGCTTGTCGACTTCAACGAAACTGAGGGCGGCGAGGTCGCCGGTGGCGGAAAATTGCAGTGCTTTCATGGCCAATATCCATCGAAGTGGAAAAAGAAATCAGGACAACCAACCGCTGACCAGCTCACGGCCCATGGGCCAGAGCTTCTCGCCGATCAACATCCCCATCAGCCCCACCAGGGCAATGGCAGGCGGCGCGGGTGAGCGAAAGTCCAGGGCACCATAGATCACGCCGACAAACAGGCCGATGGCGAGGGAAATGAGATAGTTCATAGGGGATAGTTCATAGGGTTTACGCCGGGTGGGTTGATGCGCTCAGTGTAGTGAGCACACCCCCGAAGCATCGGCCAAGTGCTTCAGGATTTCGGCCAAAGCCTCAACCGACGTATTGCGACGGTGCCACACCCAGTTCACGGCGGAACATGTCGCTGAAGCTGCTCGGCGAATAGCCCAAAGAGCGGGCAATGCCGCTCACCGACTGGCCCTGGATCAGTTCCGCCACCGCCGTGGCTAGCTGCACCTGACGGCGCCATTCGGCAAAGCCCATACCGAGGTTGTTCTGGAACAACCGCGCCAGGGTGCGCACGCTGGCACCCGCCGCTTCGGCATGTTGCTCAAAGGGGATTTCCAGCGAGGGCGCCGCCATCACTGCCTGGCAGGCATTTATCAAACGGCGGTCCGCCCCCAGTGGCATGGCAATGCGGATCTGCGAGCGCCGCGCGCGTTGCAACTCTAACAGCGCCAGACCGACTACGGCGTCGTAATAGGCTGTATCACCGTAATCGCCTTGATCAACCAGCGTGACGATCAGCTCACGCAGCAGCCCGCCGACTTCAATCACCTGCACCTGGCTGTCCAGCGTCGCCGCCAAGGCTGGGCGCAGGTAGATATTGCGCATCTGCAAGTCCGAGACCACGCGAATCCCGTGCTCCACACCCGGTGGCAACCACACGGCGCGCTGCGGCGGTACTACCAGGGCTTCGCGCGGTGTTTCAACCCACATCACCCCGCTCATGGCGTAGAGCAACTGGCCCCAGTCGTGGCTGTGTGGCTCCACATACAACCCACGGGGGTAGGTGCGCGCCAGTGGTTGCACGGGGACGGCATGATCAGTGAGGTCGGGAGGCGCGGCCAGGGCCATGAAGCACACATCAATCAAGGGTGAGCGGCCATGGTAATGACCGCCACCCGATAAGCCGAGCGGATTTTTAGCCGTGGGCAGACTTGGCGCACTCGCAACCGGTCGACGAGGCACACGGTTCGCCATGCGCATGGTGCTCGGCGCAGCCTTGGCAGCAGTAGCCCTTGCCGTCTTTCATCACCGCGTTGGTGCCCAGTACGCATTTGCAGTGTGGGCAGGCACAGGTTTTATCAGCCATGTTCAGACTCCTTTTGCATGGTCGTCCAGGTGCAACGGGCGCTGCACCTTAAGCAGTGACTACCGGCAAGGTTTCAAGGTTCACCGCCGTTAATCGGCCAGTCGGCTGTTGCTGCGGTACATGAACACCAGCGCCACTGCCAACAGCAGCATTGCCACGATACGGCTGCCCGACAGTTCGATGGCCGGGTTGCCCAGCCAGCCGAAGTTATCGATCAGCATGCCCATGCCCAACTGCCCGACGATCACCGCCACCGTGGCCACTGCCGTCCCCACCACGGGCACTGCGCCGACCATGACCATCATGTACACCACGCCAAACAACGCGCCGGTCAACTGCCATTTGGGCACGTCCAGCAAGCTCACGGCCTGTGCGGGTTCGAAGAAGAAAATCAACAACGCCGTGCTGATTGCGCCCACCGCAAAGGTCAATAAACTGCTGCGCAACACGCCGACCGTCTGGCCCAGCCGGCCGTTGATCGCGGCTTGCACACTCAGCACCGCACCGGCGGCAATCACCAGTACCAACAACAGAATCAGATTCATCGCTTTAACCCCGTGCAATCAGAACAAGTGCCGCCACAATCAACGCCAGGGCAATCCAGCGTTCGCCATTGACCCGTTTACGCGCGGTGCCGAACCAACCGAAATGGTCGATCAGCACGCTCTTGCCGACCTGGCCCGAGAGGATCGCGACCATGGTCATGGCGATGCCGATATGCGGCGTAGCCAAAGTCAGCACCACCACGTACATCGGTCCCAAAAAGCCGCCGATCAACTGCCAGCGCGGCAGGTCGGTGAGTGCCGGGCCTTTTTGCGGGCCGCTGAACAGCAGCAGCAAAAACAGAATCGCCGTACCGACGCCAAAGATGCTCAACGTCGCCCACAAATGCCCGACCTGTACACCCAATGGCCCGAGCAAGCCGGCCTCAACCGACAGGCCCATGCCCGCCAGAATCACCAGCGGCAACAGCAGCAATCGCAATAGGTTTTTTTTCGGCCTGGCCTGCGCCACGCCTTCGATGGAACTTGCCTGCATACATCACCTGCGTATCAAAAAAGGAAACATGGCGCGCATTATCCGGTGGCCGTCTTGTGCGATAAATGGGAGCATGCAAACAACACCTTTGCGCATTACGCACAGCACGGAGCCACGATGCAGGGTTTGAATGAACTGAGTTTCAAGGCATTGCGCCTGTTTGTAGCCGTGCTGGATCACGGCAGCTTTTCCGAAGTGGCACGTCGCGAAGGGCTGGCGCCCTCCTCCATCTCACGGCAAATCCAATTGATGGAACAGGCGCTCGGCCAGCAATTGCTCTACCGCCATACGCGTGCGGTCAGCCCCACCGAAGCCGGGCGGCTACTGGGGCGTCATGCGCGCCTGATGCTGGAACAGTTGGAGGCCGCCGGCCAGGCCCTGCAAGAGCAGGAAAGCGAACCCAGCGGGCTGGTGCGCATCAACGCGCCGATGGTATTCGGCCAACGCCACCTGTCACCGTGGCTGGGCGAGTTGTGCCGTCGCTACCCCAAGCTACAGTTGGATATCCAGCAAACCGACACCTACGTCGACCCGCTGCAAGACGGCACCGACCTGCTGTTTCGCATCGGCGTGCTGAACGACTCCAGCATGCAGGCGCGCATCTTCGCGCCGCAGCGTTTTCGCCTCGCGGCCAGCCCCGCCTACCTGGCCCGGCATGGCACGCCGCGCCACCCCGAAGAACTGGCCAACCATCAATGCCTGGCCTACAAAGGCATCACCGGCCAGCAGCGCTGGTTCTTCCGCCGCGGCCAGGGCGACTGGACGCCTTACAGCGTCAAAGGCCCGATCACCGGCAACCACGCCGACACCCTCACCCACGCGGCGGAACAAGGCCTTGGGCTGGTGGTGTTTCCGTCCTGGCTGATCGGCGAAGGCTTGCGCGCCGGCACCTTGCAGGCGGTACTCACGGAGTACGACGTGGCCACCACCCTTGAACCGCAACAGATTGCCGCGCTGTGGCCAGGCAGCCGGCGGCTGTCGCTGAAGGTGCGCACGGTGATTGATTATTTTGTGGAGTGTTTTGGAGCGGTGCCGTATTGGGATCGGTGAGGCTCCTCCCTCTCACTGGAAAAGCATTGGAAGGTAAAAATTCCTCGTGGGAAAAGTAGGCTCGTTCTGATTTTTCGGGCCACTATTTCAGACACGGCATATGGCAGGCAGACTTTGGCTCAATCTTTTTTTGGAGAGGTGCCATGGGTTTCGTTTATCAAAAACAATCGCGCTCTGAACGCGCGGCTAAAGCCGGTCGTCATGCCGTCTTTGATAGCTCAGCTGATTTTGGCTATATTTGGCCAAAACATGGAGATCGCCACATGATTACCGTACCGCTGGGTGAAGCAAAAAATAATCTGTCAAAGCTGGTCGATGAGGCTGCTGCTGGCAAAGTGATCACCATCGCCAAGCATGGGCGTGCGATGGCACAGCTCGTCCCCGTCGGAAAGGCCAAAGGCCGCCGGATTGGCGCAATGAAAGGCAAGCTCATTATCCCCGAAGACTTTGATGCGCCTTTACCCGATGACCTGCTGGATGCGTTTGAGGTCAACCCTTTATGAGGGTGCTATTGGATACCCATATTCTGCTGTGGACACTGAGTGATGACCCCAGGCTATCCAATAAAGCCAAAAAATTGATTGAAGACGCTGCTGAGATTTACGTCAGCGCTGCAACCTTCTGGGAAATGGCGATCAAGGTAGGCTTGGGAAAGCTCGAGGTGCAGCTGGATGAAATTCGTGAATACTGCCTGGAGAGCGGTTTCACCGAATTGCCGATCACCCCAGAACACGCGATTGCAGTGAAGGATCTTGAGCACCACCATAAAGACCCGTTCGACCGGCTTATCGTTGCGGCAGCCATGAGCGAGCCGATGAAACTGCTGACGGCCGATCCGCAGGTTGCCCAGTACACATCCTTGGCAATTCTGGTGTAGACCGCGTTGGAGCGATCACACGTTTAAGTCAAAACAACCACTGCCCAATCAACCACGCATTCGCCCCACTGATCAGCGCAAACAGAAACCACGCCAGTAACCGCGTGGGCAAGCGGTTAACGAAGGGCCCCATCAGTTGCTTGTCGTCAGTCATGCGGATCAGCGGGTACAACGCGAAAGGCAGCTGCAGGCTGAGCACCACCTGGCTCAGAATCAGCAGTTTGCCGATGGCATCGTCGCCCATCAGCCACACCCCCAGGAACGCTGGGATCAGCGCCAGCCCGCGCGTGATCAGGCGCCGCTGCCAGCACGGGATGCGCAGGTTGAGGTAACCCTCCATGATCACTTGCCCGGCGATGGTGCCGGTAAAGGTCGAACTCTGCCCCGAAGCCAACAAGGCGATGCCGAACAGGATGCTGGCGAAGGCGCCTCCCACCAATGGGTCAAGCAGGTGATAGGCGTCCTGGATCTCGACCACTTCGGTGTGGCCGGTCTTGTAAAATGCGGCGGCGGCCAACACCAGGATCGCGGCGTTGACCAGCAACGCCAGGGCCAGGGAGCCGATGGTGTCGATACGCGCCAGCTTGACCGCGTCCTGTTTGCTGGCGAGGTCTTTGCCAATCAGGCGGGTCTGCACAATCGAGGTGTGCAAATAGAGGTTATGCGGCATCACCGTGGCGCCAAGGATACCGATAGCCAAATACAACGGCGCTGCATCGCTGATGGCCGCCAGTGACGGGGTAAAGCCACTGAGTACGTCCGGCCAGTAAGGTTTGATCAGCACCAGTTCGATAAAGAAACACACGCCAATGGTTGCAACCAGCGCCAGCATGATCGCTTCCAGGCGGCGGAAACCGCGGTTTTGCAGGGCCAGGATCAATAGTGTGTCGAACGCGGTGATCACAATACCGGTCGTCAGCGATACGCCGAGCAACAAGTGAAATGCCAAGGCGCAACCGAGGACTTCAGCCAGGTCGGTAGCGATAATGGAGATTTCCGCCAACACCCATTGCGTGCGCGCGGAGCGTTTGCTGTAGCGCTCACGGCACAGTTGCGCGAGGTCTTTGCCGGTGGCGATGCCCAGGCGCGAACACAGGCACTGCACCGCCATCCCGGCCAGGCTGGCCAGCAGCACCACGAATAGCAGGCTGTAGCCGTAACGAGAACCGGCTTCGATGGCGGTAGCCCAATTGCCGGGGTCCATGTAGCCGATGGAGATCAGCAGGCCGGGGCCGGCAAACATCAGCGCCCGTTTGAAAAACGAGGCCTTGGGGTCGACGATAACGGAGCCAGCCACTTCCGGCGGGCAGAACGGGGCAGTGGCGATTTTCGGCAGGCTGAATTTCACGCGGTATCCCAGGCAAACACACAAGTCAGGGCCGCAGCTTATCAGTCCGACGCGACCGTGCGCATCACCGTCTCCCGGGGCAAGTCGAACGCTTCGACGACTTGCACCACCAGGTCCATCTCCTGGTTCAACGCTTCGCGCTCCATGCGCTGGCGAATCACGCCAATCACCAAGACCGCCAAGGTGGTGATCGAATAGGCCGGGCCGGAAAGCGCTCGCACGCCCGTTACCAGCAACATCGCCGCCGCCAGCGCCTGGCCCACCAGCGGAATTGCGGTGGCCGCGCCGCGCCGCAAGATAAACCCGGTGAGCCCCGCCAACGCCGTGCCGCTCAGGGCGGTGGTGGCCGAGCGGCCGATATCGATACGATTGAACAGGCCCTGCTCTTTTTGCGCGGCCGCCTTAAGCTCGGCGTCGAAGGCCTGGCGGTCGGCGCGACTGAGTTTGTCCTTGTACTGCTCGATGAGCTTTTCCGCGACCTGTGCCTCGATATCTGCCAGCACCACGGTTTCAAGCGGCCCATCGAACTTGATGCCCAGCCGCTGTGCGACATCTTCGGCGATCTGGCGATAACTCACGCCATGGCCACGGGCGATGTTCATAAAGCTGTCACCGCCCATGCGTTGCAGCTCGATGGCCAGTTTCAGCGGTTCACGTACATCGGCATCGATCGAGGCACTGCGTTTTTGTGCCATCAATTCAGCCAGAAACTTAAGCTCCTCCGGCCGCGCCTGCACCAGCGCGGGGAACAGTTCCACGTCCTCCTCGGCAAAACGCACTTCGCTGCTGCGCAGGTCAGCGCGGATAAGGCCACGCCGTTCCTGCAGCAGGTCGGTGTACTGCACCACCGTTTTCAACTGCGGCCAGTAGGCGGCGTGGTCGAAGGTGGCCAGGTGCACATTGGTGACCTTGGCCTTGAGTGCGGGGGTGACGTCGATCGCATACCGGCCTATGCAGCGCTCGGTGTCCGGCTTGATGGCAAGCGCCCAGTCCTTGCTGGAGTAGCAGTTGATCACGCGCCCTTTGAGGGGCGCCGACACTTCATCCCAGGGGCTGGACGTACTGATCGCGCCACCCATCAGCAACACATTGTTAAGCGGCAATTGTCGGGCGACCTCGGGGCTGGCCAGCAGACTCTTGACCAGGATACGCGCGCCCAGGGAATGCCCGATCAGGTTGATGCGCCGCACGGGCAGCGCTTCGCCGTGCAGGTAATGGGCAAGCTCAGGCAATAGCGTCTTGGCCACTTCATCGACACGCGCCTCGACACTTTTGTAATGGTCAAGAAAGTAGGCAATCGCACGGCCCACACCCACGGTTGCCGCGCCCAGGCCGCCACCGCCAAGCATTGCGGTAATCACATCTTTAAAGGGAGCAAAAAGGTTTTCCAGAAAGTGACCCGCCGGCCAGAACAGCATCAGGTTGGTCGAGCCTTCGATGCTTGCCAGTTGTTGCGTGAAATTGCCCAGTTGCTGGCGGTTGAAGAACGCCGAATAACCGTGAACATAGAGATTGAGCACATCCCCCTGAGGCTCGCCACACAACAGAAACGTGGGCTTGCGGGTGCGGTGCATTTCATCCCACTGGTGTTGCATGGGCCGGTGACTCCTGATGACGGTGGGCGGCGATAGTAACAAAGCAGGACCGCCTGCAAGGTGAATCCTGACCAGCGTGTGAGCTTTTTAGAACAACGACACGGCCTTGGACTTGGCCAGGTAGCGCGCCGGGGAATCGCCCAGGTGACGGCGGAACAGCGCGGTGAAGGCGCTGGGGCTGCTGAAGCCCAATGCAAATGCGACCTCGGTGATCGAGGCGCCGTGGCTGAGTTGCGCGGTGGCCTCCAGCAGGCAGACTTGCTGGCGCCACGCCACGAAGGTCATGCCGGTGCTTTCCAGGAAGTGACGAGTAAAGGTCCGCCGGCTCATGCTCGACCAACTCGCCATTTGATCGAGGGACACGGTTTGCGCAGGCGCGTCCAGAAAGCGCTGGCAAGCCCTCGCCAAACGCGGTTCAGAGGGCAGCGGCGCACTGAGGGGCAAGGCCGACAGCGTACTGATTTCGTCGATCAGCAGCGTCAATACACAGTGCCGCCGCACCTCGGACGTTGCCGATGCCCCGCACGTCAATGCCGCTTCCAGAAGATGCCTGAGCAGTGGCGACACCTCGAAAACCTGGCAGTGTCCCTGCAGCCCTGCGCGCTCGGCGGCTTGAGCATCGAGGTAGGTATTGAGCATCACCACATCGCCGCGCATGTGCATTTCATGGGCAATGCCACCGGGCACCCAGACGGCCCGCTGCGGCGGCACCACCCAGTTGCCCAGGTCGGTGAACATTCTTAAGGCACCGGTGGAAGCATAGGCAAACTGGCCGCGCGGGTGCGTATGCCGGGCAAACACACTGCCGCACGGGTATTCACGCAGGGTCACAAGCGCTTCGGGGTCGTTGTCGTCAAAGGTCGGAATCATGGCCCGATCTTGTCAAAGTATGACCTGGCATAGCAAGCGGGCCATACGCCCGAGCTCTAACCTTCACCCCTTTGAAGCAACCGGTTCGAAGGAACGTCCATGCACAAGAAACACCTGGCACTTGCCCTGTTGGTCACGCTGGCCTGGGGGCTGAATTTCCCCATCACCAAACTGGGCCTGCGGGCCATCGACCCTTTTTTACTCACCGGCCTGCGCTTCGCCCTCGCCGCCTTGCCCCTGGTGTTCGTCATCAAGCGCCCCGCCGTGCCATTCGGTTATGTAGCGGCCTATGGCGTGATCTTCGGGCTGGGCATGTGGGGTGTGATCAACTATGGCATCCAGCTTGGGGTGAGCCCGGGGATTGCCTCATTGCTCATCCAGCTCAGCGTGTTTTTCACCCTGGGTTGGGGCTGCGTGCTATTCAAGGAGAAAATTCGCGGCGCGCAGTGGGCCGGGGCCTTTCTCGCGTTGATCGGACTAACCGGGATCATCGCCAACCAGCAAGGCGAACACGCTGCGCTCGGCGTGCTGATGATCGTGTTCAGCGCACTGGCGTGGAGCATCGGCAACGTCATCATCAAGACGTCGGGGGTTAAAGAAATCTTTTCGTTCATGGTCTGGGCCAGCCTGTTTCCGCCAATCCCGCTGTTCCTGATGGCCTGGTGGGTGCACGGCGACGGTGCGTTCGTAAGCCTCCCCGCCAACCTCGACCTCACCGCCGTGTGGTCGCTGCTGTTTCAGGTTTACCTGGCCACGCACTTTGCTTACTGGGGCTGGAACACGTTGCTCAAGGCGTACCCCGTGTCCACGGTAGCGCCGCTGTCGCTATTGATCCCGGTGTTCGGGATTGCCAGTTCGATGTTGATACTGGGCGAGCGTGTTTCCACAGCCAATCTGGTCTTTATCGCAGTGATTATCAGCGGCTTGGCAGTCGGGCTTTATCGCAAACCGATTGTGCATACCAGTAGATAGTCATGGCAGGAACTCGGGATATTGTTCGCGCATTCGCTCTATTAGCATTCGTCGGGTCGTGTATTCAACCGAGGAAATACCATGAGCATGCCCGAATTTTTTGCCACCCCAGGCTATGGCGATACCATGCGCGAACACCTGCACTATTCCCAAGCAGTGAAAATCGGTAACCGCGTAGAAACGTCAGGCCAGGGCGGCTGGGACGATGAGTTCCAGATCCCCGCCGACCTCAGTGAAGAAATCGCCCAGGCGTTTCACAACCTGGACCGAACCCTGGCCACCGCCGGCGCGGGTTGGGAGCATGTGATTCACATAAACTCCTACCACGTCGGTGGGTTTGCACCTGAGGTCAACGAAGCGATGGTCCAGCAATACCGGCGCTACATGCCCCACCATGCGCCGATCTGGACGCAAGTCGGCGTCGAGGCCCTGGGACTGCCGACCATGCGCGTGGAGATACGCGTAACCGCGATTATTCCCTGACCCCAAACGTGCGGATCACCCACTCGGTAAAGACCTTGAGCCGCGCACTCTGATGACGGTTAGGTGGGTAGAGGATATGCAATGGCGTGGCCGGGCGCGACCAACCCGGCAGCACCTCAACCAACTGGCCGGTATCGAGGTAGTGCTGCACGATCGACTTGAAGTGCTGCCCCACACCAAGGCCCGCGAGCAGCATTTCCTTGAGGCCGTTGCCTTCGTTAGTCGAAAAAGCGCAGTCGTTGACCTCGATACGTTGCTGGCCCTGCTCAAAAATCAGCGGCTCCGGCTTGCCCGACCCAGCAAAAAAATACCCGGCCCTGAGGTGGTTGTTTACAAGGTCTTCGGGCGAAACCGGCAAACCCCGGCGCGCCACGTAACTGGGTGCCGCACAGGTCAGGTATTCAAGGTCCGCCACCTTGCGCCCGATCATCGCCATGTCTTCCAGCTTGCCAGCACGGATCACGCAATCGGCGCCCTCCCCGACGATATTCACCGCACGGTCGCTGATGCCCAAGGCGATGGTGATATCGGGGTACTCACGATGAAAGTCCACCAACGCCGGAATCAACAGGCAATTGGCAAACGAGGCCGGTGCATCCACGCGCAGGTGCCCGCCGGGCTTGAGGATCTGCCCGCGTGCGGCGCTGTCCACTTCATCCAGCTCAGCCACCAGCCGTCGCGCATGGCGGTAATACTCCAGCCCTTCAAGCGTGGGCGCCAGGGCGCGGGTGGTTCGGTGCATCAGCTGGGTGCCCAGGTGTCTTTCCAGGTCAGTGATGAGTTTGCTGACGGTAGAGCGTGGCAGCGCCAACTGGTCGGATGCACGGCTGAATGAACCGGTATCGACAACACGGACGAAGGCGCGCATGGCCAGGAGCTGATTCATCGGGGTGGTCCACTGTGACTTAGTGAGCGAAGTTGTCGATCTTGACCTGGCCATCCGGGAAGGTCGCGATGATTTCCAACTCGCCGCCCATCGCCCGGATGTAGTCACGCAGCGTGCTGATGTACATGTCGGTACGCCGCTCCATCTTGGAAACCGCTGCCTGGTTGATATTCAACGCCTTGGCCAGGCTTTCCTGGCTCAGTTGCTGGGCCTTGCGCAGCTCATGCAGGGGCATTTCCTTGAGGTGCTGGCGGAACAGCTGCTCGGCTTCGGCACGCGATTGCGGGGTCATGCGCGCTTGAAGTTCAGCGAATTTTTTAGCCATGGTGACGGGCCTCTTTACGCAATGTTTGCAAATGGATGTCGTACACATTTTCGGCCAAGGGCACATGCACCTCGTACCACCTGGGGTGTGCGGCTTTATCGCCGCCGATCAGCAGGACAGCGCAGCGCCGGGGATCAAATGCATACAGCACTCGATAGGGCCGGCCGGCGTGCCGGACCCGCAGTTCCCGCAGGTTGCCATGCCGGGAACCCTTGATATCACTGGTATGGGGGAAGCCCAGGCCAGGCCCTAAAAGCCCCAGCAGATCAACGCTGGCGGACACGGAGACTTGCTCCTTTGCGCCCAGTTCATCCCACCATTCTGCGAATTCATCCGTGTATTCAACGTCCCAATCCATGCGAATATGCCACCTAAGGAATATAAACTCAAGGGCATACTTTAGATTCAGAAAAGACTGCATTACCAGCCGGGTTCCAGGGGAAATTGTTTGTACATCCTTCTGACCAGACGCTGAGCAACAACCCTGCCCTATTGGCAAACCATCGAATAGCGTTAAGAAATACTTCCAAAAAAAAACCGCCCTTTCGGGCGGTTAAAAATACTCGGCTTTGATCAGAAACCGAGGGAGAAGCTGATCGTCATCGCATGGTCTTTATCGTTGCGCGACAGTTGGCCGGAATAGCCCAGGCCCAACTTGCCATTCTGACTGATCTGGTAGTCCACGCCCGCCTCCACCACCGCGCTGTCCTTGGCGATCGGCACACCTTGGGTGCTGAACGATGCACCGCCGTTGATAAAGCTCAGGTCGGCATCCGACTTGGTGTCGCCAAAGGCATGACGCCAGCCGATGCTGCCCCGTGGGTTGATTTTCGAGCCGTTACCCAAGGTGATGGTCTGGCCGATGCGCACGCCCAGGGTCGAGAAGGTCACGTCCTGATCGGCATCACCGCGCAGGGCCGCCGAACCGCCTTTCTCCTTGATCGTGTCGCTGTCGTAGTTGACGTAAGCCAGGCCGGCGAACGGTTCTACTACCACTTTGCCGGTTTCAATGGTGTAGCCCACTTCACCGAACACTTGCGCGCTGCGCGCTTTGTAGTCGGCTTTGAGGCGTTGCCCCACGCCGCCTACGGCCACATCGCGTTTGCTTTCGATGTCGTGCCAGCTGTATGCCACGCCCATGCGAGCGGCGAAGGCTTCCTGCTGGTACGCGGTGTAGGCCATCAAGTGGTAGCTGTCGACGTCGGCGCTGGAGCTGCGGCGCTTGGCGTCCAGGTCGCTGCGGGTGTAGCCGGCGGCCACACCGACGCGCCAGGCGTCATCCACTTGTTTGTCGGTGCCGAGCAGGAAGCCGCCGAGGTTGCGGTCCAGCTTGGCGGTGTTGCTGTCGCCGCCCATGTGGCCCCAGGTGCCCAACACACGCATCCAGCCGACCATCTCGCCGTGGCAACCGGCGCTGCTCAGGCGGTTTTCGCTGGGTGCCAGGCTGTTGCGTGGGTCATCTTCGCGGTAGCAGCCGGGCTGACGCAGGCGCTCGTTGACTGCGTCACGCACGTAACGCGAATCTTCGAGCATGGCGCTGGCGGTGCTGGCATGAATCTCCCCGGACAAGCTGTCGAACGCGGCGCGCGCCCCGGCAACATTGGAGTTGAGCAGCGCGTTCTGCACCGTTGCGCCACCCACCGCGGCACCGCTGTCCAACGCGGCGGCCACGCCACGTTGGTTACCAGTGGCTGCCACGCTGGCGTAGCTGACGTTGTTGCGGCTAACCGCCAGCGCCACCTGAGTAGGGCTGTAGTTCAACGCGGTATTGAGGAATGCCAGGTTCTCCAGATTGGTGGTGCCGAAGGTGCCGTTCACTGCACCCGCCGTGAGCAGCGTGTAGGTGGCCGGGCCGGCGTACGGCGCCAGGTTGACCACATTCAACGTGCCGCCCAGGTTCGCCGTACCCCCAACGGCCAGGGAGCCGGTCGACGATGGGGTGATGAGCAGGTTCAACGCGCCGGTACTGCCATTAGTGAAGTTACCGGCCACCGTCAGCTTACCGTTATCAGGTGTGACGCTGCCGTTGTTGACCAACGCGCCGACGCTGCCGTTGCCGGTCAGGCCTGCACCGTTGGCGACGGTCACCTGCCCACCAAACACCGCACCTGGGTTGGCCGCGTTGCCGACTTGCAGTACGCCCTGGTCCACCGCCACCGTGCCGCTGAATGGCTGGTTGCCGGTCAGCAACAGCGCGCCTGCGCCTTGTTTGGTAATGCTGCCGGTTCCGCTCAATACACCATTAAAGGTGCCGTTAGTGGGTTGGACAAACAACAGTTGCGCATTGTTGAGGATGCGACCCTGCAAGCTCAGCGTGTTACCGGCCAGCGTACCGCCACTGACGGTCGTGCCACCGGAATAGGTGTTGGCGCCGGTCAACAGCAAGGTGCCGGCGTCAAGTTTGTTGATCGACCCGGCCCCCACGATTGGCGCAGCCACTTCGGTAGTGACGCCCGAATTGACACGCACCACTGCGGCACCGGTTGGCGACAAGGTCCCACCTGCGCCTGCCGTCAGCGTGTAACCAGGGTCAAGGAATTGCAGGCCAGTAAAGCCTTGGTTACCGACCACGGTGACCGTACCGCCCTGCCCGCCGAACACGGCAAACTGGTTATTTGACGCCTGGCCCTGGGTACCGGTTGGATCGGTCCAGTTGGTGCCTGGGCCCCAGGTACCACTGCCGCCGGTGATAGTGCCGTCAGGGTTGGTGGTGCCGCCGTTCCAGAACTGGATTTGCCCCGGCGTGGTTTGCACCAGCAGGTTCAGTTGGTTGGCCAGCGCCGTTTGCAGGCTCAGATTACCCACGCCGACCGGCAGCGAGCCGAGGGTCAGGCCGTTGTCGGTCAAGGCGCCGCCGTAGCGGAACAGTTGATAAACGCCGAGTCCGAAGCCCCCGGCATCGGTAACGTTGAGCGTGCCATCAAGGGTCAGGTTGCCCGCCACATTCACCGCCGTGGTGGATGCGCCAGGCGCGCCGAGGGCGAAGTCCAGGGCAGTGCCCGACGACAACGCCAGCGAACCCACCGACAGCGGCGTCGCCGCCCCGGCCTTGAGGGTCGAGCCATCGGCCATCGTCACAGCACCGCCCAGGCTGCCGCTGCCGCCAAGGGTCGCGCCGCTGGCTACCTGCACCGCTGCGCTGTTCAAGGTGCCGTTGACCAGCAAGCTGCCGGCGTTGACGTTGGTGTTGCCGGTCAAGGTGTTGTTGCCAGTCAACAGCAACGCGCCGGTGCCGGTTTTATTCAGCACGCCTGCGCCGGTAAGGTTACCGGTGTAGGTGCCATCGGTGCCTTGCTCGAAGGTCAGGGCCGCATTATTGGCAATCGCGCCTTGCAAGCTGTTGGTGTTGCCGGTGGTGGTGCCGCCGTTAAGGGTGGTGCCACCGCTGTAGGTGTTGGCGCCGGTCAACAGCAGCGCACCGTTGCCGTTTTTCACCAGGCTGCCGGTGCCGCTGACCACGCCGTTAAGCGCTAGTGCATTGCTGCCGACCAGGGTCAGCGGCCCACTCAGGCTGATGGCGTTGGCCAGTTGCAGGTCGGTGCTGCCATCCAGCGCCGCAGCGCCGCCGACGGTGAGCGCGCCGCTGCCCAATGCGGCGTTATTGCCCAGGGTCAGTTGCCCGGCGTTCAGGCCGGTGCCGCCACTGTAGGTGTTGGCGCCGTTGAGCGTCAGGGTTGCCGCGCCTTTTTTCAGCAGGCTGCCATTGCCGCTGATACTGCCGTTAAGCGTCAGCGCATTGCTGCCGCCGATGGCCAGTGCACCATTGAGTACCGCAGCGTTGCCGAGTGTGACGGCCGCGTTGCTGTCCAGGGTGGTGCCGTCGGCCGCCGTCAGTGCGCCACTGCCCAGCGCGCTGTTATTGCCGACCACCAGCGTGCCGCCATTGAGCGCAGTGCCGCCGGTGTAGGTATTGGTGCCGTTAAGCACCAAGGTGCCAGTGTCGAGTTTGGCCAGGGTGCCAGCACCACCAAGCGTGACGCCCAACGTTGCGGTGGCGTTCGGGTCGACACGGATCGCCGTGTTGCCGGTGCCGCCATTCACCAGGTTGAGCACGCCCGCCGTGCCGGAGGCCAGGTTGTAGCCATCGGTGACGAACTGCATGCCGGTGAGGTTTTGCGTGCCCTCCACGGTCACGTTACCCGCCGCGCCCTGGAACACTGCAAAGCTGTTGTTCCAGTTCTGGTTGAGGGTGCCGTCAACGTTGGTCCAGTTGGTGGTGCCAGTGCCCCAGGTGCCGTTGCCGCCGTCGATGGCGCCGTTGCCGATCAGGTTGGCGCCGTCCCAGAACTGCACGGTGGTATTGGGCGCAGTCACCAGCAGGTTGACCTTGTTGCTGATGGCCGTCTGCACTTGCACATCGCCCGGAATCACACTGCCCGGCAAACTGCCAAGGGCCAGGCCATTATTGGTGAGTGCCCCGCCGTAGTTGATGATGTTGTAGACGCCGCTGCCAAAGCCGCCGATATCGGTGACGTTGAGTTTGCCGCCCAAGGTCAGATCGCCGCCGACATTCAGCAGCCCGCTGCCACCGCCCACCACCGGCACGCCGAGGCCGACGTCCAGGTTGGCGTTATTACCCAGCACCAACGAGCCCACCGACAGCGTGCTGCCGGCGTTCAGGCCGATGTGCCCGCCATCAGCCACCGTCACCGCACCCGCTAATGAGCCAGTACCGGCCAGCGTCGCGCCGTTGTTCACCGCCACCGTGCCACTGGCCAGTGAGCCGCTCACATTTAAAGTGCCGCCATTGACGTTGGCCGCGCCGCTGATCCCATTGGTGCCGCTCAGGTTGAGCACGCCGGTGCCGTTTTTATCCAGGTTACCGGCACCGTTGAGCGTGCCTGCGAAGGTGTTGTCGAGGTTGCTGCCACCCACCGCCAGCGTGCTGCCGCCCGCCACTTGAATCGCGCCGGTACCGGTCAGGGTATTGAGGCTGGCATTGCCACCCAGGTTGAGGCTGGCACCGCTGCCGACGTTGACGCCGGTGGTGTTGCCCAAGGCCGCGTTACCTGTAGTGGTCACACTGCCGCCGAGCACATTGAGTGGACCGGTGAAGGTGTTGTTACCACTGAGCAGCAAGTCCGCCGCGCCATTTTTGATCAGCGCCGCATTGCCGGCCAACACACCCGCCAGGGTCAGGTTGTTGTTACCGGCCACACTGAGGTCGGCATTCAAGTTGACGGCGTTCGCCAGTACCAGCGGCACGCTGTTGTCCAACGTACTTGCTCCATTGACGGTCAAGGCGCCGGAACCCAAGCCCGTGGCATTGCCGACAGTCAGCGTACCGGCCGCGAGGGTGGTGCCGCCGCTGTAGGTATTGGCGCCGTTGAGGGTCAGGTTGGCAGTGCCGTTCTTGATCAGCGATCCGGAGCCATCAACCACACCGCCAAGCGCCAGGTCGTTGCTGCCAACCACGGTCAGCGCAGCATTGAGCGTGGTGTTATTGGCCAGCGCCACTGCGGCACTGGTATCCAGCGTCGCTGCGCCGTTGACGGCCAGGCTGCCGGTGCCAAGTGCCGAACCATTGCCCAGTACCAAGCCACCTGCGTTCAACTGCGTACCGCCGAGGTAAGCATTGTTGCCGTTGAGTGTCAGGTTGCCCGCCCCACTTTTAGCCAGGCTGCCAGCCCCGGTGACCAACCCATCCAGGGTCAGGTCGGCGCTGCCGAGAATGCCCAGGTTGCCCGCCAGGTTCACGGCGTTTGCCAGGGTGACTGCACTGCTGGTATCGAGCGTGGTGCCTGCCGCCGCATTCAGCGCGCCGGTGCCCAGCGCAGTGTTAGAGGCCAGGATCAACCCGCCGACGTTCAATGCCGTCGGCCCTGCATAGGTGTTGTTGCCACTCAAGGTCAGGCTGGCGATGCCGTTTTTGATCAGGCTACCGGTGCCGGCCACGCTGCCGGCCAGGGTCAGCGCGTTGCTGCCGCCGACTGTCAGCGTGCCGTTGACGTTCACATCATTGGCCAGGCTGACAGCCGCATTGCTGTCCAGGGTGGTGCCATTGGACGCGGTCAACGCACCGCTGCCCAACGCACTGTTATTGCCGACCACCAACGTACCGCCATTGAGCGCGGTGCCGCCGGTGTAGGTGTTGGCGCCATTGAGCACCAAGGTGCCCGCATCCAGCTTGGCCAGAGTACCACCGCCATTGAGGGTGACGCCCAGGGTCGCGGTGGCATTCGGATCAACGCGCACGGCGGTGTTGCCGCCGGTGCCATTGAACAAGGTCAAGGCCCCCGCCGTGCCGCCGACCACGTTGTAGCCGTCGGTGACAAATTGCAGGCCGGTAATCGCTTGGGCGCCGTCCACGCTGACAGTACCCGCCGCGCCCTGGAAGACCGCAAAGCTGTTTGGCGCCCAGGCGGCGTTGAACGAACCGTTGACGCCTGTCCAGTTGGTGGCGCCGCTTGTCCAGGTACCGCTGCCGCCCTCGATGCTGCCGTTACCGGTGGTCTGGCTACCGTCCCAGAACTGCACGGTGGTGTTGCCGTTGACCAGCAGGTTGATCTGGTTGCCGATTGCTGTTTGCAGGTCCAGGTCGGTGGCCGGGATATTCACCGGCAAGCTGCCCAGCTGCAGGCCGTTATTGGTCAGGCCGCCGGTGTAGTCGATCAACCGGTAGATACCGGGGCCGAAGCCACCGATATCGCTGACATTCAGCGTGCCATCCAGGGTCAGGTTACCGCCCACATGAATCAGCGCCGTGCCGCCGGTAGACGGGGCACCGAGCCCGGCATCGAGGTTGGAGTTGGTATTGAGCACCAACGAGCCGACTGTCAGGGTGTTGCCCGAGTTGACGGCCAGGTGGCCACCGTCGGCAATGTTGACGGCCCCCACCAGGGTGCCGGTGCCGCCGAGGGTGGCGCCATTAGCCACGTTCACGTTGGTACTGGCCAGCGCGCCGTTGACCAGCAGGCTGCCGGCGTTGACCTGGGTGTCACCGGTCAACACGCTGAGGCCGCCGAGGGTCAAGGCACCGCTGCCGATTTTGTTGAGACCGCCCAACCCGGCGAGTACGCCGCCGAACGTGCTGTCGAGGTTATTGCTGCCGACACTCAAGGTGCTGCCGGTGCCAACAACGGCCACGCCGGTGCCGGTGAGTTCACCCAGGCTGGCCGAGCCACCCAGGTTCAATTGCGTACCACTGCCCAGGTTGACCCCGGCGCCTGCGCCCAGCGCGCCATTACCCACGGTGGTAAGGCTGCCTGCTTGCACATCGAACAGGCCGGAGAAGGTGTTGTTGCCAGTCAGGGCCAGGTCGCCAGTGCCGGTTTTGATCAGATTGGCGCTCCCCCCCACCACACCCGCCAGCGTCAGGTTGTTATTCAGGCTGCCCACCGTGAGGTTGGCGTTGACGTTGACCGCATTGGCCAGCACCAGTGGCGTGCCATTGTTTAGGTTGGCCGCGCCGCCCACCGTCAAGGCGCCCGTCCCGAGGGCTGTCGCGGTGCCCAGGGTCAAGGTACCCGCATTGAGGGTCGTTCCGCCGCTGTAGGCATTGAGGCCATTGAGGGTCAGGTTGGCCGCGCCATCCTTGACCAGCGCGCCGGTGCCCGTGAGCAGGCCACCCAGGGTCAGGTCATTGTTGCCAGCCACCGTCAACGCAGCGTTCAGCACAGCACCATTGCCGATGCTCAGCGCGCTGCTGTTATCGAGCGTCGAAGCACCCCCCACCGTCAGGTTGCCCAGGCCCAGCGCGAGGTTATTGCCCAGGGTCAATGTGCCCGCGTTCAGCGTCATGCCGCCGAGGTAGGTATTAGCACCATTGAGGATCAGGTTGGCTGCGCCATTTTTCGTCAGGCTGCCAGCACCATTGATTGCACCGCCCAAGGTCAGGTCAGCCGTGCCGCCTATACCCAGGTTGCCTGCCAGGTTGATCGCGTTATTGGCAGTGACCGCCGCACTGGCATCCAGTGTCGTGCCGCCAGCCGCATTCAACGCGCCAGCGCCCAAGGCATTGTTGGCGGCCAGGATCAGCCCACCCGCGTTCAAGGCCACAGGCCCGAGGAAAGTGTTACTTGCGCCCAGGGTCAAAGTGGCCGCGCCGTTTTTGATCAGGCCGCCAACGCCGCTGATCCCGCCATTAAGGGTCAGCGCGTTGCCGCCCGCGACAGTGGTGTCGCCGTTCAAGAGCACCGTGTTGCCCAAGGTGATGGCAGCATTACTGTCCAGTGTCGTCCCGGCCGCTGTCGTCAACAGGCCGCCGCCCAGTGCAGTGTTGCTACCGACGATAAGCGCGCCGCCATTGAGCAAGGTGCCACCGGTATAGGTGTTGGCGCCGTTGAGCACCAGGGTGCCGGTGTCGAGCTTGTTCAAGGTGCCGGCGCCATCGATATTGACCCCGACGGTCGCGGTTGCGCCCGGATCTACACGCATCGATACATTGCCACTGCCGCCATTGATCGCAGTCAATTGCCCGCCTGCGCCGCTGACCAGGCTGTAGCCGTCGGTGACAAACTGCAGGCCGGTAAAGGCTTGCGGGCCTTGCACGGTGACCGTACCGGCAGCACCGGTGAACACCGCAAAGCCACTGGACCAAGGAGAGTTGGTCAAGCCGTCGGCGGACGTCCAGTTGGTACCGCCGGCGGTCCAGGCGCCCGTGCCGCCATCCACCACGCCGTTGGCGATAGCTTGGCTGCCGTCCCAGAAGCGGATATTGGGCGCCGACACCACCAGGTTGACCTGGTTGCCGACCGAGGTTTGTACCAGCAGATCGCCGAGGCCATAACCCACGGGAACACCCGCTACCGTCAGGCCACCGGTCAGGCCGCCGGTGTAGTTGATCAGGCGATAAGTGCCCGCGCCAAAACCACCGGCATCGGTGACGTTCAGGTTGCCGGCGAGCGCCACGTTACCGCCGACATTGAGCAAGGAAGTGAGGGATGGCGCACCGAGGGCAACATCCAGGTTGCCACCCGCGACCATGTTCAGTGCACCGGCTGACAAGGTATTGCCGCTGCTCAAGGCCAAATGGCCGCCGTTATTGACGTTCAGCGCACCCAATAACGAACCGGTACCGGTCAGCGTACCGCCGTTGTTGACATTGACCTGGGCGCTGGCCAGGGAACCACTGAGGTTCAAGGTGCCTGCATTGATCGCCGTGTTGCCAGTGACGCCATTGATGCCGGTAAGGTTGAGAGTGCCGGTGCCGACCTTGATCAGCCCGCCAGCGCCACTCAAATCACCATCAAACGTACTGGTGGTGTTGACCCCGCCAACGGTCAAGCTGTTGGCGCCACTCAGTTGCACGCTACCGCTGCCGCTCAAGCCGGCCAGGCTGACGTCGGTGGCCAGGTTGACCCCGGCGCCCGCACTCACGTTAACCCCGGAAGTGCTGCCCAAGGCATTGGCATTGAGCAACGTCAGGCTGCCGGAGACCACGTTCACGGCGCCGGTGAAGGTGTTGTTGCCGGCCAGGGTCAGGTCGGACAAGCCATTTTTGATCAGGTTGCCAGCGCCGCTGACCACGCCGTTCAGGCTCAGGTCGTTGTTGCCGGCGACCGTAAGGTCAGCATTCAGCGCAATGGCATTGCCGATGCCAAAGGACGCGCTGGTGTCCAGGGTCGCCGCACCGCCGACGGTCAAGGCGCCGCTGCCCAGGCCATTGGCGTTGCCCAGGGTCAAGGTCCCTGCATTGAGGGTGGTGCCGCCGCTGAAGGTGTTGTTGCCGTTGAGGGTCAGGTTGGCCAGGCCACTTTTGGTCAGCGGCCCTGCCCCACTGAGCACACCCGCCAGGGTCAGGTTATTGGTACCGCCGGCCGTCAACCCGGCGTTGAGCACAACGTTGTTGCCCAGGCTGAATGCCCCGCTGCTGTCCAGCGTCGACGCGCCGCCAACGGTCAAGTTACCCAGACCCAGGGCTGAGTTGGAGCCCGCCGTCAGGGTGCCCGCATTGAGCGTGGTGCCGCCCAGGAAGTTGTTGACGCCGTTGAGCACTAGATTGGCGGCGCCGTTTTTGGTCAGGCTGCCAGCGCCATTGATCGTACCGGCCAGCGTCAGGTCGGCGGTGCCGCCAATGCCCAGGTTGCCGGCCAGGTTGACCGCGTTGGCGAGGGTCACCGCCGTCGTGGCGTCCAGCGAAGTGCCCGCAGCCGTATTCAGCGCGCCCGTCCCCAGGGCGGTGTTGGTGCTGAGCAACAAACCGCCGGCATTCAGCGACGTTACACCGCTGCGGGTGTTCTTACCGGCCAGGGTCAGCAGGCCCGCGCCGGTTTTGGTCAGGCCGCCGACGCCGGACATCACGCCGCTCAGGGTCAGTGGGTTGGCGTTGAGCAGGCTGAGATCGCCGGTCAAGACGACATTGTTGTTCAGTAATGAGGCGCCACTGGTGTCCAGGTTGGCAGTACCTGTCACATTCAGGTTGCCGCTGCCCAGGGCATTGTTATTGCCCAGCACCAGGGTGCCGGCGCCCAGGTTGGTGGCGCCGCTGAAGCCGGTGTTGACGCCATTGAGCGTCAGGCTGCCCGCGCCGCTCTGGGTAAGCCCACCGTTGCCGGTAATGGCGCCGTTCAGGCTCAACGTACCGGCCACATCGGTCGTCAGGTTGTCGTTAAGCGTGAACGTGTTGGCAAGGCTGACTGTGCCAGGCGCCTGCAAAGTCGATGCGGCGGTGACGGTGACAGCGCCGCTGCTCAGCGCCAGGTCATTGCCCAACTGCACCGAACCGCCGGACAGCGTGGTGGCGCCGGTGTAAGTGTTAGCGGCATTGAGGATCAGTTGACCCGTGCCCGTCTTGGTCAAGCCGCCGGTGCCCGAGAGCACGCCGCCCAGGGTCAGCCCGGTATTGGCGCCCTGGACGGTCAACCCGCCGGTGCCCAACGTGAGCAGGTTAGCCAGCGTCAGGTTATTGGCCGTTGCCTCGATAACCCCGCCATTGGCGGTGATTGCCCCAGTACCGAACGTCGCACTGTTATCGAACTGCGAAATGCCACCATTGAGCGTTGTGCTGCCGCTGACCAACGGCCCCTGCAACGTCCAGGTGCCGCCGTTGATGGTCAGGTTGTTGAAGTTGACATAGGTGGCGCTGGACGCCGTGCCAGTGCCGCTGCTGCCGGTGGCGCCGGGGTTTTGCAGGATCAAGGTGTTGCTGCCGTTTGCGCCGCCATCCACCTGGCCGGTGGGGGCAAACGTCAGGTTTACGCCCAACAGGCCGCCGAGGCTCAAGCCGATACCGCCACCCGAGGACACGCTCGACCCGGTCACCGCCGTAAAGGTGTTGGTGCTGTTTGCTCCCATCGACACGCCGCCGGAAATGGTCCCGCTGTTGACGAAGGTATTACCCAAAGTGGACGCCTCGAAGGCAACCCGCCCGGTGAGCGTGCCACTGTTGGTCATGTTGACCTGGCCGCCACCTTGCACGGCGACCACTGGCGTGTCAGAGGCAAACAACGTAAGACCCAGCAACGAACTGGAGCCGAGGGTGCCGGCGTTGGTGAGGGTGGTGGTGCCACCGACGCCATTCGTGACGTTCAGCGCCGCACCACCCAACGAAGTCAGATTAAGCCCCAGCAGTGCGCCGGTACCGCGGATGATCCCGGTGGCCGTGTTGGTGATATTCACCGTACTGGCCGCGGTATTGCCCACCACCACACCGCCACTGAGCACGGATACAAACCCGAGCAGCGCCGGGTCGATGGTGCCGGAGTTGTTCAGTGTGGTGTTGTTACCGGTCAGGTTCAACGCAATGCCGCCCAACGTTGCGTTGAGCTGCGCGCCAGGGTTGACGTTGACCGTCAGGTCATTCACCGCACTCGAGAAGGTGTTCAGAAACAGCGGTAACGACGGCACCCCCGTACACGTCACCGTGGCACCCGCCGTGGGGCTTGCGGGCGAGCAGGCCGCCATCGCTTCGGGGCTTGCAAGGCCCATCACCAGCCCCGCTACGCCGAGGCGAATAGCAAGAGAAAGCGCAGAAATACGAGGTACAACGGCAGTAGCAAGTCTTTTATCCACGCTCAACTCCTTGTGGTCCAAGCCTTTCATCCATGGGTGCGTAGAAGCTCAACTTTATTGACCCACACGCATCGAATTCGAGATACCTGACCGTGGTGACAATTGATCCAATTTGTCGAAACGGTAGTAGACCTACAGAAAAGTCATTGAATTAAATGGTATTAATACTTTCGTAAACTCCCTGTCAGAATGGGATTACAGCCAGCATCCATTGACTGTCGCGACATAAATACAAGTTTCCAAATGTAAAAAAGGCGCTAATAACGCCCTGTTGATTCGCTTTAAAGATCTGGGAGATCTCAATGCCCCATGAAGGCAACCTGTTACAAGCAGCCGTGGTGTTCCTGCTCGCCGCTGTGTTGACCGTGCCTTTGGCCAAGCGCCTGCAATTGGGCGCCGTGCTGGGCTATCTGTTTGCCGGTGTGATCATCGGCCCGTCGGTGCTGGGCCTGGTGGGCAACCCGCAGAGCGTGGCGCAATTTTCTGAACTGGGCGTGGTGTTGCTGCTGTTTATCATCGGCCTGGAGCTGTCGCCCAAACGTTTATGGGTGATGCGCAAGGCGGTGTTCGGCGTCGGCCTGGCCCAGGTGGTGCTCACCGGCGTGGTGATGGGCGTGGCGGCGCTGTGGCTATTTGGTCAGCCGTGGAACAGTGCAATCGTGCTGGGCCTGGGCCTGGCGCTGTCCTCCACTGCCTTTGGCCTGCAAAGCCTGGCCGAACGCAAGGAACTCAACCAGCCCCACGGGCGCCTGGCCTTTGCCATCCTGCTGTTCCAGGACATCGCGGCGATCCCGCTGATCGCCATGGTGCCGCTGCTGGCCGGCAGCGATCACCCGACGACCGAAGCCCAGGGCGTGCAACACGTGCTGCAGATACTGGGCAGCATCGCCGTGGTGATCATCGGTGGGCGCTACCTGTTGCGCCCGGTGTTTCGCATCGTCGCCAAGACCGGCCTGCGCGAAGTGTCCACCGCCACCGCGCTGCTGGTCGTTATCGGCACCGCGTGGCTGATGGAACTGGTGGGTGTGTCCATGGCCCTCGGTGCCTTCCTCGCCGGGCTGCTGCTGGCCGATTCGGAATATCGCCACGAGCTGGAATCCCAGATCGAGCCGTTCAAGGGCCTGCTGCTGGGCCTGTTTTTTATCAGCGTGGGCATGGGCGCCAACCTCAGCCTGCTGCTCAGCACGCCGTTGATGGTGATCGGGCTGACCTTGCTGCTGATCGGCCTGAAACTGCCGCTGCTGTACGCCGTGGGCCGGCTGGTGGGTGACCTCAACCGCGAAAGCGCCTTGCGCCTCGGTATCGTGCTGGCGGCGGGTGGTGAGTTTGCCTTTGTGGTGTTCAAGATCGGCCGCGACCAGGGCCTGTTCGAGCCGCACCTTTACGATGTGCTGGTGCTGACCATCACCTTGTCGATGGCGGTGACGCCGCTGCTGTTGCTGGTGTGCCCCAAGCTGTTCAAACACAAGGCCAAGACCGTGGAGGTGCCGGAGGAATACCGCACCATCGAAAGCGATGCGCCCCGCGTGGTGATCGCCGGCATGGGCCGTATGGGCCAGATCGTCGCGCGGATCCTGCGCGCGCAAAACATCTCGTTCATTGCCCTCGACACCTCGGTGGAAACCATCGAGCTGACCCGCAGCTTCGGCGGCATGCCGGTGTTCTACGGCGACCCGCAGCGCCCGGAAATCCTACATGCAGCCAAGGTCGACCAAGCCGAGTTTTTTGTGATAGCCATGGACGACCCGGAAATAAATATCAAGACCGCCGCCCTGGTGCGCAGCCTTTATCCGCACATGAAAATCATCGCCCGCGCACGTAACCGCCAGCACGTTCACCGCCTGGTCGACCTGGACGCCTCGCCGGTGCGCGAGACCTTCTACTCCAGCCTGGAAATGAGCCGTCGCACCCTGGTCGGCCTCGGCTTGAGCCAGGCCCAGGCCGATGCACGCATTGATCGATTCAAAAACCACGACCACCAGTTACTCGCCGCTCAACACGCGGTGTATGACGACGCGGCCAAAGTATTGCAATCGGCCCAGGAAGCCCGCACGGAACTGGCGCGGCTGTTCGAGATGGACCGGCTTCAAGAGGAGTCCGACAAGGTGTGAACTTAGGGATGAACGATATTGCGAAATTTCTGACAGAATATGCCGCAATTTCGTTCATCCCTGGAGCGTTTCATGGCCACTTTCACCAAGACCGCCGTCCTGCTGGCCCTTGCGCTTACCGCCGGTAGCGTGTTCGCCGCCAGCAAGTCCCCTGCCACCCAGACCATCTCGACCTTGGGCGGCAAGTTCACCTTCAACCTGCCCAAGGCTTTCGTCGCTGACACGTTGCCGACTGGCAAGGTCGAGGATGGCACCGCCGATACCCAAGGCACGCTGTACGCGAACTCGACCACGAAAAGTGTCGTGATCGTCGCCGAAACCGTGCGCAACGATGGGGCAACCATCAAGGACAATGACCCGCAGTTTCTCGATGGTGCCGTGGCGGACTTCGTCAAGGACCAGAGCGCTGCCCTGCCCGACTTCAAGAAGCAAAACGAGAAGAAGCTGACCTTCAAAGGCCTGGGCCTGCGCCAGGTGGACAGTACGGCGACCCAAGGCGGTGGCAAGACCCTGAACTCCACATTCCTCGGCGGTTCGGGCAACCATCTGCTGGTGATCCAGGCGATTTCGCGGGCGGATGACGTGAAGGGGCATGCTGAGCTGGTGAAGCAGATTACCGGCGGCAAGTAACCTGGTTTAACAAACAACACACATCAACTGTGGGAGCTGGCTTGCCTGCTCCCACATTGTTTAACCGCGTTTTTACTTCAAACTATTTTCCAGCCAGGCTTTGAGGTCCTGTATTTCAGCCGCGCTCACGGTATGCGGCATGCCCATATACCCATGAAACTCAGGCTTCAGCCCCAGCCCCAGCAACACCTCATTGGCGCGGGTGGCCGACGCATACGGCAGCGCCTGGTCCAAGGTGCCATGGCCGATAAAAATCGCCAGCTTATTCAATGACTCATCAGGCTTGAGCTCAGCCTTGAGCACCGGCAACACGCTGCCACTCAGCGCCGCAATCCCGCGCACCATGGCAGGCTTTCGCAAGCCCACCTCATACGCCATGATCGCGCCCTGGCTGAACCCCACCAGGAACACCCGATCGCTTTGAATGTGGTACTTGGCCGTGGCCTTGCTGACAAAGTTTTCAATCAGCTGGGCGCTGCGCTGCAAATCCGCCGTCTCGCCGTCGTAATCACCCTCCCCGGGCTTCTTGGCAAACCAGCGATAACCACTGGGGTCCACCGGCATCGGCGCGCGGGCCGACAAATAGGTCCAGGTGGACGGCAACGCGTCCTTGATGCCAAACAAGTCTTCTTCGTTGCTGCCAAACCCGTGCAGGAAGATCACCAGGGGTTGGTTGCGCGCATCACTCTGCGTCTGCTCCAGGTAGGCCAACGGCAAGTCCGTGTGCAAGGCATCATCGGCGTGGGCGGCACCGGCGACTAACGCCAGCGTCAGGGCGAACAGTTTGAACATGGGCATCAACCTCAGGGTTTGCGCAACAGATACGTGTCCATGATCCAGCCATTCTCCAGGCGCGCAGCCTTGCGCACCCGTTGGATTTCGTCGGCCACTTCACTGACTTTGCCGCTGATCAGTATTTCATCCGGCGTGCCCAGGTAGGCTCCCCAGTAAATATCCATATCCTGGTCGGCCACAGTGCGGTAGGAGTCCTCGGCATCAAGCATCACCACCAAGGTATCGGCATCACTTGCCTGCCCCGCCGCCAGCCGGCGCCCGGTGGTGATCTCGATCGAGCGGCCGATACGGTTGAGCGCCACCTTATGCTGAGCCGCCAGGGCCTGCACGCTGGTGATGCCGGGGATCACTTCGAACTCAAACTCACAACGGCCGCTGGCCAGAATCGCCTGCAGGATGCGGATGGTGCTGTCGTACAGCGCAGGGTCGCCCCACGCCAGGAAAGCGCCCACTTCACCGTCGGCCATTTGCTCGTTGATCATGCGCTCGAAGGTCAGCTGCTTGTCGCGGTTCAGGTCCTGCACGGCGGTGGTGTAGTCGATATCACCGCGCACGCGCTCGGGGCAGTCGGCCTCGACGAAACGGTAACCGGGCTCGGTGATGTAGGTTTCGCAGATCTCACGGCGCAGGTCGATCAACTTGTCTTTGCTCTGGCCCTTGTCCATCAAAAAAAACACGTCGGTGCGGTTCAGCGCCTTTACGGCCTGCATCGTGATGTAGTCAGGGTTGCCGGCGCCAATGCCGATGATCAGGATGCGTTTCATGGGGTGCTCTCATTGCGGGGCGTGGATTTTGCCATGTTCATGGCACTCGGCGTGAGTTTCCAGGCGCAGGCGCCATACAGTGTTGAAGCGCAGCTCGGTGGCGGACAGCGGCTCGACGTCGATCAAGTAGAACTTCGAGAGGGGAAATTGCATGACGTACAGCAAGGCGGCACGGATCACGAAGGGGTGGGTGACGGCCACGACATGGCCGGCGTGGCTTTCGAGGGATTTGATCCAGTGCCCAACCCGCGTGCAGAGCTGCTCTACCGATTCACCGCCATGGGGTGCGGCGGCGCTGTCGGTCATCCAGGCCGCCAACGCATCGGGGGCCAATTGATCGATGGCCTGGCCTTTCCAGGCGCCGAAATCAACATCACGCAAAGCATTTTCGATCTGCGCGTCGGCACCGAACAGGCCCGCCGTCTGAAGGCTTCTGGCCTCGGGCGCGCTGACTAACCGCGTGGTTTTCTTGAAACGCCCGGCCAGGGATAACGCCGCTCGTTGCCAATCCATCGCGACAGACTCGTCATCGGGAAAACGCCCGCGCTTTTGCAGCGGCGTGACGGCATGGCAAATCAAGGTCAACCGGGTGGCCTGCATCACTCTTCACTCTGTTTCATGGCGCAGTCCGCGGAGACTGGCGAGGTTGTCTCGATATATTACAACACACATGAAACAGGATGCCTCTCGGTACTCAGCAGCCCGTCAATCAAACCACTCCCGCCGCCCTTCAAACGTCCCCACAATCAGCTCCACCACCATCCGCACCGCTTCAGCATCATGCGCCTGTGCATTCACCGCCAGCCACACCTGACGCTGCATGGTCTCGCCCATCAACCCGGGCAACGCCACCAACCCACGGTCGAAGCTGCCCATGTAGTGCGGCAGCAGGCCAATGCACGCGCCGCAACGAATCATCTCCAGCATCAGCGAATAGGCCTGCACTTTCACCACCGCCGCCAAGCGCTGTTCGACCACGCTGTTCCAGGGTTGCAAGGCCTCGACCTGCACATCCGGCTGCCACTGCACCAGCATGTAGTCATCCAGGTCTTCCACACTGTCCGGGCGCGTGGTCAACCGCGAATAGCGCTTGGCGATATGCGGCAAATACTGCAAAAGCGCCAGGCGCCGCGGCGGCTCGGTGGCAAAACTCGGCCCAGGTACCGGCCCGTCGGCATCCGACAGCCATAACACCACGTCCACATCCACCGCCTGCAACGACAATTGGCTGTCGATGGAGATGATCTCCAGACGCACACTGGCATTGCGGCGCAACAACGCGATCAGGTCGCGGCCGAGGATGTCATGCAGGATCGGCTCAGCAACGGCCAGGCGTATCAGCGGCTGTTGCACCATCACCGGCAGGCGCCGCTCGCGAGCCAGGCTCACCAGTTGCGCTTGCAGTTGCAAGCCGTCGCGGCTCAGCGCCAAGCCATTGCCTTGATAGCTGAACAGTGAACGGCGCAGTTGCTCTTCCAACTGCGCCAGGCGCTTGCGCAACAGCGTGGCCTTGATATTCAAACTGCGCGCGGCTTGCATAAAACAGCCACACCGCGCGCTGACCAAAAAGTAGCGCACCACCTCCGGCTCGATCTCCTCTGCCAGGGCCAGCCAGGCGCTGCGCGGCTCGTTTGGCGCGCGATAGGCTGCAGCCCCCTGAGGGCCGGACGGTTCTAAATATGCCATGGGAGACTCCCTGTCGTGTCGGTCGATACATCCAGTGCCAAGCCAGGCCGGTGTTATTCCAGCACCTTGTTCAGCTCGGCACCGTCAATGCTCAAGGTCGCGGTATTGAGCATGCCTTCCAGGTAGGCCTTGGCGATCTGTTCCTGGCGTTGGGCGCGCAAGGCTTGGGTGAGGCGTTCGCGCAGCTCATCAAGGCTGGCGGTGCGTGCCGGTTGTTGGCCGGTCAGTTTGAGCACATGAAAACCGGCCGCGCTTTGCAGCGCATCCGACACCGCGCCGACTTTGAGGCGCGAAACCACGCCACGTACTTCCGGCACCAGTTGCTGCAACGGTTGCAACCCGGAGTCACCGCCTTGTTGAGCGGTGCCAGGGTCCTGGGAATATTGTGTGGCCAGGGCGGCAAATTCAGCCGGTGCAGCCTGGGCCTTGCGGCTCAGTTCCTGGGCCTGGCGGCGCACGCTGTCGAGGTTTTGCGGGTCATTGACGGCGAGGAAAATCTGGCTGACCCGGTACAACGGCGGCGTCATCCATTGGGCCTTGCCGCTGTCGTAGGCCTGCTGCAATTCAGCTGCGCTGGGGTAGTCGGCCGGCACTTGGCTGACCGACAGCATGTAGTCACGGAACACTATCTGCTCAGTGGCGGCGCGGGTCTGCTGCTCCACCTCCGGGCGCTGACGCCAGCCCTGGGCATCCGCCTGTTCGAGCACGGCTTTTTGCGCCAGGCGTGAACGAATCCAGGCTTCCAGTGCGCCACGGTTGCCGCGCAGTTGTTCGCGGGTTTCAGCCGGCAAGCCGGCCAATACGCGTTGCAGTTCAGGCAGGTCGATCTGCTGGTTACCCAGGCGCGCCACCGCCGGGCCTGCGCCTTCGGTGTTCACGCCCGGCGCCGGCTGCTGAGCGGCGACCGGGTCAGCACCCGGTCGCAGACTCAACCCTACCGCCACGACCAGCAATGTCAGCGCACCGGCGCCGACCAGCAGGGTTGGTTTTTTCACAGGACAGGCGCCTCTTCATCCACCGGTGCTGCGGCCGCCTGGGCCTGCAATTGCGCGGCTTGCTGGCTGTAATCGCGCAGGTACACGATAAACTCCTGCAGCAGTCGGTCCCACAATTCCAGTTGGCTGCGCAGGTGCGCGGCGCCCACGCCGGCCACCACCACGTCCATTTCCATCAGCAAAAATTCACCCTGCAACGACAGGCGGGCAAAGCGCCGCGAGGCGTTCCACACCTCGGCCAGCCCCTTGGGCAGTTCACCTTGTACTCGCAGCGCGCAGCTGTAGGTGAAGTCCACGTAGCTGCCCTGCTCGGCCGCCGCGTTACCAAAACGCACGGCAAAACCGATGCCCTGGCTGGCGCTGAGCAGTTGCACGATGCCGTTCTGTTCGGTCTGGTTGACCCGGTAGCCGGCTTCCTGCAGCAACTCGGTGAGGCTTTGCGGGGTGACGCTGGAGATCAATTGAACATCGCTCATAGTGTCTCTTCCTTGTTGATCATTGATTAAGGGCGGTGTGCGGAGCATCAAACCGATTAAGGTATAGCTCATCTCCAAAACCCTGGGCCAGTTCCTCGAACTTGACCCGCGCGCTGCTGGCGAACGGCTGGCGGATGCTCATCACCTCGGCCACGTCGATTTTTTCGTAAGCCGCCAGCAGTTGCCGGGCCACGCCGTACATCTGTTGATTCTTGGCTGAACATTGCTGCACTTGTGTGTCACGTTCGCTCAGTTGCGCCTGCAGGCGGGCACGTTCGGTTTCCTTGCCCTTGGCCAAAACCAAGAGCTCGTCATAGGCCTTCTTGAACTTGCCGATCTGTTCATTGCTCGCCGCCACCTGGGCTTGCGCCTGGCTGTGCAGGCTCTGTTGCTGGCCGGCCAATTGCTCGGCCGCACCCCGGGCCTTTTCCAGCTCGGCCGTCAATTGCTTGATCTGCGCCTGGGCTTGCTTGGCCTGTGCTTCGGCGGCGATACGCGCGGCACTGGCCTGGGCCTGCTCGCTTTGCAACGCCTGCAACTGTTGGGTGGTGCTACGCAGTTGAGTGCGCAGGCGCTCCTCCATGCCTTCGGCCGAAGCGCCCGTGGCCACCAGCACCAGCAACAGCCCGCCTAAGATTCGCGTGTTCATGTGGCATCTCCCTGCGCATCAAAAGCGCGTGTTGAGTTCCAGTTGCATCACATCCACTTCAAACGGTGCGCCATACACTTCGGAGGCGCTCAACCAACGGGCGCTGGCATAAATGTTCTTGTCGATGCCGTAGTTGCCGCCCACGAAATAGCCCTTGGCGTTGGTGCCGCCCAGGTGAAACGAGGAATCATTGAAACCATCCGGCAAGGCGTCGGGCTGGATGTATTTGTAGCCGGCCAACAGGTTCCAGTCGCCGCGCTTGCGCATCTCGAACGCGTTGCCGAGGGTGAACTGCACCATCGCCGCATTGCCGCCGCTTTCAAACTGGCCCTTGCTGTTGATGTTGTTGACGATCTGGCCTTCGCTGCGCTTGAGCATCTCGCCCTTGTCGTAGGCCAGGTTGTGGATGTAGTTGCCTTGGGTGCGCAACTTGAAGTCGCTGGGCAGCTCGGCGTCCCAGGCCAGGTTCAGGTCGAGCACGTCGAACTTGGAGGCCAGGCCCACAAACTGCGGCTGCGGGGTCAACCCAGGTGTGGCCGGGTTGGGGGTGATATCGCGCAGCAGGAACACGCTGTTGCCCTTTTGCATAAAGGCCAGGCGCGAGCCGTCGCTGTCGCAGGCGGGTTGGCCGGCCCACGGCCTGCACGGGCTGGAGCGTTGGCCTTCGATATCGTCGAAGTGGTAGTACGCCATCGCACCCTTGAGGCTGTTGCTGCGGTTGATCTTCCAGTTGGCGCCAACCTGGCCGCCAAACAGCCATTTGGTGTCGCTGTCTTCCTTGTCGAAACCGTTGCTGCTGGACGCGTCGGAGGTGTACTCCACGGGGAATACGCCGAGGGTGCCGAATACGCCCCACTCGCTGTTCAGCGCATGGTTGAAGTTGGCCGCAATACCATCGAAGTTCAGGTCCGGCGAGTACAAAATGTCGGTGGAATAGAACGGGTTGGCGAAACGCCCGGCGGTGAGGGTCACGTCCGGGGTGGCTTTCCAGCTCAGGTAACCCTGGTCGAGCCAGATGTCCTTTTTACCGAAGCCGCCGCCCAGGGTCTGGGTGGTGGACACCGGGTTATTGTCCGAGCCGGTGCCGATGCGGATACCGGCGGTCCACTCCGGCGTAATCAGCGCTTTCATGCCCAGGCGAGCGCGCAGGCGAAACAGGTTTTCGCGGTCTTTATTGGCGTTAAGCAATGGCGGCAACTTGGTGTTGGTGTCTTTGTTGACGTCATACGGGCCGCTTTCATTGAGCTTGGCGTAGTCGACGATTTCGTTGCTGTTGTTGCCCGAGAAGTAGCGCGACTCGTCACGCAGGCGAATATCGCCGTCGAAGCTGACACGCGACACCCACTCCGGGAAAGTATTGGGCTGCGCCCAGTTTTCCTGCTTGGCGGTGGCCATGACTTCGGCCTTGACCTGGTCACGGATCTGGTCACGCACCGCTTGCGGCACGTACTGCACGCGCACATCACCAGGCGCCGCCGTCGGGCCGCTGGCAACCACCGGCGCAGCAGCGGCTTGCCGGGCCTGCTGGGCTTGTTGTTCGGCCTGGGCGATCAGCCCGTTGGCGGCGTCCTGGGTCAGCACACCTTGCTGCACCAGCAGGCGGATCAGGTTGATCGTGACGTTTTCCGACGGTGCAACCGGGGCAGCCGTCGCTTGGCCAACCAGGGTCGCGATGACCATGCCGACCGCCAGGGTCAGTCGATTCACGGGGGAAATCATGTATACGCAACTCCTGTAAAAACCTGCAAGAAATGGGTGTGATCAATCCGGGCGTCGGCCCTTGAGCGACAGGCGCACCGGCATCGTCACGGCTGCTGGAACGCGTTGTGTGGCATGGGTTGCGCGCAAGGCGGCGAGCACTTGCGCGTCGGTCTCGGCATCGCCGCTGGACTTCACCAGCTCTGCACGCACAACCTCGCCTGCGGCGCTCAGCCACAAATCGGCCTGCACCGCATACGCCTTTTTGCGTAACTCGGGGTCATCCCTCAGCAGCCGTTGAAACAGCCCCGCCAGGTACTGCTTGTAAGTACCGGTGCCCAAGCCGCCGCCACCGGAACCGGCCATGCCGCCGCCCTTGCCGGCGCCGATGTTGAACGCGTCGTTGCCGGACTGCGCATCGCCATCGATCTGCATCGGATTGGCCAAGTCATCGGCGGGCGAAGGCGGTGCTTCTTCCGCCGGCTTGACCTCTTCGGGCTCAGGCGTGGGCACCGGCTCCGGGATTTTTTCTTCAACCTTGGGCTCGGGCTCCTTGGGTTTTTCCGGTGGTGGCGGCGGCGGTGGCGGCAACGGGATAATGGTCGGCACCTTCGGCGCTTCGCGGCGCACGCCACTCATGTCATTGGCCCACTGCCACAGGAACCAGGCCGCCAGGGCGGCCAGCAGCAGGCCAGCGCCCCACTTCAGCGGGCGCAGCAGCTTGTTCTTCACGGGCATGGGCGGGATCGGCATCTGTGCGGTCATGGTTCAACCCTGGCTCGGCTTGCCGGTGACCAGCCCGACCTGGGACAGCTCCAGCCGGCGCAGCAAGTCGAGCACCTCGATCACCTTCTGGTACTGCACCATGGCGTCGCCGCGCACAATCACCGGGAAGTCCGGGTTCTGCGCCTTCTCGATGCGCAGGCGCTCCTCCAGCTCGCCCAGCGTCACCGGGTAGGCGTCGAGAAACACCTGGCCGCCGTCGTTGACGGAGATGGCCTTGGTCTTGGCCTCGGACAGCGACACCGAAGCACTCGCCTTGGGCAAGTGGATCTGGATACCCGACACCTGGGCGGTGGCGGTGAGGATAAACATCACCAGCACCACCATCAGCACGTCCACCAGGGGCGTGATGTTAATAGTGTCGACGGCGGCGTCATCGTCATCGTCGTGGGCGGCATTTACGGAAGCCATGCTGATTCTCCTCAGGCCGGAACGGAGGCGTGGTGGCCGCGCGAGTGGGCGGCTTCACTGAACTGGCTCTCGCCGTGCATTTCCGCCAGGCGGGTGATGAACTCATCGACAAATACGCGCATATCGGCGCTGACTTCCTTGTTGCGCGTGATCAGGCGGTTGTAGCCAAACAGCGCCGGGATCGCCACGAACAGGCCCATGGCCGTGGCCAGCAAGGCGGCCGCCATGCCGGGGGCGATGGCATTGATGTTCACATCACCGGCCATGGCCGTGCCGAGGAACACCACCATGATCCCCAGCACCGTACCCAGCAGACCGATGTAAGGGCCGCCGGCGATGGCATTGGAAAGGGTCGACAATTTGGAGCTCAGGGCCTGGTTTTCGCGAGTACGCACGCCGTCCATGGAGCAGCGGATTGCTTCGATGGTGGCCGCCGAAACCGATGAGGTATCTGCGCCCTGGGCACGGCGGGTGCGGATCTCCTTGACCGCCACCAGGTACAGGCGCCAGAGCGAAGAGTGGCCCAGGCGCTCGGCCAGTTGGGCGTCATCGGCATACATTTCCAGGCGGGTGCCGATCTGCGCAAAGTGCTCACGGAAGATCTCGTTGGCACTGCTCACGCGGCCGACCTGACGGTTCTTGCGCAGCATGATGAACCACGACTGAACCATCATCGCCACCAGCACCAGGATGATCACCCAGGCGTCAATCGGCACGGCCTTGAGCAAAAAGCCCAGGCTGCCGAAACCGAAGCCCGACTGTTCTTCATCCACGCCATACGCCACCAGCTTGGATTCGGCGCCCTGGGCGCTCGCATCGGCCAGCAGCAACGCGGCCGGGCGCGACACTTTCGACAGGCGCAACTCATCCATGGCGCCAGCAAACGGCAGGTGCGTACTGCCCGCCTCCGGCACATCGGCACCGATCGCCGTCTGTGTAGTGAAGGCCGGCACGGCCACGGCCAGGTTCGCGGTTTCACGGCCATTGACGTACAGCGCGACTTTTTCGCCCTCGGCGGTGAACGCCAGGTGTTGCCACTGGCCCGGGTTCAACGGTTGGGTGGAGACCGCGCGCTGGCCGTCGATTTCCACAAACGGCGTGCCTTGGTTCAAGCCCAGCAACAGGCTGTGGGGGCCATCGCGACGGGCCAGGACGATTTGCTCGCCACTGGCCTGGTCCAGGCGCAGCCAGGCACTGAAGGTCAATGCACTGCCGGCGGCGTGTTGCAGGGATGGGCTGGCCGGCAGCATCAGCGGCTGGCCGCCAAACTGCAGGGCGCGGCCGATCACGCCATCGATGCTGGCGCCGGTGGCGTTCAGCGCGGTGTTGCTGTAGGCCGTGGTGTCCCGGGCCGGGGTGCCGTTGGCCCCGTCAAAATGGTAGACGCCGGTGTAGTTCGGATCGAAGGTCAGTTGGCCGTTGGCGATGGCCGGGGCTTTTTGATTGCCGTAGTACATCCAGATTTCCTGGCGCTGGCCGCCTTCGACCTTGGGCACGTCGACCCAGATCAGCGCCATGCCCATCAGCGGGTCGAAGCTTTCGATCTGGTGATTGAACACGGTCTTGTCATCGGCGCTGACAAAGCGCAGATCACTGCCATCCTCCTTCACCCCATCGAAGGTGAAGTTGCCGGTGTGCAGACGCACCAGCAGCGCGGTGCGGCCCAGGGCTTGATTGATGGCCGCGCCTTGGGCGGTAGTGTCCACGGTAATCTGTTTGCGGTAGTGCCAATCGTCCTGCCACCAGGCATGGGCGGTGGCCGGGAGCGCGAAGCCCAGGCAGATCAACAGGCTCAGAAATAGGCGTTGCATGGTGAAGTCTCCGGGAGAAAGGGTCAGAAAGTCGCCTGCACACTGAAGTGCAGTCGCGAGTCCTGTTTCTGGGTGTTCGGTCCATCGAGCAGCGGGTAGCCCCAGTCCAGGCTGCCGGATAACCATTTGCTCAAACTGGCGCGGGTGCCGAGGCCGACACTGGCCAGGCTGTATTCGTCTTCTTGCTCGGCCAACGGCTTTTGCAGGCGCAGGCGCGCGCCTTCGGCGAACGCGTAGAAGCGCCATTCCTGCACGTAGCTGCCAAGAAACTTGGCCAATGAGGGCGTGCGCATTTCCTGGGAGAACAGGAGGCCCTCGTCCCCCGTGCGCTCTGCCGCCAGGTAGCCGCGCACCGAAGTGGCGCCACCGGCGGAATACTGCTCGTTGGACACCAGCGGCCCGGAGGCCAGTTGGAAACCGCCCTTGGTTGCCGATTGCCAATCACTGGCGAAGGTGTAGGTGTACGTCGTGTCGCCTTTAAGCACCGCAAAACTCGGGCTGGCCTTGTAGCGCTTGTATTCGAATTCCTGGGCATCGCTGCCGTAGCCGAAGAACGCACGGGTGCCGACCACCAGGTTCAGGCCCAGGCTGAGGGCCGATTGCTCGCTGTAGCGATAGCCGTTATAGCCGAAGGTGAATGGCGCATATTTGAGCGGCACCTTGTCGGCATTGCTGCCCAATTTGAGCTGCTCGTCGAAGTCCTTGAAGTCCACGCCGAAGGAGAACGAATTGGCCCAGTTATCACTGGCCGGCAAGTTGTAGATCGCCGACACACCGTAGGAATGGCCTTTGCCCAAGACATTGCTGCCGCCGATGGTGGCGATGTTGCTGTCGGACTGGTAGCCGGAGAACTGCAAGGTCCAGCGCTCATCCAGCGGCGCGCTGTAGGAACCCGACCAGACCTTGGCATTGCTGCTGTCCTGGGGCGCGGTGAAGTAGGTCAGCGAGATGCTGTGGCCCAGTTGCCAGAGGTTGTCGTAGCCCAGGGTCGCCACCGTGCGCAGCTTCTCGGTGTCGGCGCTGTAGTCGTTGTTCAGGCCGATGCTGGCGTGCCAGGGGTTCTGGTCTTCCACTTGCAGGTCCACGTCCATGGTGCCTGGCCGCGCGCCTTCGCGTACCAGCGGCGTGACCTGGCGCCCGACGCCCCGGTTAAGCCCGGCGAGCTGGGTTTGCACACTGGCAAAATCCGGCACCGCGCCCTCCTTGAGCGCCGGCACGTCTTCGCGGATTTCCACCGGCGAATAGTGTTTGGCGCCGACCACGCGCACGCGGCCGACCTTGGTTTCGCTGACTTGCAGGTAGACGATGCCGTCATCGACCTTCTGCTCCGGCAGCTCCACAAACACCGACTGATAGCCACGCGCCTGGTAGATCTTTTGCAGCGCATCGCGAGCGCCTTCGATATCACCGAGGGTCTTTTGCGGGCCCAGGAACGGGTACACCGCTTCCTCGATGGCCGCCGCATCCAGCACGGTATTGCCGCGCACGAAATATTCGTTGACGTCGACCCGCCGCGCTGCGCCCTCCTCCTCGGCCAGCGCGGGTTGGGCCAAGGCCCCCAGCGTCAGGCACAGCGCCAGCGTTGACTTGAACAGATGCTCCACACTGCCCCCTGGTTGTCTAAAAAAGTTGCGCGCCTTCACCGATTGCACGGCGTTCGGCCTGCTCAATTGCTGGTGGTCGAAAGATGGCTGTGCCGGGCCAGCCAGGTGTGCAACAAGGCGAAGTTCAGTGAGAACTCCGGCATGTGCAGCAAGGCGCCACAAAACACTTCACCGATGATTTTCTGGATCAATTGCACCGCCTGCGGGTTGTTCAGCAGGCTGGCGATGTCACGCTGCAGGGCGTGGAGGCTCCACACCTTCTGGGTCAGGTCGAGGCCGACAAACCAGCGAAACAGCAGGTTGTAATTGAGCTGCTCGTGCAGTTGCTGTTCGCTGGGCACCGAATACAGCAGTTGCAGCAACAGGATGTGCACCACGGTGTGCGGCGCGATCAACATGCCCGGCTCGGGCTGGAGCCAGTCGCGGTACTGTTCGAGCACGTCGTCGATCTGCGGGCGCAACAACACCAGCGAGTGGCCCGCCGGAATGTAGCTGGAGACTTCCTTCAAGGCGCCTTGCCAATCGTCCTGGGAGACGATCCACACCCACGGCGCGCCGTAGCGGTATACCGAAACCGGCTTCTTGCGCGCGGCTTCGACGATCTTCGACAGGCGCTGATCGAGCTCCTGCATGCCGACTTTCGAATAACGTTCCATAGTTCCCATTGCCCCACTCCTGGCGTCCTGCTGACGGCTTTGGAGGCGACTTTTGATCGCCTGCAGCGCGTTACATAGGCAAGACGGGAGTGGGTGGGGGCTACCGAACTTTTGTCATGAAAGCTTCATTTGGGATTGGTTCGGGGGCAATTTTTGCTGAGAGATTGTAGGGGTGTATATCCGTTATTCAGGTAACGGCGGCTATTGGTTGCGCTCTAACAGCGGGTCACTTTTGCAAGGACCGGAATGCCGGCCCAGCCAAAAGTAACCAAAAGGTCCTCGCCCCAACACTCGGTGCCTCGCTATGGCTCGGCATGCCCGCAATCCGCCAGTGATTTGGGGGGCGATTTCAGATCAAGATCAAAAGCGCAGATCAAAAGACCGCTGACTTCGTCAGCGAAAAGGATGTAAGAGCAACAGCAACAGCAGAGCCACACTCGATCAAAGGTGGGAGCTGGCTTGCCTGCGATGGCATCAACTCTGTGAACCTGATGTACCGAGGTGTCTGCATCGCAGGCAAGCCAGCTCCCACAGAAAAGCAGTTCTTCAGTGTATTCAGATTGGTTACTTTTGGCTGGGCCGGCATTCCGGGCGTTTGCCAAAAGTGACCCGCTGTAAGAGCGGAACCATAGGTCGCCATCACCCAAATAACGGATATACACGCAAAAAAAAGGGGCAATCACCGATCGCCCCAAACCTTACAACGAGAGGTCCCGCAAAAACCCTTACAAACTAATCTGCCTACGCTCCTCGTCAGTCAACCGCGCCCGCGCCTGTTCACTCAACGGCCCCGCGCCCAACACCTGCACCGGACTGCCGGGGTTATACCCCGAGGTCTTTTGCTGGCCCGCAGGCTGCGGTTCACGCTCCACCGGCTCAGCGCCAAAACCCAACACCTCCACCGTCACGATCGAAGCCCTGCCCTGCTTCGCCGCCGCCTGCTGACTGCGCGCCGCGTCCTCCGCCGCCTGGGACGCCGCCGACCCCGCCGCACTCGCCGAGGTCATCGCCCCAGTGTTGACCGCCGCCGTCACCGGCACCCCGGACGACTTGCCCTGGGTCTGGATATTGGCCGCGTTCACCACGCGCAACGCCGCAATGTTGACGTTGCCCGAAACCCGAATCCCCGCCTCGCCCGCATCAATGGTGCCCGCCGGCGCCAACAGGTCGATATCACCGGCCGGCACTTCGGCAATCGGCGCCAACGTCGCAATACCCGCCCCCGCGCTCGGCACGTTAGGCGACAAAGTCACATTGCCCCAGTTGTCATACACGCGTTTCGGCGGGGTATAGAGCACGGTGGTTTTCGATCCCCGACCGGCGTTGATATCACCGGCATCGGACCACGCCAGAATCGAGCCGCCAAAGGTGGTCATGATGCGGCTCTGGCCCAACAGGATGCTGCCCTGGGCATACAACTGAATATCCCCGGCACCTTGAGTCAGCACCCCGGCAGTCGCCGGCGGCGCAGTCCCTTCAATACCGAACACCTGCTGCCCACCAGGGCTGAGCATCTGGATATCGCCGCCAAACCGGGTATGCACCCCGGCACCGCCATACAGGGTGATATCGCCGTCATACACGATCGGGTTGCCCGCCACGTCCTTGCTCGGCAACAACCCGTCGATAGCCGCGCGGCTGCGCAAAAAGCTGCCGGAACGCGGGCCTGCGCTCAGGTTGAATTCACGACCGCCCGCGCGCACTTCGGCGAAGTACACCGAGCGCGCAAAAATGCGTTGCTGCTCAGGCCCCAGGCCGGCGAAGTACGCCCGCGCCTGATCGGCATCACCACTGAAGGCATAGCGTTCCTTGAGCCATTGCCGCAGTTCGGTCTCGTAGGTTTTCACCACCTTGCCCGTCTGCCCGGCCAGGGGCACACCGTCGAGCGCTTGGTTGGCGCGGTCCAGGTAAGGCGTGACGAACTTCAGGTAATCCAGGCCGTTAGGCCCTACCCCGGCTTCCAGCACGATAGACGCACCTGGCCGGGAATCCCCCACCGCCACCGGGCCCAGGCTGGTGATGGAGGCTTTGTCTTCCATCAATAGATTACGCCCGGCACTGACTTCCAGGGTGCCGGGGCCGGCGACGTTGAAGCTGCTGTAGGTAATGTCGCGCCCGGCAGACACCACCGAGACATCCTCGGGACGGTTATGCACGAACAGGTTGCCGCGGCTTTCGCCTATGTAGTCGCCGTTGTCAGCAAGCAACGCCGGAAACACCGTGGATGTGCCCAGATACGTGCCTGAGCCGACAATATCGCGCCCCGCTCGCATCCACACCGGACCTGCGGATTCATAGCGGACCTGCCCTTGCCGACCGCTGCTGAACGTGATGATTTCACCACTGCGCAAGCCGACGATATCGCCTTGATTGGCATAAAACCTGGCCGGCTGTGTCTGGGCTGGCGGGCGCGCAAGATCGGTTGGGCTGCGCAAGGCAAACAAGGAAAGATCAGCCTGTATCGCGTCACCGCCCAGGTTGTCGATGACGCGATTGAACCCGTTCCTGCCAACAAAGGCTGGCGCCAAAGGCGTCGCTATGGAACTCAGGCTGTCACCCGACTGGTTGACTGCATAGCCACTGGCGTAGATGGAATCGCCGGCCAACATCGCCAGCCGCCCCTGGCTCGATGGCGCCAGCAATAACGAGTAAACGGGATTATTGGGCAGCGGGCCAACGCCCAACGCGGACGCACCGAGATAGATGCTGCCATTGGCTGCCACCACGCCCAGTTTGGAAGGGAAGATAAAACGCCCATCGGAGCTTGAGTAGTTCTGCCCTTGCAAAGGCGCAAGGATGCCTGACCTGGCAAGCGACATGCTCTGCACGCTAGGCGTCAAACTGCCACCTGCGGAAAAAAGGTCAATGGCCGTGCGATCGGTCCACAGCGAGAACCAGGTGGTCCCATTGCCATAGTCTGTGCCGTTGTAACTGAATGCCTGGGTATTTTCGGTAGAAACACGTCCTGGATCGCCTGTCCCCGCCAGCACCAAGTCACCTCGGGTCGACAGGTTGGCCGTGGCGTCCCCCAACATCAACGTGATACCGCCCGTGGCCGTGCCCAGGCTGGCGGTGTACGGTGAGTAAGCACGGCTGTCCTTGGCATCCTGAGATCCGGGCACTTCACCGTAGTTCAAGGCAATGCCCCCCAGGCTGCCTGCTTGCAGGTTCAATGCACCACGCAGGTTGGTCAGTACGCCGTTGAGGCTGAGCACCTGCGCTTTATAATCGGCTGACAACGTAGCGGATTTATCACGGCTCGCGCGGGCATCCAGCCCGGGGTTCAAATCACCGCCCATGCGCACATCCAGATCACCGCCACCGGTGAGCAGCAATTGCCCGTCGACCACCCGGCCAGTGCTGCCAACAGCCAGCACCAACCCTTCGCTGCGCGGTGCTCTGACTGCACCGGGATCGCCGCGACGAACGAGCATGCCGGCATCGCTGCCCAAGTCCAGGGTCAGGTTGCCACCGCCCAGGGTGCCTACACCTGTGAACCCCACCAGGCGTGGAAGCAGGTTTATCTGTGCGCGGTCTTCGAGTTCGATGTTGGCACCACTGTCGCTTTTAACGTAAGTACCAAAATTGATCCACCAACTGGCAGGTGTCGGGGTCACACCCGCAGTGTTTCCGGTACCTTGGCGCCACAACCAATTGCCCAGGTTCGCACTGTTGAGTTGAGTGCGACCGTCATTGGGCATGATCGCGTCGGTGAGCGGCGTCCAAACATCGCCTGTCAGGCTACCACCCGTGCGCAACAACACATTGCCGCCCCCATCGGGATACCAAGCGGCATAGGGGCTGCTTTTATCGACAAGCGTTTCATACGCCTTGGCCGCGCTGCCCAGCACCGTTCCATCCGCTGAGGTGGCGCGAGCGCGATCAAACTCAGCGGCGGCACTGCCTGCACGAGAAGCACTGGAGGCGCCGGCGGTATAAATACCATAGGGCGACTTCATCGCCACATTGCCCGCGGCTATCAAGTCCAGATCCCCGGTGCCGGTGCGCAGCACGCTAAAGTGCTGGCTCACGGGTGAGACCCGTTTCACCGGCCCGATGGTGACCTGCTCAGGTATTGCTGGAATCGGTTCGCCCAGGGAAACGCACAAATCAGGGTCGCAGGTGCCTTCGTCCTGAGGCGATACCGGTTGGCCCGGTACAAAGCCGAAGAGTTCCCCGAGGTCGCTCCATACGTACTTGACGCGAATACACATGTCGGGTTCATCACACAATCCCGACTCGGACTGCGACACTGGAGTCCCTGCCTCGTAACCGAACAGCTCGGCGGCCAAATCACTCCAGTACCATGCCCCACCCGGCCGCGCCGGTTGCGCCGGGATGATGATTTTGTCGTGGGTCTCATAGATTCCGTAGTGCGTGTCGGCCAGGGTCAGGTCGCCGGCGTAGGCTGGCTGGATCGCACGGGTATCAGCCGCCTGGGTATCGGCACCGGACACCAGGCGCAATGACCACGACTGCGAGCCCTCGGCCAGCATCGGTGCCACGGCCCAGTTCTGGCGCGCCGTGGCGCCGGTCACGGTGCGCAACGGTACCGACACCGCACCATTGGGCAACTTGACGTCTGTACCATACGGAATCAGCGCCCCGACCTTGAGGGCCATGTCACCGGCCAGCAACACACCGTCCGTTGCACTGCCCGTCACGCCCCCACGGCTGGGCAGTGGCACGCCCGCCGGCCAGGTCATGGCGCGCAGCGAAGCCGCGCCGGCCAAGACCGTGCCCGCCTCCAGTTGTGTTCCGGCCGCCAGCACCACAGGCTGCTGCAATAAGGTGCCCGCGGCGTACAACAGGTTGCCGCCACTGTCGCGCACCGTCGCGCTCAACACCGTGTTGGCCGGCAGGGTCAGTGGCGCGTCGAGTGTGCCTCGGGTCGGCAGCACAGTGCCTTGGGCCAATGCAGTGGCCTGGATCGGTAACGGGTAATTGAGGGTCTTGCCCGTGGGGAATGCGCTGCCGTTGGCGAGTACCACGCCAGGGCCGGGCACAATCACATCGGCACCGAACCCTTGCAGCCCCGGCGTCAGCACCCAGCCATTATCGTCGGGCGTCTTCGGTGGCGGCGCAAAGCCATCGTTGATGCTGCCGTAGACATCCAGGTTGCCACCGGCACGCACCACCAGGCTGCCCACCTCGCCCGAGCCGTACACCGAAGTCTTCGGCGTGTTGGGGTTGACGCTGGCGTAACGGTAGCCGGAAAGGTCCAGGTCGCCGCTCACCACCAGGTCGCCCTGGGTGACGATCTCCACACCTGGGCGCAAGTGGAACGCCTCGGTATAACGGCTGTTATTCAAGCCCGCGAGCTTGCCCTGCATCAGCCCGGCGTTGTTAAGGGCGTTGTTTATGAAAGCCTCGGCAAGCGCGTGCTTTTGCGTGAGGTAGTTCTGGTCAATCACCTGATACGGTCGGCCACTGGCCGACGGTTCTGTGCCCACCGGCGCATCGCTGTAACGGGCCACCGCGTTGACTGCAATGGAGCGGGCGCCCTGGATGTTGACCTGCCCGCTGGCGTCGATGGCCACGTCATTGGCATTGAGTCGCGGTGCGTTCAATTCCAGCGTGCCCCGGGCCACGCCGTCAGAGTGTCCCGGACCACTGCCCGGGGCCGCAGCGGTGCCGTGGCGCAGGTCGATACGCGCGCCATCGGCCAAGGTCAATTGACCGTCGCCACTGTTGAGTTCCACCATCGCTCGGTTCGGCGCATCGATGATCTTGCCGTAGCTGTCGACCCGCAATACGCTGCCGTGCGCATCCAGCAGCGCGCTGCCGGCAAGGGTCACGCCCTGCTTGCCGGCCAGGCGAATACTGCCGACCCGCTCGCCACTGGCATCGATGGTGCCCAGCACCGTCAGGCTGCCGTTATCCACCGAGACATTGACTTGATTGGCCTTGAGTTCATCGCCAATCACCAGGTTGCCCTGCTTGAGCTGGAAGCTGCGCGAGCCAACGACCTGGCCCTGGTTCAAGCGCTGGTTCAAGGCGGCAAAGTCCCCTACCTGCTGTGCGCGGATATCCACACCACCGGCTTTGTACGGCACCAGGGTGCCACCGGCATCGTAATAACCGCTGCTGCCGGCGCGAACCTGCCCTTGCAAGTCGACCTGCCCGGCACCGGCGTCCACCGCCACAGCCTTGAGCAAGCCACCCTGGTTGAACTGCGCAGACAAGTCGATCAGTGCACCTGTCGCCTGGCGAATGTTGCCATGACGGCTTTCCAGGCTGACATCACCGCCCCAGCTGTATTTACTCACATCGCTGATTTGCACTTTGCGCCCACTGAGGTCCAGGCGTGAAGCCGCGCCAAGGGTCAGTTCTTCATCGGCGCTGAGGGTGAGCTTGCCGCTCGGCAGCACCACCGAGGTATCCAGCGCCACGCTGCGACCGGACAGCAGCAGCTCGGCGCCCAAGGCGTCGATGGCCGCCTCTACCGGCGCTGTGCCGCTGGCCGGGGCCCGCACAGTCAACGCGCCACCGACAGTGATGCGATTGACCGAGCCGGCTTCGCCGGTCAACAACGGCGTGCTGATGTTCAGGTTGCCGCCACTGTAGGCGAAGCCTTTGCCGGCCTCGTACGCACCCTGGGCCTGATGTACCGTCAGGCTGCCTTTGTGGTTGGCCGTGATACGTTCGCTGGCGTTGAGGTTGACCGTGGCAAAGCCCAGCGTCATGCGGCCATTGTTGGCCAGGCTGTCGGGCTGGGCATCGCGGCCATAACCGAACGCGATGCGCCGGGCCTGCAACGCCAGGGTGCCGCTGCCGGTACCCGCCCCATTGCTGATCACGGCTGGCGGTGTGCTGGTGGCGCCACCCCATACCAGGGTGCCGGTCTGGATCAGCGCCACATCACTGGCGCTGCCGTACCCATAGATCGCAGGCGTGGTCAGCAGCAGCTCATCGAGCAGCGACTTACCCGAACTGTCGAGGGTGCTCAGCGTGGTGTTGCCATAAAAATTCAACGATTGCCCGGCGGTCAGCGCCAGGCTTTGCAAGGCCGGTGCACCGCTGGAAGCATCGCCGCGCAGCAGGCGGTCCAGCACCTGCTGGTTGAGGGTCAGGCCCGACGGCAGCACACCCCGCGCAGCGGCGTCGGCCAGCGCTTGGGCACTGCCGACGTTGATCCCACCCACCGCCAGGGCCAGATGGCGGGTGCCATAGCGCACGCTGTCACTCAAGGCAAACCGGTTGGTGGTGGCAAAGGCTATCGAGCCTTCGGAATAGAGTGATGCGTCGCCGCTGCAGGCACTCAGGCTGCATTGGCCGATAAGAATGCTGCCCGGCCCACTGGGGCCGTCACCGTTTACCGGCGCCAGCATCTGCAAACGTCCATTGGAGACTGCCAACACGCTGCGGGTGCCCGGCCGGTAGATAAAACCATCATCGGAGTCATAGGCGGCCTTGCCGCGCCCCAAGGTATTGATCGACGCACCTTGCTCGATTTCAATCGCACCCGATGACCTGCCCGACACCAGGAACACTTCCGGCGCCGCCAGGGTCGCGTCCTGGCGCACAACCACCGAGCTCGCGGTGATGGCTGCCAGGTCGGACCTGACGAAGTTGCCACCCTGGCCATACACCACCGTCAGTTCACCGCCCACCACCAAACGGGCAGCCCCCAAGGCATTCAAGTCGCTGGCCCGCACCGACGCCATCAATGCAGCGCTACTGGCCGTTGCGGTGTCAGAAACCACTTCTATGTCGCCACTGGACAGCACCGCAACAGTGGCACCAAAACCGCCCTGTGCGGGTTTGAAGCGCCCCTCACCATCAAAGCTGAACCCCAGGTCTTTTTGACCGCCCACCAGTCGCAATCTCAGGGTTTTGGCATCGGCTTCAAGCGCAGCACGTGGCACACCCAGGCGTGCCGCATCCGCGCGAATAAAGTCTGCGTAAGCGGTTTCGTTGTACTGGGAATAACGGCGCAATACCTCAGCCGGAGTGACAATCAACTGGCTCGATAAACTGTCACGAATGTGAGTACCGGCAACCGACAGTAAGCCTTCGGTTGACCAGGAACCGTTATTCATGGCCGCGGCGCTGTGCATCGCGCCGCTGGCGAACGGCGCGGCCAAGCCGTTGATCTCCAACCGAAACGCCCCTGGCAACAGGGCGTAAGTGGACGGCAGCAAGGTGTAGGTCCCCTGTGGCAGGCCAGGCACACCCGCACCGATATTGATTTGCTGGCCGACCAGAGGCTGGGTCGCGCCCGCTTCGCCGCCGCTCGGCGCTACCCAGGGCTGGCTGCCGGGGACAATCGCATAGATGGGGTTGGTGGCCAGGCCCGGTAAGGAAAAGCGTCCGTCCGCTCCGATTTGCACCAAGGGGTTGTAGCGCGCATCCGTGGAACCGCCGCGCCCGGAAACGAATGCCGCGCCAAGCAATTGGCCGCCACCGGAAAGGTCCAGCACTGCGTCCCGTTGCACATTCAGCGAGCCGCCCGCCAGTTGCACACCCACCGCCGCATTACCTGTACTGCGGGTGCCGCCAACGCCCAACAACTCTACCTGCTTGCCGTCGTAGCGCCACGTCACGCCGTCGACTGTTCCACCATAAGGCAGCACCAGGCCACCTGCGCTGACAGAGGTCAGGCTGCCCGGCAACAGATTGATCACTTTGGTAGCGCGCGTAATACCACCGTCCACACCCAAGCTGAGACTGCCCATAGGCGAGCGAAGCACACCGCCTTGCTCGATGGTCGAGGCGTTCAGCGATAGGCTGCCGAACACTGAGTAAGGCAGCGCCGGGTCCGTACTGCGCACCCGGCCAATGCGCAACGTACGCGCCGAGTCAAATTCACCGCCGGTGTTACCTGCCGTCACCTCGGCAACGGCCCCGGTCGCCGGGTAAATCTGCGCGGCGATCAGGTTCAGGTCGGCTTGGGTGGTCAGGGCGGTTTGGGTTTTGTCGGCGCTTCGGGCCAGAAAGCGCATATCCCCCTGGCTGACCAAATGAGCCTGGTCAAAGGCACGCCGGTCAATACCGTTGGCCAACGCTTTGGAGCGCTCGGCATGGGCGCCGAAATTGACGCTATCACGCACATCCAGCACGTTCGACGCTTCGACGCTCAACAGGCCAGCCGTACCTTGAGTGGAAACGCCGCCCTGGACCGTCGGGCGCACCAGGCTGTCGGTGGCGCTGTTGTTGTTGCCCACCCCGGCAAGGCGCACATAGGGTGCGGTCAAAAACACCTGAGACGGCTTCGCGGCGCTATCGGTCAAAGCCATGGCCCCTGAATACAGGCTCAGGCTCTGCCCCAGACGCAAGGCCACATCACCGTCAAAGCTGATCAGGCCGTTGCTCAGCAGCGACAGGTTGTCGAAACCGCCGGCGCTGACCTGGTTGGCCGTCAGCCGTCCATGCCCGTAGGTCAAGCCGCCCGCCACCGCTTCGGGCGTACTGCCGATCGGTAAAGGCGCGCCTGAATCGGCGGCACTGACGATCAATTCACGCGCCTGGCGCACACGGGCAACGGCGGTATCGAGGTACAACGGCGCTTCCAGGGCCACGTTCAGGCTGCCACCCGCCGCACCGGCGCCGCCGCTGTTGGCGCTAAGCGTGCCGTCCAGATAAAGGCCATTGTTGGAAGCCAGGGAGATGGTGCCGCCACGGCTGGCGACCACTGTGGGGCCGGCACCGGACATGTCCAGTAGCGCCTGGCTACCAGAGGCGTCCAGGCGTGCGCCTTCGCGCACCACCACAAACAGGTTGGCCGCGCTGGCGATTCCGGTGGCCGGGTCGATCAGCCCGCCAATCACGATAGTGCCGCCCTGGCCCACCACGCCGTAGCGCCGCCCCAGGCTGTCGACAGCCGTGGCTGCGCGTGCGGCCACGTCCAGCACGGCGTGTTCGCCGACCCAGATCGAACGGTCGTGACCTTTGGCCTCAACACCATCGGCCACCGTGGGCTGCACGCTGACGCCACCCAGGGTGATAGTGCCGCCCCAGGCATTCAACGTGCCGTCCACGGTCAACTGGCCAATGCTGCGCACGCCGATGGACTGGCCCGGATCCACGTTGACCACCGCGCCCTGGCCAATGCGCGCCTGCACCACTGCCATTTGCGCGGCAGTGGACAATGGTGTGCCGGCTTGCAGGCTCAGGCTGGCGCCTTTGCGTGGCGTCAGCTGGCCTTTGGTGGGGGTTTCGCGGTATTGCGGCGGGGTCCAGATTTGCAGTGCGCTGCGCGGATCGGCGCCGCTCACCAGGTTTTGCGCGGTGTCATTGAGGCGGTACACCGGCGCAGTCACGTCGACCTGAGTACCGTCGGCCACTAACAAACCTTCGTTGCCGGTGATGTCGTAGGCACCAAAGCCTTTGTTGAAGAACCCGCTGTCGAGTTGCAGCGTGCCCGCTTGGGGCGCGCCGGGCTGATCACTGATCAGCACCTTGCCGGCCTGCACACTCAAGCGCCCGCCGCCACTGACGCCATAGCCGAGCAACTCGCCGTTGAGGGCCAGGTTGCCGCGGCTGTCTGCACTGTTGGCGTTGGCCGCAAGCGTGACGTCGCCGCCCTTGCCACCGATCAGCTGGTTCCTGGCATCCAGGGCCGCGCCGGAAGACACGTCCACCCGGCTGCCGGCTGCCAGGCTCACATCGCCACTGCTGCGCAAGGCCACGTTGCCGCCGTTGAGGTAAGGCAACCGGCTGCTGTCGCTCACACTGAGCAACTGGTTGCTCCACAGACCGCTGGTATCCAGCGACACGCCAGCATTGACAACCAAGCTGCCGCGACCACCAAGGGTCACGTCGTTCTTGCCGGTCGGCGTAATCTGCGCCTGCACGTTGCCCAGCTGCAGGCTGCCGGAATGCGCGGTGAGGTTGGCATTGACCTCGATCCTGGGACCAAACAAGGTGATGTCACCGGCGGGCTCCACCTCCAGTGCGCCATTGACCAGAATCGAGCCGGTGCTGGCGACCTTGATCGATCCCAGTTTCGTCGCGCTCAACGCCTCACTGTCCAGATACAACGTCGACACTCGATCAGCCGGCAGTGCGCTGTTCAAGTCCAACCCGGCCGCGACGGCAGCGGCCCTTGGCCCCAGCACCACGTTCTTCGCCGTGTTGGCGTCCGCGCCCAAGGCATACTGCAACTGGGCACTGTCCTTGACGTAATACGGCACATAACTGCCCACCACCAGGGCGGCGCCACGGGCCACGGCTTTTTGCGATTGCAGGTAACCGTCCAGGCCTTTTTGCGCAGCCTGGGTCTGGCGCTCACCCTGGTAGGTGTCGCCGACAATTTGCCCTTCCAGCACGGCGCCGGCAGTACTGACGACCAGGCGCCCGGCATCGCGCCCGACGGTATAGCCGGCTTCGCTGCGCTCGCGCGGGGCGATCAGCGGGTTGTAGTAATAGTCGGTCACGCCCCAGCGCTGGCTGTGGTCTTCGTAACCCTTGTAGATCCCGGTATAAAGCAAATCCCCCGGCGCACTGGACAGCTCGTACAAGCGTCCATCAGGGCCTTTGAGCCAGGTTTGCTGGATCTTGCCGGCCTGCACATCAAGGGTGCCGCCCGACAGGTTGATCTGCGAACCCTGCCGGGTCACCACGTCCTTGCCGCTGAACGTCACGGTGCCACCCTGGGCCATCCATTCGCCAATGCCGTGGTTGCGCGTGCCCAGATAGCCGCCCACTTCCAGCAGGCCGCCCGCGGTGTACCAGCGGTCGGTGGCATAGCCATTGGTGCCGGCCGGGACAAAAATCAGGTCGCGGACATCCACCCACACATCGTTGTTGTTCAGCGCTTTGCCGTCACGGTTGACCGCCGCATCGCGCTGCTCGTTACCCTGGATATTGACCTTGACGCTGTTGGACTCCATCGCCAACTTGACGCCGATGGCGCCGGACACGTCGATCACTGCGCCGTCACGCAGCAAGCTGCGCTGCGCGGCCTTGACGCCGACCTGACCACCCGTTGCCAGCGTCAGGGAGCCGCTGCGAAAGTCCACCGTGCCGTCACTGGTGATTTCCACCAGGGATTGGTCGCGCCGGTACACGTCAGCCGGCACGACGTTACCGGCCTGGTCAGCCGCCGGGGTAATCAACCCGGCGCGCTGGCTGTCGAGGGCGTTGCTGCTGTCGAGCACAATGGCGCTGAGGCTGCCCTCGCCCAGGCTTACGCTGGCGTTGCTGCCGGTGCCCTTCAAATGCAAGGTGCCACGTGCTTCCACCGAGGAGCTTGAAAGCACCACGCCGTTTTGCAGCACCTGCTGGCCGGTCAGGGTGATGTCCCCCGTAGAGGCCTGGATCAACCCCGTGTTGCTGGCCTTGCCACTGCCGGTGACGCTGACTTCGTTGCCGCGTGTAGTGGAAGCAACATTGCCGTCGGTGCTGTAGCCCTTCTTGATCACAAAGCTGTCGCCCGCCGCCAGCACAGTCTGGCCGCGTGCAGTGGAAATGCTGCCGGCGTTTGCCACCTCTTTGCCCAGCAACAGCACATAACCGCCACCCGCCGTCGATGTCGCGGGCACCTGGGTCTGGATCTGCGCGCCGCGCTCGACCGTCACATTGCCGGCGGCCTGGGCAAAACTCGGCGCGCTGTTGCTGGCGCTGTACAGGCCCCTGGCGGTGAATTGCTCATCGCTGAACCCGGTGGCTGCCGCCACCAGGTTGCGCACATTGACCTGGCTGCTGCCGCTGAATACCACGCCGTTGCCGTTGACGATCATCACCGTGCCGTCGGCCTTGATCGCCCCCTGGATCTGGCTAGGCGCGGTGCTGTTATTGATCTTGTTGAGCACCGCCCAATCGCTGTTCTGCTGGAACTGCACGGTGGTGTCGCGGCCCACGTTGAAGGTTTGCCAATTGAGGATCGCCTTGTCGGCCGTCTGCTTGATCGACACCAGCGTCTTGCCGTTGGCATCGGTCTGCACCGGCCCTTCGGCGTTGACGAACAGCGGCTTGCCATCTGCGCCAATCACCACATTCAAGCCATTACCACCCAGGCCGTTGTGGATGCTCTGCGGCGCCGCGCCCGCGCTGCTTCTGGCAGCGGCCTGCACGGCCTGTTGCGCGGCAATCGCGGCGACGCTGGTATTGAGGTTCTGCAAGGAGCGCTGCAACTGCTCGTTGCCGCGCTGTTGCTGGGACAACGGCGGCGGCGTTCCCGGCATCACCACACCCGGTCGTGCGCTGCCGGCCGTTTGCGCTGCGCCCTTGGCCGAAAACCAGCCCGAACTGAACGCCTGAGGCTGCGCCGCGTGGGCACCACCGGCAAACACCAGCAGCGCAATGACCTGGGCCAGGGGTTTGAGCAGCAACACTTGACCTGAGGTGGCAGGCACCTTGTCGGCACGGGTAGCAGGCAGCTTCAGTCGGGAACGCATCACTTACAGGTCCTTTTGACGGGTCAGGCGAACGACGGGCACGCAAACACTGCGCGGCCACGTGTCGGGGTTATTGCTTAAGGCAGTTGCCGGGGGGCGCGACCGAACTGTTGTCACACAATGTTCACGCAGTGCGGTTCAACTGGCTGGTTGGGCGAGGAAACGACAAAACCGGCAATGACGCGAAGTCATTGCCGGTTGTGGGGCAAACCCTGTCGAGACGGGGCTTACTGCGGACGGCCAATACCGTTGCAGGTGTTGGTGTCGCCCAGGCGCAGGGCGCTGGTGGTGGCGTAGAAGTTGTCGTGGACAGCTTTCTGCCAAGTAGCGGACAACGGGATGAACGAGTGGCTGCTGGTGGTTGCGTTGTTCAAACCGGTGTAGTGACGGTTCAAGAACACACGGATACGCGCGGTGTCAGTGGTGTCTTTGTAGCACTGGCTGAAGACCAGGTTGGTGTAGCCCACAATGGGGTAGCCTGCGGTAGGGTTAGGAAACGTAGGGACCCAGTTCAAAGGATTTTTGGCTTCGTCGCTGCCAAGAACCGGAGGTACAACACCGTCAAGGCTGGCTTGAACGTTGACTTCAGTCGGCAGGAAACCGTTGACCGAAGCAACAGCGGCAGCGCTGTTGAACTGTGCATAGTCAGGGCTGACGTAACCGATGGCACCGTTGTTGTTGGTAATGGCAGTGGCAACACCTTGACTGCCGGTGACCGCGATGTAGCTTGAGCCGGCCGGAGCGCTGGTGGCTGGGTCAAAACCGATGGCGGTGACGAAGCTGTTGCTGACAGCCGGCACCGAAGCAGGTTTTACCGCCTTGAGGTGGTTGGTCAAGATCTCGGTAGTGCCGCTGGTTTCCTGGCGATAGACCACTTTGATCTGCAGGTTTGGACCCGCAGCCCCGTTGAATAGCACCTGGTTCCAGTTAGTGATTTTGCCGGCAAAGATATCAGCCAACTGGCCACTGCTGAGCTGCAGCGATGTCTTGCCGTCGATGTGGTAAGGCACTGTCACCGACGTGGCCTCGGCCGGGATTTGAATCAACGGGCCGTAGGCGGCACGGCCGTTCACGGCGTCAGCATTATAAGCCGCCAGTTCCGCAACGCTAACGATCGAGTCACTGCCCGCATAGTCAACGGTGATGCCGGCAGCCAGTTTCAGCTTGGTCGAATCATTACCGAAGAAGGCCTTTTTGCCGTCGCCGCTGCCTACACCGATATAGGGGTTAAAACCAGGGACGGTGGCAGAGAGGATGCCGGTAGCCGTGGTCGAAGTGGCCGTGCTGCCGTAGAGTTTTTCCGGCAGGGTGGCACCGCCACCGACCACTGCGGCCATGGATTGGGCGGAAGCCAGTGCTGCAACTACCAAAGAGGCTGCGATCATAGTGCGCTTAAACATGAAGAATCTCCTTTCGTCGTGTTTGTACGTTTGGGTAGAGGGCTCTTGCATGACGCTATGGCTTCGGTCCCAAGCCGTGTTCCGGGGGTGGCTGGGGTTGAGGCCATGGGTAGGCAATTTCGCAGCATCCGATGACAGCAAAAGGAAAAAACCTCGGGAGGAAGCGCTTGATTTTACGAAAGATTCTCGGGTGTTTCGGTCATGCTTTTGAGCGATTTCAAGGCAGGTGACAGCGAGGTTTCAGCGGGGTTTTGCTGGATGCGGTGTGGGCTGTGTCGCAGTGGGTTGGATGTGACGGAATGAGGAACCCGAGGTTGCAGTGATGCATATAGGGAGCGAGCAGAATCAACTGAATAAAACCGACCCAGATGTGGGAGCTGGCTTGCCTGCGATGCAGATACCTCGGTACATCAGGCACACCGAGTTGATGCCATCGCAGGCAAGCCAGCTCCCACATTTGACCGGGTGCAATCAGGTCACCAGTTGGTTGATCTCGATGATCGGCAACAACACCGCCATCACAATCACCAACACCACCGCCCCCATCACCACAATCATCAGCGGCTCCAGCAACGCCGTCATGCCCATCGCCCGGCGTTCGATATCGCGGGACAAGGTCTGCGCCGCACGTTCAAGCATCGGCGGCAGTGAACCGGTTTTTTCGCCGCTGGCAATCAGGTGAATCAACACCGGCGGGAAGACCTTTTCCACTGCCAATGCAGGCGCCAGGTTAACGCCTTCGCGAACCTTGGCGGTGGCATCGTTGACGCACTGGCTGAGGCGGTCATTGGACAAGGTCTGGCGCGCCGCCTCCAATGCCCGCAGCAACGGCACGCCGGCGCCGCCGAGAATCGCCAGGGTCGACGCAAACCGCGCAGTATTGAGCCCCAACACAAACCGCCCGATCAGCGGCAAGCGCAGCACCCGGCTATGCCAATTGAGCCGCGCCAGCGGGTTGCGCAGGTACAAGCGCCAGCCCCAAAACCCACCGACAATCAAGGCAAAACACAACCAGCCCCAGGCGCGGATAAAGTCGCTGGCATTGAGCATCGCCAGGGTCAGCCCCGGCAGGTCCTGGCGCGCCTGGGAAAACGCGCTGACCACCTGCGGCACCACATAGCTCAACAGGAAAATCACAATGCCAATGGACACCAACCCGACCACGCCGGGGTAGATGAACGCCGTCATGATCTTGCCGCGCAGGTTGTTACGCTCCTCGATGTAATCGGCCAGGCGCTCCATCACCTGGGCCAGGTCACCGGACTCCTCCCCCGCCGCAATCAAGGCACGGTAAATCGATGGAAAGTCCCGTGGCCGCGCCGCCAAGGCGTCGGCCAAACGCATGCCGCCGCGTACATCGCCGCGCACGGCGGCCAGGGTCTGGGCGATGTGTTTTTTCTCGGCCTGCTCCACCGTGGCACTCAGCGCCGCCTCCAACGGCAGGCTGGCGCCCAGCAAACTCGCGAGTTGCCGCGTGGCCCAGGCCAGATCGTTGTCCGAGAGTTTGGGCGTGAACAGGCTGCCGCCGCCGGCCGCCGCTTGATTACCCTCAATCTGTACCTGCAATGCGGTCAAGCCACGGCTGCGCAACTGGGCAAACGCCGCGCTCTGGCTGTCGGCTTCCACGTGCCCGGCTTCGATTTTGCCGCTGGCATCGGCGGCTTCGTAACGATAGCGATTCATCAGGCGTCCCGTGTCACGCGCAGGATTTCTTCGACTGCGGTGGCGCCGCTGCGTACCCAGCGCTCGCCATCCTCGCGCATGCTGAACATGCCGGCGCGACGTGCAGCCAGGCGCAAATCCTGCTCGCCGGCGCCTTGGTGGATCAGGCTGCGCACATCGTCATCAACGCAGAACAATTCATGGATGCCGGTACGCCCGCTGTAACCGATCTGGTTGCACTGCGCACACCCCACCGGCCGCCAGGTGCCAGGCACCGCCGGGTCTTCCTGCTTGCAATGCGGGCACAGGCGCCGCACCAGGCGCTGGGCCAATACGCCCAACAATGACGAGGCCAACAGGAACGGCTCGACGCCCATATCGATCAAGCGGTTGACCGCCGACACCGCGTCATTGGTGTGCAAGGTGGCGAGCACCAAATGCCCGGTCAACGAAGCCTGCACGGCGATTTGCGCGGTCTCCAGGTCGCGGATCTCACCAATCATGATGATGTCCGGGTCCTGGCGCAGAATCGCCCGCAGTGCAAGGCCGAAGGTCATGTCGATCTTGGCGTTGACCTGAATCTGGCTGATACCGGGCAAGTCGTATTCCACCGGGTCTTCGACGGTGAGAATATTGCTGGTGCTCGCATCCAGCCGCGCCAGGGCAGCGTACAGGCTGGTGGTCTTGCCGCTGCCGGTCGGCCCGGTGACCAGCACGATGCCGTGGGGCTGGCGGATCAAGGTATCCAGGCGCGCCAGCAGTTGCGGCTGCATGCCCAGGGTTTCCAGCTGCAAGCGCCCGGCCTGTTTGTCCAGCAGGCGCATCACGACCCTTTCGCCATGCCCCGTCGGCACGGTGGACACGCGAATATCAATCGGCCGCCCCGCCACCCGCAGGGCAATACGACCGTCCTGGGGCAAGCGTTTTTCGGCGATGTCGAGCTGGGCCATGATCTTGATCCGCGACACCAGCGCGCCATGCAGCGCCTTGCGCGGCGACACCACATCACGCAGGGTGCCATCGACGCGATAGCGCACCACGGAATGGGTTTCGTAGGGTTCGATGTGAATATCGCTGGCTTCATCGCGCGCAGCCTGGGTGAGCAAGGCGTTGATCATGCGGATCACCGGCGCGCCGTCCTGGGTGTCGAGCAGGTCGGTGATTTCGGGCATGTCCTGCATCAGGCGGTCGAGGTCGACTTCGTTCTCAGCCGCGCCAACCACCGCCGCCGCACTGCCGGTGTCGGCATAGGCACTGGTGAGCAGGCCGTCGAGTTCGTCGTCGCGCACATGCTCCAGGCGTGATTGGCCGAACTGGCGCTGGACCTCGCTGATCGACCAGCCGGGGGTTGAGGGGCAAACCGTCAGCACCCTGCCTTCATCGCCGGGGCGCAGGAGGATGCGCTGGGATTTGGCCCAGACGTAGGGGAGCAAACTCATACACCACCGTACATGTGGGAGCTGGCTTGCCTGCGATAGCGGACTTTCAGCTGAAAAATGTTCAACTGACCCACCGCCATCGCAGGCAAGCCAGCTCCCACAGTTTGATCTTCATACTTCAGGTAGATCACGGCCGCACCTGCGAAACCGGCACTGCCCGAATCACCGCCCTTGGCCCCTGCTGCTGCGCCCCGGGAATCGCCTTCTCCACCGAAGGCAACTGCGGCGCCTGCACATCCGGCAGCGCCCAACTGTGCTCCGGCTGCAACCCGCCCTGGGCGCGGCGCATGAATTCATAGCGGTTCAAGGTGATACTGCGCCCAGCGCCACTGTCGCGAATAATGTAGGGGCGTAAAAACACCATCAGATTGGTCTTGGTGACGCTGCGCTTTTCATTGCGAAACAGCGCCCCCAACCCAGGGATATCCGCCAGCCACGGTACCGCGTCATTGCTCTGGCTATAGCCGTCCTGCAGCAACCCGCCGAGCACCATGATTTGCCCGTCATCCAGCAAAATACTGGTGTCGATCGCGCGTTTTTGGGTCACCGTGCCCGCCTCCACCGAGGCGCGCGTGTCGACGCTGCTGACCTCCTGGTAAATATCCAGCTTCACCGTGCCGCCTTCGGAAATCTGCGGCCGCACGTTCAGCTTCAGCCCCACCTCTTCGCGCTGTACGGTCTGGAACGGGTTGTTGCTGGTGCCGCCGCCACCGGTGACATAACTGCCGGTGACAAACGGAATGGTCTGGCCGACAAAAATGCTCGCTGCTTCGTTGTCCAGGGTCAGCAGGTTCGGCGTGGACAGCACGTTGGTGCCGCCTTTGCTCTTGAGGGCGCGGGCCAGCACCTTGAGGTCGAGCACCTTGCCGATCCCCGGAATATCCACGCTGCCGTTGACCAAGCCGATATTCAGCCCTTTGGGCAACACATCAATGCTGGTCTTGCCGGTGGTGACCAGCCCACTGCCGCCCAGGTTAACGCCGCCAAAACCGCCCTTGCCGCCCAGGTTGCCAGCCTGCCATTGCACGCCGAACTCACTGGCGTCGTCTTCGCTGACTTCAACGATCAGGCTTTCGATAACCACCTGGGCGCGGCGCTGGTCGAGCATGTCGATCACTTCGCGCAGGTTGCGGTACAGCGGGTCGGGCGCGGAGATCAGCAAGGTGTTGGTGGTAGCGTCCGCCTGGATCGTCACACCACCGGCGCTGAACGCAGTGTTCTGATCGCTGGGGGTGCTGCTGTTGGCGCTGCTGCCCGAACTGCTCGACTGGCCGTAGCCCGACGACTGCACACCACTGCCGGTGGGCGTGCCGCTGCTGTTCTGAGTATTACTGCCCTGGTTGTTCTGGGAGCCGCCGCCCATCGAGCTGAGTTTGCCACGGGCCTCATCGCTGACCCCGGACTCGCTCTCACCGGTCAACAGCCCGCGCAACGACTGCGCCAGCTTGCCCGCCTGGGCGTTGCGCAGGTACACCACGTGCATATTGCTCGGGTTGCTCTGGGCATTGTCGAGTTTGTAGATCAGGTTACGCGCCAGCTCTGTGCGCTCGGGGCTGCCGGAACGAATGATGATCGAGTTGGAACGCGGGTCGCCCACCACGTTGATCTTTTGCGTCTGGTCGGCACCCTGGGTTTCCAGCAATTCAGCGACCATGGCCGCGATATCGACGGCGATGCCGTTCTGGATCTTCACCACATCGGTGTCGATGGCGCTGGGTGTGTCGATGCCGTCGATAATCTGCGCCACCCGCGCCAGGTTTTCAGCATAGTCAGTGATGACGATGCTGTTGTTGCCGGGGTAGGCGTTGATCGGGTTGTTCGGCGACACAATGGGACGCAGCACCGGGATCAGGTTCACCGCGTTTTCATATTGCAGCCGAAAGGTCCGCGTCTGCATGCCGCTGCTGCCGGCGCTGTAGATCGGCCCGCCGAGCAGCTTGGCATCGGCCTCCGGCACCACCTGGGCAACGCCACCCACATCCACCACGCTGAAGCCCTGCATGCGCAACGCCGCCAGCAGCATGTCGTAGGCCTGATGCGCCGGCACCTGGCCTTCGCTGACCAACGTGAGGTTGCCTTTTACACGCGGGTCCACCAGAAACTGCTGGCCGGTGGCGCGCGACAAGGCACGCACCACCGCCTGGATATCGGCATCCACAAAATTCAGCTGTACCGGCTGGTCGCCCAGCGGGTTGCGCGCCTTGAGCACCGCCGGGGCGTGGCCACGGGCGCTGTTGGTCACCGGGTGCTGCACGCGCGGGGCCGGCGCGGGTTCGCGCTGGCGGTCCAACACGGTTTCGCCGCTGCGCCGCGTGTCGGCCAATGGCTGGCCCAGCTCACTGTCCACCAGCAAAGGCTTGGGTGACTGCGGGTTACTGCACGCGCTCAGGGCCAGCAATAGCAGCGGCGCGACCTTGCGAAAAGGCGCGGAGTTGGGGACTGACCACTTCATGAAGCTTCCTTAGCGCCAAGCGCCTGATCCATGCGAACGGTCCCGGACACAGTGCCGGCCGAGTTGTCGACAGCGTCCTGGGCGCGTTGCAAGCGCGCCTCGGACACTTCCAAAGAAAACGAACGGGGGTTGCCCAGCAGCCAGTCCACCACACGGTCAGCCGGGGCATTCTCGAAGGTCAGCTGCCAGCCGCCGGGGGCCAGCGCCTGCAATTGGTAATGGCCTTGCAGGCCGGCGCCATCGAGGGCTTGGCGCAGCGCGCTGTCATCCGCCTGACGCGGCGCCGCGACGCCCTGCAACAGCACCTGCAAGGCTTCGGCCTGGGAGCGCAGCTTCGGGATTTCGACCTGCCAATAGTCGATTTTTTTTAGCGCCGGCTGAACCAGCACCAGCCAGGTCAGCAGGCTCGCCAGGATCAGCCCGGCACCGGCCAACATGCGTCTTTCACGCACGGCCAGGCCAGTCCAGAACACATGGGACTGACTGCGCACCTGCTGCCACTTATTCATCGTCGTCCTCCTCCGGGGTGACGGTGTTGTCTGCCGGCCCCAGGGTCCAACCTTGCTCATCACGGGTCGCGGCAAAACCGGCTTCCGCCAACGCCGCCTGCCAGTCGCCTTGCGCCGCCGGGCTATGGCTGTCGGCCAACAGGCCCAGGTGCAAACGGCCCTGCTCAAAGCTCAGGCTGTCGACACTGCCGACCATAAACGGCAAGTGGCTGCCCGCCAGTTGCAGCAGGCTGGTAAAGCGTTGGCCGGGATCAGCCGCCGCCCCGCTTTGCCGCGCCGCCAACTGTTGGCGCACCTGCTGCAGAGGGTTGAGGATCACCGGCAGCTCGGGAAAGGCCTGGCGCACCTGTTGGCTCATTAGCGCCTTCAGCCGCTGGCCTTCTTCGGCCTGGCGGGCGGCGTACAGGTTCAGGCCAACGGTCCAGATAACGACGGCCAGCGCCGCACAAGCCAGCGCCCTGCCCCAGCCGCCGGTAGCACGTTGATTGAACTGCCCCTGCAAGCCCCAGGCGGGCACTGCGCCGCTCCAGCGCTGCGCAGCCTCGACCAGCTGCACATCAAGGGTTTGATCCAGGGCGTGTTGCCCCAGTGGATGCACGGTGGCTTGTTGCAGGCTATGTCGCGTGAGCAAATGCCCATCGTCCAGTGCCGCCGTGGCCACCGGCAAGGCGTACGGCGCCGGGTAAAGGCCGCGCAGCTTGAGCGGCACCTGCGCCAGTACCTGGCCCAGTTGTGCCAGCCCGGCCTTGGGCACCCAGGCCACCTGCACAAGACCGTCGCTGCCACGCGGGCCGTGAGCCACCTGCATCTGATCGATTGGCCCAAGAATCAATGCCTGCGCGGCGCAGGCCACGGCGGCCGCGGTTTTGGCGGCGGGTAATGGCGGCAACTCCAGGCTGGTCAACAGGCTGTCACGCGGGTGCAGGAAGCAGTCCACTGGCTGGCGGTGTTGGCCCAACTGCTTCAGGCTTTCGCGGCCCTCGGCGATCACCCTGCCAGCGTCCAGCCAGGCAAAGTTCACCGGACTGTCGACCGTCAGTTGATCAAGTGGCGGCAAGCCAATGCGCAAACGCTTCATACACCCACCCGCGACCAGATCACCTGCGGCTGGCGGTCTTCGGGCCGGTGCAACAACGCCTCGATCGTCACTCGGCGTTGCTCGCGACGGGCCTGGCCCTGCAAACGGAACCACTCGCTGGTAATACCCACCTGCACCGAATCCATCGCCACTTGGGGCATGCGCAGACGGTTAACAAAGTCGCCACGGTTGATAAACCAGCGCCCGCTGTCGCGCTCGGCCACCAGCGCCTGGGCCTGGGCCAGGCTGAGCAGCGGCACCACCGCGCTGAGCACTTCGGCGCTGGCGGTATTGCCGTTGACCCAGGTGTTGCCGGGCAGCACGCTGACAAAAGCGTGCAGGCGCCGCAGCACCTGTGGGTCGATGCCTTCAATACCACTGAGGTCATCGAGGCTGCGCAGCATCGGGTATTTGGCCGGCAGCCGCTCATCCGACGCGCCTTTGTGTACAACGCGCTGGTCATAGGAGCCGATCACCCGCTGGCTGATGCGACGGCTCACGGCCGGGTCGACGCCGATCAGCCGACACAAGCGTTCGAAGTGCTGCAATTGCTCGTCATCTTGTTGCTGGCGATTGACTAGGTTGCGCAGGTTGAACTTGCCCTGTTCATCCTCCAGCCGCCCTTCAAACACACCGCCCTGGGCGCGTGCCCATGGCTGGTCGAGGCGGGTCAACACATCCTTTTTACGCGCGTCCCACAGCAACAGGCGGCTCTGTTCCAGCGCGCCCAGCAACAGCCACTGGCCCTGCACGCGCTGCTGCTCGGCCTCAAGGCTACGGGTGAAGACGGTCTGGCGTGTGAGCATGGCGCCGGCGATCACCGCCACCACCGCCGCGATCAGCAGCGCGCTGATAATCGCCATGCCGCGCTGCTTCGCCGCTGCGGGCGAATGCCTGTTCATGGCGGGCCTTACAACTGCCAGGAGCCGATATCGGCATTCACGCCGTCGCCATCCGGTTTGCCGTCGGCACCCAGGGAGAACACATCGACCTCACCATTGGCGCCGGGGTTGAGGTAGTGATAAGGGTTGCCCCACGGGTCGTTGGGCAGGCGCTCCAGGTAGGCGCGCCAGTTACTGTTCTTGGCGTCGGCCGGGCGTTCTACCAGCACTTTCAAGCCCTGGTTCATGCTTGGGTAGCTGCCGTGGTCGAGGCGATAGAGTTTCAGCGCCTGCATCAACCCACCGATATCCTGCTTGGCCGCCGTGGCCCGTGCCTGGTCGGGCCGATCGAGCACTTTGGGCACCACCATCGCCGCCAGAATCCCGAGGATGACCACCACCACCATGATCTCGATCAAGGTGAAGCCACGTTGGCCGCGCGGGCCTGGCAATGGGGACGTTAGGGGCGCGATTTCCATCTCGACATTCCTTGGCTTGGGTGCATTTCGTGGCGCAGTGTTGCAAGAACACATGTCAGTCGTATTGAAAATCCTCGGGAGGTTTGGTCGCTAATCGGTCAACTGCCGGCGCTAGTCTGCGGGCCTGTTTCCCGGCTTTGAGAGCGCCATGTACAGCCGCCGCAAGGAGCAAGGCTTTACCCTGATTGAAGTGCTGGTGGCGCTGGCGATCATTGCTGTGGCCATGGCGGCCGCCGTGCGCGTGGCCGGGTTGATGACCCAGAGCAACGGCCTGCTGCGCGACAAATCCATCGCGTTGCTGGCCGGACAAAGTCGGTTGGCGGAGCTGCGGTTGGGCGGACAGCTACGCAGCGGCAAAAAGACCTTCGACTGCGACCAGGGCCGACTGAAGCTGCGCTGTGAGCAGACCATCAACGCCGAGGGCCGCCTGTTTCAGGTCAGCCTGCTGGTGCTCGATGCCAGCCGCGAAGCGCCGCCGCTGGCGCGTCTGGCGACCCAGGTCATGGCCGAGTGAGTGACGGTAATGCGGGAGCGTCCGGCAACTTGTCGAGGTTGACGCGCAGCTTCTCGCCGCCGCGCTCGATCTCCACGCCATCACCTTCAATGGCCGTCAGCCGCACACCGGGGCTCAAACGCTCGCCGAGCAGGAAGCTGCGCGGCGGCCCATCGTTAAGGCTGAGGATCGCCACCGCGCCACGCGCGCCGGCGAGCACGCCCGAGACTTTGACCTGCAACGCCGAGGGCGCGCTGGCAAACCACTGCAACGCCGGGTTGTCACTGCGCGCCGCCAGCGTCTGGGGCGCGGCCTGGGGCGTGTGGGACTCGGCGGATGTCAGCAGCAACGGCGTCCACACCGCCACCCCGGCCAGGGCCGCCAACAAGGCCAGCGCCTGCACACTGTGGGCGGGCGAAAATCGAAGAGCAAATGCCATGAGCGGGACCTCCTGTCTGTGCGTGCTTTCAGCCTACAGGCCAATTCGCACGTTTTTATTTCACAAGCTCACCAGTTGTTCAGGAGTCGGGCGATGAAACAGCAAGGCTTTACTCTGATCGAGTTGATGGTGGTGCTGGTGATCATCGGCATTGCCAGTGCCGCCATCAGCCTGACCATCAAGCCCGACCCGCTGCACCTGCTGCGCAAGGATGCCGAACGCCTGAGCCAACTGCTGCAAGTGGCCCAGGCTGAAGCCCGTGCGGACGGGCGCCCCATCACCTGGCGCGCCGACGCCAAGGGCTTTGGCTTCAACCGCCGCAGTGATGACGGTTCAGGTATCGAGACCTTCAAGGGCGACAGCCAACTGCGCCCGCGCCCGTGGGAACACACGCCGATGCAGGTCTCAATCGAACCCGGGCGGGTGCTCGTACTCGACGCCGAATGGATCAGCCCGCCGGTGCGCGTGGTGCTGTCCGATGGCCAATACAGCCTCAGCCTGCAGCGCGATGCGGCCGGGCTGATGCGTGTGGTGACTCAACCATGAACCCATCCCAGCAAGGCTTCACCCTGATCGAAGTAATGGTGGCGATCATGCTGATGGCGGTGGTCAGCCTGATCGCCTGGCGTGGGCTCGACAGCGTGACCCGCGCCGACCAGCACCTGCAGGCCAGCACGGAGCAGACAGAAGCGCTGTTGCGGGCGTTGAACCAGCTGCAACGCGATGTCAGCCTGCGCGCCAGCGTGGAACTGAGCGCGCCTGGCCCAACCGAAGACGACACCGCCAAACCTGCCGGGTTGGCCGCCGTGACGGTGCGCAGCTCCGACAGCAAGGGTTTTACGCTGGAGGTGATTCGCAGTGCACCGGTGGCCGGAGATGGATTGCAACGCGTGCGCTGGTGGCTCAAGGGCGACAGCCTGTACCGTGCGGCGGCGCCTGCGCGGGAGCGCTTTCCGTTGCCGGCGGCCAAAGGCGGGGTTGTGGTGTTGAGTGGGGTCAGTGATGTGCAGGTGCGGGTGTGGGAGGCGGACAAGGGTTGGCGGCAGTTGAGTGGCAATCGGCGGGAGGATCCGTTGGGCATGGAGATCAGCCTGGTCAGGCAGACGCCCCAGGGGGTGGAGCGGTATCGGCAGGTGTTGGGGCCGTTGCGTTAGCTTTACTGCCTTGGCGCGGTGGGCGGTGGGCGGTGTACATATCCGTTGCTGCGGTAACGGCGGCCTATGGTTCCGCTCTTACAGCGGGTCACTTTTGTAAAGACATGTACGGACCGGACACATGGTTGACACATGTGCGGGGACATGGTGGACACATTATTGACCATAATCAGGCTTACTAATGTCGATTGTTCGCAAAAAGTGATGGCAGAAATAGACGTCGAACAGACCATCGCTTTCTGCGTTCGGGCGGATTGCTA